>JAFAGM010000149.1 GCA_023422775.1 Pseudomonadota bacterium
GTAGGAGACCTTGCGCACGGGCGAGAACAGGCTGTCGACCGGGATCAGGCCGATCGGCGCATCCTCGGGACGGTTACGCTCGGCGGCGACGTAGCCCTTGCCGGCGGCAACCGTAAACTCCATGCGGATTTCCGCGCCCTCGTCCAGCGTGCAGAGCTGCAGTTCGGGATTGAGCACGACGATATCGCCAACGGTCTGAATGTCGCCGGCGGTGACGACGCCCGGGCCCGACTTCTTCACGACCATGCGCTTGGGGCCTTCGCCCTGCATCTTGATCGAGATATCCTTGATGTTGAGCACGATGTCGGTGACGTCCTCGCGAACGCCGGCGATCGAGGAGAATTCGTGCAGCACGCCGTCGATGTGCACCGACTGCACGGCGGCGCCCTGCAGCGACGACAGCAGGATGCGGCGCAGCGCGTTACCGAGCGTCTGGCCGAAGCCGCGCTCGAGCGGTTCGGCGACGACGGTCGCAAACCGGGTCGCGTCGGAGCCCGGCGTTACCTGCAGCTTGTTCGGTCGAATAAGTTCTTGCCAATTTTTCTGGATCGTCACTTTGTCACCCCTTCGGGTCCATGGACCGGCCAGTCGACCTGCCTTCAGGTCACTGGCGTTGGAGATCGCGGATCAGTCCGCGCCGTCAAATTTCAAAAAACAATCGCGAGACGGCCGAGCCGTCCCGCGACCAAACATCAAACCCGTCGGCGCTTGCGCGGACGGCAGCCATTGTGCGGGATCGTCGTCACGTCACGGATCGACGTGACGGTGAAGCCCGCCGCCTGCAGCGCGCGAAGCGCCGATTCACGGCCCGAGCCGGGGCCTGCAACTTCCACTTCGAGCGTGCGCATGCCGTGTTCCTGCGCCTTCTTGGAAACGTCTTCCGCGGCAACCTGCGCGGCATAGGGGGTCGACTTGCGCGAGCCCTTGAAGCCCATCGTGCCGGCCGACGACCAGGCAATGGTGTTGCCCTGCGCGTCGGTGATGGTGATGGTCGTGTTGTTGAACGACGAATTCACGTGCGCGATGCCGGATGCGATGTTCTTGCGTTCGCGGCGGCGTACGCGGGTGGCTTCCTTGCCCATTAACAAAAACCTTTCCTGTGATCTCAAACGCCGCCGTAGTGCCAGCGGCTACACCTCAAAGAACGAATGGTGAGTGGCGAATAGCGAGCAGGGGTCAGCCCTGCTCGCAACTCGCCATTCGCTACTCGCCAATTACTTCTTCTTGCCGGCGATCGACTTGGCCGGCCCCTTGCGCGTGCGCGCATTGGTGTGCGTGCGCTGGCCGCGCACCGGCAGGCCGCGACGATGGCGCAGGCCGCGATAGCAGCCGAGGTCCATCAGACGCTTGATGTTGATGCCGGTCTCGCGGCGGAGGTCGCCCTCGACCAGATAGTCGCGGTCGATCACTTCGCGGATCTGCAGGACTTCCTGGTCGCTCAGCTGGCTGACGCGACGATCCACGGGGATCTTGACCTTTTCGATGATCTCGGCCGCGTTCTTCTGGCCGATGCCATGAATGTACTGGAGCGCGATCAGAACGCGCTTGTTGGTCGGAATATTCACGCCGGCAATACGGGCCACGGACTTCTCTCCTGTCGCCGATCCCTCATGGACCGGATCATGTTTATTGCTAACTCGGGCTGGTGTCCGCAAACGCGAACACGACGCCCTTCCCCTCATCTTCTTCGGGGCCCGGCATCGTCATAAAACTATCCGACTTGGATGCGGGGCTTATTAAAGGATTCAACTCGGTTTCGTCAACCGCCTCTATCGTTTAGCTCGCTTTTTCGTGACCTTTTTCGAGGCCTTGCCGACGGTCCTTTTTGCCGCCTTCCCGGCCCTTCCGGCCTTCCTGCCCCTGGCCGCGGAAACGGCCTTCCGGCCCGCCTTCTTGCTTGCCTTCCTGACGCCCCCGGAAGTCGCTTTTCCGGCCTTGCGGGCGGCTTTGGTAGCCTTCCGGGCGGTTTTGGCGGCCTTTTTGCCGGCCGGACGGGCGGTCTTGCGAACGGCCTTGGTGGCCTTCCTGGCGGGTGCGGCGGTTTTGGCCGCCCCCTTGGCGCCCTCCTTCGCATCCTTGGGTTCCACCGCCCCGATCGCGGACAGGATGCGGTTGATCTCGCGGGTGACGTGCTCGATCGTCATCATGCCGTCGACCGTGAGCAGCTTCCGCCGCTCGGAATAATAGTGAATGAGCGGCTCCGTCAACGTACGGTAGTTGGCAAGCCGTTTCGACAGCACTTCCGGGGTATCGTCGATTCGGACCTCCTCGCCACGGGCCCTCATCTCGGCGACGCGTGTCTCGACGCGATCCAGCAGCGCGCTCTCGTTGACGCGCAGTTCGACCACGGCGTCGAGCTTGATGTGCTTCTTCTTCAGCAGTTCGTCGAGCGCAGCCGCCTGCGGCACCGTGCGCGGAAAGCCGTCGAGAATGAAGCCGTTCTTCATGTCGGGCTGGTCGAGCCGGTCGGAGATGATTCCGATCACGATCTCATCCGGCACCAGCGAGCCGCTGGCCATGATGTCCTTGGCCTGCAGGCCGACCGGGGTCTGGGCCGCAACCGCCGCGCGCAGCATCTCGCCGGTCGAGAGCTGGACGATGCCGTGCTTCTGGACCAGCCGCTGTGCCTGGGTCCCCTTGCCCGCGCCTGGTGGACCCAAAAGGATCAATCTCATGATTATTCGCCCCCCGGCTTGGTGAGCGGGACGCCGCACACCCTGGTTTTGATTTCAGGCCGCTGCCTCCCGCCGGTCAGCGGCGGCGGCCCCTTAGCTTGGACTTCCTGATCAGCCCCTCGTACTGATGGGCCAGCAGATAGCCTTGCACCTGCGCCACCGTATCCATCGTGACGCTGACCACGATCAGAAGCGAGGTGCCGCCGAAGTAGAACGGCACCGAGGCGTAGGAGATCAGAATTTCTGGAATGAGACACACGATCGCCAGGTAGACCGCACCCAGCACCGTGACGCGCGACAGCACATAGTCGATATATTCGGCGGTGCGCTCGCCCGGACGGATGCCGGGGATGAAGCCGCCATGCTTCTTCAGATTGTCGGCCGTCTCGGTCGGGTTGAACACGATCGCGGTGTAGAAGAAGGCGAAGAACACGATCAGCGACAGATAGAGCACCAGGAACAGCGGACGGCCGTGGCTCAGCTGCGTGTTGAGCCACTGGAACCATTCGGGCCCCCTGCCGGCGTTGAAGTTCGCAACGGTAGCCGGCAGCAGCAGCAGCGACGAGGCGAAGATCGGCGGGATCACGCCCGAGGTGTTGAGCTTGAGCGGCAGATGCGAGGACTGGCCCTCGAACATCTTGTTGCCGACCTGGCGCTTCGGATACTGGATCAGGAGCCGCCGCTGCGCGCGCTCCATGAACACGATGAAGGCGATCACGGCGACCGCCATCACGATCACGATCAGGATCAGGCCGGTCGAGAGCGCGCCCTGGCGCCCCAGTTCCAGCATGTTGGCGAGCGCCGAAGGCAGCTCGGCGACAATGCCCGCCAGGATGATCAGCGAAATGCCGTTGCCGATGCCGCGCGAGGTGATCTGCTCGCCGAGCCACATCAGGAACATGGTGCCGCCGGTCAGCGTGACCGTGGTGGAGATCAGGAAGAACATCCCGGGCTCGCTGACCACGTTGCCTGCGCCCTGCAGGCCGACCGCGATGCCGTAGGCCTGGAACGTGGCCAGGATCACCGTGAGATAACGGGTGTACTGGTTCAGCGTCTTGCGGCCCGCCTCGCCTTCCTTCTTCAGCGCTTCGAGCTTGGGCGATACGGTCGTCAGGAGCTGGATGATGATCGATGCCGAGATGTACGGCATGATGTTCAGCGCGAAGATCGCCATGCGGTCGATGCCGCCGCCGGCGAACATGTTGAACATGCCGAGGATGCCGCCGGCCTGCGACCTGAACACCTGCTCCCAGATCGCGGGATCGATGCCGGGCAGCGGGATATAGGTGCCGAGCCGATAAACAAGCAGCGCACCCAGCGTGAACCAGATGCGCTTCTTCAGTTCGTCGGCCTTCGCCAGAGCGCCGAAATTGAGGTTTGCCGCAAGTTGTTCTGCTGCTGAGACCATGTTCAGGCTTTCTCCCGCCGCCCCTCAGGCCGACGCCCCCGGCGGGGCGGTCGGCAGACGCCGGACATTATTTGGTGCTCGGCTTCGATAAGTCCATCGTTTCATCGTGCGGATGGCCCGCGACAAAACGGGCGATGACGCAGATGTTACGCCGCCTCGCCTTCTTCCTTCTTGGCCGGGGCCAGGATCTTCACCGTGCCGCCGGCCTTCTCGACCGCCGCGACCGCGGACTTGGAGGCGCCGTGCACTTCGATGGCGAGCTTCGCCTTGAGTTCGCCGCGGCCGAGCAGCCGCAGGCCGTCCTTGGCGCGACGGATCACGCCCGACTTGACCAGCGATTCGACGGTGACGGTTTCCTTGACGTCCACCAGCTTGGCGTCGACCGCCTGCTGCAGCCGGTCGAGGTTGATCTCTGCGAAATCGAGCCGGAAGATGTTGTTGAAGCCGCGCTTCGGCAGGCGGCGATGCAGCGGCATCTGGCCGCCCTCGAAGCCCTTGATGCGCACGCCCGAACGCGCGGTCTGGCCCTTGCCGCCGCGGCCCGAAGTCTTGCCCTTGCCCGAACCGATGCCACGACCGACACGCATGCGCTTCTTGCGCGAGCCGGCGTTGTCGGCGATATCGCTGAGCTTCATCGTTAGCATCCTTATCTTTTGAGCCTGATCTTGACCGAAAACCGGTCCCCACTTTTCGGGATCAGGCTCTCTCCTTATCTACTGCCTACTCGCCGACGACGCGGACGAGATGCTGGACCTTGCTGATCATGCCGCGAACCTCAGGGGTGTCCTGAAGTTCGGCAACCCGGCCGATCTTGTTGAGCTTGAGGCCGATCAGCGTCGAACGCTGCGAGTGGTGGCGGCGGATTGCGCTGCCGGTCTGCTCGACCTTGATCGTCTTTGCGGCCTTGGCCATCGTCTTAACTCCAAATAGCGCTTAACGAGATCGCGCCGGTTATTCAGCCACCAGTTCGGCGTCGCCGCCGACGCGGCGCGACTGCAGCGTCGATACCTTGATGTTGCGGCGTGCCGCCACCGAACGCGGCGAATCCTGATGCTTCAGCGCGTCGAAGGTGGCGCGAACCATGTTGTAGGGATTCGACGAGCCGATCGACTTCGCCACTACGTCCTGGATACCGAGCGTTTCGAACACCGCGCGCATCGGGCCGCCGGCGATGATGCCGGTACCGGCCGGAGCCGCGCGCAGGTAGACGCGGCCCGCGCCGTGACGGCCGGCGATGTCGTGATGCAGCGTGCGGCCTTCGCGCAGCGCGACGCGCGTCAGGTTGCGCTTGGCCGACTCGGTCGCCTTGCGGATCGCCTCCGGAACTTCGCGCGCCTTGCCGTGGCCGAAACCGACCCGGCCCTTCTGGTCGCCGATCACGACCAGCGCCGCAAAGCCAAAGCGCTTGCCGCCCTTGACGACCTTCGCCACGCGATTGATGTGGACGAGCTTGTCGACGAACTCGCTGTCGCGCTCCTCGCGATCCCTGCTCCGTTCGCGTCCGCCGCGTTCGCGTTCACCTGCCA
>JAFAGM010000084.1 GCA_023422775.1 Pseudomonadota bacterium
CGAGCAGGTTGCTCGCCGTGGCGCCGTTGATGGTGACGCTGACGCTCGACTTGGCGGAGTAGCCGACGGTCGCCTGCAGCGCCTGGGTGGCGACGGACTTGGCGCTGTCGACCAGCTTCTGCAGCGAAGTGATGCCGGTGTTGGCCGCCTGCAGCACCTGCACGCCGTTGCCGATGCTGTCGAGCAGATTGTTGATGTCGCTGGCGCGGTTATCGAGCGCGGCGGCGGTGAAATAGTTGGTGGGGTTATCGAGAGCCGTGTTGACCTTCTTGCCGGTCGACAGACGGTTCTGGGTGGTCGCCAGCAGTTCGGCAGTCGACTGCAGCGAAAGGAGGTTCTGGCGAACCGAGGCAGAGAGAACGATACCGGACATGTTTCATACCTTTCTGGTGTGAAATAAACGAGCCACAGTCCCAACCTTTCGATCGGGCGACGGCTCACTCTGAAATCAAGTCTCTAAGAAAGAATGAATCCGACCGGATGCGCCGCTCACAAAGACGGTGAACTTGAAATTAACGACGTGCGCGCCACTCACCCCGTGTTCCTACGGGATGCATGTGAAAAAGCCCCATGAAACGGGCACAACTCGCACCTTCACGATTGGTTAACCATCATCAGAAAGGATGCGGGTCTGCCGGCGGGCACCGAGAACTCGAGCGAATAACGGGAGAACAGGCATGGCCTTGAAAGTCGAGCTCAAGCCGCACGAGCGAATCATCATCGGCGCCTGCGTCGTCACCAACACCGATCAGCGCGCCAGGCTCCTGATCGATGGCGACCGGATTCCGATCCTGCGTGAAAAGGACATCCTGACGCCCGCGACCGCGGATACGCCGGCCAAGCTGGTCTATCTGGCCGTGCAGCTGATGTACCTGTCGCCGGATCCGATGGCCCACCACCCAACCTATTTCACCCTCGTGCGCGACATCCTGACCGCGATGCCGAGCGCGTGGCCCTTCATCGAAGGGATCAACAACTACATCCTGAACGGTGATCTCTATCACGCGCTGAAGGAATCCAGGAAGCTGATCGGCCATGAGGAGCAGATCCTCGAAAACGCCCGGCAGCAACAACCATCCGCCGAACCCGATCGCAAGTCCGCCTGACGATCGCTGCGGCGCCAAATCGCAAGGCCTCCGCAAGGAGGCCTTTTTGCTATGCCGATGGATTCCCGGGCTTGCCGATCAGATCGGCAGGAAATTGGTCAGCGTGGTCTGGTAGAGCATCGACGTCGTTTGATACGAGGCCTGCAGACTGGTCTGCAGCGCCAGGATCTTGGTCGCCACCTCGTCCTGATTGATGCCCTCGATCTGGTCGAGCATGGTCTGCGCCATTCCCTTGAGCTGGGTCTGCCGATCGGTCGCCGCCTTGATCGCGCTCTGTGCGCCGGCAAACTCCGCCTGCATGTCCTGAATCTGTTGCTGCCCGTTCTGCGGCGCAAGGTTTGCCGAAATGCGCTGCTGCAGCGCGTTTACCTGCGCCCTTGAATTGGGGTTGTTCGCGTTGGTGGTGACTGCGGCATACACGGCAATGTTCTGCAACTGGTACCGCAGCGCCTGCTCGTTGGCGCGCGCGCCATACTGCACCGTGACCGACTGATCGACGCGCGCGATCGCGGTGCCGCGCGGCGAGTCGGTCCCCACTTCGCCGGTATACCACGACACGGTGTTGGCGGACGTGCCGCCGATCAGGTTGGTGGCGGTTGCAAACGGCGGGCCGTCGACGCGCAACGGCGCCGGGTTCGCGCTCGCGGTGCCGCTGAAGCCGAGCGCGGCGAAGGCCGCTGCGTTTGAACTCGATATCGTCAGGCTGTCGCCGTCGCCGCCGTGCAAGGCGATCGCGCCGCCCGTCACCGTCGACGGCGTTCCCGTCCCGGTGATCGAATCGATCTTCGCCAGAAGGGTCTGGACGCTGTCGGTGATATTGAGTTGGTTGCCGGTCGCGCCGGAGGCCACGAACGTGATCGGCGTGCCGTTGACCGTGATGGTATCGCCCGCCGCAAAGCTTGCGGCCAGCGAATCCGTCCCGGCGGCGCCTGAAAGCAGCGTGGCGCCGCTGATCGGCGCCGGCACGGTATCCTGGTTGTTGACGGCGCTGCCGACGACCGTCGCCGACGGATTGAAGAAGTTGTTGGAAGCGGCGATCGCCGAAGCGGCGACGAGCGCGGTGTCGCTCAGCGTCTGGACCGAGGATGTCAATGCAGCCTGCAGGTTCGACGTCGTCGCCGCCGTATCGGCGCCGATCAGGAACGAACCCTCGGGCGGCGGACTGGTCGTGGTCGCCGTCAACGTGATCTGCTCGCTGGTGCCGTCGGGCAGATTGAAGTTGAACGATATCTTGTCCCCGTCGTTCGGGTTGACCGCGCCGAGATCGACGGTCACCGCCGGCGGCGTGCCGGTCGGCTGCGTCACGGTCGCGCCGGTCAGCGACGAGGTGACCGCGCCGAGCTTCAATCCAAACGACGAACCGTCCTCGGCGAGACTGGTGACGGTCGTCGTGAGCGGCGGCGACGAGACGGTGAGATGGGCCATGTTGCCGACGCCTTGATCGGCCTGGAGCCGCTCGTTGATCAATTGCTTGAGCCCAGCCTGCGTCCCGATACCGTCGAGCATGACGTCGGCCGGCACCGTCGCAGCACTGTCGGTGGTGCGGCCGGAAAACAGATAGCGATCGCCCGACTGGCTGTTGAGCAGCGCAATCGCATTGGAGAACGCCGCCTGGGCGGTGATCTGGCCGGAGGTCTGACCGCTGTCGTTGAGCACGATGGTCGATGTGCTGGCCGCACTCTTGACCGACTTGCCGATATCGACCATTCCCTGCAGCGCCAGGTTGACGACGTTGAGCCGCGTATTGACGTTGGTGGCGGTGTCCTTGAAGGCATCGAAGCTGCTGACCTGGGCGCGCAGGCTGAGCGCGAACCCGCGATTGGCGCCCTGCCCGGCATAGGTCGTCGAAACCCTGCCGCTGGCAAGCTGCTGGGTCAGGTCATTGAGCTGATTCCTCAGGTTGATGATCGACATCCCGATGTAGGATGTCCTGCCGTTAACGCCGTCGATAGACATGAAAACCTCACATGGCCTGGATCAGCGTGTCGTACATCTGCTTGATGGACGACATAACGCGCGCGTTGGCGGCGTAGGCATTCTGCAGCGCCAGCAGATGCGCCATCTCGTCGTCGATATTGACGCCCGAGGCATCCGTTACCTTTTTCTGCAGGGTGTTCAGCACCACCGACTGGCCGTCGGAGAGTTGCTTGGCCGCGGTTGCCGCTTCGCCCTGCTGGCTGAGGAACTGCTTGGCAAAATTGGTCAGCGTGCCGGTGAACGGAGCGCCGGTGGTGCCGATACCGGTCTGCGGCGAATACCGATAACTGCCGTTCTGCAGCTGGTCGAGAATGAAGTTGGCGCGCGTGGTGTCGCCGGCCGCCGTCAACGGGCTGGTCGAGAACACGATGGTGCGCGAGGGGTCGCCGAGCAGTCCGAGATTGACGCTGATGCGCCCGGCGAGGCCGATCTGCTGTGAGCCGTTGGCGGTAATCGCACCGCTATATAGCCCGCCATTGTCGGTGAACAACGGGAGCTCTGCACTGCCGCCGGTGAGCGACGACGTCGTCGTGGTGACCGACGCAGCGAGGACGTCCGAGCGGTTCGGCGCGCCGTCGTCGAGAACGCGCAGCGTCGAGCCGGACGGATTCGAGAACTGAAGGTTCGCGCTCGTCCCGAGCGCCGCGTTCAGTTGCGAAAGGACCGAGCTCATGCCGCCGGAAAAGTTTATGCCGAGGACTTCGTCGTTCGGATCGAGCGTCGTCGTGTTGCTCAGCGGCAGCACGCTCGGATCATCGACGCGCACGATCGAGAGATTGTGCGTGACGCCGGTAGTGTTGTCCTTGTAGGTGAGGTGAATGACGTTGCCGGACTGCAGCCCCGCGAGGTCGAGGTCGTAGCCGGCCTGCGGCAGCACCGAGGCGGGAGCCTCCGTGCCGGCCGTCGTCTTGTCCGACAGCGCGCTCGCCATCGACGCCGCAAACTGGTCGACCTGCGCCTGCGCCTTGACCAGCGTGACATCGCGCAATTCAAGAAAGGCGGCAATCTTGCCTGACCTGATCGAGTTGGTGGACACCAGGTCGTAGCTGCCGCCATGCGGAAAATTGATGGTGATGGTGCCGACGTTGCTCTTGGTCGGATCGGTCGGATTGTACAGGGTGTTGGGCGTCATCGTGCCCTGCGGGTTGAAGGTCAGTTGCGCTGCCTCCGTCCCCACGAGCTGCACGCCGGAGTTCGTGAACACCGTCACCTGATTGAGGTCGTTGACGACGGTCCGGATGTCAACCAGTGCCGACAACTGCGTGATGTACTGATCGCGCTGGTCCAGCAGCGACGCCGTCGCCGCGTCGGTCTTGCCGTTGTTCTGGAGCTGGTTGTTGATGAAGGCGATCTGCGCCATCGCATTGTTCGCCGTGACGATGGAATCATTGATCCCCATCTCGGCGTTGGCGCGAAGGTTCTGGATGCCCTGGGTCATCGCGTTGAGCGTTTCCGCCATGGTCTGCGCGGCGGCGACCGCGCCGATCCGCGCCGACTGCGAGTCCGGGCTGGTCGACAGGCCCTGGAAGGCGGTCAGCAGCTTGTTGAACGAATCCTCGATGGTGCCGGTTTCGCCCGGATTTCCGTAGACGTTCTGCAGATTGGCGAGAAAGGTCGCGCGGATATCGGCATAGGCGGCGCCCGATGTTTCCGTGCGCAACTGCGTCTGCAGATACTGATCGAGCTGCCGGTCGACACCGTTGAGGAGAACGCTCGACCCGTAGTCGCCGGTCATGCCGGCGACCTGGATCACCGACTTTCTGACGTAGCCCGGCGTTTCCGCGTTGGCGACGTTCGATCCGACCAGCGAGATCGCGGCCTGCGTCGCGCGCAGGCCTGACATCGCGGTCGAGAGAGCTTGGCTCAAACCCATGACTAATTGTCCATCTCAAATCGCATCGCGAACATCGCGACCGGAAGTCAGCGCAGCACGTTCAGGAGATCCTGCACCATCGTGTTGGAAGTCGTGATGACCTTGGTATTCGCCGAGTAGGCCTGCTGGGTAACGATCAGCTTGGTGAACTCGTCGGCGATATCGGTGTTGGATCCTTCCAGCGACGAGCCGACGATGGTTCCGGCCTTGCCGTACAGCGCCTGGCCGGATGCGTCGGTGACCTCGAACGCACCGCCGTTGACGCGCTTGAGGAAGTTGGTGCCGTTGAAGGTCGCCACCGAGATTTCCGCGAGGTCGAGGTTGCGGCCGTTGGAGTAGTTGCCGACGATGCGGCCGTTGGTGCCGACACTGACGGACTGCAACTGGCCGGCCGGGAAGCCATCCTGCTGAATCTGGTTGACCTGAACGTTGCCGTTGGCGTCGGCAAACTGGGTGACGCCGCCGGTGCCGAAGTTGATGACGGGGCTGCCGAGCGAAACGCCGTTGACGACCGCATTGGCGAGCGTGATGTTCGGTATCGCCGGCGACATCTGGCCCGAAGCCGAGAAGGTGAAGTTGGTGTTGACGTTCTGCCAGGCGACCTGGGTGCCGGTCGCGTTGGGATTGACCTGATAGAACAGGTTCCAGGTATCGGTATGGCCGGGGCCGAGCGAGGCGGAGTCGGTCTTGGCCCAGCGGAACTGCAGGTTCACCGGCGCACCCGACACGTCGTAGGTCGTGACCGCACCGCCCGCCACCGATTCGTTGAGGAACGTCGAGATATCGTTGCCGATCACCTGGCCGGTACCGATCGTGCCGCCGCCGCCGCGCGTCGCCGTCGCGGTGCCGGTGAAGCCGAGCGCGGCGAACGCCGTGGTGTTGTTGCTCGTCACCGACAGATTGGAGGCCGTGCCGGAATGCAGCGTGATCGAGCCGGCCGTGATCGAGGACGGGATTGCCGTGCCCGTGAGCGCGTCGATCTTGCCCAGCAAGGTTGCGATGCTGTCATCGACGTTGATCTGGTTGTTGCCGGCGGCGCCCGACGCCATGAAGGTAATGATCTGGCCGTTGACCGTGATGGTGTCGCCCGCGATGAAGTTGGCGGAGATCGAGTCGGTGCCGGCTGCGCCGCTGAGCAGGGTCGCGGACCCGTTCGCCACCGACGGCGTGTCCTTGTTGTTCTGGATGGTGCCCTGGGTGTAGGCGTCGGTATAGGGTGCCGGCGGCGTACCGACGACCAGCGGATTGTATCCCGAAGTGTACGAGCCGGGCGCGATCAATTCCGATCCGGGAACGGAAACGTCATGCTTGGTCGTCAGCGGATAGCTGGCGAGGTTGGCGCGATAGTCGATACGGGTGGTTTCCTGCGCCGGCAGGAAGTCGTTCTGGAACCTGAGGACCTGCGGCGAACTGCCGGAAGGATTGCCGGTGGTCGGATCGATCGGAACGCCCTGCAGATAATAGCCGGCGCCGTTGACGAGATAGCCGCTCTTGTCGATCTGGAAGTCGCCGCGGCGGGTGAAACGGTCGACGCCGTCGAAAACCGGCGAGCCGTCGGTGAAGTTGCCGGGCTTTTGCACCGCGAAGAAGCCGTTGCCGTTGATCGCCATGAAGGTCGCGACCGAGGCTGTCTGCACGTCGCCCTGCACCGAGTTGGTGGAACGGGATTGCGTGGTCACGCCACCGGCGAGTTGTGCGGTTGATGAGGTCTGTGGAATGAGATCGAGGAAAGAGGTATCGACGCGCTTGAACGCCGTGGTCTGCGAGTTGGCGATGTTGCCCGAGACGTTTTCCAGCGCGTAGGAGTTCGCCCGAAGACCGCCGACTGCGGTGGTAAGAGCGCCGAAGATACCCATGACATTTTCTCCAAATTCGATCCGGGCGGCTCGCCGGTCTTGAGAAGCCCAGGCCGCGTCGGGAGAAGATGTCGCAAGCGTCGTGCCAATCCACAAAATCAATACAAATCAATATCTTAATGAAAAATCCCCGGTCCGGGGACCGGGGCACAATTGCCGGGCGGGCAACAATTGCCGGGCGCGAAAGGGCTAGGAAGCCGATGGAGCCGCCGGGTGAAACACCAGCCCGAACCCGTCGATGCAGTAGCGCAGGCCGGTCGGCTTTGGCCCGTCCTCGAACACATGGCCCATATGCCCGCCGCAGCGGCGGCAATGGACTTCCGTGCGCGTCATCCCGTACGACGTGTCCCTGGTTTCGCCGATGGCATTGTCGAGCGGCTTCCAGAAGCTCGGCCAGCCGGTGCCGCTGTCGTATTTGGTGTCGGAGGAGAACAGCGGCAGGTCGCAGCCGGCGCAGGCGAAGATACCCTTGCGCTTTTCCTTCAGCAGCGGGCTCGACCCCGGCCGCTCGGTGCCGTGCTTGCGCAGGATTTCATATTGCTGCGGCGTGAGCTGCGCGCGCCATTCGGCGTCGGTCTTTTCGATCTCGAATTTCCCGGCGGCCTGCGCCGGCGTCGTGCGCAGCCAGCGGAAGGCAGCAAGGCCGAACAGGCCGGCGACGGTTGCGAGCAGGATACGGCGGTCGATCATGGAAGTCTCCGTGCGGTGGCGGGCGTAACGGTTCGCCATCAGGTACGGCCCGCGCGGAGCGAAGTTACACGGATCCGTTCCGAATTTTCTCACTTTCTTGCGAGGGAACGGTCGCCGGCGCAGTTTCCGGCGCCGCCACAGGCTGCTGGTGCACCGGGCGCGGCCCGCCAGGCGACTGGGGCTGACGCGGAACCCTTGCACCGGCCTGCCGGTTGGCTTCCGCCAGTCGCGCCTCGCGGATTCGGTCCCGCGACCGCGCACCTTCACGGTAACGGGCCAGCGCCCCCGCCGCGGCGGAGCTGCCGCGTCCCCACAGGCCGATCAGATGCCCGGCGACGCGGCCGGTTGCGCCTCCGGCCCAGACCAGTTCGAACGGTGAAAACAGCCGCCAGCGGTCATCGCCCCAGAGGATGCTGCGAGCGATCAGTTGCCCCGCCATCGCCGACGTATTCAGCCCCTGACGGCCGAAGCCGCTCGCGACCCACAGGCCTTTGCGCAACTGTCCGATCTGCGGCATGCCGTGCACGGTCACCCCGACCGCGCCGCCGAACACATCAGTGACCGAGACCGGACCGAGCCGCGGGTAGATGGTCGCGATGCGGCGCGCAATGGCCGCGCCGAAGCGCCGCGGCCGCGCCTCCCACGTCGTCTCCGGGCTCGCCCACATCAGCCGGTCGCCGCCGACGATCCGGAAATGATCGACGCCGTCGCTGTCGGCCACGGAGCCCCGAAAGGCAATCACCTCGCCAAGGCGCTCGCCGAGCGGCTCGGTCACCCCTGCATAGCGCCAGACCGGCAGCAGCGTGTCCGACAGGCGTCGCAGCGGCGCGCCGAGATGAACGTTGCCGGCCAGCACGATATGGGAAGCGCGCAGCCGCGCCGACGGCGTCACGATCCGCTTGCGAATGCCTGACGAGTCGATGCTGACGACAGGCGTGTCCTCGAAGATGCGCGCCCCTGCCCGCCTCGCCTGATCGGCCAGGCCATGGATGTATTTGCGGCCGTCGATCTGGAACGCGCGCGGATAGTGGATCCCGTGGAAATACCGTCCGGTGCCGAGTTGTTCGCGCACGCGGTCGACCTGCCATCCCTCGACTTCGGTCTCGAAATCCTCGCCCAGCGTCTGCAGGCGGCTGATCAGCGTTTCCCCGGCGTCGACATTGGAAACTTCCAGCGCGCCCTCGCTCAGCGCAATGCCGGGCATGGCCTCCTCGGTAGCGGCGGCGCGAACATAATCGGCACCCAGTTTCGACAGCGCCCATAGTTCGCGTGCATCATCGAGGCCGACGCGCTCGATCAGTTCGGCGACCGGAAGGCTGTATCCCGGCATTACCGTGCCAAGTTGATGGCCCGAGGCGTTCCAGCCGACATGCCGGCCCTCGAGCACGGCGACACTGGCGCCGAGGCGCGCGGCCTCTATCGCCACCGTAAGCCCGGCAAGCCCCGCCCCGACCACGCAGATATCGACGTCCAGGTCGAAGGAAAGACGCGAACGCGACGGCGCGTCGCCGTCAGGGCCGTTGGTCGCACTTGTGAAAGTCTCAGCCATGTCGTTTTCTTACGGACCGCTGCGGCGCTTGTCACCTTGTCCCAGCCATGAGCTTGTAGATTAGTCCAAACTGAGACCGAATCGAGATTCCGCCCATGCGCCGTTTGATGCTGCTGCGTCATGCCAAGACCGAACACGACGCGCCTTCGGGCCACGACCACGATCGCCGCCTCGACGACCGCGGCCGTCGGGACGCCGCTGTCATCGGCGACTGGATCGGCCGGCACCCGCCTGTTCCGGACGCGATTCTGGTATCGACGGCGGTGCGGGCGCACCAGACCTGGGAAATCGCAGGCGAGGCGATGAAGGATGCGCAGGCGGAACCGGCGCAGCAGCCGCAGGTCGAACTGCTCGATGAACTCTACGGCGCCGAGCCGGCGGGGCTCCTGAAGATCATCCGCATGGCCGAGGTCAACGATCCCAAGCGGCTGATGCTGATCGGCCACAATCCCGGCATGCATGAGCTGGCGCTGATGCTCACGGGCAGCGGCGACGCCTCCGCGAAGACGGCGCTCGAAGACAATCTGCCGACCGCGGGCCTTGCCATCATCGATTTCCCGATCGACGATTGGAGCGAGGTGGCGTTCCGCCGCGGCAAGCTCGTGCGTTTCACCAGCCCGAAATTGCTGAAGCACGCCTCGGACGATTGAGGCCCGCGCAGGAGGAGCAGATGTTCAAGTCGATTCTCGTGCCGATCGATCTGACCGATACCGACCTGACGAAACCCGCGATCGCGACCGCCGCGACGCTGGCGCAGACCTGGCACGGCTCGGTGCGCCTGCTCAATGTAATGCCGATGACGCCGGTGATGCTGGCCGAATATGTGCCGGCCGATTTCGATGCCCAGCAACGGGCGACCTCGCAGGAAGCGCTTTCGATCGTCGCGCGCGAATCCGGCATCGAGGCATCGCGCATTTCCACCGCGGTGCGGCAGGGCGGCATCTATCACGAGATCCTCGAAGAGGCCGGAGCGATCAAGGCCGACCTGATCGTGATGACCTCGCACCGGCCGGCGATGCGGACCTACTTCCTCGGCTCCAATGCCGGCCATGTCGTGCGCTACGCCAAGTGCTCCGTGCTGGTGGTGCGGCACTGAGGCCGCCAACAGCGCCCGGACACAAAACTGCAAAACAACCCCATGCAAAGTAGAATTGGCCCGGTCGATGGACCGGGCCGGTTGAATTGCATTGCGATCAATCCAGGCCCGTCACCTGATGCGCCGGAACTCCGGATCGAGGCCACCGCGCACGGCCGATTCAATCCTGCTGCGCTCGATCCCGATGTCGCGAAGCGCCCGGTCGTCCAGTTCGCTGAGCGTTTTGATGGCCTCGCGGTGGGCGAAATAGGTGACGACGACGTTCACCCAGCTTCCGAGGACGCGGAAAAATCCGCCCGACTCGTGGTGGGAAGCAGGTCGGCCTGCGGTCTGGGACATCATCGTCATCGTTCTTCTCCAGTTGGCTTCCGTGCGGCAAGGCGATGCCGCCGGCGCAACCGCCGCTCACGGCGGCTGCACATTGTGTTCCGATTGCTTGCACCCCTCTCAGTGCAATCTCGGGCTTGATGGGCCTTAAATGATCCGATACATTTCTCGGTGCAAGTAAAACATTGCTCTCGGTGCAATAATGTCAAAGTTCGAGTATCTGAAGCTCGCCGATACCGTCGCCGCCGAGATCGCCAACGGCGCGCTCAAGCCCGGCGATCGGCTGCCGCCGCAGCGCAGTTTCGCGTATGAGCGCAAGATCGCGGTCTCGACCGCGAGCAGGGTTTACACCGAGTTGCTGCGCCGGGGACTCGTGGTCGGCGAAGTCGGGCGTGGCACGTTCGTGTCGGGCGAAACGCGGCGCGGCGTCGCCATGCCGATGGAGCCGCGCGGCGCGCGCATCGATCTCGAGGTCAATTACCCCATTCTGCCGACGCAATCGGCAATGATCGCGCGGAGCCTGGAAGGACTGGAACGAGCCGACGCGCTCGACCTCGCGTTGCGACACTCCTCCACCATCGGCACGCAGGCGGCGCGCGCCGTTTCGGCGGAATTTCTCGCCTGCGAGGACTGGTCACCGGCTCCCGACCAGTTCGTCTTCACCGCGAACGGCAGGCAATGCATCGCCGCAGCGCTCGCGGCAGTGGTCCCCGCCGGCGGCCGTTGCGGCGTCGAGGCGCTGACCTATCCCTTCATCAAGGACATTGCCGCAAGGCTCGGCGTCACGCTGGTGCCGCTTGCGATGGACGAGCACGGCGTCCGTCCGGACGCGGTACAAAAAGCCCACCGCGAAGCGCATCTGACGGCGCTGTACACCCAGCCGACGATTCAGAATCCACTTGGCATGACGATGCCGGCCGCGCGCCGCGCCGACCTGCTGCGCGTCGTCGAAAAGCTCGGGCTCGTCGTGATCGAGGACACCGTCTACGGCTTCCTTGACGAGGAGACGCCGATGGCCGCGCTCGCGCCCGACCACTGCATCGTGCTCGACAGCCTGTCGAAGAAGGTGGCACCCGGCCTCGCGCTCGGCTTCATCGTTTCGCCGCCGCGGCTGCGCGAGCGCGTCATGGCCGCGGTTCGCTCGGGCGGCTGGACCGCCGCGGGATTTGCGTTCGCCGCGGGTCAACGGCTGATGGCCGACGGCACCGTCGCCGAACTCTCCCGCCTCAAACGCATCGAAGCCGCGCGCCGGCAGCAGATGGCGGCGAGACATCTGGCGGGTTTCGAAATCCAGGCGAACCCCAAATCCTACCACCTCTGGCTGACGCTGCCACCGCACTGGCGCTCGCAGACTTTCGTTGCCGCCGCCGCGCGCCGCGACATCGCGTTGACTCCCTCGACCACCTTCGCCGTGGCTCCCGGCCATGCCCCCAACGCCGTCCGCCTGGCGCTCGGCGCACCGACCACCGAACAACTCGACCTCGCGCTGCGCACGCTTGCGGGAATGCTGACCGCGAGGGAGGATCTCGACACGACCGAGTAGAAACATCGGTCGCGCGCCTCGAATTCGGTGTCGGTGTGCCAAAGCGAACCGGTTTCCACTTCGCTGGAAACGCTCTACGGCAGCAGATCTTCGGGAAGCTGGTCGAACGAGTAGCGTCGCGGCCGGTTCCGCCTGATGAAGCCGCCGATCGACCAGGCGAACCAGACGGCCATGGCGACCAGAAACAATGCGCCGGTGAATTGGGACGTCGCGAGCGCCCGCGCCAGAAGCCCGACCATCGCAATCGCCAGCAGTGCCACAATCGTCACTGCCGTGGCATAATTCGCCTGCCCGACGCCGCCGATCAGCGCAGCCCGGCTGCCCGCCGCCTTCATCCTTCGGTGCAGTTCGGTGATGAAGATGCTGTAGCTCTCGTCCTGCGGCGCCACCAGCGCAACCGTCTGCCAGGTCGTCGAGAAAAGCGCGATGCGTCCGCCGCCCGCCCCTTCGATGTCGGCGCGAAAACGACGCGACTGCATCGTCATCGGCCGATAGGAGAGGCGGACCGAGGCGATTTCGGCGTAGGGCCACACGCCGGACCGGCTGCCGATGCGCCACGACAATCCGGCGTCGGTCAGATCGAACTGATGCGCCGATCCGACCAGGGACGCCTTGTAGGTGTAGCGGGTCACGGGCGATGCGCCCTCGCCTTCCGTCGTCGGCCGGTTCGGAAGTGATGTCGGCAACTCAAAATTCCCGTTGTCGGTTGAAGCCGGCTGCTTGCACGGCGCGCCGGCTTTACCTTACAAGCGGGGCATGTCCGAGACGACTTATTTTCCACGCCGCCTGATTCTCGCCGGCGCCATCGTTTCAGGTGTGCTGCTGGCGCTCGCCGTCCACATGCTGGGAGCGCGTTATGGCCTCGATCTCGGCGGCCTGTGGCGATCCGACACAAGCGATTTCATGCCGGCCGGTGCTGCGATTGCCTGGTGGCTGATCGCGACCGTCGGTTTTTCCGGCGGCTATTTTACCGCCAATCTGATGGACAGCGCGGTTTCGGGCCAGATTCCATTGCGGATGCGGCAATTCCTGATCGGCGTCGGCGTGCTGATCCTGGCCGGTGCGGGACAGGCAGCCTCGGCGCCAAGCCCCCTGCCGACCGTTTCGGGCGTGCTGGCGGGGCTTGCCGCCTTGTGTCTCGGCGCGACCATGGCGTTCTGCGGCGCGCATTTCGCCCTGCGCAAAGCGTGACACCTTAGCGCTTTAAGCAATCCTGCGCTGGCGCGGCTGCGTCAGCATCTTCTCCACCTCGGCGGCGGGACGCGGCCGGCTGAACAGGTAGCCTTGCGCCTGCGTGCAGCCTTCCTGGCGCAACAGTTCGAATTGCGCATCGGTCTCGACGCCTTCGGCCGTGGTGACGATGCCGAGGCTCTTGCCGAGGCCGGTCACCGCGCGGACAATCGCCATTGAATCGTCGCGCGTCGCCAGTTCGCTCACGAACGAACGGTCGATCTTGATCTTGTCGAACGGGAAGCTGCGCAGGTAGCTCAGCGAGGAGTATCCCGTTCCGAAGTCGTCGAGCGAGATCCTCACACCGAAGCCGCGAAGCTCGTGCAGGACCGCCAGCGTTGCCTCGCTGTTCTGCAGCAGCACCGATTCCGTTATCTCCAGTTCGAGCCGGCGCGCCGGAAGGCCGGAGGCTTCGAGCGCTTCCTTCACCGTCGATACCAGGTTGGGATTCTTGAATTGCACCGGCGACAGGTTGACGGCAACGCCGACATCCCGCGACCAGCCGGCAGCGTCCATGCAGGCCTGACGCAGCACCCAGTCGCCGATCGGAACGATCAGGCCGGTTTCTTCCGCCAGCGGGATGAAATTGACCGGAGAGATCATGCCGCGCAGCGAATGATTCCAGCGCACCAGCGCCTCGAAGGCGACGACCTCGTCCCTGGCGACGTCGCGGATCGGCTGGTAATAGACTTCGAACTCGCCGCGCGGCAGCGCCGCGCGCAAGTCGATTTCCAGCAGCCGCCGCGCCTGCGCGCGCGCGTCCATCCCCGTCTCGAAGAAGCGATAGGTGCCGCGGCCGTCTTCCTTGGCCCGGTAGAGCGCAAGATCGGCGTTCCTGAGGAGCCCGTCCGGATTCTTTCCGTCTTCGGGCGCCAGCGAAATGCCGATACTGACGCCGACGACGAGCTGATGACCGGCAATATCATAGGGCGCGGAGACTTTCTCGACCAATTCGCTGGCAAGCATGGCGACGGTGGACGGCTCGCCATCGCGGCAGAACTGCACGATCGCGAATTCGTCGCCGCCCAGTCGCGCGACCGTGTCGTTCTCGCTGATGCAGCCGGCGAGACGCCGTGCGACCTCCTTCAGCAGCACGTCGCCGACCGGATGGCCGAGCGAATCGTTGATGCCCTTGAAGTGGTCGAGGTCGAGGCAGAGCACCGCGACCTGATCGTTGCGACGTACGAGCCGCAAGGCCTTATCGAGTTGTTCGCGGAACAGCGTCCGGTTCGGCAGATTGGTCAGCGCGTCATGGCGCGCCATGTGCGATATCTGCTCCTGGGCCGCCTGCCATTCGGTGATGTCTTCGAACGTGGCAACCCATCCACCGCCCTTCATGGGCTGATGGACCACGCGGAGCGAACGTCCGCTCCGATCCAGCGTCCTGGTGACGGTCCTGCCGGCCCTGGCGTCCGCCACCATCGCATTGAAGAACTCATCAGGGTCGCCATGCCATTCGCCCGCCGCCTTCAATTCGCGCAGGACGTCGACCAGCACGCGGCCCTGAAGCGGCATGCCGGTCCGATCCATGAGTTCGACGTAACGCCGGTTGAACAGGAGGATGCGACCCTCCGCATCGAACATGCAAAGTCCCTGCGACATGTTCGTGATGGCTGAATCGAGCAGGATCTTCTGCACATGGAGTTCGCTTTTGGCGCGGCGGTCGAACATGGCCGCCAGCAGCGATATCCCGAGAATGGCAAAGGCTCCGGCCGAGGTCAGAAATGAAAGCGCAGCCGGAGAAACCGTCATCGCGTCAGAGCCGAGCGTCGGATCGGGAACGAGCGTGACGGCGCCCATGGCCGTGAAGTGATGCGAGACGACGGCAACCGTCAGCAGGCCCGTGGCGACCACGGTATGGACGGAATCATCGCGGCGCGCGGCAACCAGCATTGCCAGGGCCGCGAATATGCTTCCGAGAACGATCGAGGCCGAAACGATACCTGGCGCCCACACAATGTAGGCCGGAAGATCCATCGCGAGCATGCCGGTATAGTGCATGGCCGCGACACCGGCGCCGATGATCGCGCCACCGATCGCGATGACGGACCGGCGCGCACTGAAAAGCGCAACGCAGAGCCCGACGGCGACAATGGCCACGGCGAAGACCAGCGACAACAGCGTGACGGGTACGTTGTAACCGGCGCCGACGCCGGGGTCGTAAGCCAGCATCGCAACGAAATGGGTGGCCCAGATTCCGCAGCCCGCAACGGACGCGTCGAGGCAGACCCAGATCGCGCGCGTTCGGCCATTGGAGGCCCTCGCGCGGTGGAACAGGCTGATGGCCACCACACTGGCGAACCAGCAAATAGCGCCTGCCAGCACGACCAGACGCCAGTCGTGCTCGGTCGCGAGACAAGTCAGGACCCGGTACATTGCAAACTCCCCATTGGGCCTGCAATTACGGTTCCACTGGTATATTCGGCGTAACCATCACGGTTGCAGTTGCACGGATGGTGAACAAACGCTTGTAGGGGTTGCGCGCCGCACGAAATGCCCGCTTTCGTCAGCCGTTCGCACGGGTTGAAATGAGCCTCGGGCGGACGTCCCATTGGGCAACAAACCGTGGAAAAGCCGCACAGGGCGCCCTGCGCGGCTTTTTGCCTCATTTTGGTAACGGTCCGCGGTGAACAGGCCCCTTGCGTGGATCCTTGTCGCCGGGAACACGAAAGCGCCGGACTTTTGATGCCTCACGCACGCCATCATGTTCGATGCTGATGCCGGGCTGGCCGGCTCGCCATGGGATGTTCCTGAAAGCCCGAAAACGCCGCGATGGAACGTCTCGACGGCCATGCGGAACGAGGGCGGAACGGACCTCGAAGCGACTCGAATCGTTAACGGAACGACATATGTAGGGCGTATGACAAGGGCGGCGAACCGCGCCAAATGGCAGGCTTGTCAAGGACTGCACAACGGCCCGGTTTTAGCTTATGGGTTTTCGCGCGCGGTGCCTCTGACCGTCGACTGTCACCGGTCGTGACAGACCCTGAATCTAGCGTATTGCCGCCTCGCCGGGAGGATGAATGCATCGGCTGCTGACCACGCTCGGGCGTGGCTTCAAGGAGAAGATCGGCTGGAAACGGCTGGGGATCGTTGCGAGTCTCCTCATCATCATTCTTGCGGTTACGCACCTGGTTCGCACCCTGAAGGGGGTCGACACCGCGGTCATTCTGACTGCGCTGACCGAAATCGCGCCGCACCGCATCGCGCTGGCTGCGCTCTGCGTGGTGGGCGCGTTCTTCACGCTGACCTTCTACGATTTCTTCGCCTTGCGAACCATTGGCAAGAACCACGTCCCCTATCGTATCGCGGCGCTGTCGAGCTTCACCAGCTACACCATCGGCCACAACATCGGCGCCACGGTTTTTACCGGCGGCGCGATCCGCTTTCGGATCTATTCCGACTACGCCCTGTCGGCGATCGACGTCGCCAAGATCTGCTTCCTTTCGGGCCTGACCTTCTGGCTCGGCAATCTGTTCGTGCTCGGCGTGGGAATGGCCTGGCATCCCGAAGCCGCGTCGGCAATGGATCTGCTGCCGCCGGCGATGAACCGGCTCATCGCACTCGGCTGCCTTGCCGGCATAGCCGCCTATTTCGTCTGGCTGTTGATGGGCGAGAGCCGCCGCGAACTCGGCCAGAACGGCTGGAAGGTGGTATTGCCCTCGGCCCGGCTGACGCTGCTCCAGGTGCTGATCGGCGTGGTCGATCTCGGCTTCTGCGCGATGGCGATGTACTTGCTGATGCCGACCGAGCCGCATATCGATTTCGTGTCGCTGGCCGTCGTGTTCATCCTGGCGACGCTGCTCGGGTTTGCCAGCCATGCGCCCGGCAGCCTCGGCGTGTTCGATGCCGCGATGCTGGTGGCGCTGCCGCAGTTCGGCAAGGAGCAGTTGCTGGCGACGCTGGTGGTATTCCGCATCCTGTACTTCCTGATCCCGTTCGGCATCTCGATCTGGATCATGGGGACGCGCGAGCTCTGGCTCAGCCTGCTGCAGCCCTGGCTCGAACGCCGCCGGCTCGGCGAGGCCTGCACGGCCAAGGCCAGGGTGCGTCAGCCGATCAAGGGCCGCCAATCCTGACGCCGGTAACAGCGACGTTATCTCCACCGATCGATCTTTTGGGCTAGCAGACGACCCTTCTCTTATTTCTGCCTTACCGTTAACGTCAAAACGCGCCATGGCCGGAATCCATTCACGCTCTCTGATGTGCATCGCGCTGCTCGCGGGCGCACTGCTCGGGCTCGCCGCGTCCGCCGCGGAAGCGCAGACCGCAGACGGCTACGGACCGCTGCAGATTTCGTGGGAAGTGCGCAACCGTTTCCGGCTGTTCCGCGAGGAACGGGATTTCCTGCTGCAGGTGGAGGCTGGCCGCGGCCGCAGCGTTCTCGCCGCCGAACAGGCGCTGGCAATCCAGAGCGATGGCCGCGGCTGGGCGCGCAACACGGTGAACCGGCTATGCATCGATCTCGCCGGCCGCGTCAGCGAGCCCTGCACCCGCGACAACGTCAAGGAAAGCTATCTCACGCCGATCGATCATCCGGTCGTGGTCCGCTTGACCGGCGCGGTTCCGGTGGGCGCCACCTGCGCCTGGTCGTTCGACGATGGCGACGGCCCGCAGACTTCCACCTTCGATTGCGCCGAACCGGTCAATCTGAGGGTCCGCTATGGCCGCACCACGGTTGCGACCGCCGATATATCGAGCGCGGAGGGCAACCAGCGCGCCACCGCCGAAATCACGGTGCGCGACATCTTCATTGCCGGCCTTGGCGACAGCGTCGCTTCCGGCGAAGGCAATCCGGACCGGCCGATTGCGCTGACCGATGAAGGCTTCTGCTTCCGCTCCTACCTCGGCACGGCAGCAGCGCAATATTACCGTCCGAGCCGCGCCGGCTACAAAGGCGGGCGGGCCTGCGAGGCGCCCGACTCGCTCGCCGTCTGGCAGCGCCGGAGCGCGCTCTGGTTCAACCCGGCCTGTCACCGCTCGCTGTACAGCTATCAGACACGGACCGCGCTGGCGCTCGCCGTGCAGTATCCGCACATCGCGGTCACCTATCTGCCGCTGGCCTGCACCGGCGCCACCATCGCCGACGGCCTGTTCGGTTCGCAGCGCGCCCGCGATTGCCTGCCGTCGAAGTCGGGCGGTGCGTGCTCGGGGAAGGTCAACGCGCAACTGGACGAACTGCGCGATGCCGTCAACGCCGCCAAGCGCCGGCAACCCGATCGCAAACTAGACCTCGTGCTGCTGTCGGTCGGCGCCAACGACATCTATTTTTCCGGGCTCGTCGCCGACGTGATCGTGGACACGAAGACGGAGCGCGCGCTGTTCCGGCGCAGCGGCGTCATGGCCTCGGTGGACGACGCGCGCTCGGCAATGACGCGCGACCTGCCGCAGGGATTTGCAAAATTGCGCGACGCGCTGAAGCCGCTGGTCGGCGGCGACCTGTCGCGCGTGGTGTATACGTCCTACGCCAATCCGACGCTGACGGGTGGCGGAGCGCCCTGTCCCGGCGGACGCGCCGGCTTCGACATCCATCCTTCCTTCAACGCGGAACCGCAGCGGCTCGCCGCCGTATCGAACTTTGTCGAGAACGAATTCCTGCCGCAGTTGAAAGCGCTGGCGCTGTGCCAGGGCGGCATCCTGTGCCGCGATCCGCGCGCCGACCGCATGACCTTCGTCGACAGCCATCAGGCCAGTTTTGCCAGCCACGGTTTTTGCGCCCGCTCCGAGAGCGATCCGGAATTCGACCGGCAATGCTTTTCGGCGAAGGGCGACAGCTTCGATCCGGACATCGTCACCGCCGCCAGCCAGCCGATGCTGTGCGGCCGCAGCGCCGGCGAGTACCGCGCCTACCTGCCCCGCGCGCGCTGGATTCGCGACGCCAATGACAGCTACTTCGCGGCCATGACCTATCCGCAGGGCCTGCCCTCGTCGCAGCAGCCGGCCGACATCCACGACGCGACCTGGGGGATTCTCTCCGCCGTCTATGGCGGCGCCGTGCATCCGAGCGCCGAAGGCCACGCCGCGATGGCGGATGCGGCGACGCCCGCCGCAGCGTCCGTGCTGCGACTCGACGCTGCCGTGCCTGAAGTCACCTCGCAGCCGGTGCCGCCGATACAGGTTGCGCCCGGCGTGCAGCAGCCACCGGGCCGAACCGGCGGACTGAACTAGCGCGCTGGTGCCGGATGAGGCGCCGGCGCAGTGGTCTTCTTTGCCGCGGCCGGAGCCTTCGCCGCACCGGCGGGCGGCTTCAGAGCCGCGGCCTGCGCCGGCAGATATTTCGCAATGATGGCGGGATCGACTTGCGCCATCGCCGTATCCGGCAGGCGGGTCCAGACCTCGTCCCTGCCCAGCAGCGAGATGCCGAGATAGCCGCGCATGGTCAGCGTCTGCCCGTCGGGGCTGAGCGTCATCTTGGCCTTGTAGATCTTGCCGTCGCGCGGATCCAGCACGTTGCCGTTCTCGTATTTCAATCCGTCGCGCTTCATGTCGCGGATGAAGGAGAGCCCGAGCCACGGCGCATCCTTGCGATCGTCGGTGCACTTCGCGCAGGTCGGATTGGGGGCATCGCCGGGCTCAGGGAAGAGCTTGGCAAACGCGCCCTCGAACAGCCCCTCGCGCTCCACCACCAGGAACCATCCGACCGATTTGCCCTTCTCCATCTTCTGCCACAGCCCGGCCGCCGAGGGTTCCGCCGCCTGTGCGGCGAGTTCCGAAGCAAGCGCGAGCATCATCGCGATCGGCAGTATCAATCGAAATCTGGACAGTATGTTGCGCATGGTCGCCACCTGACTAATCCACAAAATGAATGGGCGCAGACTACGGCCATTTGGAGGACGGTGCCAGTAGCCCCACCATGACGGAACAGGCCGCGACGAGCGCGCCGCAGCCTCTCCGGTCGGTTCCTGGTCAACGTCAACTGACGCCGAGCTTCTTCTGCAGGCTCGACGAGGAGGTCGTGTACTGGAACACCAGCCGCTTGTCCGGATAGACGTAACGATGTGCCTTCTGCGACATCAACGCCCCCTCGTGGAAGCCGGACAGGATCAGCTTCAGCTTCCCGGGATAGGTGTTGATGTCGCCGATCGCGAAAATGCCTGGCACATTGGTCTCGAACGCAGCCGTCTCGACCGGCACCAGATTGTTTTCGAGCGCGACGCCCCAGTTCGCCACCGGACCGAGCTTCATGGTCAACCCGAAGAACGGCAGCATCGTATCGCACTCGACCTTCGAGACGGCGTTGTCGTTGCCCTTCATCACGGCGGCGGAGAGCTTGCCGCCCTCGCCTTCGAGCGAAGTGACCTGGCCGATCTTCAGATCCATCTTGCTGGCACTCACCAGTGCGCGCATCTGCTCGACGCTGTGGGGCGCGGCGCGGAAATCGTCGCGCCGGTGCAGCAGCGTCACGCGCTTTGCGATCGGATGAAGGTTGAGCGTCCAGTCCAGCGCGGAGTCGCCGCCGCCGACGATCAGGATGTTCTTGTCGCGGAACTGCTCCATCTTGCGCACCGCGTAGAACACCGACGTGCCTTCATAGGCTTCGATGCCCGGCACCGGCGGCCGCTTCGGCTGGAACGAGCCGCCGCCCGCGGAGATCACCACCACCTTGCATTCGAACACCTTCCCCGCATCGGTCGTAACGCGAAAGGCGGGATCGCCGATCTTCTCGATCGTCTCCACCATCTCGTTGAGATGGAAGGTCGGGCCGAACGGCTTGATCTGCTCCAGCAGTGCGTCCGTCAGGCCCTGGCCGGTGACGAGCGGGATGCCGGGAATGTCGTAGATCGGCTTTTCCGGATAGAGCTCGGCGCACTGGCCGCCGATCTTGTCGAGGATGTCGACCACATGCGCCTTCATGTCGAGAAGGCCCAGTTCGAAAACGGCGAACAGGCCGCACGGGCCCGCGCCAATGATCAGCACATCGGTTTTGATCGCTTCGCTCATGTCCGCTTCTTTTCGGTTGAACCTGGTGGGAAGGCCGAAACTGTCTAGCCAACACGGGACTAACAGGAAAGCCAAATATGACGCCCGTGGCCGCGGCAAGCCCTTGCCGTGGCTCGACAAGTGGGCTGTAAGGGTCTGAGGTTCTCGGAGATTTGCCCTGTGAATGCCCCCTTGCGTTCCGACGCTGACCCCCGTCTGGAAGATTTTCCCTACCGCCTGTCCGACAATGTGAGGTTTGCCGACCTCGACCCGAACCATCACGTCAACAACGCGGTCTATGCGACCTATTTCGAGACCGGCCGCGTCACGCTGATGAAGGATCGCAGCTACGGGCTGATGCCGGACGGCGTCGCCTGGATCATGGTGCGGCTCGACATCCATTTCCGCGCCGAACTGCGCTGGCCGGGCACGATCGAAATGGGGCTCGGCGTCGTCAAGTTCGGCCGGACCTCGGTGACCTTCGATCAGGTCGTGTTCTCCGAAGGCAAATGCGTGGCATCGGCGCGATCGGTATCGGTGCTGCTCGATGAGGCCACCCGCAAGCCTATGCCGCTGACGCCGGATATCCTGGCAAACTTCCAGCGCTGGATTCGCCGCGGCGTGAATCCGGGTTGACGGATCTCAGGCCTGCCGCTCCGGCGTCGACACCGTGAGCCCGTCGAGGTCGTCGGTCACCTTGATCTGGCAGGACAGACGCGAATTCGGCCGCACGTCGAAGCCGAAATCCAGCATGTCCTCTTCCATCGGCGTCGGCGCGCCGACCTTCTCGCGCCAGGCTTCGTCGACATAGACATGGCAGGTCGCGCACGCGCAGGCGCCGCCGCATTCGGCTTCGATGCCCGGAATGGCATTACGGATCGCGGCTTCCATCACGGTCGCGCCGTTTTCGACTTCAATCGTTCGTTTTTCGCCGGAATGGTCGACAAAGTGAATTTTGGCCATGATCGCTCGTGCTGCCGGAAGACGTAAAGAAGGCTACTGGCAGTCCTATAACGGGTCGATCCGTGCAGCGCCAGCGGTCGGGACGAAAACCTTGAGGTGGCATTTCTCCGGCGTTTCGCCGTTATCGCGGGCGTTCCGCTCAGGAACGGCGCAGGACCGCCTCGATCGCCGTCCGCGTCAGCGAAACCGCATCGCCAAGTTCGGCGAGCGGGCGGCCGGCGTCGGAGCCGCTGCCGATCGCCGCCTCCAGCCGGCTTGCTGCTTCCGCCACGGCAAAGGCGCCGATGGCGCGGGCGGAGCCCTTCAGCGTATGCGCCAGTGCCGCGGCATCGGAAGGCATCGCGGCAAGGGTTTTGACGAGCCGGACCGCCTGGGCCGAGAACATCGCCAGCACCTCCTGCTCGAGGCCGGCATCGCCCAGCGTCATGCGTTTGAGGTGATCGAAATCGATCGGGCCATCATCGGGGACGAGCGGCGGCGATGGCATCCATTCAATCCGTTCGGGATGTGGCGTCATGGCGGAACCCAGATCGCCCTGCCGCGATCATTCCGCAGGGGCCGATTATGGCGAGCCAACACCAGATTAGTTAACGGAACGTTCTCAGACTCCGCCCCGGCCGTGTCCCGTTTTGGCCCACATGCCGCCGTTATCCACACCCCCTGTGAAAAATCTGTGTATCCGTAAGGCCTTATGCAACAAAGCTATTAACGATGATTAAGGATGATTAAGAATGTCTTAACCGTGGCCATTTCATTCGCATCGCACTGCCCATAGGATGTTTGCGGACGGGCGGCCGGCGGGCGTGCTCGCATCCGTGGGGGGTTATGGTCCGGTTTTGTGCTTGCGGGGGCACTTTTTTGCAAGAACGGCCGGATGCGTAAAGGTTAAGAGGGCTCGGACTGCACATGGCGAACAATCCGAAGAAAGTTAAGGATCCCACAGAAGTCGCGCTTTCGGCCATTCAGGAGGCGCTGAACATCGGCGATGCGAGCGCCGACAGCAGCCGCAATTCGCCCGGCAGCGAACTCGCTCCTCCCGGTCTGTCGGCGCCTCCGTCCTACTCCGAACTGTCTTTCGATGCGCGTGACGCGCGCGCGAGCGCGGAGCGGCCGGTGTTCGAACCGATCGAAGAGCCGCGCATTCCGCGTCGTGCCGCCAATGACGATCGCGAAACCATCGGACAGATTCTGCAGGCAATCCAGAAGGGCCGCCCTGCCCGCAGCGTCTATACGCTGGCGTCCATATTTGGAGGCGTGTGGGTCGTCGGCTGCGCGCTGCTGACGTTTGCCTTCCTCCCCTCGCTGCAGGCGGCGATCGGACAAAGCGGCGGCGTGCTGGTGCTCGCGGGACTTGCGGCGCTGTTCTTTGCGCCGGTGCTGCTGTTCTATTTCCTCGCGAGCCTCGCCTGGCGCGGCCAGGAAATGCGGATGATCGCGCAGTCGATGGCGCAGGTCGCGATCCGGTTCTCCGAACCCGAAGCCACGGCCGCCGATTCCATGGTGACCGTCGGTCAGGCGATCCGCCGCGAGGTCGCCGCGATGGGCGACGGCGTCGAACGCGCGATCGCGCGCGCCGGCGAACTCGAAACGCTCGTCGCCAACGAGGTGGCAGCGCTCGAGCGCGCCTATAGCGACAACGAAGTGCGCATTCGCGCGCTGCTGCAGGACATCGCCCATCAGCGCGACAATCTGGTCGGCCAGGCCGAACAGGTTCGCAGCGCCATTTCCGGCGTCCAGATCGACCTGCGCCACGATATCGCGCTGATCTCCGACGCGATCGCCTCGCGCGTCGACGAAGTCGCAAAGAGCATCACCGGCGCGCTGGAAGAGCGCGGCCAGCACATCACCAGCGCGCTCAGCCATGCCGGCGACAACATGATCCTGGCGCTCGGCGAGCGCGGCGGCGACCTGCTCGATCGCCTCGAGGAAGCAAGCTCCGAGACCACGCGCGCCGTGCTCGACGCCTCCGAGCGGCTGACCACCAGCCTCAACTTCAAGACCGGCCACGTTCACGACGAGTTCGTCGATCTCGCCGACCGCGTCCACGAGATGCTCAACGAGCGCATCGACCGCATCACCGGCGAATTCGAGCAGCGCTCCTCCACCATCGTCGACGGCATCTCCGACCGCACCGAACAGGTCCACGACTCGCTGAAGAACTCTTCCGACTCGCTGCTGCTCGAACTCGAATTGCGCTCGGGTGACCTCGTCAACAAGATCGACGAGGCCGGCAAGTCGCTGGCGACCCGCATCCTCTCCTCCGGCGACAAGGCGGGCGACGCGCTCGACGCGACCGTCAACACGCTGGTCGCCAGGGTGATCAGCCAGACCGAGACCGCGCACGACAGCCTGTCGCTGCAGATGAACGCCTTCGACGAACTGGTGAAGGATCGCGGCGGCGAGCTCGCGGAAAAGTTCGCCCGCGACAGCGGCACGCTGGGAGCGCTGATCACGCGCCACATCTCGGAGTTCGACCGCACCGTCAAGACGTTCGGCGGCGAGATCGTCGAGCGCATGGGACAGCGGACCCAGGAGATCGGCGACAGCCTGAAGAACTACGTCGACACGTTCGACAACCGCCTGAGTTCGAACGCCGGCGAGATCACCGCCTCGCTCGATCAGCGCCTGCTGCAGTTCGAGACCACGCTCGGCACCCGCGTCAGCAACCTCGACACCTCGCTCGACGGCAGGATCAAGTCGTTCGACGAGGCCATCGACGGTCGCCTGAAATCGCTCGAAGTGACGTTCGACACCCGCGCGAAATTCGTCACCGAAACCATCGACAGCCGCCTCGGCACGCTGACGTCTTCGCTCACCGAAGGCGCGGCCCAGGCGATCCAGTCGATCGACCAGCGGCTTGGACAGCTCACCTCCTCGCTCACCGACGGCACCGCGCAGGCGATCGCCGCCGTCGATCATCGCATTTCCAACGTGACCGAGACCATCGACGGCCGCAGCGCCCAGTTGACCGACACCATCCAGGCGCGGTTCCAGGAAATCCAGCAGGGCATCGAGACCCGCGTCGGCGCCATCGCCGGCGACATCGATACCCGCGTTGCGCAGTTCGAGGACCTGCTCGGCTCGCGCATCGAAGCGGTGGCCGGCCGCATCGAGAGCAGCGGCCGCCAGGCCAGCGAAGACCTGATGTCGCGTGCGGAAATGCTGTCTTCCGGAATCAAGTCGCATGTCGAGGACGCGGAGCGCGCGCTGACCAACCTCGTGGTCAACACCGCGGAGACCATCCAGACCGGCGCGCGCACCGCGCAACAGTCGCTGCTGACGGTGTCCTCCGATGTCGGCACCCAGTTGAAACTGGCATCGACCGAGGTCGAGACCGCCCTCAACGCGGTGGGCACCGGCGCCGCAGGCTCGATCCTGACCAGCGCCCGCGACGCCCAGCAGACGCTGATCGCGGCCTCGTCCGAGGCCGCCTCGCGGATCAAGTCGCTGGCCGCCGACGTCGAGCGCACGCTCTCGGCCGCGGGCGACGCCACGGCGGCATCGGTTCTGGCCGGCGCACGCGAGGCGCAGAACACGCTGGTGACCGCATCCGCGGACGCAGCCAACCACGTCAAGTCGCTCGCCGCCGATGTCGAGCGTTCGTTGTCGGTCGCCGGTACGGCAACTGCCGAAACGGTCACCGCCGGCGCCCGCGAAGCACAGAACACGCTGGTCGCAGCCTCCGCGGAAGCCGCCAACCAGGTCAAGTCGCTCGCCGCCGACGTCGAGCGTTCGCTTTCGATGGCCGGCACCGCGACGGCCGAGGCCATCACCTCCGGTGCGCGCGAAGCGCAGAATGCGCTCATCACCTCCTCGACCGATGCTGCAAGCAAGGTCCAGACGCTCGCGGCCGACCTGCAGCATTCGCTGTCGATGGCCGGAAACGCCACCGCCGAGTCGATCACCATGGGCGCCCGCGAAGCCCAGACGACGCTGATCACGGCATCCACGGAAGCCGCCAACCACGTCAAGTCGCTCGCGATCGACGTCGAACGCACGCTGAGTGCGGTAGGGGCCGACACCGCCGCCTCCATCCTGGGGACTGCACGGGAAGCGCAGACCTCGCTGACGGCGATCTCGACGGACTCGGCCAGCCAGATCAAGGCAATCGCCGCCGACCTCGAACGTTCGCTGAGCACCGTCACCACCAACACCACCGACACCATTCAGGCCACCGCCCAGATCGCACAGACCGCGCTCGTGGCCGCAACGAACGAAGTCAGTTCGAATTTCAAGTCGACCTCGGCCGATATCGAGCGTTCGGTGCTCGCTGCCAGCAGCAGTTTCGGCTCGACGATGACCGGCAAGACCGACGAAATCGTTACCTATGTCCAGCAGCAGACCGACCGTCTGGCGCAGATCGTGGACAGCCGCCGCGGTTCGCTGGTCGAGGCGCTGAGCGGCAAGACCACGCAACTGACGACCGACATCGACCGCGTCACCGCCGACGCCCTGAAGGCAATCGAGACCCGTGGCCAGATGTTCTCGCAATCGATGACGGCGCACGGCTCGGATGTGGCGCGCAGCATTACCTCGGCGGGCGAGATCGCCACCGGGTCGGTAGCCAAGTCGCTGAAGGATATCGAGCAATCGACGCGTTCGGCCATCGACCAGTCGCGTCAGGTTTCGATCGCGGCCGTCACCGAGATGCAGGAGACCAGCAAGATCCTGCGCACCGACACCGTCGCGCTGTTCGAGCGCCTGCGCGAGGGCAACATCCTGCTGCAGGAAGTGCTGACCGGCGCCCACGACAACCTCAATTCGCTGGAGCGCGCGCTGGTGACCCGCGTGGCCGACTTCGTGTCGGCAATGAACGACGTCACTTCCCGCAACGGCGTCGCGACCCAGACGCTGGAAGACCAACTGACCGTCTTCAACAGCAAGACGTCGCGGGCGCTGGAAGATCTCGGCGCGCTGTCGAGCCAGTTCGAAAGCCACGGCAAGTCGCTGGTCGAAGCCGCATCCCTCGTCGAGGAGGCCAACCGCAACACCACCGCGTCCGTCATCGATCGCAAGGATCAGCTTGAATCGCTGGTCACCACCATCGATCTGCGTACCACCGATCTCGAACAGCGCCTGTCGCGCTTCTCCGGCCTGCTCGACGAGTCGCTCGCCGCGGCCGAAGAGCGTGCCCGGGACATTGCGCGCGTGGTGGCGGAAACCGCAGGCGCCGGATCGGCGGCGATCAGCCGCCAGTTCGAAGCGGTGCGCACCGCGGCCGAGAACGAACGGCAACAGACCCTTCACGCCATGAGCGACCTCTACCAGCAGAGCAGCCAGGAAACGGATGCGATGTTCAAGCAGTCGACCGAAAGGTTCGGCACGATGGTGCAGGCCATGAAGCAGATGGCGGCCGAGATGCACCAGGAACTCGAATCGACGCGCAACGAGCTGCGCCGAGGCGTGCTGGAAATGCCGCAGGAGGCGGCCGACAACACCGCGCAGATGCGCAAGGTGATCGTCGACCAGATCGAGGCGCTCGCCGAGCTCAACCGCATCGTCGCCCATCACGGCCGCGGTCTCGATGTCGTGACCTCCGGCCGCCCCGGCGCGCAGCGTCAGGACGAGCCGATCGTGATGGCGGCGGCCGGCGGCCGCAATGACGTGCGCATGCGCGACAACGGCGGCAACAGCGCATCGACGCTGCCGCCGCCGGATCTCGGCATCGCTTCCTCGCGCCGCACCGACGCCCCGCCGGTCTCGCCGGCGACCAGCCAGGACCCTGGACGCGACGGCTGGCTGTCCGACCTGCTCAATCGCACTGACGCCAGCAGCGGACGCGACGCGCCGCGCCGGATGCCGCAGAGCGCGGTGAACCCGCTGGAGTCGCTGTCGCTCGACATCGGCCGGCTGATGGACCGCAATCTCGCAGCCGAGATGTGGGACCGCTACCAGCGCGGCGAGAGCAAGGCGTTCAGCAAGCGGCTCTATACGGCTGCCGGCCAGAAGGCATTCGACGAGGTCGCGCGCAAGTATCGCGCCGACCGCACCTTCAAGCAGACGGTCGACCGCTACATCGCCGAGTTCGAGCGGCTGCTCGACGAGGTCGCGCGCGAGGAACGCGGACCGCAGGCGCTGCGCGGCCACCTCACCTCCGAGACCGGCCTGGTCTATACCCTGCTCGCACACGCCGCGGGAAGGCTGGGATAAGGCTGCGGAATAGCGAATAGCGAATAGTGAATGGCGAGTAGCGAATGGAAACGGAGGCAGCGATGCCTCCGTTTTTCATTCCGGACAGTTGGCGTCCGTCGGCGCCGAAGCTCTGGATCGAGGCGACCTATTCGCCATTCGCTCAGCTACTGCCGCTTCTGCGCCCTTGGGCCCGCCGGCGCGGCTGGCTGGGGCGGTGGGGGCGGCGGAGCCGCTACGGCGTTGTTGCTTCCGCCGAAGATCACCCGGCTTGGGTTGCGGTCGAAATTGTTCACGGCGCGGCTGATATCGGCGAGGGTGCGGCGGCCGTCGGCCATCAGCGCGCCCGAGCGCTTGTCGAAATCCTCCGCGAGTTCGCGGATCGACTTGACCATCAGGCTCAATTCGCCGCCGGCGGCGCCGCCCGCGATGGTGTTCAGCCCGAGCATCAGGCTGTCGGCCTTCCCCATCACGCCGTCGACCCTGAGCATGATGTTGTCGATCTTCTCGGAGTTGCGTGCGAGCGTGCCGGTGAAGGTCTCGAGATTCCGCAGCGAGTTCTTCACCGATTCCTGGTTGTCGGCGACGATGCGGTTGACGTTCTGCAGCGTGGCGCGGATCGATTCGGTCACGTCCTGCAGCGCGCTCGGGTCGGCGGTCAGTACCGGAACGCCGTCCTCGTCGAGCGGCACCGACGGCGCCGATTCCTCGCCGCCCTTGAGCGAGATCGCAGCAACGCCGGTGAGGCCCTGGAACTCAAGCCCGACCAGCGTGTCCTTGCGGATCGGCGCGTTGTTCTCGACCATCGCCAGCGCGACCACCCGTCGCGGATTATCGAGCTTCACGGAGACCACTTCGCCTATCCGGATACCATTGAAGTTGACGCTGCCGCCGTTACGGAGGCCGGACGCCGCGCCTTCGAACACGATGCGGATCGGGCTGCGCAGCTTGGTGGTGTGCAGGCTCTGGAACCACAGCACGAAGCCGAACGCAGCTGCGATCACCGCCAGCGTGAAGGCTCCGATCAGGACGTAGTTCGCCCGCGTTTCCATGTCCAAACGTACTCCGGTTCAACCCATGACCGCGCGGGCGCGCTTGCCGTGGAAATATTGCCTCAGCCAGGGGTGCTGCGAGGCCTGCATGTCGGCGACCGACCCTGCGGCGATGATCTTGCCGTTCCCCAGAACCGCGATGCGGTCGCAGGCCGTATAAAGGCTGTCGAGATCGTGGGTTACCATGAAAACCGTCAGGCCCAAAGTGCGCTGCAGGGTGCGTACCAGTTCGTCGAAATCGCCCGCTCCGATCGGGTCCAGCCCCGAGGTCGGCTCGTCCAGGAACACCAGTTCGGGGTCGAGCGCGAGCGCGCGCGCCAGCGCCACGCGCTTGATCATGCCGCCGGAGAGTTCGGAGGGATAGCGGTCGGCGACCTCGGGCCGCAACCCGACCATGCCGAGCTTGGCCACCATGATCTCGTCGAGCAGCCGCTGCGAGACCCTGAGATATTCGCGAACCGGGAACTGGATGTTCTGCCGCACCGTCAGCGAGGAGAACAGCGCGCCCTGCTGGAACAGGATGCCCCAGCGCCGCTCCACGCCGCGCCGTTCGGCCGCGCTCGCCGCGTCGAGGTCGATGCCGAACACCTCGATGCGGCCGGCCACCTTCGGCACCAGGCCAATGATGGTGCGCGTCAGCACCGATTTTCCGGCGCCCGACGGGCCGACGAACCCCAAAATCTCGCCGCGCCTGACGTCGAGATTGAGCCCGTCGAGCACCCGCGTCTTGCCGAACTGCACGGTGATGTCGCGAACGCGAATGATGGGGTCGGTGGTCTCGCCTGCCATGGTCACATCCCGATCGATGCGAAGAAGATGGCGAACACGCCATCCATGACGATCACGAAGAAGATTCCCTTCACCACCGAGGATGTCGTGTGCTGGCCGAGCGATTCGGCGCTGCCCTGCACGGCCAGTCCCTCGACGCAGGCGACGATGCCGATCACAGCCGCCATCACCGGCGCCTTGATGATGCCGACGACGAAATGATCGATCGAGATGGCGTCGCGCAGCCGCAGCAGGAACGCCTCCGGCTCGACGCCGCCATAGAGCCAGGCCACCAGGCCGCCGCCGTAGAGTGCCGCCATCGCCCCGAGGAAGGCCAGGATCGGCAGCGCCAGCACCAGCGCCAGCATCCGCGGCAGGATCAGCACCTCGATCGGGTCGAAGCCCATGGTGCGCAGCGCGTCGATCTCCTCGCGCATCTTCATCGAGCCGAGTTCGGCGGTGTAGGCCGAGCCCGAGCGGCCGGCCACCATGATCGCCACCAACAGCACGCCGATCTCGCGCAGCACCAGCACGCCCAGCATGTCGACCACGAAGATATCGGCGCCGAACTTGCGGAAGTGGAAGATGCCCTGCTGCGAAATGATGCAACCGATCAAAAACGTGATCAGCACCACGATCGGCACCGCGCGCCAGCACACTTGCTCGAGGTGATGGATGGTCGAGGTCAGGCGGAAGCCGCGGGGCCGGATCAGCACATGGCCGGCCGCGGCGAGCACCGCGCCCAGCATCTCGATCAGCCCGACCAGGGTGCCGCCGATGCCGGCCACGTTGCGGCCGATCTGTTCCAGCATGCCCGTGATCGTCACTGCGTCGGTTTCGACGACCGGCCCGGCCTTTACGCGGCGCACCTCGTCGACCAGGCTCGAATAATTGGCCGAGAGCCCGGCGATCTCCGTCTCGACGCCGCCCTGGGTCAGGCTGCGGCGAAGCCGCTCGATCAGCCAGGCGCCGAAAGTATCGAGTTTGGAGACCTGCGAGACGTCGATGAAGATGCCGGGCTGGCTGCCGTTGAGCTTTTCGGCGTCGGCAACCATCCGTTCCAGCACGGGAGCAAACCGGGCCGTCCACGAGCCCGCCGCGCACAGCGCCAGCGCGTTGCCCCGGGTGATCCGCTCCAGTGTCGGGTTGCCGTTCACGATGCCCATCCCATTAACGCTACCGATGCAAGGCGTTCGCACGCCGCCTGGCCCTGTCGAGATTGATCCAGATCATGATCTGGCCGTTACCAATTGATCTGCTCGGAAAACCGGTGTCCACTTTTCCGGAGCATGCTCCAACCAGCCACAATCGGTTGCACCGGGCAAGCTCACGGTTCGGAATTTGCCAGATTTTAAAATGACTTCCACCCCTTCCCGAAAGTTTTCCGCAAACATTGAACGCTGGCCGATCGCGGGTTCCTTCACGATCAGCCGGGGCGCCAAGACCGAGGCCGTAACCGTGGTCGCGATCATTGCCGAGGGCAATCATGTCGGCCGTGGCGAATGTGTGCCCTACCCCCGCTACGGCGAAACGCCGGAAGCGACGCTCGAGGCGCTTCAGGCGATGCAGGGGGCTGTCACCGCAGGGCTGGACCGGCACGCGCTGCAGGCGGCGATGCCCGCAGGCGCCGCGCGGAACGCGCTCGATTGCGCGTTGCTTGACCTCGAAGCCAAACGCCGTGGTCAGCGGATCTGGACCGTGCTCGGCCGTCCCGCGCCGCGTCCCTGCACCACCGCGTACACGATTTCATTGGGGACGCCGAAGGCGATGGCGACAGCGACCGCCAAGGCGAGACATCGCCCGCTGCTCAAGATCAAGCTCGGCGGCGACGGCGATGGCGAACGGATATCTGCGGTGCGCAAGGCCGCTCCCGAATCCGAACTGATCGTGGATGCCAACGAAGCCTGGACGGCGGACAATCTCGAACAGAATCTCGCTGCCTGCGCCGACGCCGGCGTCACGCTGGTCGAGCAGCCATTGCCGGCCGGCAAGGATGAGGCGCTGGCGCGCATCAGGCGAAAGGTCGCGGTCTGCGCCGACGAAAGCGTGCATGATCGCGCCTCGCTCGCACGCCTTCGCGCACGCTACGACGCGGTCAACATCAAGCTCGACAAGACCGGCGGCCTGACGGAGGCGCTGGCGATGGCGGATGCCGCGCACGCTCTCGGCTTCGAGATCATGATCGGATGCATGGTCGCGACATCGCTCGCGATGGCACCCGCGATGCTGCTCGCGCAGCAGGCCCGGTTCGTCGACCTCGACGGGCCGCTGCTGCTGGCCCGCGATCGCGACCACGGCCTGCGCTACGACGGCAGCCTCGTCTATCCGCCGGAAGCAACGCTCTGGGGCTGATGCGCCAATGATCCTCGCGCGAACCACATGATGAGCGCGGCGACGACCGCCATCGCCGCCATCACGTAATAGACCCGCGCGCCGTATCCCGCATAGACCATGCCCGAAAGGATCGATGCCGCCATCGAAACCATGCCACCGCAGGCCGCGAGGTAGCCTTGCCCGCGCGCCATCATGTGGATCGGCACGCGGCGCACCAGAAGGCTCATGGTGCCCACCTGGGTGAGTCCGTAGGTGAGCCCATGCGCGAGTTGGACCATCGCCAGCACCGCGACCGGCGGCTCCTGCGCGGTAATCACCCAGCGCGCGACCGCGCTGAGCGCGCCGATCACCACCAGCAGCGCCGGCGCCAGAGTAAAGCGCGGCGACAGCGCGAACACCACGATCTCGGCAAGCACGCCCAGCACCCAAAGGCCGGCGATGGTCAGTCCACCTAACCCGGCGGCCTGCCAGCTGATCGAGGCAAAGGTGTAGTAGGCCGCATGGCTGCCCTGGGTCAGGGCCGACGCGACGATGATGGCAAGGAACCCGTAATCGCGCAGCAGTGCGCTTGCGCTCCTGACCGCCGTTGGTGCGGCCTTGGGACGGTCGAGCGGCTGCAGCCCGAGGCTGGCAATGGCGGCAAGGAGCCCTAACGCCACGATGACCCAGATCAGGTGTCTCGCTTCGAGGACGTCGACCAGCACACCGCAGGCCAGCGCTCCCACCACGAAAGCCGCCGAGCCCCACAGCCGCAACGGCCCGTAGTTCAGGCCGAACCGCGCCACGCCGCGCAGCGCATAGGCATCCGTCAGCGGCAGCATCGGCGTCCACATCGAACAGGTGACGGCATAGATGAGAAGCACGGCGAGCGGCAGGTGCTGGGTGCCGATCACGGCAAAGCCGAGCGCGGTCGCGAGCGCCGTCACGGTCAGCGCGCCGCGCAGCGAGTATTTTTCAGCAGCGCTGGTCACAAAGGGAAGAATCGTGAACCGCGTCAGCGCCGGAACGGCGCCGATCACCCCGATCCACCACGCCTCGATGCCCACCGCCTTCAGCCAGACCGTGAAAAACGGCAGATGGGTTCCGATCATCCCGAAGGTGGCGCCATAGAACAGCGCCAGCCGCACAGCGAATCGCGTCGAAGCGCCTTGAGATACAATGGGGATTTCTGATTCGCGCGGCATCAATTCAATTGCGATTCGGTCGATATCGTGGTGTCTCGTTATCGTAACGCGCGGTGATTTGCGCGAAGAGTTTAGCATGGCCGACGATGCATTTGCCCTTTCGCCGATCTCAGCACGCGCCGCGTTGCCGAGCGAGGAAGACTATGCCGCGATCGCCGAAGCCTTCATGGAGACGTCGCGCGGCCGCTGGTTTCTGAACGAATACGCCAAGCGCAACCGCAACGCCGACACCCGCATGGTGCTCGACGCGGTGGCGCGGATCGAGCAAGGCCTCGCCGCGCAAAAGGAAGAGAGCCTTCAAAAGGAATCAAATCTCCAGCGGGAGGAGAATCTCCTTCAGGAGAGCCTGGCAGCGCACCAGCAGCAGGCCGCAGAGGCCACTGCCGCCGCAACCGCTGCGAGAGACAATCTGAACGATGCGCTCGCCGCCATGCGCGGCGCGGTCGAAGCGGCCCAGCAATCCGCTGCCGAAGCGCTCGACAACCTTGCGCTGGAAGCGCGCCTTGCGCCCGTGCGCAAGGGCGCGCGGGTGCTGCGGGAGATTGCCTGGCGCCTGCGCGAGATCGGCAATGACGGGCGCATCTGCGATCTGATCGATTCGCAGGTCGCCGTCATCGAAGCGGGCGCCGAACAGATCACTTCCAACGAGGCGAAGGCCGCTCTCGGGGCGGCGTTCGCTGCGCTCGAGGGGCGGCTGTCGGAATTCGGCGGCGATGACCGGACGCCCTCGGCGGAGATCGAGGGCGCGACGCCCTCTTCGCCCGATTCAGAGGAACTGCCCGCGGAGACGAACGCGACGATCGCCGTACAGCAGGCTTCCGAAGCGCTCTACGGTTCGAAGGCTAGCCCCGCCGCGGCCGCGCCTGAGGAGACCCAGGCCGTACTTGTGGAAGCCGCGGAATCCCCGCCGGTGGCCGAATTCGCCGACAGTGTCGCCGAAGCGCAAGATGCGGATGCTCAAACTGCCGACGCCCATGACGAGGCCGATGACGAGGCCCTCCTCGACATGATCGCGATGGAAATGGGCGCGCCGGACCCGATCAGCGACGCGGAGATCGCCGCGGCCGCCGCCGAGCAGGCCGGCCTGCAAAGCCATTTGCGGACCAACCTGGCGCAGCCTGCGCCGGTCGAGCCTGCACCGGTCCAACCTGCGATGGCGCCCGAACCGGCCGCCGTGCCGGCGCCGCCGATTCCGCAGGCGGTTCAACCGCCCCCGCCCCGCGCCGTCGAACCGCCGCCAGCGCCGGCACCTGAACCTCCCCCTGCGCCCCCGACGGGCGTGTCGCTCGGTTCGACCATCATCGCGAGCGGCATGTTGCGAAAGCCGGTCAATCCGGCGAACGACCCGCTGGCGCCGATCCGGCGCATGAGCCAGGCCGAGAAGATCGCGTTCTTCTCCTGACCCATCTCGCCCGTCATGGCCGGGCTGTCCGGGCTTTACGGTGGCGGCAATCGATCCTCCTCGATCCCACGCGTGAGGGTGACAGAAATCACGTACAGCGCCACCGCCCGAACCTAACGTGCTCCGAAATCCCGCATCGGGATCTCAAGGAGCGCGCCATGTCCCGTTTCAAGTCACGCATATGCGCCGGCCTGCTGGCCAGCCTGTTGGGCTTCGCTGCTGCCGGGGCAGCCTTCGCCGAAGCCCCGAACGCCGATATCCGCAACGGCATGCAGGTTCCGCCGCCGGCCGACCAGCGGGTCGCGCTGGTGATCGGCAATTCGAATTACCAGACCGCGCCAAAGCTCGCCAATCCCGGCAACGACGCGCAATCGGTGGCACAGCTTTTGAACACGGCCGGATTCGAGGTGACGCAGGCGCTCGACCTGTCGCGCAGCGAGATGGTCAGGGCGGTGCAGGACTTCTCAGACAAGATCGCCACCCGCGGCCCCGGCGCGGTGGCGATGATCTACTACGCCGGCCACGGCGTGCAGCTTGCAGGCGAGAACTATCTGCTGCCGGTCGATGCGAAGATCGCCTCGCCGTCCGATCTCGACGGCAACTCGCTGCGGCTGGTCGACGTGATGGGGACGCTGGAATCGATCCCGAGCCGGATGCGCATCGTCATACTCGATGCCTGCCGCAACAACCCGTTCCCCGAGATCAACGACGCCGGACGCGGCCTCGCCATCGTCGATGCGCCGCGCGGCTCGATCGTCGGCTACTCGACCGCGCCAGGCATGGAAGCGCAGGATGGCGACGGCAAGCACAGCCCGTATACGTCAGCCTTCCTGAACTCTGCCCGCGTGCCGAACTTGCCGATCGAACAATTGTTCAAGCGCATCCGGCTCGAAGTGAACAACCTGACCGACGGCCGGCAGACGCCGTGGGAAAGCTCGTCGCTGACCTCCGACTTCTATTTCTTCGGCGACACGGCGGTCGCAGCGACCCGCGCACCAGATCGCAGCCCGATCGTCCAGACCGCGTCCAATCTGCCGTCGCGCTCGGTGCGTCAGGCATATGATTACGTGCTCTCGGAGGGCTCCCCCGAATACTACGAGGAGTTCATCCGCCTCTATCCGCACGATCCGCTGAGCGACCGCGTCCGCGTGCTGCTCGGCAATCTGCTGGTGGCAAGTGCGTGGCACAAGGCGGTGCAGGCGAACTCACCGGTCGTCTACAAGTCGTTCTACGACAATTACGGCAACAGCCCTTACGCCAAGTCCGCGTTGATCCTGCAGGCGAAGCCGAAAACGGTGCCGCTGATGCAATTCTCGCATCTTGCGAAGTCGCCGATGTACAAGCCGGCCAACATGGGTTTCTCGCCCAAGCTCGGCATCTCGAAGGACAATCTCGGCGCGCACGCCAGTCTGCCGACGCCGTCGAAAATCATCACGCTGCCTGCCAAGGGAACCTCAATCAACCCGCTCAACGGCGGCAACAAGAACGGCGGCGCAGGCAACGGTCCCTTCGGCAAGATTACGACCCTGCCCGGCAAGATCGCGACCGGCAACAGCGCGACCACCGGAAAGGTGACGACGTTCCCTGGCAGGATCAACACCAGGCCGACCACCATCGGCACCAACAAGGGCGGCGCAGGCAAGGTCACGACCTTCCCCGGCAAGATCAACGCCAAGGCGATGCGCGTCCAGAGCAGGCCGATGGCCGCCCCGCGGCACTTCGGCGGCGGCCATTCCGGCCCGCGCTTCGCGACGCAGTCCCGGAGTTCGTTCGGCGGTGGTGGCGGCTTCGGTGGCGGAGGATTTGGCGGCGGCAGCTTCAGGCGCTGACGGCAGCGTTGAACGCAACAGGAATCCGGGCAGAGCATCCCACGCCCTGCCCGGTTTCGTTTGAGACAGCTTGATCAGGCGACGAGTTTGGCGAACAGGTCGGCGTCGACATTGCCGCCGGACAGAACGATGACGACGTTCCTGCCCTGGGCGTCGATCCGGCCGGCCAGCAGGGCAGCGAGACCGACCGCGCCGCCGGGTTCGACCACCAGCTTCAATTCCCGATAGGCATAGGCCACCGCCGCGCCGACTTCCTCGTCGGAGGCCGTCACACCGTTGGCCAGCAGCTTGCTGTTGATCGAAAACGTCATCTCGCCGGGCATCGCCGCCATCAGCGCGTCGCAGATGGTGCGGCCGGCGGCGTGATGGGCCTCGCGATGGCCGGCGCGCAGCGACAGGCTGTGGTCGTCGTAGTCCTTCGGCTCGGCGACGATGACCTGGGCCTGCGGAAACTTCGCCTTCACCGCAGTTGCAACGCCAGCGATCAGGCCGCCACCGGATGCCGGCGCCACGACGATATCAGGCGCAAGCCCGAGCGCCGTCATGTCCTCGGCGATCTCGCGGCCCACGGTGCCCTGGCCTGCGATCACGAACGGATCGTCATAGGGCCGCACCAGCGTCGCGCCGCGCTTGCCGGCGATGCCGTTGGCGATGGCCTCGCGGTCTTCCTTGTCGCGGTCGTAGAGCACCACCTCGGCGCCATAGGCCCTGGTGCGCTCCCGCTTGGTCAGGGGCGAGTCCGCCGGCATCACGATGGTCGCCTGCATATCCAGGATCTTCGCCGCCGCCGCGACGCCCTGGGCGTGGTTGCCGGAGGAGAATGCGACCACGCCGCCGCTGCGCTTGTCCTGCGGGATCGACGACAGCTTGTTGAAGGCGCCGCGGAACTTGAACGATCCGGTCCGCTGCAGCATTTCGGGCTTGAGGAAGACCTTGGTCCCGACGCGCTCGTTGAGAACGGGGAACGACAGCAGCGGCGTCCGCACCGCGAATGGCGCAACCACCTGCGCCGCCGCATCGATGTCCGCAGCGCCGACCGCTGCAATTGGGGCTTTCTCGGTCATGCGCGTTTGTAACGCGCCGCCGGAGGCCCGGGCAATACAGATTCAGGTGATTTTCAGGTGATGTCCGGCGGCGAAATGCGGGTCTTCGGCCACAAACCCGGCAGCCTCGCCTTCCGGCTGCACAGGCCGAACATTCAGGGCTTGGTCGACGAAGACCCGTGCCGAAGCCTGCCAGGTATGGGCGGCGGCGAACTGGACGCAGGATTCGGGCGAAATCCGCAGGGCCTCGCGGCACGCCGTTCGCAGATCCTCGTTCAGGACGCCAACCGGCGCCGTACCGATCACGTCGCGGGGGCCCGCGACCGGAAATGCGGCAACCGGCAGGCCGCTGGCAAGCGCCTCGAGCAGCACGAGGCCAAAGGTGTCGGTCTTGCTCGGGAATACGAAGATGTCCGCCGCCGCATAGATCGCCGCCAGTTCCTCGCCATGCCGCGCGCCCAGAAACACGGCATCCGGAAACCGCCGCTCCAGCGCCGCGCGTGCCGGGCCGTCGCCGACGACGAGCTTGGTGCCGGGCAGATCGAGTTCGAGGAAGGCTTCGAGATTCTTTTCGACCGCGACGCGGCCGACGCTGAGGAAGACCGGCTTCGGCAGGCAAAGATCGGTCGCGCGCGGATGAAACAGCGTGGTATCGACCCCGCGCGAGCACAGCACCACGTTGCGAAAGCCGCGGGCCCGCAATTCCGCCGCCAGCGCCGGCGTTGCCGCCATCACCGCCTGGCTCGGTTTGTGGAACCAGCGCAGCACACCCCACACCCAGCTTTCCGGGATCCGCGAACGCGCCGAGACATATTCGGGAAAGCGGGTGTGGAAACTCGTGGTGAACGGCAGCCCGCGCTTGCGGCAATAACGCCGCACCATCAAGCCGATCGGACCTTCGGTCGCGATATGGATGCCGTCGGGCCTGGCGGCTTCGATCAGGCGGGCGATTTTCGCTGGACCAGGCAAAGCGAGGCGCAGGTCCGGATAGCTCGGCATCGCAAAGGTGCGGAACGATTGCGGCGTCAGGAAGCTGATGTCGACGCCAAAGCCCCTTGCCGCTTCCGCCATCATCGTCAACGTGCGTACCACCCCGTTGACCTGGGGATGCCACGCATCGGTTGCGACGAGGATGCGCGTCATGCGGCACGCGCCGCAACCCGGGGCGCCGGCAAGGCCCTGCGCAGCGGATTGGCCCAGGTGATGATCTCGAAGCGGCCATCCTCGTGCTCGACCAGCGCGGTGCAGCTTTCGACCCAGTCGCCGCAATTCATGTAGCGGATGCCGTGCTCGTCGCGGATGGTGGCGTAGTGGATGTGGCCGCAGATCACGCCGTCGGCGCCGTGCCGCCTCGCCTCGCCGGCCAGCGTCTTTTCGAACGCGCCGATGTAGTTCACGGCGTTCTTGACCTTCTGCTTCGCCCATTGCGACAGCGACCAGTACGGCACGCCGAACATGCGGCGGAAGAAGTTGACCAGGCGGTTCATCTGGATCGCGAAGTCGTAGGCCTTGTCGCCGAGATGGGCGAGCCAGCGCGCGTTCTGCACCACCAGATCGAAGATGTCGCCGTGAATGACGAGATAGCGCTTGCCGTCGACCCCTTCGTGGATGGTGTTTTCCACCACGTCGATGCCGCCGAAATGGGTGCCGTAATAGTTGCGCAGGAATTCGTCGTGATTGCCCGGCACGTAAATGACCTTGGCGCCCTTGCGCGCCTTGCGCAGCATCTTCTGCACGAAGTCGTTGTGCGATTGCGGCCAGTACCAGCTCGACTTCAGCGCCCAGCCATCGACGATGTCGCCGACCAGGTAGATCGTGTCGGCGTCGTGGGTCCTGAGGAAGTCCAGCAACTGCTCGGCTTGCGAGCCGCGGGCTCCGAGATGCACGTCGGAGATGAATAAGGTGCGAAAGCGCCGCTCCGGGCTTTCTTCGCTCAGGGAGTCACTACCCATACCCGTCCACCTGACAGATTTATGTGACAGGGCAATGACTGGCGGCGCGACCGATAGCCCCGTGAGAATCAATGCCGCGCCCTTGGCTTTGCGGATAACAGCGACGTGCGACAGCCAAGCGACATGGCAGCGGCAACATCGCAGCAGCGCCCCGGGAGGACATCACGGCCGTTAACCACAGGCCCCGATGGTTGGGGAAGACAACCGGCCGTGCCGCTCCATTGGCGGGGCATGGCGGTCAGGCCCCGGGGGACCGGGCCGCCGGATTGGTGGACCGAGGCATCGGTGCTAGGTTCCGGGCAGTCGGCGGCCGGAGCCTTTCGTGCCCATGTATTTCTTCGTTGCGTATTTCTTCGTTGCGTTGTTCCTCGCGGTCCTGGCCGCCCCACCCGCATCCGCCCAGATGGCGCCCACCGAAGCTGAACTGCACGCCTATGACGGGCTGCATGCCGCGGCCGCCCGCGGCGACGTCGCCGATATCGAAAAGCGGATCGCCGCAGGCGAGAACAAGGAAGCGGTCGACAGCCGCCATCGCACGCCGCTGCACGTCGCCGCCTTCCACAGGAAGTACGACGCCGCCCGCGCCCTGATCCGGCTGGGCGCCGATCCGAACAAGCTTGAAATCGATCGCTACGACATCATTACCATTGCATCGGTCGCCAATGACGTGCCGATGCTCAGGATAGCGCTCGAAGGCGGCGGCAATCCGAAAGCCGTCACCAGCCGCTACGACGGCACGGCACTGATCGCGGCAGCCCATCTCGGTCACGCCGAGATCGTGCGCATACTGATCGCCGCCGGCGCGCCGCTCGATCACGTCAACAATCTGAAATGGACCGCGCTGATCGAATCGATCGTGCTTGGCGATGGGGGCAAGAACCATACCGAGACGTTGCGCGCGCTGGTCGAGGCCGGCGCCAACGTCAACATTCCCGACGCGAACGGAGCGACGCCACTCAGGCTCGCAAGGGATCGCGGCTATCGGGAGATGGTTGCCATCCTGGAAAAGGCCGGGGCGAAGTGACGGCCGCCGCCGGGGATTTAAGCAGCAGCCTAATAGAACCGATGAAAATGATGGACCGGCCCGTGGCCGCGGCCGACGCCGAAGCGATCCGCCGCTGCGATCGCGGCGCTGATCCAGGCCTTGGCGCCGCGAACCGCGGTCTCCATGTCCTCGCCCTTTGCAAGGCCTGCGGCAATCGCCGATGACAGCGAGCAGCCGGTGCCGTGGGTGTTCCTGGTCGCGATGCGCGGCGCGGCGCGCGTGATCGTGCCGTTCGCTCCGACCAGATAGTCGATGCTCTCGGTGCCCTCGCCGTGACCGCCCTTGATCAGCACCGCCTTGCAGCCGAGGCCAAGCAGCCGCCGGCCCTGCTTTTCGACCGCGGCTTCGTCCTGCGCGACCGGCTCGTCGAGCAAGGCAGCAGCTTCCGGCAGGTTGGGCGTGATGACCGAGGCCATCGGAATGAGTTTCTTGCGCAGCGCATCGACCGCTTCCGGCGCGAGCAGCCGATCGCCCGAGGTGGCGACCATCACGGGATCGAGCACGACGTGCTTCGGCGACCACCGCGCAAGCCCTTCGACGATGGCATCGATGACGGGCGGATGCGCCACCATGCCGATCTTGACCGCACCGACCTCGAGATCGGAAAACACCGCGTCGATCTGCGCCGTGACGAATTCCGCCGGCACCTGGTGGATGCCGCTGACGCCTGACGTGTTCTGCGCCGTCAGCGCCGTAATCACGGAAGCGCCGTAGACGCCGAGGGCTGCGAACGTCTTGAGGTCGGCCTGGATGCCGGCTCCCCCGGAGGAATCGGAGCCGGCGATGGTCAGCGCGATCGGCGTGGTCATCAAAAGTCCCGTGAAAATGCGATGTTGAGGGCCTCGGTTTGTCCTAGCGCGTGGCGCCATTCGCGACAAGTTGGCTTGCCCTGCCCCGCGGTTTTTGGCCTATTGTGTCCCAGATTTTCGGAGACAACAGCGATGGTTCCCTTCTTCGTCCAGTTCAAATGCAAGCTCGGCCAATCCTATGCCGTCGCCAATGCGCTCGCGGAAGCCGAGATCGCCTCGGAGATCTATTCCACCGCCGGCGACTACGATTTGCTGGTCAAATTCTACGTCGACAACGACACTGACATCGGCCATTTCGTCAACGAGAAGGTGCAGGTCATTCCGGGCATTCAGGACACCCACACCATCATCACCTTCAAGGCGTTCGGCACGGGCTAGAACGCCGGCGCACACGGCCGCGCGCTCTATAGCGCTCAACCGCAGGTTGGAGAAACGCCTGGCCGCCTGTGCGAAACGGGGAGCGGTTACGCCCCGCGGCGCAGCAAATCCATCGGTCCCCGGCAAGGAAAGTTGGCGCTGCGACCAATGGCATGCTTTTGCCATAACTGCATCATGCTACCGCCTTGATATTTTTGATTCGTAGGTGATTGTCAATCGGAGGCTCCGCGGCGGGAGGTTTCCGAGGGGGAAACAGTCGCGAGTACCACCATGGGGACGCTGTACGATTTGCTCGGAGCCCTTCCGGGTGATGATGCCGAGGGCTTGAGGACCGCGTTCCGCAAGGCCGCGAAGGCAACCCATCCCGACATCAATCCCGATAATCCGGATGCTGCGCTCCATTTTCGGGAGCTCGTGCGTGCCTATGACATCCTGACGGATACCGAGCAGCGTGCGACCTACGATCAATTGCTCGCCATTGCCCTTTTGCCGCCGCCCGCCGCACAAACACCGGCGACGACGCGCACTTACGAGGTCGTCGGCAAATACGCCTCCAACACGATGGCGGCGACGATCATTTCGGCGGTGCTGGTCGGGGGCTACACCCTGTTCGGTCTGTTTTCGAAGCCGCCCAGCGCTGCGGAAATCGAATTCGAGAACATCCCCGGAGCAACGCTCCGCGCGTTCGCGGCGGCGCTGCCTGTCCTCCCCAAGCCGGCTGAGACGCTCAATCAGCGTGAGGGCGAAGTGTCGGCCGACGGGTCGGGCGCGACGCCAGCGGCGGCGGCCGTGACCAGGGAAGCTGCGCCCGCTCCGATAGGCCGCTTCGAGCCGGTCCCGCCCTTCGCCACGTACAATCTGGCGGTTCAGTACCATCCGCACTTCGCCACCACCTCTTTCGATCGGGGCAGCTTCTTCGATCGCGCCATCTTCCTGCATGGCGCCGCCGTGCCCGATCGTCCCGTGCCCGATCGTCCATTGACCGACAGGCCCCCGGTCAAGCGCGCCGCGGATGCGAAGAAAATCAGGAATGCCGGGCCGGCATCGCGCAAGCCGCTATCGATCGTGCCGCCTCCCGCTCCTGCACCCGTACCGGACATGCGAACCCCGATCACCCCGGCCCTGACGCCCGGATAGCGCGCGAGGCTGGTCCCGCGTCACGGCCTCGATCTGCGGGTACAAGTTTCCAGGGCTCTGGATTCTCGTTTTGACGCGTTTTCTTGACGCGAACCGGTTTCCACTTCGCTGGAAAACGCTCTCTAGCCATCCTTTGCTTTCTTCGGCCGTGGCGGCCCCTCGACCGGCGGCAGCGACTTCAGGTATTCCGCCATTGCGGTGCGATCCTCCGCCGGCAATTGTGACGTATTCCTGATCACGCGCGCCATCGACCCGCCGGTGGTGTCGCCGTCCGGCGTCTGCCCGGTCTCCAGGAAATAGGCGATATCGCTGACGCTCCACTCGGCCAGTCCGCCCTTCTGGGTGATGTTGGGTACCCAGCCCTCGCCTTCCGGGTTGGGTCCTCCGGCGAAGCGCTGCGCCTCGACGATGCCGCCGAGGAAGTTGCGCGGGCTGTGGCACTCCGCGCAGTGGCCGAAACCGTTGACGAGGTAGGCGCCGCGATTCCACGAAGCCGTCCGTGAGCTGTCCGGCACAAAAGGCTTGCTGTCCATGAACAGCCACTTCCAGATGCCGACGTTGCGGCGGATGCCGAATGGAAACGGCAAATCGTGATCGCGCGTCTTGCCGGAGACCGGTGCGAACGTCTTCAGGTAGGCAAAGAGGTCGCGCACGTCCTCGACCTTCGCATGCTGGTAGGACGCGTAGGGAAAGGCCGGGAAATAGTGCGCGCCGCCCGGCGAGGTCCCCTTCAGGACTGCCGTCACGAAATCGGCCTCGCTCCACCGGCCGATGCCGTCATTCGGATCGGGCGAGATGTTGGGGACATGGAACGTCCCGAACGGCGACGGCATGGCAAGCCCGCCGCCGAGTTTCAGCCGGTCGGGCTGGTTGGGCACGGCGTGGCAGGAAGAACATCCACCGGCATTGAACGCCGTGAGGCCGTTGGCGAGGTTCGGCGTGCGAGGAGGAAGCGACGATGCGGCAACGACTGCCGGCATCGTGAGCCACCAGTATATGCCGATGGCCGCAGCGCCGATCAAAACCAACCCAAGGAGAATTTTTCGCAGCATTCGCTGATCCGTTACCAATCGTCTGACGTGACCAGTATGAACGCAGTTCTCATTGCGAGGTTGCACGAATTTTTGAATGACGATGCAAGGTCGTTCTCCGACTGCCGATCACAAAAAAGCAGGCGGACGCTTTGTGCATCCGCCCGCTGTGCCCGCATCTGATTTGAGTTAGCTGTTCTTGAGGCGGAACGTCTCGTGGCAGGCGCTGCATTCCTTGCCGATCACGGGCACGGTCGCCTTGAGTGAATCGAGGTCCTTGATCTTCGCCTTGGCTTCGGTGACGACCTTGGCAAAGCTGTCGATCTTCGCCGCGAAGCCGGCCTTGTCTTCCCAGATCTTCGGCGACGAGGAATAGTCGCCTTCGATCTTCAGGCCCTTGATGCTTTCCGGAAACATCGTCGGCAGTTTCTTTGCGGTGTCCTGCAACTGCGTCAGCGCCGTATCGACCGCGGCCTGGTCATAGGGCTTTTCGCCCTTGACCATCGGAGCGAGAGTGGCTCCCAAAGCCCTTCCGGTCGCTTTCATGGTTGTCTGCGTCTGCTTGGCCACATCCTGGTTGGCCACGACCGCACCGACGGACAACAACAAGGCTCCCGCTATCACCACAACACGCTTCATTGGCTAAAACCTCTCTTTGGCTATGACGCGCGTGGGCCCGCGCGGGCCCACCATTACCTGCCAACCCCGCATGCGGCCTGTCATTCCGCATGCGACAAAATATCAGAGATTATGGCGCTTCTGCGCTTCGCGGATCGCGATCCAGACCCGCTCGGCCGTGGCCGGCATGTCGATATGATCGATCTTGTACTCGCGCCACAGGCCTTCGACGATCGCGTTGACCACCGCGGGACAGGAGCCGATCGCGCCCGCCTCGCCCGCGCCCTTGACGCCCAGCGGATTGGTCGTGCACGGCACGTTGTGCGTCTCGAAGTGGAATGACGGGCCGTCGGCGGCCCGCGGCATCGCGTAGTCCATGAAGGTGCCGGTGACGAGCTGACCGTCGGCTGCGCTGTAGACCGCCTGCTCCATCAGGGCCTGGCCTATCCCCTGCATCGCTCCGCCATGCACCTGGCCGGCGAGCAGCAGCGGATTGAGCGTCACGCCGAAATCGTCGACGATGACGTAGTTGACGATCCTGATGATGCCGGTCGCCGGATCGATCTCGATTTCGGCGAGGTGCGTGCCGTTCGGGTAGGTGCCGTCGGCCTGCGCGAAGGTCGCGCTCGCATTCAGCTTCGACGGATCGGCGCCCGGCCGCTTTGCCAGGTCGGCAAAGCTGATCGAGCGGTCCGTGCCGGCGATCCGGATCATGCCGTTGCTGATTTCGAGGTCGCCTGCGCTGGTTTCCAGCGCTTCGGCCGCGATCTCCTTCAGCTTGCCGCCAAGTTCGCGGGTAGCACGTTCGACGCTGACGCCGCCGGTCGGAATCGACGCCGAACCGCCGGTGCCGAGACCGGTTGGGATCTTTTCGGTGTCGCCCTGCAGGACATGGACGCGCTCCGGCGGCACCCCGAACTGCTCGGCGACGAGTTGCGCGTAGGCGGTCTGGTGCCCCTGCCCGCTCGACTGGGTGCCGATCAGGATGTTGATGTCGCCGTTGGGATCGAGCGCGACGTTGGCGGTCTCCTCGCCCATGGTGCCGCAAACCTCGACGTAGCTCGCCATCCCGATGCCGCGCACCAGGCCCAGCTTCTTCGCAGCTTTCGCGCGCTTGGGAAATTCCTTCCAGTTGGCGACTTCCATCGCGCGCTTCATATGCGCGGTGAAATCCCCGGAATCATAGACCTTTCCGGTCGCGGTCTTGTAGGGCATCGCTTTCGGCGGAATGAAGTTCTTGCGGCGGATCGCGTCCGGCGTCATGCCGAGCTTTCGCGCAGCCGCATCGACCAGCCGCTCGATGACGTAGGCGGCCTCGGGGCGTCCGGCGCCGCGATAGGCGTCGACCGGCACCGTGTTGGTGAACACCGTGCGCACGCGGCAATGGAAGACCTGGATATCGTAGAGCCCGGGCAGCATGCCGGCGCCGCCGTGGGGAATGTACGGCCCGAAGGTCGAGAGATAAGCGCCCATGTCGCCCATCAGGTCGACGTCCATGGCGAGAAACTTGCCGTCCTCCGCGAGCGCCATCCTGGCGGTCGTGACGTTGTCGCGTCCCTGCGCGTCGCCCATGAAGTGATCGGCGCGGTCGGCGGTCCATTTGATGGTCTTGCGCAGCTTGCGCGCCGCAACCGAAATCAGCGCGTATTCGCGATAGGGAAACAGCTTCGTGCCGAATCCGCCGCCGACGTCGGGACAGATCACCCGCATCTTTTCCATCGGCATCTTCAGCACCATGCCGCACAGGATTTCGCGCAGGCGATGGCTGCCCTGGCTGCCGATGGTCAGCGTCAGATGATCGCGCCTGGCGTCGTATTCGGCGACCGCGGCGCGCGTCTCCATGAAGTTGGTGATGACGCGCGGGTTGACGATCGTGATCTCGGCGATCGCATGGGCGTTGGCGAAGGCGGCGTCGGTGGCCGCCTTGTCGCCGATCGGCACGTCGAACAGCACATTGCCCGCCTTGTCGGGCCAGACCAGCGGCGCGCCCGGCTTGACGGCGTTGACGACACCAACCACGGACGGCAGCGGCGTCCAGTTCACATCGATCGCCTCGATCGCGTCGCGGGCCTGGTCGATGGTGTCGGCGACGACGAAGGCCACGGCGTCACCGACGTGCCGAACCTCGTCCCTGGCAAGGATCGGGTATGGCGGACCGGTGAAGGGATCGGTCTCCAGGTTGAACAGGCACGGCAGGTCGCCGAGATCGGCCACTTCGGCCGCGGTCAGGATCAATGCCACGCCCGGCATCCCGCGGGCCCTGGTGACGTCGATGGTGAATTTCGCATGCGCGTGCGGCGAGCGCAGCATCAGCGCGTGCAGCGCCGGCGCCGGCGAGTGATCGTCGGTATAGCGGCCCTTGCCGCGAATGAGCGCGTCGTCTTCCTTGCGGAGAACGCTTTGACCGACGCCGAACTTGATGGGAGCTGCCATCGAATCTCCGATTGTCCTGGAGCGTGATGACGCTTGTTCGAGCCGTCATCCCTCCACATTCTTTTTGATTTGAGCACGATCATTTCGGAACGACGGTAGCCGCCTTTCCGGATCGCACTCTGGAACTGTTCCATATTGCAGTGGTTCGCGCCCCAGCGCAAACCGCTTTCGGCCCGCAAATTACCGTTGCGCATAGGGAAAATCATTCGGACGACGCTTCGCGCCTGCACAAAATGCCCCGAACGATGCCCGGGCCTTCAATTTTGCGGGAGATGATCCCGAGCAGAAGACATTCGAGCCTGACGTCCCTGTCGTCAGTAATCCTGCAAAGATGCTTGAAGGCGCTCGCGCCGCATCTGATTTTATAGTTCTCTTTCTGGTTCAGATGCTTAGCGCGAGTATTTGCGATCGAGAACCAGCGAAAACAGCCATCCCCTGCCAAACAACAGCAGGATCAGGACCCCATACACAAAGGCGCCGGTGGCGATCAGCAGCAGCAACACCGTCTCCTCGCGGAAGGTGTGCATCTGCGCAAAGTAGACGTTCGCGAATCGCGCGGTGCCCCACAGGGCGGCCGCGAGCAAAACACCCGCTGCGGCAAACTTGGCCAGGGAGACCATCCAGGCACGGTCGAGTTCCAGAAAGCCCGCGCGCACCGCGAAGAAGAGCACCAGCAGCAGATTGATCCAGGCCCCGATAGCGGTGGCGAGCGCCAGCCCGATCTGCGCCAGCGAGCCCATCAACGCGACCTTGAGGGCCACATTGACCGCGACGCCCGTCAGGGCCGCCTTCACCGGCGTGGCGGTGTCCTTGCGGGCGTAGAAGGTCGCGACTGCGCTGCGGATGGTCACGAATGGAATGAGCCCTATGGCATAGGCGGCCAGCGTGGCGCCGGCGGTCACGGCATCCGCCTTCGAGAACGCTCCGCGTGCGAACATCGCGCGCATGATGATGTCGGGCACGGTCAGGAAGGCGGCCACGAACGGCACCGAAAACAGCAGCGAGAACTCGAACGCCCGCCGCTGCGCCGTCGAGGCGCCGGAGATGTCGTTTGCAGTGAGACGCCGCGACATTTCCGGCAGCAGCACGGTGCCGATGGCGATCCCGATCACGCCGATCGGCAACTGGTTGAGGCGGTCGGCGTAATAGAGCGCGGAGAGCGCACCCGCAGGCAGAAACGTCGCGATGATGGTATCGGCGAACAGCGCGATCTGCGTTCCCATCGAACCGAGGGTCGCAGGTCCCAGGGCACGGAAGAACGCCCGCACGTCCTCATCGAGCCTCGGCATCGCGAATTTGGGCAGGATCCCGTTTCTGGCCGCATCGCCCGCCAGCAGCAGGAATTCGAGGATTCCCGCCAGCAGCACGCCCCACGCCGCGGCATAACCGACGCCTGGAAAGAACGCGGCGAGCGCCAGCGTCGCCATCATCGACAGGTTCAGGAATATCGGCGCGGCGGCAGCGCTGGCGAACCTTTGCATCACGTTGAGCATGCCGCCATAGAGCGTCACCAGCGTGATCAGCAGCAGATACGGGAACGTGATCCGCGTCAGCGAGATCGCCAGTTCGCCGCGCGCCGGATCGTCCTTGAACCCCGGCGCGAGAATGGCGATCACCTCCGGCATGAACCACCACGCCAGGACGAGCAGGATGATCTGTGCGCCCAGCAGCAGCGAAAAGATGCGGTCGGCGAACAGCCTGGCCGAGGCTTCGCTCTGGCCGTGCAGATACGCATAGGCCGGAACGAAGGCGGCGTTGAAGGCGCCCTCGGCGAAGATGGCGCGGAAGTGATTGGGCAGGCGCAGCGCCACGAAGAACGCATCCGCCACGGGTCCCGCGCCGAGGATCGCGGCGAGCATGATATCGCGCGCGAAGCCGGTAAGTCGCGAAAGCAGCGTGTAGCCGCCGACGGTAAAGATGCGTCCGAGCATGCGCCGCTTCTAGCGCATATTCGGTTCTGATTGCATCAGAACCGAAGTATTTGTCTTCCGCTGACGCGTTTTCTTCACGCAAACCGGTATCCGCCCCCGGATCAAGTCCGAGGGCATGCTTCGCTGGAAACGCCATGCACGGCGAAATCAGGCGGAAAGCGCGCCGCGTACCGCCTCGATCACCCGCTGCTGCGTCGCCTCGTCGAGATAGGCGTGCATCGGCAGGCTGATGACGTCGTCCGACAGCCGCTCGCTCGCCGGCAGCCCGCCGTCGGCGACCGGGTATTCCCGATAGGCGGTCTGCTGATGCATCGATCTGGTGTAGTAGATCGCAGTCGGGATCCCCTGCGCCCGCAATGCTGCGGCAAAATCATCGCGGTTGGTGCCCTTGGGCAGCCGGATCGTGTACTGCGCCCATACCGAGGTGCAGCCTGAAGCAAGCCGAGGCACGGCCACGAGATTACCGAGCCCGCGCGCATAGCGTGCCGCCACCTCGTTGCGCGCTGCGATCTCGTCTTCGAAGATCTTCAGCTTCTCGATCAGAATGGCGGCCTGCATGGTGTCGAGCCGCCCGGTGATGCCGAGCCGGACATTGTCGTATTTGTCCGAACCCTGGCCGTGGACGCGGATGCTGCGCAGCGTTTCCGCCAGCGCGTCGTCATCGGTGAAGATCGCGCCGCCGTCGCCGAAGCAGCCGAGCGGCTTGGCCGGAAAGAAGCTGGTGGCGGTGGCCAGACCGAACGTGCCGAGCTTCCGGCCCTTGTAGCTGGCGCCAAAGCCCTGGGCGGCGTCGTCGAGCACGAACAGGCCTTCAGCCTCGGCGATTGCGCCGATCGCGTCATGGTCGGCGCTCTGCCCGAACAGATCGACCGGAATCACGGCGCGCGGTTTCAGGCCGCGCTGCCGCGCGGTTGCGATGCCGCGCCTGAGCGAGGCGGTATCCATGTTGAATGTGGCTTCGTCGACATCGACGAAAACCGGCGTCGCGCCGGTCAGCGCCACCGCCTCGCCGGTCGCGCAGAACGTGAACGACGGGCACAGCACCGCATCGCCGGGGCCCACCTGCTTCGCCATCAGCACCATCAGCAGCGCATCGGTGCCGCTGGCGCAGCTCACGACATGTTTGGCGCCGGAAAATTTCGCAAGTGCTGCTTCCAGTGCGGTGACTTCCGGTCCGTTGATGAACTGGCAGTGCGTAAGCACGCGGGCAACCGCCTCATCGATGGATTTGCCGAGCCGCCGGCGCTGCGCGGCGATATCGATGAAGGGAACGGGTTCTGGACGCATGTGCTGGTTCATGGAGCCTTGCTTGATCGTTATCGAGGTTCAGCCGGCGATGCGGCGCGGTCCCTTGCGCGCGGCGGAGGCAGCGGGCTTGGCGGGCTGCTCGAGACAGCGGATCGCAATCTCGAGGCTGGCGACGCCCTCGTCGCCGGAGACCGCCGGCACGCTGCCGGTGCGGACCGCCTCGAGGAACGCGATCAGTTCGGCCCGCAGCGGTTCGTCATGGCCGACCGGCAGATGTCGCATCGAATAGCTGCCGTCGGGCTTGAAGCCGAAACACTCGGTCACCTGCCGGGTCAGGAGATCGCCCATCACATATTTGCCGCGGGTCGCAACCGTGACGTTGCGCGCCTTGAACGGCGTCAGCCAGTTGGTGTTGATATGGGCGAGCACGCCCGAAGCGGTCCGGAATTGCAGCAGCGCGATGTCCTCGCGCTCCGCGACCGCGCTCGACAGTTGCGGCTGCACCTCGACGATGTCGGACTCGGTGAACCAGCGGATCAGGTCGATATCGTGCACGGCGAGATCGATGACGACGCCGACATTCGACATCCGCGGCGGAAACGGCCCGACGCGGGTGATGCCGATGGAGAGAATGTCCTCGCCCGCGATCGCCTGCTTGATCGCGGCCACCGCCGGGTTGAAGCGCTCGACGTGGCCGACCATCAGCGTCACGCCGGCCTTGCGCGCCGCATTGACGATGTCCTGCCCTTCCTCGACGGTCGAGGCGACCGGCTTCTCGACCAGGATGTGGATGTTGCGCGCGATGCAGGCCAGCGCGATCTCGTGATGCAGGTGGGTCGGCGCCGCGATCGTGACTGCCTCGACGCCTTCGGCGAACAGTTCATCGATTTCCGCGAATGCGCGGCACCCGGCAAACGCAATGGCCCGCGCACGATGCTCCTGCAAAGGATCGACGATTCCGACCAGCGTCACCCCGGGCAGCCCCGCCAGCACGCGGGCATGGTTGCTGCCCATCACGCCGGCGCCGATGACGCCAATGCGCAGCGCACGTTTTGCATCGGCCGCTGCGCCCGATACATCCTCTCTGGAACTCATCTAAACCGACCCCAACAGAATTGTGCCCGCAAGCATCCCGGCCGTTCTCTAGCACGGCCCCACAAACGTGGCGAATGCCATCGGCCGTTTCCGGACACGTTTTGATTCAAAGAGTTACATAGTCCTGGCGATAATTTGGGCCGTAGCCCCGGTAAACTACCGCCATTCAGGTGCGGCGGTAGTCATCCTCGATACGGATGATGTCATCCTCGCCGAGATAGCTGCCGGTCTGCACCTCGATCAGCTCGAGCTGGATCTTGCCCGGGTTCTCCAGCCGGTGCACCGCGCCGATCGGGATATAGATCGATTCGTTCTCGTGCACGGTCTTGACCAGTTCGTTGACGGTCACCTGCGCCGTTCCTCGTACCACGATCCAGTGCTCGGAGCGGTGGTGGTGCTTCTGCAGCGAGAGCCGGCCGCCCGGCTTCACGATGATCCGCTTGACCTGGTGACGGTCGCCATTGTCGACCGATTGATAGGAGCCCCAGGGGCGATGCACCCTGATGTGCTCCTCGGTCACCTGCGGCGCCACGCTCTTCAGTTTCGCCACCAGCCGCTTCAGCCCGTTGGCGTCCTTTTGCCGGCTCACCAGCACAGCGTCCTGGGTCGCGACCACCACGAGGTCATCGACGCCCTCCAGCGCCACCAGCGCACGGTCGGTCGAAACGTTGCAGTTGCGGGAATCCTCGAACACCGCCGCGCCCCGCGCGGCGTTGCCGTCGCCGTCCTTGCCGGACAATTCCCACACCGCATGCCACGAGCCGACATCGGACCAGCCGCATGCAACAGGCACCACGGCGGCGCGCGAGGTCTTTTCCATCACCGCATAATCGATCGAGATCGATTTCGCCGATCCGAACGCCGCCTCGTCGAGCTTGACGAATCCGAGGTCGCTACCGGCCTTCGTCACCGCGTCGGTGACGGCCTGCACGCTCTCCGCATCGAGCTTGCGGTATTCATCCGACAGGACGGCGGCACGGAACATGAAGTTGCCGCTGTTCCAGAGATAGCCGGACCTGACGTAGTCCGCGGCGATCGCCGGATCCGGCTTCTCGACGAACTTCGCGACCGCGCGAACCTTGCCGGAAATGGTATCGCCAGGATTGATGTAGCCATATTCGGTGGCGGCGCGTTCGGGCTGCACGCCGAACGTCACGATGTGTCCGGCTTCCGCTGCGGCAAGTCCCTCGCGGCACGCGGCCAGGAACGCCGCCTTGTCGGAAACCACGTGATCGGCGGCAAGCGCCAGCACGATCGCTTCCTTGTCGCGCGCCTCCGCAAAGGCGGCGCCGGCTGCGATCGCAGGCCCGGAGTCGCGCCGCATCGGCTCGAGCAGGACGTCGGCCTCAAGGCCGATCGCCGCCAGTTGCTCGAGCACCATGAAGCGATAGGCGTTGTTGGTGATGACGACCGGCCGCTCGAACAGCGCAACGTCCGAAACCCGCAACATCGTGTCCTGGAACGTGGAGCGTTCACCGAACAGGGACAGGAACTGCTTCGGATGCACCTCGCGCGACGCCGGCCACAGCCGCGTCCCGGCGCCGCCGCACATGATCAGGGGGATAATTCGTCCGTTCATCGGCGTCTCAGGTCCTGTGGTAGTCGCGATACCAGGCGACAAATTCGCGGAGCCCATCCTCGATCGATGTCTGCGGCCTGAAGCCCGTGTCACGCATCAGTTCCGTGACGTCGGCGAAGGTCTCGGCCACGTCTCCGGGCTGCATCGGCAACATCTCCCTGACCGCCGCGCGGCCGAGCTCCCGCTCCAGAACCGCTACCACATGGGTGAGTTCTTCCGGATGATTATTTCCGACATTGTAAATTTTTGCCGGGGCACCGGCGGCCGGGCCGCCGTCAGCGGGCACCTGGTCGATCAGCCGCGATACGGCACGGGTCACATCGTCGACAAAGGTGAAATCGCGCCGCATCCGGCCATGGTTAAAGAGCCTGATCGGAGTACCCTCGAGGATCGCCCTGGTGAACATGAAAATCGCCATGTCCGGCCGTCCCCACGGCCCGTAGATGGTGAAGAACCGCAACCCTGTTGCCGGAAGGCGGTAAAGGTGGCTGTAGGAATGCGCGATCAGTTCGTTGGCCTTTTTCGTCGCGGCGTAGAGGCTGACCGGCCGATCGGTCTTGTCATCCACCGAGAACGGCAGCTTGGTATTGGCGCCGTAGACCGACGAGGACGACGCATAGACCAGATGCCCGCATCCGTGATGCCGGCAGCCTTCCAGCACATTGAGGAAGCCTTCCAGATTGGCGTCGGCATAGGCATGCGGATGATCGATCGAATAGCGCACGCCGGCCTGCGCCGCGAGATGCACCACTCTTGGGAAGCGGTGGCTGGCGAACAGGCGTACGATCGAGGCGCGATCGGCGAGATCGATCTGCTCGAAGGAAAAGCGCGGTTCGCCGCGCAGAATACCAAGCCGCGCCTGCTTCAGCGCCGGATCGTAATAGCTGTTGAGATTGTCAAGACCAACCACGGCCCGGCCTGCCGCCAGCAGAGCGCGGGCGACGTGGAAGCCGATGAAGCCGGCAGCTCCCGTGACCAGTATGGATTGATCCGACATCATATCCTCTCACCTGGCGCAGCTTGCGCCTGCCGCTCCTCCCGCGCCTCTTTACCCGCCACGCCGAGGGGGCTGCAATACCTGCCGGCGCGGCTATTGCCAGACCGGTCCGAAAACCATACCAAGGCGGCCAAGTTCGACGCATTGGCGCCGAATCTGCGCCAGTCACCCCTTTCAAACCCACGCACGGGCGAAATGCGCCGGATCCTGCTCTCCTTATTGAAGATTCTCGTCTCGGCGGCGCTGCTGTATTTCTCGCTGCGCAAGGTTGATCTGGCCGCGCTGGCCGCCCGCCTCGACGTTTCCAGCCTGGGCTGGATCGGCCTCGCGATCGCCGTCACCTTCCTGCAGCTTCTGGTCGGCGTGTTGCGATGGCGCGAGATCGGCGCGGAGTGCGGGGCGCCGCTGACGGTCCGCCAGGCGATGCGCTTCAACGTGATCGGAACCTTCTTCAACCAGACACTGCCGTCCTCGATCGGCGGCGACGCCGTGCGGCTGTGGCTCGTCGCACGCAACGGCGCCGGCTGGCGCGCGGCGACCTACTCCATCTTCGTCGACCGCGCTATCGGCCTGATCGCGCTTGCCGTCATTATCGTTGCCAGCCTGCCCTGGAGCTACCGCCTGATTGGCGATCCCCACGGCAGGTCGGCGCTGCTGTTTGTCGATCTCGTGGCACTTGCCGGCGGTTTCGGATTTCTCGTGATCGGGAGACTGAATTGGCCCTGGCTGAAACGCTGGTGGGGAACCCATCACATTCACGCCTGCTCTGTCATCGCCAACCGCGTGCTGTTCAGCCGCGTCCACGGCCCCAAAGTCGCGGTGCTGTCGCTGCTCGTGCACGTGCTCACCGTCGTCATTGCCTGGTGCGTGGTGCAATCGATCGACGCCCCGGTGATGTTCGGCCAGATTTTCCAGCTGGTGCCGCCGGTGATGCTGATCACCATGCTGCCGATCTCGATTGCCGGCTGGGGGGTCCGCGAGGCTACGATGGGACTGGCGTTCGGATACGCCGGGCTGATGGCCAATGAAGGCGTCAATATCTCGCTGCTGTTCGGCGCGGTATCCTTCATCGTAGGTGCGATCGGCGGCGTGGTCTGGATTCTCAGCGCCGAAAAGGCAGCTCAGGGAACGCTGCCGATCGAGGTTCCCAAATAGCCTTCAACCATTTCGACTAGTCTTCCGCATCGGGTAGAATGGCCAATTCGCAATTACTGCTGACGTTTGCCGCGGCTGCCGCGGCGGGATTGCTGTCGGGCGCCATGACATCGGCGATCCGGCCGCTGCTTTTGCGGGTCGCGCTCGCAAAGCCTAACGCGCGGTCTTCGCATCGTATTCCGACCCCGCAGGGCGCCGGCATCGCTGTCGTCGCGGCGACGCTGGTGGTAGCCGCAATCTCCATCGCGCTCATCGGCACGGGCGATGCCAAAATGCCCCTCGCCGTGTTCGGCGCGACGCTGTTCATCGCGGCCGTGGGCTTTGCCGACGATGTCCATTCGATTCCGGTGTTGCCGCGGCTGCTGCTGCAGGGAGCCGCGGTTGCCGTGGTGATCCTGGCCGCGCCCGAAAGCCTGCGGATCGTTCCGGCCTGCCCGCTCTGGCTCGAACGCACGCTGCTGTTGCTGGCGGGTCTGTGGTTTGTGAACCTGGTCAACTTCATGGACGGTCTGGACTTGATGACGGTGGCCGAGATCGTGCCGATCACCGGCACGGTCGTCCTGCTTGGCTGGCTCGGCGACCTTCCGGCATCGACAACCCTGATCGCCGCGGCGCTGTTCGGCGCGATGCTCGGTTTCGCTCCATTCAACCGGCCGGTGGCGAAGATCTTTCTCGGCGACGTCGGCAGCCTGCCGATCGGCCTGTTGGTCGGCTGGTGCCTGCTGCATCTTGCCTGGCACCAGCAGTTTGCCGCCGCCCTGCTGTTGCCCCTCTATTACCTCGCCGACGCGACCGTCACCCTGTTGCGGCGGATGGCGAGGCGCGAACCGTTCTGGGCGGCGCACCGCTCGCACTTCTACCAGCGCGCCACCGACCATGGTTTTTCGGTATCGCAGGTGGTGAGTGAGGTCTTCGCGCTCAATATCCTGCTCGCCGCACTCGCGATCGGTTCGGTCATGACCTCCTCGGGGACGATCGCGACAGTGCTTCTCATCGCAGGCGGCGCCGCGACCGCGCTCCTGATGTGGCGCTTCTCGCGCAGGCAGTCACCCCTCGCCTAGAGCCCCATGATCCGAAATCGCGGCCACGATTGCCGCCGTCGTGCCCGGACCCGGCGGATAGTGCTGGCTGACGACGACGACTTTTCCGGACTTCTGCGTCATGGCTTTCCAAACGACTCGCAAGACCCCGTGGAGATCGCGGATACCGGAAAGGAGATCAGGCGGCGTTCGACCCGAACTCCGGCACGGCATCCTTGAGCACCGCACGGATGGTGGGGCGGTCCTCCCTCGCGATCGCCTCCTCCAGCGCCGCGAGCCATTTTCGCAAGATCTGCATGGGCGGCTCGTTCGGCCTGGCTGCCATGATGCCGGAAATCCCGATCTCCACCGTCGGCTCCTGGCTCGCAAACAGGATTTCGTTGAGCCGCTCGCCCGGCCGCATGCCGGTGAATATCACCTCGACATCGATGCCGGGTTCGAGTCCGGAAAGGCGGATCATTCGCTCGGCGAGATCCACGATCTTGACCGGCTGCCCCATGTTGAGGACGTAGACCGAAACATCGGGCCGCGCCGGCGTCAAAGCGTGCGTCGCCGCGGTCAGCACCAGGTCGCAGGCCTCACGGATTGTCATGAAGTACCGCACCATGTCCGGATGCGTGACGGTGACCGGTCCGCCCGCCTCGATCTGCGCCTTGAATTTCGGCACCACCGACCCGTTCGACGCCAGCACGTTGCCGAACCGCACCGAGATCAGGCGCATGCGCGGCTTGCCGGCCGACTGCGTCATCAGGTCATGGTCGAGCGCCTGGCAATACATTTCGGCGAAACGCTTGGTCAGGCCGAGCATCGAGACCGGTTCGATCGCCTTGTCGGTCGAAATCATCACCATCGCTTCGGCGCCCGCCGCCAGCGCCGCATCGGCGACGTTGACCGATCCGAAGATGTTGGTCTTGACGCCTTCGCTCCAGTCACGCTCCAGGATCGGCACATGCTTGAGGGCTGCGGCATGGAACACGATGTCGGGCTTGAACTCGCCCATCAGGCCCATGACCCGTTCACGGTCGCGGATATCCGCGATGCGTCCCTCGATGACGACGCCAGTGGCACGTTCGGCCAGCGCCTCCGTCACCGCGTAGAGCGCCGGCTCCGAATTCTCGATCACGAGCAGTCGCGAGGCGCCGAATGTGGCGATGCGGTCGCAAATTTCCGAGCCGATCGAGCCCCCGCCCCCGGTGACGATGACCGCCTTGCCCTTGATCAGGGCTTCGATGCGCGCGTAGTCGATCTTTTCGCTGGGCCGCAGCAGGAGATCCTCGACGGCGACGTTGGTCAGCCTTGGCGCGTCGCCGCTCTCGAGCGACGGCAGGCGGCTGACGATCAGGCCCATCCGCTTCGCGCGCATCAGAACCGCTTCGGGATGCGCCTCGGCTTCGAAAGCCGACGGGGTCATGACCAGCCGCGCAATCGGCTTGCCCCGTCCGGCATAGTCGCGGATCACATCCTCGACATCGTCGATGCCGCCGAGCACCGGCACGTTGCGGATCAATTGCCCGCGATCAGAGGCCGATGGCGACAGCACGCCGACCGGCCAGAGCTGCTTGACGGCGCCGCTCTCGATCCCGCGCAGCAGCACCTCGGCGTCCGCAGCGCGGCCGACCAGCAGGGTCGACGACGCCCCTTCGGTCCGGGCATGGCGGCGGACGCGCGAATAGCGGAAATAGCGATATCCGAATCGGAGCGCGCTCAGCGCGAACACCTGGAGAAACCAGTAGAGGATGATCGTGATGCGGCCGAACAGCACCGGCGCCTTGCTGTTCGTCGCCCCGAAGATGAAGGCATAGTCCAGCACGATCAGTGCGACCGTCAGGACGGTCGCCACCCGCAGGATGTTCAAGGCATCCGGCAGCGAAATGAAACGCCATTTCGTCGTCGTCAGGTTGAAGACGTAGCAGATGATCACGCTGAAGACGACGAAGAACGGCAGGATGCGCAGCAATAGCGGCAGGCGCGCGTAGAACGCCTCGCCTCCCTCGAAACGCAGGTAGAAGCTGGCCAGCAGCGCAAAGGCCGTGGCCAGCGCGTCGTGCGTTGCAATCAGGTAATTGCGACGGGTAAGTTGCGAAAGCGGCGTCATTCCAGTGACCGGCTGCGGAAACTCTTGGGAATCGCGCGACATCCCGCGCCCGCTGATATCTCATCTGCGGCGCCCATGCCAGCGATCATGGCCGGACAGTTCCACAGGATTCCGCAGCCTCGCCGCGAACGCGTTCCTGGAGCACCATTCCACCGGCGACGCCTACGCCGAGCACGTACATCCAGCCCTCGTGAAAATCGAACAGATGGGAGTTGAACAGCGAGGTGAAGACATTTTGAACGACGACCAGCAATCCGAACCAGGTCACCATGCCCGCGCCGCGAAACAGCAGGAGATGGGCCAGCCACATCGCATACAACAGGACGACCCCGACCATACCCCACTGCACCGCGACGTTCAATGTCTGGTTGTGTGGATTGGCGATTACCTGGTTGAGCGGTTCGCCGTCGGTCGAAGCCCGCTCGAACAATCCGCGCATCGAGCCCGTTCCATGGCCGATGAGCGGCGCCTCCGAAATGAACCGCAGCGACTTCTCCCAGAACTCCAGCCGTTGCCCGACCGACGTCACTTGCTCGTTCGTCTTGTAGAACTGATATTCCCTGATCAGGCTCTGGGGACCCCAGCGCACGTCGGGCGTGGCAAACCAGAGCAGGCCACCCAGCGCGATCATCACGCCGACGAGGATCAGGCTGGCGCGCCGCTTCAGGTGAAGCAGCGCAAACACGCCCACCATGATCGGCATCGTAACCACGGCCGTCCGTGAGACGGTCACAACCACCATGTTGAGGAGAAATCCGATCGACACCGCGCCGAGTGCCAGGGCCTGCCAGATCCGGTTCGACCGCAGCAGACGGATGACAGGATAGGCCAGTGCGACCGCGCACAGCGCGAACTCCTGGCTCTGGGCGATATAATTCTTGACGAAGATACCGCGCCCGCTGCCCTGTTCGCCCGGGGCCTTGAGCGAAAGGCCGGGATCGATCGCGACCAGGCACGACATCAGCATCAGCAACGTGCAGGACACCAAAAATGCGATGAAGACCCACATCCCGCGCGACGAACGCTCGAAGTGATAGATCAGAGCGGGCAGCACCGCGAGCTTGAGGACAGGACCGATGGCGGCGAGCCGCGCGCTCCATGCCCCGTCGGACCAGAGCGTGCCGACAACTGCCAGACCGAACAGCGCCAGCGGCAGATAGCAGATCGGCCGTCTCAGCAGCCGCCCGAAGGCGCGCCAATCCATCACCCAAACCACCGCGCCGAGCCAGAGCACCACGAAGATGGCGACCAGCGAGGTCGACCACGGCAGCGTGAGCGCCGCCAGGATGGCGTAAACATCCGCGATCGTCGTCCACAGCGCCCGGTCCCGCCAGTACCGCCGCAACGGGGACATCGGCGCGGCCTCGACACTTGCACTCACAGCTTCCCTCCCCGCGCGCGGTCGACCAGCGACGTCGTGCTGTGGCCGGGCAGAATGTCGACCAGCACGACCTCGCCGCCGGTAGCCTCGACGATCTCATGGCCGACGACCTGCTCGCGGGCGTAGTCGCCGCCCTTGACCAGCACGCTCGGCCGGACCCTCGTGATCAGGTCGATCGGCGTGTCCTCCTCGAACAAGGCGACGAGATCGACCGCTTCCAGCGCCGCCAGCACCTCGGCCCGCGCGCGCTCGTCCTGCACCGGACGGTCCTCGCCCTTGAGGCGCTTCACCGAGGCATCGCTGTTGAGACCGACGACCAGGCGGTCGCAGGCGCCGCGCGCAGCCGTCAGCACCTTGACGTGGCCGGGATGCAGGATGTCGAAGCAGCCATTGGTGAAGCCGATCCGGAGCCCTTCCCTCCGCCATTCCGCCAGATGCGTGGCAAGGTCGCCGCCCGCCGCCACGATCTTTTCCTCGGCCACGAGCGATGCATGCGGCAGGATCTTTCGTCGCAGTTCTTCCGGCATCACCGTGGCCGTGCCCTTCTTGCCCACCGCAACCGCAGCCGCGGCATTCGCTACCCGGAGAGCCGTCTCCCAATCGGCCCGAGCAGCAAGCGAAAGCGCAAGTGCCGCGACGACCGTGTCGCCGGCGCCGGAGACGTCGCGCACCTTGACCGGAAGCGCCGGCACATGGATCGCCTCGCCGCCGCGAACCACCAGCGTCATGCCATGCTCGCTCTGTGTCACCAGCATCGCCTCGCAATCGGCGAGATACATGGCGTCCTGCGCGGCGTCGGCAATGCTCTTGTCGGTATCGGCACGGCTACGGGTCGCTTCCGCGAACTCCTTGCGATTGGGTGTCAGCAGCGTTGCTCCGCGATAGATTGCGAAATTGGCGCTCTTGGGATCGACGATCACCCGCTTTTCCAGTTTGCGCGCAGCATCGATGACGTTGCGGATCACCCGCGCCGTCAGCAAGCCCTTGGCATAATCCGACAGCAGCACGATCTCGGTGCGGCCGAGTTGCGGCAGGATCGCGTCGATCAGCCTCTGCTCGATCGCGGACGAAGCGGGCTGCGCCGTCTCCCAATCGGCGCGCAGCATATGCGTGGAAAAATGCTCGGAAACGAAGCGCACCTTGCGCGTCGTCGGGCGGCCCGCATCGGAAACCAGCACGGCCTCGATCCGCGATTCCTGCGCCAGGTCTGCCTTCAGCTTCGCGCCCGCCTCGTCCTCGCCGACCAGGCCGACGAAGATACATCGCCCGCCGAGCGAGGCGATGTTGCGCGCGACGTTGCCCGCGCCGCCGACATTGGTCTCGCTGCGCTGGACCGCGATCACCGGCGCCGGCGCTTCCGGCGAAACGCGCGACACCTCGCCATAGACGAATTCGTCGAGCATGAGATCGCCGATGCAGAGCACGGTCTGGTTTCGGATCGCCTGGCTCAAGGCTTCAAAATCGAACATTGGTTTACCTTCAGCCGGTCAGCGGAAGCGATCGGCGCGATCGAGGAAACCCTTCACGTAGGTATCGACCGCGTCTTCCAGCGCGGTGAAGCCGCCATTGTAGCCGGCGCGCTGCAGCCGGCCGACATCGCTCTGGGTAAAGTATTGATAGCTGCCGCGGATCTGTTCGGGCATGTCGATGTACCGGATATTCGGCTTTGCCCCGAGCGCGGCATAGGCCGCCAGCATCAGGTCGCGAAAACTGCGCGCGGTGCCGGTGCCGACGTTGAACAGCCCGCTGACGCCGGGCGCAGCCAAAAGCCACATCGTCACGCGCACGACGTCGTCGACATAGATGAAATCGCGCCGCTGGTCGCCGTCGGCGATCCCTTCGCGGTGGGACTTGAACAATTGCACGGGCCGGCCGGCCTTGACGTCGTCGAAGCGCCGCGCCAGCACGCTCATCATCGTGCCCTTGTGATATTCGTTGGGGCCGAACACGTTGAAGAACTTCAGCCCGGCCCATTGCGGCGGCAGCGGTTCGCCGCGCGCGGCGCGCTCGGCCACCGCCATGTCGAACAAATGCTTGCTCCAGCCATAGAGGTTCATCGGCCGCAACTTCTTCAGGGCCTCCATCGAGGGCTCGTCGCGAAACCCCTGCTCGCCGTCGCCATAGGTCGCCGCCGAAGACGCATAGATCAGCGGCGTGGCGTTGGCCGTGCACCAGTCGAGTAGCCGCATCGAGAGGCGGAAATTGGTCTCGATCACCAGATCCCCGTCGGTCGCTGTCGTCTCCGAGATGGCGCCGAGATGGATCACGGCCTCGAGCCGGCGGCCCTTCAGCCACTCCGTCAGTTCGGCCGGCGGCACGAAATCGGCAAGCTGCCGCTTGGCGAGATTCCGCCATTTGCCGTCATGGCCGAGCACGTCGCACACCGCCACGTCGCGGCTGGCGTCGTTCAACGCGGCCACAACGTTCGATCCGATAAAGCCGGCACCCCCGGTTACCAGCAGCATGCCGTCCCCTGCCAAGATTGTTCAGAGGCCAGCTTTGCCCCAGTCCCGCGCGGCAGGCAACTTGGCTGATCGCGACTTTACCCGCCGCCACGGAGCGGTTACCGACGGGAACGAAACTGCCCTGTTAAGGCCCATCAAAAGATGAATTCATATTCACAAAACGGGATCGAGCCGGAGGACGCCGCCGATACACGGCCGATCCTGATTATCCCCTATATGTGGATCGGCGACTTTGTCCGGGGCCATACGGTCGTGCGTGTTCTGAAGCAGCGCTGGCCCAACCGGCCGGTCGACCTGCTGGTGACCTCCCTGTGCGCGCCACTGGTGGATTACATGCCGGGCGTGCGCGCCGGAATCGTCTGGGACCTGCCCCGGAGCCGGCTTGCGCTGGCCAGGCAGTGGCGTCTGGCGGCGGAACTGCGCGCCAGACGCTACGGAACCGCCCTCGTGCTGCCCCGCACCTGGAAGGCAGCAATTGCTCCAGCGCTGGCCGGTATCCCCGAACGGGTCGGCTTCTTCGGCGAAGCTCGATTCGGGCTGATCAACCGGATGCGCTGGGGCGAGAAGGCCCTGCCGCGCTTCATCGACAAGAATGCCGCGCTGGCCCTGCCCGCGCGGGCACCCTTGCCGCCGGAATGGCCGGTGCCGCAACTATCCGTCACCCCTGAGGAGACGGCCCGCTGGCGCCAGGCCAACGGCCTCGGCTCCGGGCCTGCGGTGGCGCTGGGGCCGGGCTCGGTCGGCGCCTCCAAGCGCTGGACTTATTATCCGGAAGCCGCGCGGCTGTTGGTCGAGCGCGGCATCGATGTCTGGGTGGTCGGCGGTCCCGGCGAGAAGGCGTTGGCGCGGGAGATCGTCGCCACCGCCGGCAGCAAGGTCCGCGACCTCACCGGGACCGATCTGCGCAACGGCATCCTGGCGATGGCCGCAGCCGGCGTCGCCATCTCGAATGATTCGGGCCTGATGCATATCGCTGCCGCGATCGGCACGCCGACCATGGGCATTTTCGGGCCGACCAGCCCTTATTTGTGGGCGCCGCTCAACGGTCTCGCGGCGACGGTGCTTCAGACCAGGGGGGAACTGGCGTGCCAGCCCTGCCAGCGCACCGTCTGCACCATGAACGACCACCGCTGCATGCGCAACATCGACGCTTCCTACGTCGCCGAGATCGCGCAGCGCCTGCTGGTGACTCATCCTAAAGCGTGATCGTCCTGATTACATCAGCGTGCGATAAACCGCAGCGATCGCATTCGCCTCCGCATCGAGACTGAATTTCTGCAGCACACGCTCGCGCGCCCGCGCACCCATCGCGCTTGCCGATGCCGGGTCGCGCATCAACGGCTCCAGCGCGGCGGCCAGTGCGTCGACATCCCCCGGCGGGATCAGCACGCCGGTCACGCCGTCCTCCACCACGAATTCGGCCGCACCCGCGCGCGCCGCCACCAGCGCCGCGCCTGAGGACATCGCCTCGATCAGCGTCAAGCCGAAGCCTTCGTTGCGCGAGGTGAAGGCGTAGATCGTCAGCCGCTGGTACCAGCGCTGCACCTCCTCGATTTCGAGTTCGCCCGTGATGACGACGCGAGACTGCAGCCCGGCGGCCTCGATCTGCTTCTTCAGCCCGTTGGCAAAGCCCTGCTGCTCCGGCACCACGGCGCCGACGATGACGGCCGTAAAATCAGGATAGCGCGGCAGCAGCCGGCACATCGCCTCGACGAAGACGTCCGTGCCCTTCTGCGCACGCACCCGGCCGAAGCAGCCGATCGCGTAGCGGCCGGGCAATCTCGCCTCGGCAAACGCCGCAGCACGATCGGCCGGCGGCGCGTAGCGATCGGTGTCGACGCCATGCATGACCACGGTGGCGTCGCGCTCGAGATACGAGGCCGACAGTTCGGAGGTTGCGATGATCGCGTCCATCTGCCGGATCAGCCAACGCGTCAGCCGGGTGTGATGCCGCTGTGCGGCGGAGGTGAACACGAGTTTCAGCGGCCAGCCGAGCGCGCGCAGCAGGACGCCCGCAATCATCTCGTCATTGCGCCGCGCGTGCCAGATCAACGGCGTACGGCGGCGCCAGAGTTTCAACAGATCCGCAAATCCCATGCGCGCGATGCCGTCGGGCGCATGCGGCCCGAGCCACGCCGCCCGGTACATCCGGGCAAGCTTCGGCGCCACCATCCGGTTGGTTGCCGTGACGCCCGAGTAACGCCTGTGCAGATTCGGCACGATCAATTGCAGATCGCGGCTGGAATTGTTCTCGATGGGCACGCCCGGCTCCGTTTCGGCAAGTTCCTATACGCAACATTAAGCATAGTGGCCAGTTCACTCGTACAGTTCACGTCAGCCGAAACTCCCTCTTCACCGCCTGCTGCCTAGCATCGCTCCCAATAAATGGGAGAGTTGAACTGATGACCGTGCTCGTTACCGGTGGCGCCGGCTATATCGGAAGCCATATGGTTCATGCGCTGGTGGAAGCCCGCGAAAGCGTCGTCGTGGTCGACAATTTGTCCACCGGATTTTCCAGCTTCCTGCCCGAAGGCGTGCCGCTGTTCATCGGCGATGCCGGCGACGAAAACCTTGTCGAGGGCGTGATCGCCCAGCATGGCGTCGAGAGCATCATTCATTTCGCCGGCTCCGTCGTGGTCCCGGACTCGATGCGCGACCCGCTCGGCTATTACCGCAACAACACCATGACGACCCGGAGCCTGCTGAACGCCGCGGTCAAGGGCGGCGTCAAGCGCTTCATCTTCTCATCGACGGCCGCCGTCTACGGCAATCCCGAACAGGTGCCGGTGCCGGAACATGCGCCGACGCGGCCGATGTCGCCCTACGGCTCCTCCAAGCTGATGACCGAGATCATGCTGCACGATGTCGCCAGCGCCCACGACATGAGCTACGTCGTGCTGCGCTATTTCAACGTCGCAGGCGCCGATCCATTCGGCCGAGTCGGCCTCGCCACCGTCGGCGCGACGCATCTCCTGAAGATCGCCGTCGAGGCCGCTACCGGACAGCGCGCCAAGGTCGACGTGTTCGGAACCGACTATCCGACCCGGGACGGCAGTTGCATCCGCGATTTCATTCATGTCTCCGACCTCGCGCAGGCGCATCGCGCCGCGCTGGCCTATTTGCGCGGCGGCGGCAGTTCGATCACGCTGAACTGCGGCTACGGCCGCGGCTACTCCGTGCTCGAAACGCTGGAGGCGGTGCGCCGGGTCTCGTCGAGCAATTTCGCGGTCCAGTACGCGCCGCGGCGGCCCGGCGACATCATGACCATGGTCGCCGATACCAGCCGCATCCGCGCCACGCTGGACTGGAAGCCGCGCTATGACGATCTCGACACCATCGCTGCCCACGCGCTGATCTGGGAAGAGAAGCTGCTCCGCGAACGCGGCGTTCCGCAGCAGGCGCAATCGGCGTGAAATCAAGCACTTATTTGGCTTGAAAAACCCTGCTTTAGCAGGCATGGAGGCATCGCAGCAGCCCTGACGCGCTGGCCCATCGGCCCGGTGCCGTCAATGGAACGCGGATGACCGAACTTCCAAGCGAAACGCCCCGAAAAATCACCGACGACCCCTACGGCGCGGCGATCCTGATCCGCCGTCTCGTCGCCGAACAGGGGCTGGCCTACTGGCGACGCTATTTGCTCGCCTTCGCGCTGATGGCGATCGCGGCGGCGACCACGGCCGGTTCCGCCTATCTGCTCGGCGAGGTCATCAACAAGGCCTATGTCGACAAGGACGTGCGCGGGATTGCGATCCTGTCGCTGGTCACCATCGTCATCTTCACCGTCAAGGGTGCGGCGACCTACGGGCACACCGTGATCCTGTCGCAGATCGGCAACGCCATCCTCGCCAACAACCAGCGGGCGCTGTTCGCCAAGCTGATGAGCGAAAACATCGCGTTCTTCTCCGAGCGGCATTCCTCGGAATTCCTGGCGCGACTGACCGCCGGCGCCACGTCGGTGACGCAGGTGCTTAATCTGCTGATCAACGCCATCGGGCGGGATCTCCTGTCGCTGATCGCGCTCGTCACCGTCATGGTGATGACCGATCCGATGATGGCGCTGCTCGGCTTTGCGGTGGCGCCGCCGGCGATGATCGTGCTGCGCAAGCTCGTGAAGCGCATCAAGGGCCTTGCCCACAACCAGTTCTCCGGCACCGCCGACATCATGGAAACGATGCAGGAATCCCTGCAGGGCATCCGAACGGTGAAGGCGTTCACGCTCGAACAGGCGATGCGCGAGCGCATCGACGCCAGCATCGCCGCGGTCGAGCGCAACGCCAACAAGATGGCGCGCGTCTCCAACCGTTCCAGCCCGCTGATGGAGACGCTCGGCGGCTTCGCGATCGCCGGCGGCCTGATGTATGGCGGCTACCGCGTGGTCGCGATGGGCGCGCCGCCCGGACAGTTCTTCTCGTTCCTGACCGCGTTCCTCCTGGCCTATGAGCCGGCCAAGCGGCTGGCGCGCCTCAATATCGAGCTCAACAGCAATCTGATCGGCGCACGCAAGCTGCTGGAGATCGTCGACAGCCCGCCGAGCGAGCCCGACGACTCTGACAAGCCGGCGCTGCAGCTCAGCGACGCCCGCGTCGAGTTCCGCGACGTCACGTTCGGCTACCGGCGAAGCGAGCCGGTGCTGCGCCGCATGAGCTTCGTCGCCGAACCCGGCAAGACCACCGCGCTGGTCGGACCGTCCGGCGGCGGCAAGTCCACCGTGCTGGCGCTGCTGCTGCGGCTCTACGAGGTCAACGGCGGCGCGATCCTGATCGACGACCAGACGATCTCCGACGTGTCGCGCCATTCGCTGCGCGCGCAGACCGGCTATGTCGGACAGGACGTCTATCTGTTCCGCGACACCATCGGCGCCAACATCGCGTTCGGCAAGGTCGGCGCCACGCAGGACGAGATCGTAGCGGCGGCGAAGGCCGCCTGCGCGCACGACTTCATCATGGGTTTTCCGCTGGGCTACGACACTCCGGTCGGCGAACACGGCACACAGCTTTCCGGCGGGCAGCGCCAGCGCATCGCGGTCGCCCGCGCGCTCGTCAAGAATGCGCCGATCATTCTGCTCGATGAAGCCACCGCCGCGCTGGATTCGGAATCCGAAAAGGCCGTGCAGGAGGCGATCGAGCATCTCTGCCAGAACCGCACCACCATCGTCATCGCCCACCGCCTGCACACCATCATGCATGCCGACGCCATTCTGGTGGTCGAGGCCGGCGAGATCGTCGAACGCGGCCAGCACGACGACCTGCTGCGACGCGGCGGCCGATACGCCTCGTTCTTCCGCCTGCAGCAGCGCGGCGTCGGCACACCCAATCTGACGCCGGTCAGCGCAACCGCATAAGGCATCCACCGCATTTTCCAACTGCAACCCGTCGAGACCCTTTCATGACCGCAGCCTCCTACGTCATTCCCGCTCCCCCGCAGGCCTCGCTTCCCGTCGTCGGCGAGACCAAAACCTATCCGGTTCGCCGCATCTGGTGCGTCGGGCGCAACTATCTCGAGCACATCCGCGAGATGGGCAATGACGAGCGCGCGCCGCCGTTCTTCTTCGCCAAGCATGCCGACATGCTGGTGCCCGATGGCGCCACCATTCCCTATCCGCCGCTGACCAAGGACCTGCATCACGAGGTCGAGCTGATCGTCGCCATGAAGAGCGGCGGGCTCAACATTCCCGCCGACAAGGCGCTCGACCATGTCTACGGCTATGCGGTCGGCATCGACCTCACCCGCCGCGACCTGCAGATCGCTTCGCGCAAGAAGGAGCGGCCCTGGGAAATCGGCAAGTCGTTCGACTATTCCGCGCCCTGCTCCGCAATCCAGCCGGCGGCGAAGATCGGCCACCCGAGCAAGGGCAAGATCTGGCTGACCGTGAACGGCACTGAGACGCAGAAGGGCGACCTCACCGAGCTGATCTGGAACGTGCCCGAGATCATCTGGCAGCTTTCGCAGCAGGTGAAACTCGCCGCCGGCGACATCATCATGACGGGCACGCCGGCCGGCGTCTCCCAGCTCAAGCCCGGCGACAAGCTCGAATGCGGCGTCGACGGCGTCGGCACGCTGAAGGTGAACATCGGCAATCCGGAATAGCGTTGGAATGGCTGACGGCACGCAAGATTCACCCACTAGCAAAGCGCTCGACACCAGCCTGCGCGAAGCGGTCGAGCGCAAGGATGTGCCGGGCGTGGTCGCACTGGTCACCGATCGCGATCGCGTGCTCTATCAGAGTGCTTTCGGCGTCGCCGATGTCGCAACCGGACGTCCGCTAAAGTCAGATGCGCTGTTCCGCATCGCCTCGATGACCAAGCCGATCACCTCGGTTGCGTTGATGCAACTGATCGAGCAAGGCCGCATCGGTCTCGATGACCCGGCCGAAAAATACCTGCCCGAACTCGCAGGCCTGAAGGTGCTCGAATCGTTCGACGCGGCGAGTGGAGCCTACGTGCTGCGTCCGGCATCGCGGCCGGCAACCGTCAGGCACTTCCTGACGCACACGTCGGGACTGGCCTATCCGTTCACCAGCCCGATCTGGCGCGATTTCAAGCCGCGCGCCGGCGAGACCTATCCGTTCGGCGGGCCGCTGCTGTTCGATCCGGGCGAGCGCTGGCACTACAGCACCAGCACCGACGTCGTCGGCAGGCTGGTCGAGGTGCTGTCCGCCCAGAAGCTCGAGGATTATTTCCGCCAGCACATCCTTGCCCCGCTCGGGATGGACGACACCTCCTACAACGTGCCTGAGGCAAAGGGGCCGCGCCTCGTCGCGCAACAGCAGCGCGGCGGCGAACGCATGGATGGCGCCGTCGAACTGCAGCAACCGCAGCTTGGGCTCACCATCGCGTCGCCGATCGGCGGCGGCGGCCTTGCATCGACCGCCGACGACTACGGACGCTTCGTGCGCATGCTGCTCAACGGCGGCACGCTGGACGGAGCGCGCGTGCTCAAGGCCAAAACGGTGGCGCTGATGGGCGAGAACCACATCGGCGCGGTCACGGTCCCTGCGCACAAGAGCGCGCTGCCGCGCAGCGCCGACTTCACCTTCATAGCCGACGGCCGCGACAAATGGGGGCTCGGCTTCCTGATCACCGCCGACCAGGTGCAGGGCAAGCGCTCCCCGGGCAGCCTGAGCTGGGGCGGCATCAACAACACCTACTTCTGGATCGATCCCGCCCGCGGCATCGCCGGCGTGATCATGATGCAGTACCTGCCGTTCGCCGACGCCAAGGCGCTGGCCACCTACGACACCTTCGAGCGCGGCGCCTATCGGCTCGTGAACGGCGCGCGGTAAAATCTCTGGGTCGTCTCGCTATGTCTGGCCGGCATCACGCCGGCCGGACAGGCTGGACCGCTCCATTCTCCGTTCTGTGCGGTCCGTCACATACCTGACGCATGACTTGTTGGACCTTCGCGAAACTCCCTGCCCCACCTGATTGGGCCGGGACTTCAGGAGGTTCGGATGACAAAGCATCGCAGGATTACCGGGTTCGTGGCCATCGCCCTGCTCGCCGTCGCCACTACCGCGATCAGCAAGAAGCCCCACCCGACCGACGGCGCCACCTTCTCGAAAGGCGCCACAATTGACGCGAGCGAACTCGCGCCTGCGAATTTTGATGAGCGCTGGTCGGCGATCGCCGCCCTGACGCCTGGTGAGCAGTGAGCAAATCAGGGGCGCAATGATCGTCTACGCTTCCGGGCACTCCTGAGACTCGCGTGCGCTCAAATGATCGGCGCGGCATGCACGGATACGTCGACATGCAGCCCGGTCGGGTCGTCCGCATCGCCGACGAAGCCGCCCGATATCGGGCTTGCCTGCTCCGCCTCGCGGGTCGCGCCGACACGGATCAGGTTGGCGCCGGCGATCAGGCCATTGGTCGGATCGTACTCGGTCCAGCCGGCGCCGGGCAGATAGACGCTGCACCAGGCGTGGGTGCTGCCGCCGCCCACGGTCGTGCCGGAGGCGTCGTTGTACAGATAGCCGGTGACGAAACGCGTGGCGAGGCCGAAGCTGCGCAGCGCCTCCATCATCAGCACGGCAAAGTCGCGGCACGTGCCGGAGCCGAGCGCAACGGTCCGGGCCGCCGTCTGCGTCCCCTCCTCGTAGCGTGCGCGATAACGAAACTCCTGCTTGATCGCGTGCGTCATCGCCTCCAGCACGCGCAGCGTCTGCCTGCCTTCCACTTCGGAGACGACGCGGCGGGCCCAGGCGTCGACGGTTCGCTCGGAATCCTGCATCTGGCGTTCGGCAAGGCGCGCGAGATCCGGAATCTCGTGAGCGGCATAGGAAAACGGAAATGTCTCGGCGGTCGCGTCGAGACTGTAAACCGGAAGCGGCTGGCCGTCGGGGTGATGCGTCATGTCGAGCGTCGACACGATGCTGAGGTGCGTCGTCCTTAGCCCTTCGGGCCACTCGAGGTAGCATATGGAATTGTTGAAGACGTCATGCTTCCAGTAGATCGCCTTCGGCTCCGGTTCGACCTTCAGCGTCGCGCTGTGCAGGCGGAGATCGTGGCTCTCGTCCGGCCGCACCATCAGCTTGTGCCGCAGCAGGCCCACCGGGTTGCGGTAGGTATATTCGGTGGTGTGCACGATGCCGATCCTCGCCATGCGGGCCTCCTGCGGCTGGATTGACTCCATTGGACCGGACGGGCTCGATGTACCGCGCGCCGGACACCTTCTACGATAGACAACGGTAGCCAACTTGCGGATCAGTGACTAGACGCCGCCACCGACGGAAGAGACATTGATGACCCTCGACCTCTCCCTCATCCTGCTCATGCTCGCGGCCGCAATCGCGATGTTCGTCGTCAACCGGCCCCGCATGGACGCGGTTGCCCTCCTCGTCATGGTCGCGATGCCCTTCACCGGCGTCATCACCATGAACGAGGCGCTGGCAGGATTTGCCGATTCATCGATCGTGTTGATCGCCGCGCTGTTCGTCATCGGCGAAGGCCTCGTGAGAACCGGCGTGGCGCGACGCCTCGGCGACTGGCTCGACGCCAGGGCCGGCAGCAGCGAAAGCCGCCTGCTGGTCCTGCTGATGGCGGCCGTCGGCGGCCTCGGCTCCCTGATGAGTTCGACCGCCGTCGTCGCCATTTTCATCCCGGTGGTACTGCGCATCTCGCAAAATCGCGGCATGGCGCCGAGCCGGCTGATGATGCCGCTGAGCTTTGCGGCGCTGATCAGCGGGATGCTGACGCTGGTGGCGACGGCGCCCAACCTGGTCGTGAACGCCGAACTGATCCGGCAGGGCGCGGAAGGGTTCAGCTTCTTCAGCTTCACCCCGTTCGGGCTGCCGCTGCTCGCACTCGGCATCGCCTACATGCTGCTCGCGCGCGGCCTGCTCTCGGGGAAGAGTTCTCCCGCCGCATCGGACCGCCGCCCCAGGCTCCAGCGCTGGATCGAGCAATATCGCCTCGCCGATCGCGAAAAGCGCGGGCGCATAAGCGCCGGTTCGTCGCTGGTCGGAAAGCGTCTCGACGAACTGCCGCTCCGCTCCGCGGGCGTGAACCTTCTGGCCATCGAACGTGGGACCGGGTTCGCGGCCAGGGTGATCCCTCCAACCGCACAGGCCGAACTGCAGGCCGGCGACGTGCTGCTCGCGGATGTGCACATCTCGAACGACGGCGCCAGCAAGCTATGGCAGTCGCTGAAGCTCGAGCCGCTGCCGCTCGGCGAGATCGGAAACTACTTTACCGACCGCTCCCAGGAGATCGGCACGGCGGAGGTGATCCTGCCGGCCGAATCCGCCCTGATCGGCCAAACCGCGCGGGAGGCCCGGCTTCGCCCCGAATACGGCCTCACCGTCATCGGGTTGCGGCACGGCAACAAGGTGGTCACCCACGACCTGCTGGAGGAGAGGCTGAAGATCGGCGACACCCTCCTGCTGATCGGCTTCTGGTCCGACATTCGGAACCTCCAGTCCCACACCGAGGACGTGGTCGTCCTGAACATGCCCCTCGAACTGGAGGAAGTTCTTCCCGCGGCCCAGCGGGCGCCGCACGCGCTGGCCGTACTCGGACTGGTGGTCGTGCTGATGGTCAGCGGGTTGATACCCAACGTCCAGGCCGCGCTGATCGGCTGCCTGCTGATGGGGGTTCTGGGCTGCGTCGACTTCAACAGTGCCTATCGCTCCATCAACTGGAAGACGCTCATCCTGATCGTCGGCATGCTGCCGTTCTCGCTGGCCCTGCAGCGCACCGGAGGCGTCGATCTCGCTGCCGACGCGGTCGTCGGCCTGGTCGGCGAAGCCGCGCCGCGCTTCGTATTGGCGACATTGTTTGTCATCACCGCGGCGCTGGGCCTGTTCATCTCCAATACCGCCACCGCCGTCCTGATGGCGCCGGTGGCGCTGGCCATCGCCAAGGACCTCGGCGCCTCGCCCTATCCGTTCGCGATGATCATCGCGCTGGCTGCATCCACGGCCTTCATGACGCCGATCTCCTCGCCGGTGAACACGCTGGTCGTAGGCCCCGGGCAATACAGTTTCGGCGATTTCGTCAAGGTGGGCGTACCGTTCTCGATCATGGCCGCAATCGTGAGCGTGCTGCTCGTTCCGATCTTTCTTCCGTTTTAGTCCAGAGCCTTTTCCGTTCCGATGGAATCGGAACGGGGCTCTGGATTCTTGTTTTGACGCGTTTTCTTGACGCGAACCGGTTTCCACTTCGCTGAAAAACGCTCTGGTAGTCCCTCGCAGCAGGTCCGCAACTGCCGCGAGAAGCAGACCGCGTTCGACGGCTGTATTGCGTCGACTGCTTGAGCCGGCAGCCAACACCGGGATATTCATTCAGGCATTCGCGGCGAACAGATCCCACCGGCCGGGAAGTCCCTTGAGTTCATGCGATCCGCGTTCGGCAAACGTCAGGCCGGCTCCTGCAACAAGATCAGTGACGACCCGCGAGACCAGAACTTCATTGGGTCGGGACTGGGTCATCACGCGGGAAGCGGCATGCACCGCGATGCCGCCGATATCCCGCCCCCTGATCTCGATTTCGCCGGTGTGAAGACCGGCGCGAATGGCGAGGCCGATCTGCCTGACGGCCGCGCCGAGCGCCAGCGCACAGCGCACCGCCCGCGCAGGCCCGTCGAACATCGCCAAAATCCCGTCTCCGGTCGACTTGATCAAGGTGCCGCGATGCTTCAACACCAACTGCAACGCCAGTTCGTCGTGGTTGTCGAGCAGCTTGCGCCAGGCCCGGTCGCCAGTCTCGGCGGCGCGGCGCGTCGAATCTGCGATATCCGTGAACAGCACCGTGGCAAGGACACGATCGCCGTCGTCACGCGCCCCGTCGCGCTGCCCCGTCATGAACTCCTCGATGTCGCCAAGCAGTTCGGCACAATCACCGAAATAGGGACTATGGTCGTTGCCGGAATACTCAATCAGCCTTGCGCCGGGAATTTGCGCGGCCAGGTCGCGGCCGTGCTCCACCGGCACCTGCACATCGCCTTTCCGGTGCAGCACGAGCGTCGGAACGCGCACGCTCGGTAGCACCGAACTCACGTCGATCGATGCATTCAAGAGCGCGAACTGCTTGATTGCGCCGGGGCTGGCCGACAGCCTTTCATATTTCGCAAACTGGGCGACCGCATCCGGATTCTTTGCAAGGCTCGGTCCAACCCTGTTGATCATCGCGCCCGTACCCCACTGCTTGGAGAGCAGGGTCGCCCGCTCTTCGCCGTCTCCGAGGTCGTTTCGCCGTCGATAGCCGCCGAAAAGCATGAGCCTGGATGCCCGCTCCGGATAGGTGGCGGCAAAAAGTACGCTCATCGCACACCCCTCGGAAATGCCGAGCAACGAAGTTGTCGTTGAGCCGATGCTGTCCATCACGGCCCGCACGTCGTCCATGCGCTGCTCGAGCGAAGGTGCACCGGCTACCCTGTCGGACAGCCCCTGGCCCCGCTTGTCGAACGTAACGACGCGCGCAAAGGTCGAAAGGCGGCGTATGAAAGCGGAATAGCCGGGCAGTTCATGCAGGAATTCGACGTGCGACATAACTCCGGGGACCACGACAATATCAACCGGACCGCTGCCCATCGTTTGGTAAGCGATGTTGACATCGCCGCTAAGCGCATAACGCGTCTCCGGCAGGGCAGAATCAACCATCAGCTACCTCCTTGATAGCTAAAGCGTTTTCCGTCGTTGAAACAGCAGGGACATCATCCGATCCCTATTCTGCGCGCAAGCAGCGCACCCTGCCATTTGGGCAGTTCGACAGGGCCAGAGCAATAGTTCAAAATGTCCTCTTTGGGTCACTAGCCACATTCCGATCACCGGCCACCCGCAGGTACCTGGTTGCAGTGTCTGCAAAACTGACGCAGATTTTGAATGACGCCGAAGGTCAAGCGGCGAGTGTCAAAACAGGGAGGCAATCATGATCAAGGTAAGCGTTATGTATCCCAACACACAAGGCGCTCGCTTCGACCATACGTACTACAAGGACAAGCATATGCCGCTCGTGAAAGCCCGTCTTGGCGATGCCTGCAAGTTCTACACGATCGACAAGGGCCTCGCGGGTGGAGCGCCCGGCGCTCCCGCGACCTATGTCGGCATGTGTCACATCTATTGCGACAGTGTCGAAGCCTTCCAGAACGGCTTTGGGCCGCACGCCAAGGAGATCATGGGCGACATCCCCAACTACACGGATCTTTCTCCGGTCATTCAGATCAGCGAAGTCGTCGTCGGCCAATGACATGACGCCAGGCTCCTTCGCGCGTGTACGCGATCGACGTTCTGGCGGCGCAGCATCGTCGTCGTAGTACAGCGCGAGAGGGCGGGCGTGCGTCTGATTGCCCGTCGGGCAAATCGTTTCCACATCAGGCACCGTCAGGCTGTCCATCCCCTCGCGCGAAAATATTCCGCTCGCGCCGTCGGGCAAATCAGTGATTTGATTCCGCCCGTCTCACCCGACGAGAGGGGCGCTCGCGATCGTCACGAACGCGCGGTGAGATGCGGTGGACGCCGAATGCGCGAGACGTGCGCGCAGGAAGCGTACGGCAAAGTCGTGTGGTCCTGACGCCGCGGTGCTGGCGTCAAGTTCTCGAGAAGCAAGCTTCTTGGGGATGACGGTGGCAAAAGAGCCGTTCACCGGGGAGAGCACGAAGTAAGCCGTAAAGCCACTGCGCAGGGAAGGCCGGGATGCTCCCGCTGGACCTGTATGCTCGTGTGCGCGTTTTTAAGTGCGCAATTGCACACGAGACCGCGGGTGCAGCGCGCACCCGGCCTTCCCTGCGCCCTCTCTATCTCGAGAGGGCCAAACGAAGATGCAAACCTCGGGCAAACATGTCGCGAGAACGCGAACCTGTATCCCCGTCATTGCGAGGAGCGAATGCGACGAAGCAATCCATCTATCCCCGCGCCGAGCTATGGATTGCTTCGCTCCGCTCGCAATGACGGGGATACAGCGCGGCGTACTGGATGCCCCGCCTTCGCGGGGATGACGGTCTTGGCGCAGGACAGGATTTTAACTCCGCAGCGCCTGCAGGCCCTTGAAGGTCAGGCGCTTGGGATCCCTGACGCCGGCCAGGTAGAACTTGCGGATAAAGGCGACGGCTGCCTCGCGGTCGCAATCGGTCAACGCCACGATGGCATCAACGGCTATTCGCTGGGCGTCCATGGGGCTTCCTCGTGCTGTCAGGCGCCACCGGCCCGCACAGCCTAAGACCACGCCGGTTAATCCGGCGTTAACCGTGAGGTCATGTTGGACGATTCGCGAGGCGTCACGTATACGCGAAATAGCGCATGGAGCGTCCGGACGCACCCGGGCGCGGGATCAGGAATACCGCATCACCCCGTCGTCGATCCTGCCGTAGCGGAGCGTGACGATGTCGAGTGCGTAGTTCTGGTACAGCCGCCACGGTCGCTTCGAGCCTTGCTTCGGCAATTTCGTGATCGAGCGCTGCACGTAGCCGGAGGAGAAATCCAGCGACGGCAGTTCGGTGATCGAGGGATCGACATTGTGCGGCAGGCACTGCCTGTAGCCGTACCGGTCCATGTAGTTGATCAGCCGGCAGACATATTCGCAGGTCAGATCGCATTTCAGCGTCCAGGACGCGTTGGTGTAGCCGAGCGCCGAGGCAAAGTTCGGGATGTCCGAATACATCATGCCCTTGTAGTTCAGCGTGCGCGCGAAATCGACCGCGCGGCCGTCGACGCTGACTTCGAGGCCGCCGGCCACCTGCAGCACCAGCCCGGTCGCGGTGACGATGATGTCGGCCTCGAGCTCGCTGCCGTCCTTCAGCTTGATGCCGCCCTTGGTGAAGGTATCGATCTCGCAGGTCGCGACGGAAGCGCGCCTGTCGCGGATCGACTTGAACAGGTCGCCGTCGGGCACCAGGCAGAGCCGCTGCTCCCACGGATTGTAGCGCGGCGTAAAATGCGTAGCCACGTCGTACTCCGGGCCCAGCGCCATCTTGACGCCGCCCAGGATCAGTTGCCTGGCGCGGTCCGGCTTGCGCCGGCAGAGCTGGAAGAAATACATGCCGAACAGCACGTTGCGCCAGCGGATCAGGTGATAGGCGAGTTTGGCGGAGAGATTCCTGCGAAGCTTGTTGGCGAGCGCATCCTCCGCCGGCCGCGCCACCACATAGGTCGGCGAGCGCTGCAGCATGGTGACATGTGCGGCGGTCCTGGCCATTTCCGGCACCAGCGTCACGGCAGTGGCACCCGAGCCGATCACCACCACGCGCTTGCCGGCATAGTCGAGGTTCTCGGGCCATTTCTGCGGATGCACGATCCGGCCGGCAAAGTCAGCGCTCCCGGCAAACTCCGGCGTGTAGCCTTCCTCGTATTTGTAATAGCCCGAGCACATGAACAGGAAACTGCAGGTGAAGCGCACGAGCTCGGTCGCGCCCTCGCCCACGCTGAGCTCGGCTTCCACGGTCCAGCGCGCATCCGGCGACGACCACGACGCGCGCTTGACGCGATGGTGGAAGCGGATGTGCTTGTCGATGCCGTTGTCGGCCGCCGTCTCACGCACGTAATTCAGAATCCGCGGGCCGTCGGCGATCGCCTTCGGCTCGGTCCATGGCTTGAACGAATAGCCGAGGGTGTACATGTCGCTATCGGAGCGGATGCCGGGATAGCGAAACAGATCCCAGGTGCCGCCGATGCAGTCACGCCCTTCGAGAATGACGTAGCTCTTGCCCGGGCACTTCTCCTGCAGGTGATAGCCCGCGCCGATGCCGGACAAGCCCGCGCCGACGATGAGGACGTCGAAATGTTCGTTCTGCATGGCGATCTCCGAAGGTAGGATTGTCCGACCGCTGCCACGGCCAGTCAATCGGCCGGCAGGGAGAAAGATGCGATCTGCAACCTTGCGTCAAGACGCAGCGGGCAGATCGCAGGCTCGCGCCCGGGCGTATTCCGCACCGAGATAGATCAGGAGCGCGAACACGGGAAGGAAGACCAGCGGCCCGACCGACGCCCCGATGAATTTTGCCAGCGGCGCGTTCACCAGGGGCAGCAGCAGGACCATGGCCATGGCGCCGCGGACCCATTGCAATGGCACTTTCGAACCCTTCTCCGCCAGATGCAGCCACACAACGACAAATGCGCCAAGCACCAGGTCGTAGTCTTGCAGATAAGGCGTCGCCAGACAGGTGCCGATGATCAGGACCGCGTTGCGGATATGAGCAGGCTCATCGCGCCACCACGAGCGCGCAATGAAGACCGCCGCAATGAACGCCCCGACCGCCTGCCAGGCGTAGGACATTGCCGCGCCCGCACCAGAATGCCGCGCGAACACGAATACCGACACCATGCGATGCGAGACGCCCGTGCCGTCTTCCAGGATCACCGTGCGCAGCAAGTCGATGTTGTGCCGGTAGTGCAGCCAGGCATCGACGCCGTAGACAGCGACGCTCGTCAACACCAGCAACGCCGAGGTGGCACCGGTCACGAACACCACCAGCCAGCGTCGTCCCGCGAGCAGCGCAAAGGGCAACATGAGGGCCAGATGCGGCTTGTAGACCATCATGCCGAACAGGACCCCGGCGATGACCGGCCGGCGATCGACCAACATCAGCCCGCCGCCGAGCAAGGCCGCGGTCATCGCGCCGTTCTGTCCACCGACAGCGTTGATGAACAGCGCCGGCACGGCCAGGGACAGCAGCAGCGCGCCCGCGTGACCGGTGAGGCCGAGCGCCCGATAGAACGCGTACCAAGTCGCGCCGAGCCAGACGAACAGCGCCGGCACATAGGGAATGAACGCCAGCGGCAAGGTCAGCAGCGGCAGCACCGGAGGATAGGAATAGTGATAGTGCTGGATGCTCTGCGCAGTGACCGACTGCTCGAAGGCATGGAACGCGGCAAAATCATAAACCTCGGCGATGCGACCGTGAAGCGCGAGGAACGCTCCGGACCAATAGTTCACAAAGTCGTCGCCGAACGGACGACCGAGACCGTTGCTCAGGCCCACCCTGGTCTGCTGCAAAAGGTCGATGAACCAGGCGACCGCCGCAAGGCCTATCCACAGCCGCGCGATCAGCCGAAGCCGCGCCGGATTCGTCAGCAGGCCAGAATAGCCGGCCTGCGACGGCAGGGGATCATTCCCAGCTCGATCTACCGAAGTCATGACTGCGCTCACGGGAGTGAGCGTGCAGCATGCGGCAAGAGCGTTAGCACCTCGTTAAAGATTTCGGCGGTCCAGACCGCTGCGCACGACAGCTTCGCCGCAAAAGCAAAGGCCCCGCATCGCTGCGGGGCCTTGCGGGTGCCGATGTTACGGCAATCAGTACCGGTAGTGATCCGCCTTGTAGGGGCCTTCCTGCTTGACGCCGATGTAGTCGGCCTGGTCCTTGCGCAGTTCGGTCAGCTTGACGCCGATCTTGGCCAGATGCAGCCGCGCCACCTTCTCGTCCAGCGACTTCGGCAGCACGTAGACTTCCTTCTTGTACTTGCCGTCCTTGTTGTTGGCCCACAGTTCGATCTGCGCCAGCGTCTGGTTGGTGAACGACGCCGACATCACGAAGGACGGATGGCCCATGGCGTTGCCGAGGTTCACCAGGCGGCCTTCCGACAACAGGATGATGCGGTGCTTGTCGGGGAATTCGATCTCGTCGACCTGCGGCTTGATGTTGGTCCACTTCAGGTTACGCAGACCCGCGATCTGGATCTCGTTGTCGAAGTGGCCGATGTTGCAGACGATGGCGCGATCCTTCATCGCGCGCATGTGCTCGATGGTGATGATGTCCTTGTTGCCGGTCGCGGTGACGAAGATGTCGGCGCGCGGCGCGGCGTCTTCCATGGTGACGACTTCATAGCCTTCCATCGCCGCTTGCAGCGCGCAGATCGGATCGACTTCGGAGACCATGACGCGGCAGCCGGCCTGGCGCAGCGAGGCAGCGGAGCCCTTGCCGACGTCGCCGAAGCCCGCGACCATCGCGGTCTTGCCCGACATCATCACGTCGGTGCCGCGGCGGATGCCGTCCACCAGCGACTCGCGGCAGCCATAGAGGTTGTCGAATTTCGATTTCGTCACACTGTCGTTGACGTTGATGGCGGGGAACAAGAGCGTGCCCTTGTTCGCCATGTCGTAGAGACGGTGCACGCCCGTGGTCGTCTCCTCCGAGACGCCCTTGATGTTCTTCGCGATCTCCGCGAAGTAGCCCTTCGGCTTTTCCTTCAGCAGGCGCTTAACCAGCGCATAGAAGATCTCTTCTTCCTCCGACGTCGGCTTGTCGAGGAAAGCGGTGTCGCCCTGCTCAGCGCGGTAGCCGGCGTGCACCAGCATGGTGGCGTCGCCGCCGTCATCGAGGATCATGTTGGGCGTACCGCCGCCATGCCAGTCGAACAGTTTGGCGGTGTAGTCCCAGTATTCGGTGAGCGTTTCGCCCTTCACGGCGAACACCGGAATGCCGGCGGCGGCGATTGCCGCAGCCGCATGGTCCTGCGTCGAATAGATGTTGCACGACACCCAGCGGATGTCGGCGCCGAGCGCTGCCAGCGTCTCGATCAGCACCGCGGTCTGGATCGTCATGTGCAGGGAACCGGCGATGCGTGCGCCCTTCAGGGGCTGCTTCGGGCCGTATTCCTCGCGCGTCGCCATCAGGCCCGGCATCTCGGTTTCGGCCAGCGAGATTTCCTTGCGGCCGAAATCGGCGAGCGACATGTCCTTGACGATGTAGTCGGTGAAGCCGGGCTTCTTGGCGGCAGCGGTCATGAGAGCTTCCTGTTGTTTAGCTCGTCATTCCGGGACGCCTCGAAGAGGCGAACGCGGAATCTCGAAGTGATGGATAGGGATTCCGGGTTCGCTCGGTTTGGCGAGCGCCCCGGAATGACGTCAAGACTAGACGGCGCGCTTCAGCGTCTCGGCGAGATCGGTCTTCTCCCAGGAGAAACCGCCCTCATTGTCCGGCGTGCGGCCGAAATGGCCGTAGGACGAGGTACGCGCATAGATCGGCCGGTTGAGATCGAGATGGGTGCGGATGCCGCGCGGCGTCAGGTCCACCGATTCAGCCACGACCTTCTCGAGCTTGTCCTCCGGCACCTTTCCGGTGCCATGGGTGTCGATGTAGATCGACAGCGGGCGCGCCACGCCGATGGCGTAAGCGAGCTGCAGCGTGCAGCGATCGGCAAGCCCGGCGGCAACGATGTTCTTGGCGACATAGCGCGCGGCGTAGGCCGCCGAACGGTCCACCTTGGTCGGGTCCTTGCCGGAGAACGCACCGCCGCCGTGCGGGGCTGCGCCGCCGTAGGTGTCGACGATGATCTTGCGGCCCGTAAGGCCGGCGTCGCCGTCGGGACCGCCGATGAAGAACTTGCCGGTCGGGTTGATGTGCCAGATGGTCTTGCCGTTGATCCAGTCCTTCGGCAGCGCCTCGCGCACATACGGTTCGACGACCTCGCGAACCTGGTTCGAACTCATGTCCTCGACGAGATGCTGGTGCGAGACCACGATCTCGCGCACGCCGACCGGCTTGCCGTTCTCATATTGCACGGTGACCTGGCTCTTCGAGTCCGGACCCAGCACCTTCTCCTTGCCCGAGTGACGCGCTTCCGAGATCAGCCGCAGGATCTTGTGGGCGTAGAAGATCGGCGCCGGCATCAGGTCCGGCGTCTCGTTGGTGGCGTAGCCGAACATGATGCCCTGGTCGCCCGCGCCCTCTTCCTTGTTGGTGCCCGGCTGCAGCGCATCGACGCCCTGCGCGATATCGGCGGATTGCGGATGCAGCAGGATCTCGATGTCGGCCTTCTGCCAGTGGAAGCCTTCCTGCTCGTAGCCGATGTCCTTGATGGCAGCGCGAACGACGCTTTCGATCTGGTCGTTGGTGACCGATTTCGGTCCGCGGGTCTCGCCGGCGATGACCACCTTGTTGGTGGTGGCGAGCGTTTCGCAGGCCGCGCGGATCGCCCAGGGGTCGATGCCGGCCTTGGGGCCTTCACGGAAAAACAGATCGACGATCTCGTCGGAAATCCGGTCACAGACCTTGTCCGGATGACCCTCGGAAACCGACTCGCTGGTGAACAGATAGGACGCGCGCATCAACCAACCCCTTGTTCCCGCCGGCTGCCGGCGGCTGTCTATGTTATGGATCCTGGAATGTCAGTCGCGACGACGCGAAATGACGTAGGATTCGTCGAAAAACCAAAGCCCGTTATGCCTTCGCAGAACCTCTCTGGTGGCATCGAGGGTTCGGCCGCTTTCTGTCATTTCCGCCAACCGGTCGTCTTCGATCTGGGCGACATACACCGCCGCATTCCACGCTGCAAAGGCCGTCGAGGTTCCGATCGAGCCGGTGACCTCGTTGGGCAGCGCTTCCATATCATAACGGAAGATGGAACGGTTATCGGCGTAGGCATTAAAATTAAGGTCGCGCCCGGCCGAACCCAGCTCGTATTTCACGGCGCGCAATAGCTCATGACGGCTTACAGCGAAAGGATTTTCTCCCGGCCAGACCGACTGGATGATTTCGAGGCCCGGATCGTGCCCGTGGGAGTGAATTCCAATCAACCGGCCCCCTGCCCGCAAGCTGCGGGCCAGCGGTGCGATAATCCGCTTGGCGCGAAAATTCACAGAGGATTTTGCCCGGTAGGGCTGCGAAGCGATCACCAGGTCGAAATTGGCCTCAGTCCGGCCCGCCCGGGGGATGATCGAATCAAGCAGAAACCTATGGTCTTCCCGGTACACGACCAGCGCCACCGGGCGCTCATAGATCGGCATGCCCGATTTGGGGCTGATATTGGCTCGCCAGTTCTGCTCCAGAAACGGGCCGAGTTCGGCGATCTGGGTCTCGAATTCGCCCGAAGAGGCCCCCCGCAGGGCGACCTCGTGCCAGATCATGCCGGCGGCCGCGGTGGGCGAGGCCGGCGTCAGCCAGGGCGCCTCGGCGTAGTGCATGTTGGTCAGGACGACGACGGTGGCCGGGTGCTCGAACATCCGGTCCGGCACCTTGTCGAGCGTCAGCCGGACATCCTCCAGGCTCAACTCCTTGCCGGCGATATAGAACGGCATATGGGGAAAACGGCCGTGCATCGAGCGCATCACCCGCGCCAGCACGGTGCCGTCGCCGACACCGGCGTCGAACACCCGCAGCGCCGGCGGGCGCGGGTGCAGGCTCGACAGTTCCAGCGCCACCCGCTCGGCAATCACCCGCTTCTCGCTGCAGGTATGGACGAACAGCAGGTATTTCTGGCGGTTCTCGAAGAACCGGAAATTACCGCGGGGATCGCGCTTCTCCGGCGGCACTTCGAGGCCGCGCGGCGGCGGCATCGCGCCGGTGGAGGCGGCGATATAGGCCTGGATGCGGTCCAGCGTGTCGACGGTGATGCGCTTGCCCTCGCGCAACCGGTACACCAGCTTGCCGTCATTGACGGCCCGGCGACCGAACGTCGTCTCCGCCATATCGGCCTGACGGCAGAACTCGGAAATCTGGCTGAGAATCTGGTCGTTTTTCATCAGGCCGGAAGCGAAGGGTTTGGGAAATGCCGGTGGGCAGACGAGGATGACCGGCATCTCCTACCACGGCCTGCCCAACAAGCAAATGCCCCTGCGGAACCTCCGTGGAACTGCCGACCAGCCGTGAACCCCCGTCCCGCCGGGGCAACAAAGCGGCGCTTGCGCCACCGACGAAGCAATCCGTTCCATCACCGCGCGGAAAAGTGGATTGCTTCCGCCTTCGCTAAAGCTACGGCGGACAAGTCGCTTCGCTCGCAACGACGAACGCGAGACCTACTTCCCCCAAACCTCCTCGGCGACTTCCACCGCGAGCCGCAGCTTGGCCCACTGTTCCTCCTCGGACAGGATGTTGCCTTCCTCGGTCGAAGCAAACCCGCACTGCGGCGAGACCGCGAGTTGGTCGAGAGGCGCGAACTTCGCCGCCTCCTCGAGGCGGCGCTTGATGTCGTCCTTCTTCTCGAGCTCGCCGAACTTCGAGGTGATGACGCCGACCACCACGACCTTGTCGCCCTTCGGCAGGTACCGCAGCGGCTCGAAGCCGCCGGCGCGATCGGAATCATATTCGAGGAAGTAGCCATCATAGTTGGTGCCGGCCAGCATGGTCTCGGCCACCGGCTCGTAACCGCCGGACGAAATCCAGGTCGAGCGGAAATTGCCGCGGCAGACATGCGTGGTGACCACCATGTCGGCCGGACGTTCCGCCAGCGCGTAGTTGATGATGCGCGCGTAGATCTGCTGCAGGCCGTCGGGATTGTCACCGCGCTCGCGCGACTTCTGCAACTCCTCCTGCGAGCACAGATAGGCCCACACGGTGTCGTCGAACTGCAGGTAGCGGCAGCCGGCGTCATAGAACGCCTTCACCGCCTTGCGATACGTCTTGCCGAGATCGGCATAGAATTCCTCGAGATCCGGATAGACCTCCTTCGAGATCGCCTTGCGGCCGCCGCGGAAATGCAGCACGGCGGGCGACGGGATGGTCATCTTGGCCGTGACGTGCGCCGTGTCGGCATGCTTCTTCAGGAAGCGGAAATGATCCAGCATCGGATGGTTGTCCGGAAAGTCGAGCTTGCCGATCACGCGGACGGCGTCGTGCCTCGTCTCCACGCCGGCGAACTGGATGCCGGCGTCGGGGTGGAACAGCTCGCAGCCGGTGAGCTTGGCGAGAAAGTCGAAATGCCACCACGAGCGGCGGAATTCGCCGTCGGTCGCGAGCTTCAAACCGGTCGAAGCCTGCTTGTGCACGACCTTCTCGATCTCCATGTCCTCGGCCTTGCGCAGGTCGTCGGCCGTGATCTCGCCCTTCTCCAGCCTGGCGCGCGCTTCCTTGATGCGCGGTGGCCGCAACAGGCTGCCGACCTCGTCGGCGCGGAACGGGGCTTTGGTTCTCTGCATGGTCTCAACTCCCATAATCCTGGTGCGCGGGAATCCTAGTGCGCGGCGGCGCCGGATACGCCGAGATAGCGTTCGAGCACCGCGGGATCGGCCTTCAGCGCGCCACTGGCCGCGTCGTGCACGATCGTGCCGCGTTCCAATATCACAACACGATCCGCGAGCCCCAGAATCTTTTGGGCATTCTGCTCGACGATGATCGAGCAGATGCCACCGGAGCGGGTAATCGCGCCCAGCGCCCTTAACAGTTCCTCAACGATAATCGGCGCCAGCCCCTCCGTCGGCTCGTCGAGCAGCAGAACCCTGGGATTGAGGGTGAGCGCGCGGCCGATCGCCAGCATCTGCTGCTCGCCGCCGGAGAGCTGGTTGCCGAAATTGCTGCGGCGCTCCTTCAGCCGCGGAAACATCTGGTAGACCTTATCGACGGTCCAGTGGCCGGGCTGGGCCACCGCCGTCATATTTTCCTCCACCGTCAGGGAACGGAAGATATTGCGCTCCTGCGGCACCCAGCCGATCCCCGCCCGCGCCCGCTGGTCCGGGCGCATCGCCGTGATATCCCGTCCACCGATCGCGATCGATCCGCCGAAACGGCGGGTGATGCCGACGATGGAATTGATCAGCGTCGTCTTGCCGGTGCCGTTGCGCCCGAGCAGCGCCAGCACCTGCCCCTCGCCGAGCGTCAGCGACATCGAAGGCAGTACAACCGCTTCGCCATAGCCGGCGCGCAATCTGTCGATGGCAAGAAGGTCAGGCATGGGTGGCCTCGCCGAGATAGACCGCCTTGACCTGCGGATCCCGCGCGACCTCGCCGGGCGGCCCCTCCACCAGCATCGCGCCGTTGACGAGAACGGAAATGCGGTCGGCAAAGGAGAACACCAGGTCCATGTCGTGCTCGATCAGCAGCACCGTGACGTCGCGCGGCAGCGCCGCGACCGCCGCCAGAATGTCGTGACGCTCGCTCTCGGGCACGCCGGCAGCGGGCTCGTCGAGCAGCAGCACGCGGGGCTTCGTCGCAATCGCCACCGCGATCTCGAGCAGACGCTGCTTGCCGTAGGGCAGCGTCGCGGTGCGTTCGTTCATTACGTCGAGCAGATGAAAGCGCGCCAGCGTCTCCGCGATCTCCTGGTTGACGTCGTCGCGCGTGCCCATCCGCCGCCACCAGTCGCCGCCGCGGCCAAGCCGTTCGGAGACCGCAAGGCCTACGGTTTCGAGCGGGGTCAAATCCGGATAGAGCTGATTGATCTGGAACGTGCGCGACAGCCCGCGCAGCACCCGTGTGTGCACGGGAAGGTCGGTGATGTCGCTGCCTTCGAGAACGATCCGTCCTGCATTGGGCTTGAGCACGCCGGTCAAGAGGTTGATGACCGTGGTCTTGCCGGCGCCGTTCGGTCCGATCAAGGCGTGGCGGGCGCCCTGCTCCACCTTCAGCGACAGGTCGCGGGTGACGCGAAGACCGCCGAAGGATTTTTCCAGACCCTTTGTTTCCAACGCAATCGTCATGGCGCGTCGCTTTCGGGAACGGCGACGCCTGCCTTGCGGCCGAAAACCTGGCGGATGACGAGGTTCGGCCCCCATAGCACCCAGCGATGGATGCGCTCGCGGCCGACCAGCACCATCACGACCAGCACCAGCCCGATCCAGAACATCCAGTATTGCGGCGTGATGGTCTGAAACAGTTCCTGCAGCATCTTGAAGACAACCGCGCCGATCAGCCCACCATAGAGATAGCCGGTGCCGCCGATCACGAGCACAAGCATCAGATCGGCTGAGCGCTCGAACGAGAACACGTCGAGGGAAGCCAGCGCCGTGGTCTGGGTGAACAGCGCGCCGGCGATACCGGCGTAGAACGCTGCGACCGTATAGATCGCGATCAGGCGGCGGTTGACGGGCACGCCGATGGCGGCCGCCCGTAGGGGGTTGTTCCTGATCGCGCGCAGCGACAGGCCGAACGGCGAATTCACGATCCGCCGCGCCAGCAGAAACAGCAGGAACAGCACGATCAACGAGTAGAAGAAGCCGGTCTTGCCGAACATGTCGAACGCAAACAGACCGAGGATCGGCGCCATCTCGATGCCCTGCAGCCCGTCGGTGCCGCCGGTGATGTTGGAGAAACGCTCCGCCAGCGCCTCCAGCAAGAGTGCGATGCCGAGCGTCACCATCAACCGCGTCAGGTCGACGCCGCGAATGACGAGGAAACTGGTCAGAAAGCCGAGCACCATGGCGGCGAGCCCCGCGACGACAAGCGCGATGACAGGCTCGGTGATGATGCCGTGCAGCGCCAGCAGCCCGGCCGAATAGGCGCCGACGCCGAAGAAGGCGGCATGTCCCAGCGAGACGATGCCGGCATAGCCCAGGATCAGGTCGAGCGACAGCGTGAACAGCGCCAGCCGCAGGATGTCGGTCATGATCAGATAGCGCGATGGAAACAGGAACGCGCAGGAAACTGCGAGAACCCAGAACGCGATTTCAGCCGGACGCCAGCGGGCGCGGGCGATGGCATAGGTTGAAACGTCGGAGACGGCGGTCATCGCTGGCTCACCGCGCGGCAGTGCGCCCGAACAGGCCGTTCGGGCGCCAGATCAGGATTGCGATCATGATGGTGTAGATGACGAACGGCCCCATCTTCGGCACGTAATATTTGCCGGCGACGTCGCCGATGCCGAGCAGGAGCGATGCGAGAAACGGCCCGGTGATGCTGGAGGAGCCGCCGACGGTGACCACGATCAAAAAGTAGATCATGAACTTCAGCGGAAAATATGGATCGAGTCCGAGGATCTCCGCGCTGAGCGCGCCGCCGAGCCCGGCAAGGCCGCAGCCGAAGGCAAAAGTGAAGGCAAACACCTGCGGCACGTTGATACCGAGGCCGCTGGCGGCACGGGGATCATCGACCGCTGCGCGCAGGCGGCTGCCAAACCGGGTTTTCGCCAGGATCAGTTGCAGCGCCACGGTGAGCAGGCCACAGATCACGATGATCATCAGCCGATAGCGGCCGATGCCGACGCCGAAGAAATCGAATTGCCCCTCGAGCGCCGCCGGCAGCTTGATGAAGATGCGCGACGATCCCATGATGTAGTCGACCGCCGCCACCGACATGAATGTCAGCCCAATCGTGAACAGCACCTGGTCGAGATGGCTGCGGGTGTAGAGATGGCGGTAGAGCGTGCGCTCCAGGGCCACTCCGATCACGGCGCTGACGACAAAGGCCAGCGGCAGCGCCGAGAAGAACGGCCAGCCTTGATTGTTGACCAGCACCGCGCAGATGTAGCCACCGGTCATGGCAAACGCGCCGTGGGCGAGATTGACGAAATTCATCAGCCCCAACGTCACCGCCAGCCCGCAAGCGAGCACGAACAGCAGCATGCCGTAGGCGACACCGTCGAACAGGATGGTGAAGAGCGTGGTCATGGAATGGAGACCGAAAGATTCTCAGAGGCCGTCATTCCGGGGCAGCGTGATAGCGCTGAACCCGGAATTTCGAGATTCCGGGTCCGATGCTTCGCATCGCCCCGGAATGACGCCGAAGACGGCGTCACTTCTTCGTCTTGCCGGAATCCTTCACCGCCTCGAAGGTCGCGAACTCGACGTTGTAGAGTTCGCCGTCGACCTTCTCGACCTTGCGGATGTAGATGTTCTGCACGATGTCGCGGGTTTCCGGATCGATCGAGATCGGGCCACGCGGGCTTTCCCACTTCATGCCCTTCATCGCCCCGATCAGCGCATCGCCGTCGGTCTTGCCGCCGGTCTTCTTCAGCGCCTCGTAGATCAGGCGGATGCCGTCATAGCCGCCGACCGCCATGAAGCCCGGACGCTGGCCGAACGCCTTCTTGTAAGCTGCCACGAAATCCTTGTTGGCGGCCGAGGGATGGGCAGCGGAATACAGATGCGCCGTCACGGTGCCGAGCGCCGCATCGCCCATGCCGTTGAGCAGATCGTCGTCCATCACGTCGCCGGGGCCGATCACCCTGATGCCCGCCTTGTCGAGCCCGCGCTCGGCATACTGCTTCATGAAATTGCCACCCTGCCCGGCCGGCACGAACACAAACACCGCGTCCGGCTTGGCGTCCTTCATGCGCTGCAGAAACGGTGCGAAATCAGGGTTTTGCAGCGGCACCTTCACCTCTTCGACGATCTCGCCGCCGCCGGCGGTAAAGTTCTGCTTGAAGAAGTTGAGCGCGTCGTTGCCGGGCGCATAGTCGGAAGTAAGGGTTGCGACCTTCTTGATGCCGTTCTTGGCCGCCCAGTCACCGATGATGGTGGACGACTGCGCCAGCGTGAACGAAGTGCGCACGATATAGGGCGAGCGCTCGGTGATGATCGAGGTGCCCGCCGCCATCACGATTTCGGGGATCTTGGCCTGCGTTGCCAAGGGCGCCGCGGCAAGCGCCGCCGGGGTCACGCCGAAGCCCGCGATGAAATTGACCTTGTCGTTGACGATCAGTTCCTGCGCCAGGCGCTTGGTATTGTCGGGAACCGCCGCATCGTCCTTCAGGATGACTTCGATCTTCTTGCCGGCGACGGTATCGCCGTTCTGCTGCATGTAGAGCTTGACCGCATTGTCGATCTGCTTGCCCGTCGAGGCCTGACCGCCGGTCATCGGCAGAATGAGACCGATCTTGACGGTTTCCTGGGCGTGAGCCGGCGCGGTGGCCAGCATCCCGGCGACGGCGGCTGCCGCCAGCAGCATTTGACTGCGAATAGACATGAACGTTGTTCCTCCCCTGATCGGTCTTGTGGCTCGAACCGAGTCCCCCGGTCCCTGCGGTACCATAACCCAGATTATTCCGCCGCGCGGCGCGGCAACTTGGCGTTCCCCGGCGCGAAATTGTCAATCGGACGATGGTTCTGTCCCGGCGAGATGCTTCGCCAGGCAAGGCTCCATATGGTATCATGGTACAGATTACGACGGCGAATATCCATATTTGTACGTTTGTACAAATAAAATGACACTGTCAACAAAGAGACGACGACCGGCGTCTGCCCCAAATCCATCATCCTGAAAGGTTTAAGGTTGTAGCCTGCTACCGATGCGGACCAGCGCTCGCCACATTGCCACCCTCCTCTCCGTTGCCCTCGCGGGCTGCGGTGTGAGCGCTTGCGGAACGATCAACGAGAAACTGTCCGCCGGGATCAGCGATTCCATTCCGGCGGCAATTGGCGGCCTTCCTGCGGATGCGCCGCCGCGCCCCGGCACTGCAAAGTACGACGAGTACATGAGGGAACGCGAAAGAAAGCGCCTGCTGCCTGCCTCCGAACGTGGCGAGGAAGCCGAGCCCGCGCCGGCCGCCCAGGGCACTCGCTAGCTAGCACCCGATCTGGGACGCTCGTGACGCGTTCCGCGTCAATCCATGAACACCACGGTCTTGCGCCCGTTGAGGATCACGCGATCCTCGAGGTGATGACGCATGGCGCGCGCCAGTACGCGCCGCTCGATGTCGCGGCCCTTGCGCGAAAGATCTTCCGGCCTGTCGCGATGGCTGATGCGCTCGACGTCCTGGTCGATGATCGGACCTTCGTCGAGATCGCGCGTGACGTAATGCGCGGTGGCGCCGATCAGCTTGACGCCGCGTTCATGGGCCTGGTGGTAGGGACGGGCCCCCTTGAAGCCCGGCAGGAACGAGTGATGGATGTTGATGCAGCGTCCTGACAGCCTGGCCGACATGTCATCCGACAGGATCTGCATGTAGCGGGCCAGCACCACGAGGTCGGTCCTGGTGTCCTGAACCAGTTTCCAGACCGCCTCCTCCTGCTCACGCCTGGTTTCCTTCGTCACCGGCAGGTAGTGAAACGGGATCTCGCCGAAATCGAGCGCGCCGTAGGTCTCGCGCGGATGGTTTGAGACGATGGCGGTCGGGATCATTTCCAGTTCGCCGGTCCTCCAGCGATAGAGGATATCGACCAGGCAATGATCCGATTTGGACACCAGCAACATCACCCGGCGGCGGCTGGCGCGGTCGCGCATCTGCCAGTCCATGGCAAAGCGGTCGGCGATCGCGGTAAAGCCGGTCTGCAGCGCCTGCAATTCGACCGCGAGATCGGCGGCGGTGAATACCACCCGCATGAAGAACTTGCCGGTTTCGACGTCATCGAACTGCTGGGCATCCAGGATGTTCTGACCGTTGTGGGCGAGAAAGGTCGACACCGCCGAAACGATCCCGGGGCGATCCGGGCAGGACAGGGTCAGGACGAACTGGTGATCGGGCATGACGGCTTGATTACAATTCAGGCAGAAGGGTGAAACCTTGGGATTTGCGGCCCTGCTCTATCACTGCGAACGCGCTTGCGCCAATCCGGAAACCGGAGTCAGGATGAACAAAGCGCAAAGCGAGGCGTTGGAGCACGATCATGGCTGACAGACTGAACGGTTACCGCATCCTGATCCTCGAAACGCGCGAGGAAGCGCAGTTCTCCCGCCTGCTCACCGAACAGGGCGCCGACGTGCTGCAGTGTCCGATGTTCACCATTCGCGATGTATCGGACCCGGCGCCGGTCGAAAGGTGGATCGTGCGCGTCATTGAAAAGCCGCTGGATGACATGGTGCTGCTGACCGGCGAAGGCCTTCGCCGGCTGATGAAGGTGGTGCGGCTCGTTGGCGTCGAAGCACCGTTCGTCGCCGCCCTCGGCAGGGCGCGGAAGTTTGCGCGCGGCCCCAAACCCGGACGGGCGCTGCGCGAGATCGGGCTGGAGCCGCAGATCACGACGGAAAAGCCGACCTCCGAAGGCGTCGCGGAGATATTGTCGCGGGTCGATATCAAAGGCCATCGCGTCGGCCTGCAGCTCTACCCGGACAAGGACCACGGCGCACTGATCGGCGCCATCGAGGCGATGGGCGCCGAGGTCGATACCGTCCTGCCCTATGCCTATGACGCGCAGGCGGCTGACGCCAACATCATCACCGCGATCGACGAGATGGCGGATGGCCGCATCGATGCCATCGCGCTGACCAATCTCGGCCAGGTGCGCCGCCTGATCGAGGTCGCCCGCGCGCGCGGCTGCGAGGACACTCTCCGCAAGGGGTTCGAGCGCACACCGATCGCTTCCGTCGGTCCGGCGGTCTCGGACGAATTGAAGTCCCACGGCCTGCGCACCGACATCTATCCGGCCGAAGACGCCTTCTTCATGCGCCCGCTGATCTCGGCGATGGCTGTGGCGCTCGCGAAAAATCCGCCGCGCGCGGCTGCAAGGATTTAGTTCACCTTCGCGCCGGCGAACTTGACCACCTTGCCCCACTTCTCGGTTTCGTCCGCCACCAGCTTGCCGAACTCGGGCGCCGAGCCCGGCAGCAGGATGGCGCCGAGTTCGGTGAAGCGCGCCTTTGCCTTGGGGTCGGCCAGGATCTCGTTGACCGCCTTGTTGAGCGTGGCGACGATCTCGGGCGGCGTGCCCTTCGGCGCCGCGAGGCCGTACCAGGCGCTCGCCTCGTAGCCCGGCAGGAAGTCCGCGACCAGCGGCAGGTCCGGCAGCACTTCCGAACGGACCGTGCTGGTGACGGCAAGGCCGCGCAGCTTGCCCGATTTGACGTGCTCGGCGCAGGTCGGAATGTTGTCGAACATCACCTGCATCTGGCCGGAGAGCATGTCGGTCAGCGCCGGCGCGCCGCCGCGATACGGCACATGCACCATGTTGATTCCGGTGATCATCTTGAACAGTTCGCCCGACATGTGGATCGTGGAGCCGTTGCCCGACGATGCCATGTTGAGCTTGCCCGGGTTGGCCTTGGCGTAGGCGATCAGTTCGGGGATGGTCTTGATCGGCAGCGAGGGATGCACCACCACCACGTTGGGGAAGCGAATGATGCCGGCGATCGGCTCCATCTCCTTCATGAAATCGAACGGCAGCTTTTCATAGAGCGTGGCGTTGATCGCATTCGCCGGCGCGACCAGCAGCAGCGTATAGCCGTCGGGTGTCGCGCGCAGCACCTGCTCGGTGGCGATATTGGTGCCGCCGCCCGGCCGGTTCTCGACCACGAAGGATTGGCCGAGCTTTTCCGAAAGCCACTGCCCCATCAAACGCGCCGTCATATCCGCCGAGCCGCCGGGGGTGTAACCGATCACCAGCCGCACCGGCCGCGACGGATAGGCCTGCGCCCTGGCGATGCCTGACGCGGCCGGGAGTGCAGCCGCACCGGCGGCGAGCTGCAGAAATTGACGGCGCTGAAACTTCTTCATGCTTCCTCCAACGAACCCGCGCTGACGGCTCTTTGCGGCCGCCCTGGGTGTGCGGCGCATCCTAGAGCATGATTGGAGAATGTGTACCGGTTTTCGCCGGGCGTGACGCGGAGTTAGCCCGTCAGGTCGTCCCGTCAGGCCCAAGATGCTATTCGCCGTGGCGACGCAGCCGGTCGAGGTCGATGATGGTGACGCCACCATATTCGAGCCGCAGCAGGCCCGCAGCCTCCAGCCGCTTCAGGCACTGGTTGGCATTCTGCCGGGAAATACCGGAGAGCGCTCCGATTTCTTCCTGCGTGATCTCGATATGGCGCGTGAGGTCCGGATAGAGGATGGGATTGAACAGCGAGGCGATGGAGCGCGCGACGCGGCCGGTCGCATCGAGTGTCCGGTCATACTCCATCGCCCCGATGAACTGGCCAAGCCTCTCGTTGAGCTGCCTGACCAGAAAGCGGTTGAACGCGACGCTGTTCTCGAACAGCCAGAAAAAGGTGCTGCGGTCCATCAGCGCCACCCTGGTATCGCGCAAGACGACCATGTCGTATCGGCGCGGCTCGCTCTTGAGCACCGAACCCTCGCCGAACCAGGCGCCCGCGGTGAGGCCGGCGAAACTCGCGGCCTTGCCACCCTTGGAAACGGTACTCATCCGCGCCAGGCCGGTGACGATGCCGGTCCAGTAGTCGAAGGAATCGCCGCGCATGAAGATATGCTCGTTGGCGGCGTAGGATTTCTCCACGATCCCGGCGCGGGCGACCTCGATTTCCCGATCGTTCAGTTCGCGCGACCATGCGGCGATGCGCTTGAGATAATCCGCAGCAATCATGATCGCATCGACCGTCGCATTCCCATCACGCGCTTGCTGCAGTGCAATAGGCCTGCAGTCCGGCGAAATTTCCTGACCAATTGTCAGGCAAATGACATTTCAAACTATCGCATTCCCTTATGGAGGACCACCTTGGCGCGTGCGACCCACGGCACGATGGCAAGGTGCGGCGTTACCACACGGGATCGGGCATTGGCCGTTAGCCCGATGGCCTGCAGATCACCGCCGATGTAGGATTTGTGGGTGCGAACCAGAGATAAAGAGCGCTGCGTAAGCGCCGTATCCGGAGGGAATCAGTGGCTTACACGTTGGAAGTGCGCGAGGTGTCGCTGCGCTTTGGTGGCGTCCGCGCATTGACCGAGGTCAGCTTCGGCGTGAACGATGGCGAGTTGTTCTCGATCATCGGCCCTAACGGCGCAGGCAAGACTTCAATCGTCAATTGCATTTCGGGCCGATACAAGCCTACCGAGGGGAAGCTTTTCTATCGCGGCAAGGACATCACGGGCCTCAATCCGAATGCGCGGCCCGCGCTTGGCATCGGTCGCACCTTCCAGAATCTTGCCCTGTTCCATCATATGAGCGTGCTCGACAACATCATGGTCGGGCGGCATCACCTCCTGAAGAACAATTTCATCACGGGATCGCTGTACTGGCTGACCGGAGCCCGGCGCGAGGAACTGGAGCATCGCCGCAAGGTGGAGGAGATCATCGACTTCCTCGACCTGCAGTCGGTGCGCAAGGCGACCGCCGGCACCCTGCCCTACGGCCTGCGCAAGCGCGTCGAGCTCGCTCGCGCGATGGCGCTGGAACCCAGGCTCATCCTGCTCGACGAGCCGATGGCCGGGATGAACTTCGAGGAAAAGGAGGACATGGCGCGCTACATCGTCGATCTCAATGAAGAGTTCGGCATGACCGTGATGATGATCGAGCACGACATGGGCGTGGTGATGGACATCTCCCACCGCGTCATGGTGCTGGATTTCGGCCGCAAGATCGCCGAGGGCGATCCGGCCTCGGTTCTCGCCGATCCCCATGTGAAGCGCGCCTATCTCGGTGAAGAGGACGAGGCGCTGGTCGATCCTGACGATAAACAGGCGGAGAGCGCGGCATGATGGATTACGCCGGGCGTGCTGCCCAGGCCGACACCTACCCGAAGCTGCTGCGTCTCAACGCGAAGGAGCACGGCGGCGAGATCGCGTTGCGCGAAAAGGACCTCGGGCTGTGGCGCGTCTTCACCTGGAGCGACTATCAGCGCCGCGTGCATGATTTCGCGCTCGGCATGGTGGAACTGGGTCTCGGCCGCGGCGACGTCGTCGGCATCATCGGCGACAACCGGCCGGACTGGGTGGCGGCGGAAATCGCAACCCACGCCATCGGCGGCATGAGCCTTGGCCTCTATCGCGACGTGCTGGATGAGGAAGCGGCCTATCTGCTCAGCTACGGCGAAGCCAGGCTGGTGTTCGCCGAGGATGAAGAGCAGGTCGACAAGCTGCTGGCGCTGGCCGATCGCGCGCCCAACCTCAGGCATATCGTCTATTCCGATCCGCGAGGCATGCGGAAATACGACGATCCGCGGCTGATGGAGGCCGAAAAGCTGGCCGCGATGGGCCGCGACCGTGCGTCGCGCGAGCCCGGCCTCTACGATCGCCTGGTCGACGCCACGAGCGGCGAGGATGTCGCCGTCCTCTGCACCACTTCGGGCACGACCGCCAACCCCAAACTTGCGATGCTGGCGGCCGGGCGCGTGCTGAGGCATTGCGCGACCTATCTCGCCTTCGATCCCAAGGGGCCCGACGACGAATACGTCTCGGTGCTGCCGCTGCCCTGGATCATGGAACAGGTCTACGCGCTCGGCAAAGGACTACTCTGCCGGATGAAGGTCAACTTCGTCGAAGAGCCCGACACCATGATGCACGATTTCCGCGAGATCGCGCCGACCTTCGTGCTGTTCGCGCCCAGGGTCTGGGAATCGATCGCCGCCGACGTCCGCGCCGGCGTGATGGACTCCTCGCCGCTGAAGCAAAAGCTGTTCGACATCGGCATGAAGGCCGGGCTTTCGGCGCTGGCAAAGGACAAGCATTCGATGCTGGCCGACCAGCTGCTGTTCCGCGCCCTGCGCGACCGGCTCGGCTTCACGCGGCTGCGCTCGGCCGCGACCGGCGGCGCCGCGCTCGGGCCGGACACCTTCAAATTCTTCCAGGCGATGGGCGTGCCGCTGCGCACGCTCTACGGCCAGACCGAGTTGCTGGGTGCCTACACGCTGCATCCTTCGGAGAAGGTCGATCCGGATACGACCGGCGTGGCAATGGCCGACGACATCGAGATCCGCGTCGACAACCCCGATGTCAACGGCGTCGGCGAGATCGTCGTGCGCCACCCCAACATGTATCTCGGCTACTACAAGAATCCGGAGGCCTCGGCTGCCGACATGAAGGACGGCTGGATGCACTCCGGCGACGCAGGCTATTTCAACGAGGGAAGGCAGCTCGTCGTCATCGACCGCATCAAGGACCTTGCCGAGACCGCGCGCGGCGAACGCTTCTCGCCGCAATATCTCGAAAACAAGCTGAAGTTCTCGCCCTACATCGCCGAGACCGTGGTGCTCGGCGCCGGCCGCGACACGCTCGCGGCGATGATCTGCATCCGCTACTCGATCATTTCGAAATGGGCGGAAAAGAACCGCATCTCGTTCACGACCTATACCGACCTCTCCTCGCGCCCCGAGGTCTACGCGCTGCTGCGCAAGGAGGTCGAAAGCGTCAACGCCACGCTGCCGCCGGCGCAACGGATTTCCCGCTTCCTCCTGCTCTACAAGGAACTCGACGCCGATGACGGCGAGCTGACGCGCACCCGAAAGGTCCGCCGCAGCGTCATCAACGAGAAATACGCAACCATCATCGACGCGATCTATGGCGGCGCGAACGAAATTCCGGTCGATACCGTGATCCGCTTCCAGGATGGCACCACCCAGCGCATCCGCACCACGCTCCGGGTGGTCGACCTCGGCCGGGATACGCCGATGGCGGAGGCGGCGGAATGAACACCCAGCTCCTGATCCAGCTCATGGTCAACGGCCTCGTGGTCGGCACGCTCTATGGCGTGGTCGCGATGTCGTTCGTGCTGATCTACAAGGCCACGCAGGTCGTGAATTTCGCGCAAGGCGAGCTGCTTCTGGTCGGCGCCTGGGTGTGCTGGTGGTTGCTCACCAAGTACCAGGTCCCGTTCTATCTGGGAATGCCGATCACCCTCGTCTTCATGTTCCTGCTCGGCATCGCGATCCAGGTTGTGATCCTCCGGCCAATGATAGGCGAGCCGATCATTTCCGTGATCATGGTGACGATCGCGCTGTCGACGGTGTTCTCCGCGCTGATGAAGTGGATGTTCGGCGTCAACCTGCAGCCGTTCCCGCGCATCTTCCAGACCCAGAACATCAACATCCTCGGGCTGCAGGTGCAGACCGTCTACCTGATGAGCCTGGCGGTCTCGGTGGCGATGATGATCGGGATGGCGTGGTTCTTCCGCCTCTCCAAATACGGCCTTGCCATGCGCGCGACCGCATTCAACCAGCAGGTGGCGCAGTCGCTCGGCATTTCCGTGAAGAGCGTGTTCGCGATGGCGTGGGCGATCTCGGCAACCGTGTCTGCTGTCGCAGGCGTGGTGGTGGCGGTCGTCAACGGCGTCTCGGCCGGGCTGTCGGCCTATGGCGTCAAGGTGTTTCCGGCGGCGATCCTCGGCGGCCTCGACAGCGTCGGCGGCGCGGTGCTCGGCGGCATCATCATCGGACTCCTGGAAAACGTCGCGCACTTCCTGGACAGCGAATACCTGCACTGGGGCAATCTGTACGAGATCGCGCCGTTCTATGCGCTCATCATCATTCTCATGATCAAGCCGTACGGCCTGTTCGGCACCAAAGACATCGAGCGGGTTTAAGCAACAATGGCAGGCCAGACCCTCATACCCGCCGGCGATTTCCGCACCACCTACGCGGCGGACACCACCGTGTTTCCGACCACGACCAGCCGCAACGCGATGATCGCAGGCATCGTCCTGATCTGCTTTGCGCCGCAGGTCGTCAACGAATACGTCCTCAGCCTGCTGATCCAGATCGGGATCTTCGGCATCGCCGCCCTCGGCCTCAATATCGTGGTCGGTTTCACCGGCCAGATATCGATCGGCCACGCCGCCTTCTTCGGCTTCGGCGCCTTCACCTCGGCCTACCTCTCGAACCGGTTCGGCATTCCCGTCTTCTTCTGCATTCCGCTCGCAGGCATCGTGACCGCGGCGATCGGCCTTATCTTCGGCCTGCCCGCGGCGCGGCTGAAGGGACTCTACCTCGCGATCGCAACGCTCGCGGCGCAATACATCCTGCTCGATTTCTTTGCCCGCGCGGAGTGGTTCACGGGCGGCAGCGTACCGGCCAGCGCCGAGCCGTTCTCGATCTTCGGCTATTCCCTGCGCGGCGACAAAAAATACTTCTATGTCGTGCTGGCCTACGTCGTGGTCTGCTATCTGCTGGTCACCAACCTGATCCGGTCGCGCGACGGCAGGGCGCTGATCGCGGTGCGCGACCATTACCTGTCCGCCGAGATCATGGGCATCAACCTGACCAAATACCGGACGCTGTCGTTTGGCCTTGCCGCATTCTTCGCCGGCGTCGGCGGCGCCCTCTATGCGCACTACAACCAGGTGGTTTCCAACGAAGGTTTCGGCATCGACCGCTCGATCATCTTTCTCGCCATGATCATCATCGGCGGGCTGGGTTCGGTCATGGGTACGCTGATGGGCACGGCCTTCATGGTGCTGTTGCCGGAATCGATGGAGTGGCTCAGCGTCGCATTGCGCGACAGCCCGATCGACCAGATGCTGGGACTGAAGAACAACATCGCCTTCCTGCGCGAGATGGCGATCGGCCTGATCATCATCGTCTTTCTGGTGTTCGAGCCGGACGGACTCGCGCATCGATGGCGGCAGATCAAGGCCTACTGGAAACTCTACCCGTTCTCGCATTGAGGTCGGAACGGGACGAACAATGGGAAGACCTCGAGAAAAAGACCGGAGGAGAATGTCCATGACGATGAAGACACTGCTAGGCACGGCTTCGCTGGCTCTGTTGTTGGCCAGCGCTGCGACGGCGTCCCAGGCCCAGGTGAAACTGGGGCATCTCGCCGACTATTCGGGGGCCACCTCGGACGTCGGAACGCCGTTCGGACAGGGCGTCGCGGACGCCTATGCCTGGATCAACAAGAACGGCGGCATCAACGGCAAGAAGGTCGACGTCGATACGGTCGACTACGGCTACCAGGTGCCGCGCGCGATCGCCCAGTACAAGAAGTGGTCGGGCGCCGACAAGGTCGCCGCCATTCTCGGCTGGGGCACCGCCGACACCGAAGCGCTCACGGGATTCCTCGCCGAGGACAAGATCCCCGATATTTCGGGATCCTACGCCGCAGCGCTCTCCGACCCGACGGGCGCCGGCGGCAAGGCCAAGCCCGCGCCCTACAACTTCTTCTACGGCCCGAGCTACTCGGACGCGGTTCGCGGCATGCTGACCTGGGCTGCCGAGGACTGGAAAGCCAAGGGCAAGCCCGGCAAGCCGAAATTCGTCCATATGGGTGCGAACCACCCGTATCCGAACGCACCGAAGGCGGCCGGTGAAGCCATCGCCGCCGAACTCGGCTTCGATCTGCTGCCGCCGATCGTCTTCGCGCTGACGCCGGGCGATTACAGCGCGCAGTGCCTGACGCTGAAGAACTCCGGCGCAAACTATGCCTATCTCGGCAATACCGCCGGCTCCAACATCTCCGTGCTCAACGCATGCAAGGCTGCCGGCGTCGACGTCCAGTTCCTCGGCAACGTCTGGGGCATGGACGAGAACGCCGCCAAGGCCGCCGGCGTCGCCGCCGATGGCGTGGTGTTCCCGCTGCGCACCGCGGTGGCATGGGGCGGCAACGCACCCGGCATGAAGACGGTCATGGAGATATCCAAGATGTCGGACGCCTCCGGGGCAACCTATCGCCCGGTGCACTACGTCGCCGGCGTCTGCACCGCGCTCTACATGAAGGAAGCCGTCGAATGGGCCGCCAAGAACGGTGGCGCCGTCGGCGAGAACGTCAAGAAGGGCTTCTACCAGAAGAAGGACTGGGTGCCGGCCGGTATGGAAGGCGTCTGCAATCCCTCGACCTGGACCGACAAGGATCACCGCGGCACGCTCAAGGTCGATCTCTATCGCATGAAGGTTGCCGGCGCGACCGACGCCCCGCTCAACGATCTCGTCAAGAACGGCACCATCAAGCTCGAGAAGGTGAAGACGGTCGACCTGCCGCGCAAGCCCGAATGGCTCGGCTGGTGATTTCGCGGGGCGCGCCCAACACTTCCGTCGTCATCCCCGCGAAGGCGGGGATCCAGTACGCCGCAGCGTCCCGGTCGATTACAGGCGCCTCTGGAATACTGGATCACCCGCATCCGCGGGTGATGACGGCAAGAGGCGGTGAGACGAACCATGACTGAAACAACCGAGATCAATCGTCCCGCGGCGACAGCGCCAGCCGCGGCGCCGCTGCTCAGCGTCCGCAACATCGAGGTGGTCTACGACAAGGTCATCCTGGTGCTGCGTGGCCTGAGCCTCGAGGTCCCCAGGGGCGCCATCGTGGCGCTGCTCGGCGCCAACGGCGCCGGCAAGTCGACGACGCTGAAGGCGATCTCGGGCCTGCTCAAGACCGAGGACGGTGAGGTCGTCCGCGGCGAGATCGTGTTCGACGGCGAGCGCATCAACGGCATCGATCCCGACAAGATCGTCCGCCGCGGCGTCTTCCAGGTGATGGAAGGCCGCCGCATCATCGCCGACATGACCTCGATCGAGAATTTGAAGCTCGGCGCCTTTACGCGCAGCGACAACGAGATCGCCGCCGACATCGACATGGTGTTCAGATATTTCCCGCGCCTGAAGGAGCGCACCGGACTCGCCGGCTATCTCTCCGGCGGCGAACAGCAGATGCTGGCGATCGGCCGCGCGCTGATGGCGCGGCCCAAGATGATCCTGATGGACGAACCGTCGATGGGCCTGTCGCCGCTGCTGGTCAAGGAGGTTTTCGCCATCATCAAGGAGATCAACCGCGATCTCGGCGTCACCATCCTGCTGGTGGAGCAGAACGCGCGCGCGGCACTTTCGGTCGCGAGCCACGGCTACATCATGGAACAGGGCAAGGTCGTGCTCGACGGTTCGGCCGACGAATTGCGCGACAACGAGGACGTCAAGGAATTCTACCTCGGCGGCGCCGGCGACCAGCGCAAGAGCTTCAAGAACCTGAAGAGCTTCAAGCGGCGAAAGCGGTGGCTGTGAATCACGGCGTTTTCGAGCGGAGCATGTCCTCGGACTTGATCCGGGGATGGGAACCGGTTCGCGTGAAGAAAACGCGTCAAAACAAGAATCAACTGCTAGCCGAGCACCTGCTCCGCCTCCGTAACCGCACAGAGAACATGATAGAACGAAGACGCAGGGATGGTGGCGACCAGCGAGTTGCCGTCGCGGTCGAACTGGTCGTACCAGCCGCCCGTGACGGGATGGCTGAGATAATGCCGTTCGAGCCGCGCCAGCGCCGCGCGCGCTTCGTCCGCAGCGCCGGCCTCGCCCGCCTCGGCCTGCGCGATCCACGCCTTGGCGATTTCGGTCTGCGGCCACAGCCGCCGCGTGTGCCGCCTGATGTTGCCGCTGGCGTCGCCCTCGTCGACCAGGCAGCCGGTCGTCGCGTCGCGATAGCGCAGCGCCGACGCCAGCAGTTCGCCACGGTAGCGACCGGTCGGGCAGCCGGTGATGCGTTCGAAGCCCTTCAGCAGCCAGGTCCATTCGGCCTGGTGTCCGGGCTCGACGCAGACCGGCTCGATCTTCGAAAAATCTTCCTCGAAATATTCGCCGAGCACCTGCCGCTGCTTGTCGTAGAGATTGGCCAGAAACAGCGCGAAGAAATCGCCGGCGCGGGTCTGGAACACCAGGTCGTGCGTCGCGTCGAACGCCGCGATCATCGATTCGAACAGGTGCATCTGCGGATTCTGCCGCCGCGGCAGCGACACCGGCAGGCCTTCGTGAACGCCGCCGTGAGGCGAGCGCAGTTGCGTGTCGATGAAATAGCACAGCGCGTCGATCTCGGCGCGGACCTGCGCGTCGCGGTCGAGCGCATGGACGCTCGCCAGCGCCAGCAGCACGAACGCGTGGTCATAGGAATCGCGCAACGGATCGAGCACGCTTCCGTCGGGCCTCAGCGTATGGACAAAGCCCGGCCTGCCGTCCGGGGATTTCGCCCTGGCCAGCAGATGCTCCAGTCCCTTCAGCGCGATTGCGCGGCCGTCGGGATACCAGCCCATCTGCGCCGCCTTGGCGTAGCAGTAGATCTGGCGCGCCTGCACGAAAACCCGCCGCGGCGCCGCCGCATCTGCGCGGCCGTCCGGGTCGAGCCGATCGATGAAGCCGCCAGCTTGGTGATCCCAGCCTTCGCTCGACCACAGCGGCAGGCAGTGGTCGATCATCCGAAGCTTCAACCTCGCAACGACACCGGCCGAATCGAGCGTGTCTGCCGCCGCAGCGCTATACGTTTCAGCCATTGGGTTCCCTGGAATGTCTCCGACGCCGGTAGCCGTCTGATACCACGTCAGAAGCGGCGCGCAATCGATGTAAATCCAAGGCATCAGCCATGACCGAGCATTACGACGCCCTCGAAACGCGCGACCCTGCCCAACGCGAGACCGAGCTGTTTTCCCGCCTGCCGGATGTGCTGCGCAAGGCGATGGCCGCCCCCGCCTACGCCGACCGCCTCAAGGGCCTCGATCCCGCTTCCGTCACCACCCGCGCCGCGCTGGCGCGCCTTCCCGTGTTGCGCAAATCGGAGCTTCCTGCCCTGCACAAGGCCGCGCCGCCTTTCGGAGGCTTCGTCGCCGGACCGCTCGGATCGTTCGGGCGGCTGTTCACATCACCCGGCCCGATTTTCGAACCCGAGCCGGTCCACTCCGATCCCTGGCGCGGCGCACGAGGGCTGTTCGCGGCGGGCTTCCGGCCCGGCGACGTGGTGCTGAACACATTCAGCTATCACTTGACGCCCGGCGGTTTCATCTTTGACGCCTCGGCGCGCGCGCTGGGCTGCGCCGTCATCCCGGCCGGCCCGGGCAATACCGAGCAACAGTTCGAACTGATCGAGGCCTACCGGCCGGTCGGCTATAGCGGCACGCCGGATTTCCTGAAGATCCTGCTCGACGCCGCCGCATCCGCCAGACGCGACATTTCCTCGGTCAAGCGGGCGCTGGTTTCGGGCGCAGCATTTCCGAAATCCCTGCAGGACGAAGTCAGGTCGCGCGGCATCGATGCCTTTCAGTCATTCGGTACCGCCGATCTCGGCATGGTAGCGTTCGAGACGCCGGCGCGCGAAGGTATGGTCGTCAACGAGGACCTGATCCTGGAAATCGTGCGTCCCGGCACCGGCGATCCCGTCGCGCCCGGCGATGTCGGCGAGATCGTCGTGACCTCGCTCGACCCGCAGCATCCCTGGATCCGGCTCGCGCTCGGCGATCTCACCGCGGCGCTGCCGGGAGCGAGTCCCTGCGGGCGCACCAACATGCGCATCAGGGGCTGGATGGGCCGCGCCGACCAGACCACCAAGGTCAAGGGCATGTTCGTTCGCCCCGAGCAGATCGCCGAAATCGGCAAGCGCCATTCCGGCCTTGGACGCTTGCGCCTCGTGGTGACACGCTCCGGCGAAAGCGACCTGATGACGCTGAAGGCGGAAACGGCGTCGCCCGGCGAAACGCTTCAGAACGAACTAACAGCAAGCCTGCGCACAGTGACGAAACTCGGCGGCAATGTCGAACTTGTCGGCGCCGGGACGCTGCCGAACGACGGCAAGGTGATAGCCGACGAGCGGACCTGATTGTCACCGTGACGCCACGGCCGACGTCACGACGTCGGCCGTGGCAGAGCGGTAGCTTGCCGGCGCAAGCCGGCAAGCTGTCTGTCCTGAAGCGATTACTTCTTGAGGCAAAGTCCGACGGTCGGGTTTGCGGCGCACTTGGCACCGTCGGCAGCACCTCCGGCTGGACAGAACACGGAAACCAGGGTCTCGCCGGCCTCGCAACTCACGCTGCCATCGGTCTGCACAACCCGAAGCCCGGTTTGACCGGAATCACCCTTGTCGCCTTTCGGACCAGGCGTTCCCTGCGGCCCCTGTGGACCTTGCGGACCCTGCTGCCCCTGCGGCCCGGGAACGCCCTGAACACCCTGAGCGCCTTGCGGGCCCGCCGGCCCCTGCGCCCCGGTCTCTCCCTTCGGACCGGCAGGACCGGGATCCCTGCCGCAACCGGCAAGCCCGAGCGACAGCCCAATCGCCATAACCAAAACCAATTTCTGCATGCTCAATTCCCCTCCCTACATTCACCGCCTCATTAAAAAAGGACGACATCGGCAAAGCAATAGCCGGCCGCGCCAAAAGGCCGGCCACTTCGCTTCAGAACCTGCGAACGAGACCGATTACTTCGTCCTGCTGTGCCCGCGTGATCTCGGCAAACAGCGACCGCGTTGCCAAACCCGACCAGATTGGGCATCAGTGCCCCGGTCATCTTCAAACCACTGAATTGCAGGCAGGATGCAGCAAGAAACCGAGCGGCGGCGAGAGAGCGGCCCGGGCCGATGACATCACGGCCTGACGATGCTTCTGGACCGCCTGACCCGCAAGCGCGCGTCGAAGCGTTCGACTGGCGCACCGCCTGCAGCAGGGAAAGCCCCGCGGTGCTGGTGACGGGCGCCGACGGATTCGTCGGCCGGCAGCTCGTTCCCCACCTTGCCGCGCAGGGATACAAGGTGGTCGCGGCGTCGAGGACGGCCGCCAATTTCGACAATCCCAACGTCTCCGCCGTCTTGCTGCCGGACCTCTCGAAGTCGTTCGACTGGCGGCCCCTTCTGGAGCAATGCGACGCCGTGGTCCACCTTGCCGGCATCGCTCACAAGCCTGCCGACGACGACTTTTTCGACCGCGTCAATCACCGTGCGACGTCGGCGCTCGCGCAGGCGATCTCCCGCGACGGCAGGAAACATCTGGTGTTCATCTCATCGATCGCCGCCCAGTCCGGCTCCTCATCGGATCATGAACTGACCGAGGATGATGTTCCGACACCCGTCAACGCGTATGGGCGATCCAAGCTCGCTGCCGAGCAGGCGATTCGCGCGGCGAGCATTTCATTCGCGATCCTGCGGCCGGCGGTAATTTACGGCGAAGGCGAGAAGGGAAATTTTGCGATCGTCCACCGCCTTTCGCGCCTGCCGATTCCGCTCCCGTTCGGAGCGCTGAACGCACCGCGATCCGTGTTGTCGATCCAAAACCTCAACTCGGCCGTCGAGACCGCGCTGAGCAATCCTCGCGCATGGGGAGAAACCTTCATCGTGTCGGACCCGGTGCCGGTCACGGTAGCGAGCATCATCGCGCGTCACCGCATCGGCCTCGGCCGATCGCCCTGGCTGGTACGGGTACCCGAACGCTGGATCGAGGCGTCCCTCAAGGTCATGGGCGGCGGCGCGATTTGGGAGCGAATCGGCTGCCCGCTGGTGGCGCCTCCCAAAAAACTGCTTGCGATCGGCTGGGAGCCATCCTGAGTGAAGCGCGCAGTTGCCGGACGCGACATGGGGAGCTTGCACGATCTTCCCCCCTGCCGTATCTAACGACCGGAAATGGTGGCGTTTCCGCGCCAGGAGGCCGGAACCGGCTGCCCCTTTGGACCCGCCAAGTTGCCCGATAAGAACCACCTCACCATCGCCGAAAGCGACACGATCGAGCAGGCGTTCCAGCGGCTCAATGCCAACAAGCTGGGGATCCTGTTTGCGCGCGACGCCGCGGGGCGCGTGATCGGCGCCGTTACCGACGGCGACATCCGGCGGCGGCTGCTCACGGGAATATCGATCCAGGGCGAGGTCGCAAGTTGCATCAATCGCAATTTCGTCTGGGCACGCGCCGGCGCGCCGCGCGAGCAGATCCTCAAGCTGCTCGACCAGCGCGTCCATGTCGTTCCGATCCTCGATGCCGGTGGCCGGTTGGTGGATGTATTCAGCCGCGATCGCTTCACCCTCGGTGAAGAGAGCGAAGTGTTCGCCCGCGCACGCTCGCCGGTCCGGATCAGTTTCTCCGGCGGCGGCACCGACCTGACGCATTATTTTGTCGACAACGACGGCGGCTCCGTCATCAACGCGACGATTGCGATGTATGCGCACGCGACGTTGCGGCGGCGGACCGACAACAGAATCAGAATTTACTCGCATGATTTTCGCTGCACTGTCGAAGCAGAAAATCTCGCAGGCCTAGGCAGCGACGGCGAACTGGCGCTGATCAAATCGGTGATCCGCCTGATCCAGCCGGCATACGGCTTCGATCTCGACGTCTCGGCCGATTTTCCGGTTGGTTCCGGCCTCGGCGGTTCGGCGGTGGTGTCATCTGCCATCATCGGCTGCTTCAACGAATTTCGTTCCGACCGGTGGGACCGCCACGAGATCGCGGAGATGGCGTTTCAAGCCGAACGGCTGATGCTGAACATTCCAGGCGGATGGCAGGACCAGTACGCCACCGTGTTCGGCGGCTTCAATCACATGGAGTTCTCGTCGGAGCAGAACACGATCGTCCCACTCCGCCTCGAGCCCAACATCATCGCCGAACTCGAAGAGAGCCTGGTGCTTTGCTACACCGGTGGCAATCATGACTCGGGTTCGATCCACCGCGACCAGAAGCAGCAGCGCGACACCAGCGATGCGGTTGCGGCCGCGGCCCGGCAAAAGGAAATGACGCGGGAAATCCGCCACCATTTGCTGCGCGGCCAACTCCTGGAGTGCGGCCGCCTGATCGATGAGGCATGGCACGCCAAACGCCGCCTGAGCTCGCTCATCAGTTCCACCGAACTCGATGCGATCTACGATCTTGCCAAGGCCAATGGTGCGGTCGGCGGCAAGCTGCTGGGGGCCGGCGGCGGCGGCTACTTCGTCTTCTTCGTCCGGCCGTTCCACCGCTATCCGCTGATTGCAGCGCTGGAGCAGCAAGGCCTGTCCTGCTCCCGCATCGCGTTCGACGAAGGCGGCCTGCGGACCTGGAAATCCCGAATTCGCGCAACGGTCGCTGGCGGCGACGCGCCGCAGGAATAGACACACCGGAAAGGCTTCATGAATTCGACCAACCAGGCGGCAACCATCCGGGTCGGCGACCGCGCGATCGGCGACGGCCAGCCGTGCTATGTCATCGCCGAAGTCGGCAACAACCATAACGGCGATTTCGATCGCGCCATCGCGCTGGTGGATGCCGCGGTCGCGGCCGGCGCGGATTGCGCCAAGTTCCAGATGCGAAAACTGGACGAGGTCTATCGTGCCTCGAGCCTTTCTGGAAAGGACGACGACCTCGCCGTCGAATACACCCTCGACCTGCTGCGCCGCTTCGAGTTGACGACCGATCAGCAGCGCCGCGTCGCGGCCTACTGCGCCTCCAGGAACATCCAGTATCTCTGCACGCCCTGGGACGCATCCAGCGTCGCGACCCTGGAAACGTTCGGCGTCCAGGCCTACAAGGTCGCCTCCGCCGACCTGACGAACCTGCCCCTGCTGGCAACGCTCGCCGCCACCGGCAAGACGCTGATCGTCTCGACCGGCATGAGCACGTCGGATGAAATTCGCGCCGCAGCGAAATTTCTCGACGACCGCTCGGCGCATTACGTGCTGCTGCATTGCCAGAGCACCTACCCTGCCGCGCTTCACAATATTCATCTGCGCTTCATGGAGACGCTGCGGGAAATTCATCCCCTCGTCGGCTATTCCGGTCACGAGCGCGGCATCGCGGTTTCGATCGGCGCGGTGGCGATGGGCGCGGTGTTGATCGAGCGCCACATCACGCTCGATCGCGAGATGGAAGGCCCCGACCACGCAGCCAGCCTGGAGCCGGAGGAGTTCAAGGCGCTGGTTTCGGGCATTCGCGAAGTGGAATCGGCGCGCGGCGAAAAGCTCGCCGAGCGCGCGCTCAGCCAGGGCGAACTGATCAACCGCGAAAATCTCGCGAAGAGCCTGGTGGCCGCCCGCGACATCCCGGCCGGCACGGTCGTCGCCGAAGGCGACATTGCCGTCCGCAGTCCAGGCCAGGGCCTGTCGCCGCTCAGGATGCCCGCTTTGATCGGCAGGCGCCTCAACCGCGCGATGGCCCGGGACGACTACTTCTTCCAGAGCGACCTCGACAACGGTGCCGCCACCGCGCGCCGCTATCGTTTCGACCGGCCCTGGGGCGTCCCGGTTCGCTATCACGACACCCAGCGCTTCCTGGAAATCTGCCAGCCCGACATCATCGAATTCCATCTCAGCTACAGCGACATGGAGCGCGATCCGTCCGCCTATCTGTCCGGCACCTACGACCTCGGCTTCGTGGTGCATGCGCCCGAACTGTTCGCAGGCAGCAAGCTGATGGACCTTGCGACATCGGACGAGGTCCTGCGCCGCTATTCGCTGGAGCAGACCCAGGCCGTCATCGACATCACGCGCGGATTGAAGAAGTTCTTTCCCAAGACAAAGCGTCCGCCGATCGTCGCCAATATCGGCGGCTTCACCATGGATGAGCCGCTGTCGGCGGAACGGAAGGCCGAGTGCTACCGCATCTTTGCTGCCAGCCTCGCCGAGCTTGATCTGGACGGAGTCGAATTGATTCCCCAGACCATGGCGCCGTTCCCGTGGCACTTCGGCGGACAGCGTCACCAGAACATCTTCATCTTCCCGGACGAGTCGGCCGCGTTCTGCGCCAGGCATGATTTGCGGATGTGCGTCGACATCTCCCACACCAAACTCGCCGCCAATCATTTCGGTTTCGACTTTGCCGAAGGCCTCGCCCGGCTCGGCCCCCATACAGCCCACCTGCATTTCGGCGACGCCAAGGGTCTCGATGGCGAGGGCCTGCAGGTCGGCGAAGGCGAGATCGACTTCGACGAGATCGGCGCGGTGCTGCGCAAGCACGCCCCCGACGCGTCGTTCATCCCCGAGATCTGGCAGGGCCACAAGAACATGGGTGAAGGCTTCTGGACCGCGCTCGAGCGCCTCGAGGGCCGGATATGACCCGCGTTACATCCGGGCGGACGCTCGCCGTTGTCGCCGCACGCGGCGGCTCCAAGGGCATTCCGCACAAGAACCTGATCGATCTGTGCGGCAAGCCGCTGATTGCCTGGACCGTGATGCAGGCGGCCGCCGCGCGCGGCGTCGATACTGTCGCGGTCTCTTCCGACAGCGACCAGATCCTCGAAGCCGCCGAAGCCGCCGGCGCGGTCGGCGTCCGGCGCCCCGACGATATCTCCGGCGATCTCGCCTCGTCGGAGTCGGCGTGGCTCCATGCGCTGGAGCATCTCGATGGAAAGCGCGGCCCATTTGGGCGGGTCGTCGCCCTACAGGCCACGTCGCCAATCCGCGAGCCCAGCGATATCGAGCAGGCGCTTGCCACATTCGAGCAAGAAGGGCTCGACAGCCTGCTCTCGGTCTGCGAGGTCGAGGATTATTTCAACTGGCGCATCGGCGACAACGGGCCGGAGCCGATCAACTACGATTTCCGCAACCGGCGGATGCGGCAGCAGATCGAAAAGCGCTATTTGGAGAACGGCTCGTTCTATGTTCTCGTCCCCTCGCTGCTGCGCGAGGAGAACAACCGGCTCGGCGGCAGGATCGGCATGCACCTGATGGAGCGCCACAAGATGTTCCAGATCGATCGGCCCGAGGATATCAAGCTCTGTGCCGCCATCATGCGCAGCTACGGATATGCATAATCCCGCGGCATTCTCCCTCGAAGGCAGGACCGCCGTCGTCACCGGCGCGTCGCGCGGCATCGGCGCTGCCATTGCGAGCGGCCTGCAGGCAAGCGGCGCAAAGGTGTTCGGCATCAGCCGGACCGGCACGGCGCCCTCCCCCGTTACGGCGATCAAGTGCGACCTGACCGACGACGCCGCCATCCAGTTGGCGTTCGACAATCTCTCCAGGGCGGGAGAGCGGATCGACATCCTCGTCAATGCCGCCGGCATCAGCCTCCCCACCTCGGGGACCATGAGCGAACTGCAACGATTTCGCGCCACGCTGGCGGTCGACCTCAACGGCGTCTATGCGACGATCCTTGCGGCCTATCCCCTGTTGAAGCAGGCGGGCGGCGGCTCCATCATCAACGTCACGAGCATCAACTCGGTTCGCGGCTTTCCCGGCAATCCCGGCTATGTCGCGGCCAAGGCCGGCCTGGCCGGCCTCACCCGCGCGCTTGCGGCGGACTATGCGCGCGACGGCATTCGCGTCAACGCGCTGGCGCCCGGATATGTCGCAACCGAGATGACCGCCACAAGCTTCGCTGATCCCGCGATGCACGAGGATCGCCGCCGTCACACCATGCTCGGCCGCTGGGGCAACCCGGACGATCTGGCGGGGGCTGCGGTGTTCCTGGCCTCGCCTGCATCAAGCTATGTGACCGGCCAGGAATTGTTCGTCGATGGCGGCTGGACCGCGAAAGGCCTCGCGATCAGCGAGGGCAAGCCGTGACGACGCCGGGACGCATCGGCTTCATGCAGGGACGGCTGTCGGCCATGGTCGACGGCAAGATCCAGGCCTTCCCGTGGGATGAGTGGCGCGAGGAATTCGTGCGCGCCCGCGCGCTCGGCCTGACCCGGATCGAATGGACCATCGACCAGGAGCGGCTGCGCGAAAATCCGCTCAACACCGCGGCCGGACAGCAGGAAATCATCGTACTCTCGCGCCGCAACGGGTTGAAAGCGGCGAGCCTGACCGGCGATTGCTTCATGCAGGCGCCGTTCTGGAAGGCGGATGGCGAGGCGCAAAAATCGCTGGTGGACGATCTCGATCTGGTGCTCGCATCCTGCGCGACCCTCGGCATCGAATTTGCAGTCATTCCGCTGGTCGACAACGGCAGGATCGAGAACGCCGCGCAGACCGAAACCTTGCTGCGCGTTCTGCTCGACCGCGCCTCTTCGCTGTCGAAGCAGGGTGTCAGGATCGTGTTCGAATCCGATCTGCCGCCTGCGCCGCTCGCGGAATTCATCGACGCCTTCCCGCGCGAGGTTTTCGGCATCAACTACGACAGCGGCAACAGCGCCGCGCTCGGCTACGATTCCGCCGAGGAGATTGCGGCCTACGCGCCGCGTATTCTCAATGTGCACATAAAGGATCGCTTGCGTGGCGGCACCACGGTGCCGCTCGGCACGGGTGCTGCGGATCTCGCAAAAACCATCCGGCTGATCGAGCAGTCCGGCTATCGCGGGCAGTATATTCTTCAAACCGCTCGCGCGGCCGACGGCGACCATGCCGGCGCATTGGCTGGATATCGCGACATGACCGTGCGCTGGATCGAGGACGCAGGCCGATGAAGCTCGACATCGAGGGGCGGATTGCATTGGTGGTCGGCGCCAGCCGCGGCATCGGCTTCGCCATTGCCGATACGCTGGCCGCCGAAGGCGCCAGTGTGGCGCTGGCCGCGCGCGGCCTCGACAGTCTCAAAGCGGCTGCCGGCAAGATCGGCCGCGGCGCATCGATCCACGCCGCCGACGTCACCGATCCGGCCGCCGCGCAGGCGCTTGTGAAAGCAGTCGAAAAGCAGTGGGGCGGAATCGACATTCTCGTTTGCAATGTCGGCAGCGGCGCCTCGGTGCCGCCGGGCGAGGAAACCGCCGCGGAGTGGAAACGGGTGCTGGACGTCAACCTGTTCGCCTCGACCAACATGATCGAGGCGGCGCGGCCGATCATGCGGCGCGGCAACGGCGAACGTGCGATCGTCTGCGTCTCCTCGATCTGCGGTCTCGCCGCGCTCGGCGCTCCGGTGACCTATTCAGCGGCGAAAGCGGCGTTGAACGCCACCGTGCGCGGCCTCGCCCGGCCGCTTGCACTCGAAGGCATCCGCATCAATGCGGTTGCACCCGGCAATATTCTGTTCGAAGGCGGTACCTGGGCGCGCAAGATCGCCGAGAACAAGCCCGCCGTCGATGACATGCTGACGCGCGAGGTCGCACAGCGCCGGCTGGGGACGCCAGCCGAAATCGCCGACCTCGTCGCCTTCCTCGCCTCTGCCCGCGCGGCGTTCATTACGGGCACCGTGATCGTGGCCGACGGCGGGCAATTACGCGCTTGAACGGGAGCACTCCATGACCGCCCTCTCCGCTCGATACGACCTCACCGGACGCACCGCGCTGGTCACCGGCGCCGGCGGCTTGCTGGGACGCCAGCATGTTGCCGCACTGGCCGACGCCGGCGCCCGCGTCGTCGTCAGCGACGTCGGAACGGCGCACGCCGATGCGACGATATCGGCGGTGAAGGAAGCCGCACCGGCCGCCGATCTCGTCGCCGCCGTCATCGACGTCACCTCGCAAGCATCGGTCAGTGCGGCCGGCGAGGATCTCGCCGGGCGCGGCATCACCGTCGACATCCTGGTCAACAACGCCGCGATCGATCCAAAAGTCACTTCGGCGCCCGGCGTCATGCATTCGTCGCGCTTCGAAGCCTTTCCGGTTCCGCAGTGGCAGATGGAAATCGCGGTGGGACTGACTGGCGCGATGCTGTGCTCGCAGGTATTCGGCGGCGCGATGGCGCGGCGCGGCCGCGGCGTGATCCTCAACATCGCCTCCGACCTCGGCGTGATCGCGCCGGATCAGCGGCTCTACCGCCAGCCCAGCATCGCGCGGGATGAAGAGCAGCCCGTTAAGCCCGTGACCTACTCCGTCATCAAACACGGTCTGATCGGCTTGACGAAATACCTCGCAACCTATTGGGCGGAACAAGGCGTCCGCGTCAACGCGATTTCGCCGGGCGGCGTTTTCAACAACCAGGATCCTGCCTTCGTCGAACGGTTGACGCGGCTGATTCCGATGGGCCGAATGGCCCGGGTCGACGAGTATTGCGCCGCCGTTCAATTCCTCTGCTCGGACGCCTCGAGCTACATGACGGGTCAGAACATGGTGATGGACGGCGGCCGGAGCGTATGGTGATGCGTGATGCGACCCGACGTAGATGACGTCTGGCCGAATAATTCGAGGTCTCATGCATTTTGGACCGGCGCGAATGCATCAATCCTTATGCAAGTTGAACCCGGTTCGAGGGTTCATTAGTAGACAATATCTATCGGGGCATATTCTGTATTCTTCAACAGATTGCGCCCGATCCGGGCCTCCATCCTTGCGGTTCCGACGAAATGCCGTTAAGAGACCGATCGGATGTAGGCTGAGCGGGGCCGGCCGGAAATCGTTGCAGGATGGGTGTGACAGTGGAAAAGGCCGAAAGGGCCGGGGTCGAAACCTCGCACGCGCGCAGGTTTAGAAACTTCGTCGGACGCTCTCTGATACCGAAATCTCCGGTCCTGCTATCTCCTAGGAATTATATCCTCCTAACGCCGCCGCTCTTCGCGCTCCGCTTCCACCTTCGGCGGCTCTACTGGCGCCTCACCGGACACAAGCTGCAGCAGCTGGTCAAGGGACAAGGCGTCGAGAGCGGGTTCGTGGCCGAAAAGGTGCTGCCGTACAACCTTGGCAACATCAACATCATCAATCGGGGACGGACCGAGCGCGTCATCGCCATCCTTCGCTCGATTCGCGGGCTGAAGCTCGGCGCGCTGAATACGCTCGTGGTTGGCCCCCGCAACGAAGCCGAGTTGTTGCTGCTCTCGTCATACGGCTTCGATCCTGCCAAGCTGACCGCGATTGATCTGTTTTCGTATTCGCCCGCCGTGCGCCTGATGGACATGCACGAGCTGAAATTTTCGGATAGTTCCTTCGACGCCGTCTACAGTGCGTTCGTCATTACCTACAGCGACGACATTCCAAAAGCCGTCGCCGAGACCATTCGCGTCGCCAAGGACGGCGCCCTGATTGTTTTCGTATACGAACACCTCGCGCTCGGCGCAGGCAACCGATTTGGCAAGAACAACCTGAGCAACGGTCCCGACGACCTGCTTGCACTATTTGGCGCCAATGCGGGTCATGTGTTCTGGAAGGAAGATTACGAGAGCGAGGGCAGCTACACATCCTCCGTCGTCTTCCGTTTGACCAAACCCCAGGTCCAGTAACCAGGTCCAGTAACAGGTTCAATAGTCGGAACCGGAGATCCGAAAAATGCAATCGCTTCGCAAGATCGCGTCGAGGGCACGAACTCAGACCCGTGTGGCATTGTTTGGTAACAATCATTCGCTCAAGGTCAACATGAAGTACGCGGCCTACGAGGGCGCGGCGCGGCGCAGCTGGAAACCCCGCTCCAAGCCGACCGCCGAACAGCTCGCTGCGGCCGGCCGCTTCAAGAACGAAGGCTTTGTCGCACTCCCGCCCCCGGCCCGGATGACGGCCGAAAAATTGCAGGCCATCCGGGAAACCGTCGATCGCCGCTTCGAGGAGCAGAACAACGGCTACGTCGTCAATTACGGCATGTACCGGCTGATCGACGGGATCGAGCTCATCCCCGAAATCATCGACTTCATCGACGACGATCTCGAAGCCATCGTCGAGAACTATTACGGCAGCCATTTCAAGCTGTTCGCGGTGTCGTTCTATCGCACGCTGCCGACGCCGGATAAGCCGGATTCGAGCTTCCTGTGGCATCTCGACAATTGCCCGAAGCAAGAGATCAAGCTGATGGTCTATCTCGACGACGTCGTGGCCGATACCGGCGCGCTCAGCGTCAAGGACAAGCCGTTCAGCGTCGGCCTGCGCAAGGAAGGCTTCTTCGACCGCAGGCGCATCGACCAGTTCGTCGGTCGCCTTGACGACCGCAACTCTACGCGGGTACTCGAAGGCCAGACCGGAACCCGGCTGCTGTTCGAGAATGGCGGCTGCATCCACAAGGCGACCTCGCCGAAGCACGGTCACCGTGACGTCGTCACGTTCGTGCTGATTCCTTCCGATATCCCGTGGCGCCCGCATTTCGCCCGCAGCCGCAACCTGCTCAGCACCAATGCCGGGATCTGCATCGATCCGTTCCGGGATCAACCGGAGCATGTCGGATATCAGTATTGAGAACGACGCGCGCCGTCGCTGGCAAGCACGACGGTTGCAGGTAGCAAGATCATGATCCGTGGCAATGGCGGCTCGGCTGCCGACCGGCGACGTTCAGAGACCGCACCGTGCTGAGACAGGCTGTCATTCTGGTCGGCGGCCTCGGCACCCGGCTGGGCGAGCGAACCAGGACGACGCCAAAGCCGATGCTGCCGGTCGGCGGCCGGCCGTTCCTCGACACGCTGATTGACGAAATCGCACGCTACGATGCGTTCGAGGAAATCCTGCTGCTGGCGGGCCACAAGGCCGAAAGCATTTTGGCGCGCTACGAAGGTACGGTCCGGGGACGCGCCCGCCTCAGTGTATCGCTGGAGCCGCGGCCGCTCGGAACGGCCGGCGCGCTGGTTCACGCCGCCGGCCTGCTGCAGCCGCGCTTTCTGCTGCTGAACGGCGATTCGTTCTTCGACTTCAACATCCTGGATCTGGCCGCGCACGCCAATGACAGCCTTGTGCACATGGCGCTGCGGGCCGACGTGATCGGCGACCGGTTCGGCAGGGTGGTGCTCGACGGCGACCGGGTTCGCTCGTTCGTTGCGCCTGGCGAAGGGGCAAGCGGTCCGGTCAACGCCGGCGTCTACGTCATCGACCGCAACATCCTTGCCCGCGTCGGCGGCTTTCCCGCTTCGCTCGAACAGGATGTGTTTCCCGCTCTCGCCGCTGCCGGCGCCATGACCGGTATTCCCTATCACGGCTACTTCATCGACATCGGCATTCCCGAGGATTTTGCGCGCGCCGACGTCGAGCTGATCGAGCAGTTGCGGCGGCCGGCGGTCTTCTTCGATCGCGACGGCGTGCTCAACCTTGATTCGGGCTACACCTTCGAGGTCGACAAGCTGCAATGGATCGACGGCGCGCGCGAAGCCGTCAAGGCCGTCAACGATGCGGGTTGCTTCGCCTTCGTCGTCACCAACCAGTCGGGCGTCGCCAGGGGCTTCTACGAGGAAAGCCATGTGCACGCATTGCACCGCTGGATGGCGGACGAGATGGCCGTGATCGGAGCCCATATCGATGCCTTCGAATATTGTCCCGACCATCCCGACGGAACCGTCGAGCGATATCGTCGCCTCAGCGACCGGCGAAAGCCCGGACCGGGCATGATCACGGATCTGCTCCGCCGTTTCCCCGTCCACGCAGAGGCCAGCATGTTGATCGGCGACAAGGACAGCGATCTCGAAGCGGCCCAGGCCGCCGGCCTCAAGGGACACCTTTTTTCAGGCGGCAACCTCGAAACCTTCGTCAGGCGGCTGTTGCCGCAACGGTCCGCCCCGAGGCCGTAGGCATCGGTTCGGCACACGCCGTGCCAGGCCCGGCAGAGCCCGATCGGTAGGAATCCACCGGTATTGCAGCATTACCCGCACCGTTCGGTTGCGTCGGGCGGCTATTGTGCTATAGCGCTATCGCATTGCGAAGACTGCAATAATCGCCGTTTTGGGGTCCAGGCATGGATGAATTGAAGGACGCCCGCGTGCTCGTCACCGGCAGCGATGGATTCATCGGATCCCACGTCGTCGAGGAACTGGTGCGGGCGGGCGCCAGGGTCAAGGCGGTCGTCCTCTACAACTCCTTCAACTCCTGGGGCTGGCTCGACACGGTCCCGGCCGACGTCATGAAGTCGGTGGAAGTGGTCGCCGGCGACATCAGGGATCCGCACTTCATGATTTCGGCCGCTGCCGGGTGCACCGACGTCATGCATCTGGCTGCGCTGATTGCGATTCCGTTTTCCTACGCCGCGCCCGACTCCTATGTCGAAACCAACGTCCGCGGCACGGTGAACGTCCTGCAGGCCGCCCGCCATGCGGGCGTGCGCCGCTTCGTCCAGACCTCGACCAGCGAAGTCTACGGCAGCGCGCAGTTCGTGCCGATCAAGGAGAGCCATCCGCTGGTCGGGCAATCACCCTACTCGGCTTCGAAGATTGCATCCGACCAGATGGCGTTGTCGTTCCATGCCTCCTTCGACATGCCGGTCGTCGTGGTCAGGCCGTTCAACACCTATGGGCCACGGCAATCGGCGCGCGCCGTGATTCCGACCATCATCAGCCAGATCGCCTCCGGCAAGCGCAAGATCCGCCTCGGCGCGGTCAGCCCGACCCGCGACTTCTCGTTCGTGACGGATACCGCGCGCGGCTTGATCTCGGGTCTGACGGCACCGGCAGAGCAGACCGTCGGACAGACGATCAACCTCGGCAGCGGCTTTGAGATTTCGGTCGGCGCGACGGCGGGCATGATTGCCGAAGTGATGCAGGCCGAACTCGAAATCGAAACCGACGAGGCACGGCTTCGACCCGCCAACAGCGAGGTGGAGCGGCTTTGGGCCGACAATTCGAAGGCCCGCCAGCAGCTCGGCTGGGCCCCCGAATTCGGCGGGCTGGACGGCATGCGCCGCGGCATCGAAAAGACGGCGCAATGGTTCGTGGACCCGGCCAATCTCGCGCGCTACAAGGCTGACGTCTACAATGTATGAGGGCAGCGTGAGCATTCCGGCAGCGGAGTCCGATCGGTTGGACGTGCGAACGATCGTCGCTGCGGTCCGGCGCGCTGCAGGCACGCCCAACGGCATGCTGGCGCTGCACGAGCCGGTGTTTGCCGGCAACGAGATCGCCTATCTGGAGCAGTGCATCAAGAGCACCTTCGTGTCGTCGGTCGGCAAGTTCGTCGACCGCTTCGAGGAGATGCTCGCAGAGGCCACCGGCGCCAGACGCGCCATCGCGGTCGTCAATGGTACTGCAGCACTCCACGCCTGCTTCAGGCTCGCGGGCATCGAACCGGGCGACGAGGTGATTTCGCCGGCACTGACGTTCATCGCGACCACCAATGCGATTGCGTATTGCGGCGCAAGCCCGCACTTCGTCGACAGTTCGTTCAAGACGCTCGGAATGGACGCGCAGGCGCTGGGTGCCCGCCTCGAAGCGATCGCGCAACGGGGCCCTGGCCGCGCCACCAACCGCGAGACCGGCCGCCGGATCGCGGCGATCGTGCCGATGCACACGTTCGGCCATCCCGTGGATATGGATGAGATCGTCGCCATCGCGCGGCATTGGGACATTCCGGTGGTCGAGGACGCCGCTGAGTCCCTCGGCTCGACCTACAAGGGTCATGCGGTCGGCTCACAGGCCCGTCTCGCGGCGCTGAGTTTCAACGGCAACAAGATCGTTACCACCGGCGGCGGCGGCGCCATCCTCACCAACGACGAAGAGCTCGGCCGCCGGGCCAAGCACATCACGACCACCGCGAAGCTGCCGCACAAATGGGCCTTCGTGCATGACGAAATCGGCTTCAACTATCGGCTGCCCAACCTCAACGCCGCGCTCGGATGCGCGCAGCTCGAACAGCTCGATGGTTTCCTGGCAAGCAAGCGACGTCTGGCCGCAGCGTATGACCGCGCTTTCGCAGGCGTTCCCGGTGTAGCCTTCGCGCGCGAACCGGAAGGCACGACCAGCAATTACTGGCTGAACGCGGTCCTGCTCGACGAAGCCCATGCCGGCCGGCGCGACGAAGTTCTCTCCGCGCTCAACGATTCCGGTTTTGGCGCGCGGCCGACCTGGACGTTGATGCATCGTCTTCCCATGTTCGCTTCCTGCCCGCGCGGCGATCTCCGCGTTGCCGAATCGATCGAGCGCCGGCTGATCAACCTGCCCAGCAGCGCCAGCATTCAGGCCCCGCAATGACTGATGTTCCCCGGAAAGTCTGTTTTGTCACCGGCAGCCGTGCGGATTTCGGCCTGCTCATCTGGCCGATGCGCGCGGTGCAGCAGACGCCGGGGCTGGAACTTCAGCTCATTGCCACCGGCATGCATCTCTCCCCCGAGTTCGGCTACACCATCGCCAACATCCGCGATGAGGGGTTTGACGTCGATGACACCGTCGAAACGCTGCTCAGCAGCGACTCCGGCGTAGGCGTCGCCAAATCCGTCGGCCTTGGCGTCATCGGGTTCGCCGACGCATTCGCGCGGCTGATGCCCGATCTCGTCGTGGTGCTCGGGGATCGCTACGAGACTTTCGCGGCGGCGCAGGCTGCGATGTACATGCGGCTGCCGATGGCGCATCTGTTTGGCGGTGACGTTACCGAAGGCGCGATCGATGAATCGATCCGGCACGCCATCAGCAAGATGTCGCACCTGCATTTTGCGACCAACAACGATTCGGCGCGGCGCCTGATGCAACTCGGCGAGGATCCCTCGCGCATTTTCACCGTTGGATCGCCCGGCATCGATTCGATCAAGCGGCTGAAACTGATGGATCGCGAAACCATCGGCCGTGAAGTCGGGATGGCGCTTGGCGAGCGCAACGTCCTCGTCACCTTCCATCCCGTCACGGTGGAGGCGGACCGCTCCGTCGGATCGCTCGATGAGTTGTTCGCAGCGCTCTCGGCGCTCGACCCGGCGTTCCGCCTGTTCTTCACGCTGGCCAACGCCGACGCCGAAGGCCGCACGCTCAACGAGCGGATCAAGGCGTTCGTGGCCGACCGGCCGAACGCCATCGCCGTCGCCTCGCTCGGACAACTTCGCTACATCAGCCTGATGAACCAGGTCGACGTCGTGGTCGGCAATTCATCAAGCGGTGTCTACGAAGCCCCTTCGCTCAACGCGCCCAGCGTCGACATTGGCGACCGCCAGAAGGGCCGCGAGCGCGCCGCTTCGGTATTCCATGCCGCGCCGGAACGGCAGGCGATCACGGCAGCCATTTCCGCGGCGCTGCGACGCGGACGGCAGCCGACGGTCAGCCCCTATGGCGATGGTGAAGCCAGCCGGCGCATCGCCGACGGCATCGCCGCGATACCGGATTTTCGCGCGCTGCTGCAAAAGGGCTTTCATGACATGGGCCATGACGGAGGCGCCAGATGACGCGGCCGCGCACGCTCATTATCGCGGAAGCGGGCGTCAACCATTCCGGCAGTCTCGATACTGCTCTGGCGCTGGTCGATGCCGCCGCCGACGCCGGCGCCGACATCGTGAAATTCCAGACGTTCAATGCCAATTCGCTGGCGGCGCGTTCGGCGCGCAAGGCTGACTATCAGCAGCGCACGACTGATGCCGCCGAAAGTCAGCACGCCATGTTGCAACGGCTGGAATTGCCGCACTCGGCCCACCACCCGCTGATGGCGCGGGCGAAAGCGCGCGGGATCGAGTTCCTCTCGACGCCGTTCGATCCCGAGTCGCTTGCTTTCCTGCTGTCGCTCGACCTGCCGCGCATCAAGATCGGCTCTGGTGATCTCACCAATGCGCCCTTGTTGCATTCGCTGGCCAGCGCCGGCGCGCCATTGATCCTGTCAACCGGCATGGCGACGCTTGGCGAAGTCGAGGAGGCGCTCGGCGTGCTCGCTCACGGCTATTCCGGCAGCAACGACGGGCCGGGGATTGCCGCTTTCCGCGCGGCGTGGCGCGATCCGGCCGCGCGGCAACATCTCGCCGGGAAAGTCAGCCTGCTTCACTGCACGACCGAGTATCCCTGCCCACCCGCCGACGTCAATCTCGCGGCGATGGCGGCGATGCGCACCGCATTCGGCCTTCCGGTAGGCTATTCCGATCACACCGACGGCTTTGAAATATCGCTGGCCGCCGTGGCGCTCGGCGCCACCATCATCGAGAAGCATCTCACGCTTGACCGCAACGCCGAGGGTCCGGATCATGCGGCCTCGCTCGAGCCCGACGACTTTGCCCGGATGGTGACGGCGATCCGCAACATCGAGGGCGCGATCGGAGACGGCGTCAAGACGCCGAAGAATTCCGAGATCGGCAACATTCCGATCGCGCGCAAGAGCATCGTGGCGGCACGGCCGCTTCCTGCCGGCAAAGTCCTTGAGCCCGACGACATCACCAGCAAGCGACCCGGCTCGGGCCGACCGCCGATCGAATACTGGTCGTTCATCGGCATCAAAATTTCCCGTCCGTATGACGAGGAAGAGCCGCTATGAAGATCGGTTTCTTCGGGGATGGCCCGTGGGCGGAACGCGCGCTGCTGCCGCTGGTTGAGGATTCCCGTTACACCGTCGTCTTCGTCGCGGTCCGCGCGTCAAGACCGGATCAGAAGCTGGTCGGGATGGCGCAGGCGCGTGGCATCCCGGTGCTATGCCCGGCCTCCGTCAATGCCGACGACAGCATCGCGGCGATCGGCGAATTCGGCGCCGATCTTCATGTCTCGATGTCGTACGACCAGATCCTTCGTGAGAGGATCCTGAGCCTGCCTCCGCGGGGAACGCTGAACTGCCACGCCGGAGCCTTGCCCTTCTATCGCGGACGCAACCCGCTGACCTGGGCGCTCATCAACGGCGAAGCGGAATTCGGCGTCACCGTGCACTGGGTGGACCTCGGGATCGACACCGGGGACATCGTCCTCCAGATCAAAACGCCGATACGCCCCACCGACACCTACGCCACCCTGCTGGCGTCCGCGGAAGAACTCTGCGCCAGCGCGCTGATCCGCGCCATTTCGGATGTCTACCAAGGGAAGGACCAGCGTATCGTACAGGCGACGATTGATCCGGTCGGCATGTATTGCTGCCGGCGCCGGGAGGGTGACGAAGAGATCGACTGGACTTCCGACACCACCAGCATCGAGCGATTCGTCCGTGCGCTGGTTGCTCCGGGCCCCGGCGCGCGCACGTGCTGGAAGGACTCCACCTACGCCATCCTTGGCGTTGAAATGATCGATGGGGCGAAGCCCTATGCCGGCGTTCCCGGTGAAGTCGTGGGCCGGGATAGCGGTGGAATCCTGGTCAAATCCGGCGACACATTCATCCGGCTGACCCTTTGGGCGCCGGTTCAACCGGACGGGTCATTGGGTCCGGCCGTGGTTCCAGATGCGCTGCGCGGTCAGCGGCTCGGGCGCGACCTGCGGGCCTTGCTCGCGCGGGCCGAGGCCCGCATTGCGGTACTGGAGTCCCGGCTCGGCGTCAGTCCGGGCGGGGATTGACGCCGTGTTTGGCAGCCGCGATATACCGGTCTCGCGCCGCGGGTCAAAGCACGACTGTAAGGTCCACAAGGCATGAAATCCTGGCGCAAAGCCATTGTCGGAACGGATGCGACGGTAAGCGAGGCCATTGCCGCGATCGAAAGCGGCAGCATTCAGGTTGCACTGGTGCTGGACGCCTCGAGCCGCCTCGTCGGCATCGTGACCGACGGCGACATCCGTCGCGGCCTGCTGCGCGGCATGCAGCTCTCGGGGCTTGCCACCGAAGTCATGAACCGCTCGGCCGTATCGGCGCCGGCGACGCTGTCGCGAGAGGAGCGGCTGCATCTGATGCGACAGAAATCCATCAAGCAGTTGCCGCTGCTCGATGGCAATGGCCAACTGATCGGTGTCGAGACTTTCGACGAGCTGATCGAGGCGCCGCATTATCCAAACCCGGTTCTGATCATGGCGGGCGGACTCGGCGAACGGCTCGGCGCGTTGACCCGCGAGCGGCCCAAGCCGATGCTCAATGTCGGCGGACGCCCGCTGCTCGAGACCATCATCCGCAATGTCGTGCAGCAGGGTTTCCGCAACATCTTCATCTCGGTGAACTACCGGGCCGAAATGATCGTCGAGCATTTCGGCGACGGCACCGCGCTTGGTGCTGCGATCGAGTATGTTCATGAAACCGAACGGCTGGGCACCGCCGGCGCGCTCGGCCTGTTGCCGCAGCGGCCCGGTTTGCCTGTTGTCGTCACCAACGGTGATATCCTGACCACCATCAATTACGGCGCCCTGCTCGACTTCCACAACGGCACCGCGGCCGAAGCCACGATGGCGGTTCGCGAGCACAAGGTGCACGTGCCCTATGGCGTCGTCACGGAAAACGACGGCTATCTCGAGACTATCAGGGAGAAGCCGACCGAATCCTGGTACGTCAGCGCTGGCATCTATGTCGTAGGTCCCACCGTGTTTGATCATGTCGAACGTGGCGTGCGCATCGACATGCCGTCAGTGCTGGAGCGCGTCGTCGCCGACAAGGGCCGCGTCGCGATCTATCCGATCCGGGAGTACTGGCTCGATATCGGCCGGATGGAGGATTTCGAGCAGGCGCACGCGGAATTCAACGAGGTCTTCCCGTGAGCCCCATCCATGCCGTTGTCGTCGGCCTCGGTTCGATCGGGCAACGGCATGCGCGCGTGCTGAAAGAACTCGGCCACGGCGTGACGACGGTCAGCCGTCGCGGCGACGGCGACCACACTTCCATCGCCGGCGCGATTGCCGGGGCCCGTCCGGAATATGCGGTTATCGCAACTGAAACGTCGCAGCATGCCGAATCGCTTCGTCAGCTCGCCGAGGCAGATTTCCGCGGAACCGTTCTGGTGGAGAAGCCGCTGTTCGCGCATGCCGCACCTGCGCCGGATTATCCCTTCGCCAGCCTCGTGGTCGGTTACAACCTGCGCTTTCACCCGATCATGACCGCCCTCGCCGAGCGGCTCGGCGGGAGGAGCGCCATCACGGTCTCAGCCTATGTCGGTCAGGATCTCCGCGACTGGCGGCCCGGACGCGACCACCGCACGACGGCCTCGGCGACGCGGGAAGCCGGCGGCGGCGTGCTCCGCGACCTCAGCCACGAACTGGATTATCTGCTATGGCTGTTCGGTCCGTGGCAGCGTGTCGCTGCGCTCGGCGGCTCATCCGGCGCGCGGGACGTCGATGTGGACGATCATTTCGATCTCCTGCTCGAAATGCAGCGGTCGCAGGTGGTTCAGGTGCACATGGACTATCTGGATCAACCCGGCATCCGCAAAATCCGCGTAAACCTGCCGGAACAAACCATCGAGGCCGACATCCTCGGCGGACGCCTCACAGTCAACGGCAAGGCCCATGAATACAGCAGCGAGCGCGACGAGAGCTACAGGAGCATGCACCGTGCCGCCATCGAGGGCCGCGCGCCGGTCTGCAGCCTCGCCGAAGGGCTCGCCGTCATGGACCTGATCGACGCCAGTGAACGCGCCTTGCAGTCGCGCATGTGGGTATCGGCATGAAGTCGATCTGCACGATGTGCGCGCGCGGCGGCTCAAAGGGCGTCGTCGGCAAGAATGCCCGTCAACTGCTGGGAAAGCCCCTGCTCGCCTGGAGCATCGAGCAGGCGAGGCAGACCGGGCTGTTCGAGGCGATCGCATTCAGCAGCGACTCCGATCTCCTGCTGGAAACGGCGCTAAAGGCGGGCGCTGACATCGCCGTCAAACGCCCGGACGAGATGGCCACCGACACCGCCCCGAAAATTCCCGCGATACGCCATTGCCTCGAACAGGCAATCGCCCGCACCGGAATTACGCCCGATGTATTCGTCGATCTCGACGTCACCTCGCCGCTGCGGCTTCCGTCCGATATCGCCGGCGCGGTGGAAATGCTGGAAACAACCGGTGCGCGCAGCGTCATCACCGGCGCGCCGGCGCGCCGGTCGCCCTATTTCAATCTGGTCGAAGAGCGCGCCGATGGCTCGATCGGCCTGTCGAAATCGGCAGATCCCCCGATCGTCCGCCGCCAGGATGCGCCGCGCTGTTTCGACATGAACGCCTCGATCTATGTCTGGCGCGTCGCCCCGTTCCTCGAAAATCCGGCGGTGTTCTATCCGGACACGCAACTGTTCGAGATGCCGGAAGAGCGATCCGTCGACATTGATTCCGATCTCGATTTCACGCTGGTGGAACTGCTGCTTCGCAAACGGCTGGCGTCAACGGGGACCACACCATGAGCGCGTTCAAGGAGCTGTTCGACCTCAAGGGACGCACCGCCGTGGTGACGGGAGGATGCGGCATACTCGGACGCCGCTTCACCGCAGGTCTGGCCGAGTTCGGCGCCAACGTCGCCATCATCGATCTCGACCAGCAGGCGGTCGAGGCCGCGGCTTCCGAACTGTCGGCCCGCTACGCCATCGATGCCAGGGGCTATGTCTGCGACATCACGCAACCGGAAATGATCCGCCAGGTGGCCAGCGCCATCGAAGCGGACCTCGGACCGGTTTCCATCCTGCTCAACAACGCCGCCAGCAAGACCCGCGATGCCAATGCGTTCTTTGCGCCGGTCGCCACATTCTCCGCGGAAACCTGGCGGGAGATCATGTCGGTCAACCTCGACGGCATGTTCAATGTCGCCCAGGTGTTCGGAACCCTGATGGCTGAACGCGGCTACGGCAGTATCGTTCAGACCGCGTCGATCTACGGCCTGATGGCGCCGGACCAGCGCATCTACGAGGGCTCCGAATATCTCGGTCGCGCCATCAACACGCCCGCGGTCTACACGGCCTCAAAGGCCGGTGTGATCGGGTTGACCAAGCACCTCGCCACCTATTGGGGCGCACAGGGCGTTCGCGTCAACACGCTGACCCCCGGCGGGGTCGAGAGCGGGCAGAACGATACGTTCAAGCAGCGCTACGGTGCGCGCGTTCCGCTCGGCCGGATGGCGCGCGCGGACGAGATGGTCGGCGCCGTGCTGTTCCTCGTCTCCGATGCGGCATCCTATGTCACCGGTCAGAATATCGCGGTCGACGGCGGCCTGAGCGCGTGGTGACGCGATCCCGATGATCAAGCGCCTGATCCAGAACACGGTCATCTCGACTGTCGCGTTCGGCGCCGCCGCAATTCTCGGTCTGATCGTTATCCCGGTGATCATCCGCACCTGGGGCGTGACCGAGTTCGGCCTCATCGTCATCTCGCGGCTGCTGCTGCCCTCCGGCATGATGGCCGTCCTCGACTTCGGCCTGTCGGAGGTCGCGACCCAGGTCGTGGCCCGCGCCAGGGAACATCGCGACTGGGACCGGGTCGGCCGCCAGCTTTCGTTTCTGGCTGTCGTATCGATCCTGCTGGCGGTGACGTTGAGCGCCTCGATCTGGCTGGGGGCGCCCTTCATCAGCACTGTCATGAAGGTGGACGCCGCCCATGCCGACCGGTTCATCAGCATATTGCACTATACCGCGCTGGCGAATCTCGTACTCGTTCCGGCGCTGGTTTGGGAAGGGACGGTCAAGGGGTTCGAACGCTACAACCTGCTGCGCCTGTCGGAGTTCACGACGACGCTGGCCTACGTGGCGCTGACCGTGTGGGCTTCCACGGCTGCCGTCTCGTTCGAGATTGTCGCCTATATCTTTCTCGCTACCCTCGTGGCACGCGCGCTGGCGGTGCTGGTCGCCACCATCACCGCACTGACGAAGAAGCGCGCGATGCCTGGTGCCTGGACCGCGCCAATTCGTCGCGAGCTGTCGCATCGCTGCCTGCTGCTGCTGCAGGGCAAGCTGATCGGCGGCGTCACCGGCCCCATTCAACCGTTCCTCGTCGGACTTCTGTTCGGGCCGACCGCCGTCGGCATCTACGATGCGCTGGTCCGCCTGTCGCGCGTATCCAAGGTCGTGGTCAGCCTCCTCACGTCGGCCCTGCTGCCGGTCGCGAGCCGGCTCGACGAGCGCGGCAGTTCGACGACATTCCAGCGCCTCGGAGAACTCGGCCTCGTCATGCTGCCGATGTTTACGTTGCCTCCGCTTGCCGCCGCCGCAATCCTTTCACCCCAGATCATGCAGCTGTGGATCGGCCCTCTGCTCGCACCTTACGCGTCCTGGATGGGCGTCAGCTTTGTGATTCCAATCTGCGTACAGTATCTGGCGATCGGAAACATCATCTTCCTGACGCGCACCGAGGTCCAGGCGCGGCTCAACCTGTTGCTGGGCCTGCAACTGCTCATCTGGGCCGCGCTCTCCGCCGCAACGGTTTCAATCTTTGCCGAGCGCGCATTCATTCTCGGCCAGGCGGTCGCAAGCCTCGTGGTGCTGCCCTGGCAAATCGAAACGCTGCGCCGCGCCCTCGATCTCGACCGCCGAGCCTTCGCCAGAGCCATGGGCATCCAGCTCGCCATCCTCGCAGTTGGAAGTATTCTGCTGTGGATATCAATGAGTTACATTCGGATTGACAGCCTGATAAAATTGGCCTTGGTAGCCGCCACGTTCTGCCTTACCAGTTGGGTCGCGCAATACTTCCTCGTTCTGGACAAGAGGCACCGCGCCGTGTTTCCGGCAATCGGCCACTTGATGGGGGTGACGCCCCGAAAGAAGCAATGCACCGAAAACTGACTGGACCGACGGAATGAAGACAACCGGCGCGAACGACATGTTGGAATCGGTTTCTCCCGCGTCGCTGGCGGACCGCGCGATCACCTATTCCGTCATCTTCGCAGAAAGCCTTTATCGCCTGATGGTACGTCGGGTCAAACGCACCGCCGACGTCGTGGATTCCGAGTACAACCAGCAAAACTGGCAGAGAATGCTCGCCGGCAAGGCCTGGCTCAGCGCAGCCGATCTCGCCGACTTCCTCGCGCCTGCCGATTCGACCGAGCGCCTGCGCAAGGTCGACAACAAGATATTGCGGGTCGACGGGCAGCGATATTACCGGTATCGCACCGCCGCGTTGAGCGACCTGATCCTGCGTCATGCGGGCGACGCGCGGCAGATCGTGGAACTGGGCTGCGGCTACGGCCACAACCTGTTCTCGCTTCACCTGCACCGCCCCGACCTTACCCTGAAGGGGTTCGACGTCGCGCCGAACGGCATCGCCGCCGGGCGGGAAATCGCTGCCCATTTCGGTCTGTCGGACCGGATCTCGCTGGATCGCATCGACCTGACCGACGCCAACGATCCGAATCTTTCCGCCATCGCCGGCCAGACCGCCTTCACCTATTTCTGCATCGAGCAGATTCCATACGACGTGCGGAAGGTGGTCGAAAACATCATTGCCGCCAAACCGAAGCGTGTCATCAACATCGAACCGACGACCGAGCTGCTCGATCTCACCCGTCCCCGCGATCTCGTCAGCCTCGTCTATATCCGTTCGGTCGACTACCAGACGCAGCTGTTCTCGCTGCTCGACCAGCTCGAGCGCGAGGGAAGGATCCGCGTCGTCGCGCGCGAGCGCATGCCGTTTGCTCCGACGATCAACAACGACGGGTTTCTGTATTGCTGGGAGCCAGTATGACAATGACCACCACCGCATCCGCTGCACAGGTTGCCAAGAAGCAGAAGATCAACCAGTTCCGCCGTCTGCTCTGGCACGTGAACCGGACTGATTTGGGCTGGGTCACCAAGGCGACGCTGACCAGTCTGCAACTCGGTGCTCGCGCCAAGCGGGTCGAAATGCTCAATTCGCTTCCTGTCGCGCCAGAATGGAGCGCGGCCAGCCGCCAGCTCAGCGAACAGGGTTATGTCGACGTTTCCTCGATCGTCAACCGCGGCCTCGCGGAAGCCGTGCTCAACGTGTCGCAAGACAAGGTCAGCCGGCTCGACGAACTCGTCGCCAAGCAGCAGCTCGGCCACAAATCGTTCTGGGTGAGCCTGCTCGACGAGGATCTGGTCGATGGCGCATTCGCCACCGATCATCCATTCGTTCGCTACGCCTTGCAGCCCGCCGTGCTGCGGATCATGGGCGATTTCATGCACGAACTGCCGCAGCTCTCGGACGTCTTGCTCACCCTGTCGCGCCCGACGGAGAACAAGCCGCTGACCTACTCGCAGCTCTGGCATCTCGACCATGACGACAAGCGGGTTTGCAAGCTCTTCATCTACCTCACCGACGTGCGTGACACCGCCGATGGTCCGCTGACATTCATCCCGGCGCCGTCGTCGAAGCGGTTCCGCAACACGATCAAGAGCCACATGGCCGATGACAAGGTTTTCGCCAGGGTCGATCGATCCGCCGTCAAGGAAATCATCGCGCCAAGGCTGTCGTCGTTCATCGTCAACACGGCCCGGTGCCTGCACATGGGCAGCCGCATCCAGTCCGACCGCACCCGCCTGCTCTACACGGCCACCTATATCCAGCCGCCGCGGATGTATCCGGAGCCGCCCGCCCGTTTCCGGGCCGCCGGACCGTTGAGCGACATTGAACGCGCGGTTATGCGTCTCTGAGCCGGATTTTGCCGGGGGGCTGAAGATCGTGCGGATCGGATGGGTGGTCGATCACCCCAAGCGTGACTTGGCGGGAAGCGTCCTGGCTGCATACCAACTGGCATTGCGCGGTGCATCGGTCGTGATCGTCCCGATGTATGAGCAGGGCGTCGACGTGCCGCGGCTCGGGCTCGATGCGCTGGTGGCCAATTATGCACGCGACGCCAATCTCGACCTGATGCGGAGCTTTTCCAAAGCGGGCCTTGCGCTTTATGTCCTCGACACCGAAGGCGGCATACTGGCGGAAAAGGGCGGCAATTCGCCGCCGGCGATGGCCGCCCATATCCGCAACAGCGGCTATGCCGATATCCTGTCGGGATACTTCTTCTGGGGCGGCCAGTTGCACCAGGCGTTCAACGACAACGAAACGATGAAGCCCGAACGGCTTCACCTCACCGGATGCCCGCGCTTCGACTTCGCCGCGCCGCGCTGGCGGGCGCTGCTTGACCGCGATCGGCGTGGCTATCTGCTCGTCAACGCCAATTTCCCGCTGGTGAACTCCCGCTTTTCCAGCGCGCCGGGCGCCGAGCGCGCGGCCATGGTCCGGGCGGGATGGGATGGCACCTATATCGACCGCTTCCTGATCGACCTCAAGACGGTCTTCGCCAACTATCTCGTCGAGATCGACCGCCTTGCGGCGGCGCGGCCGGATCGCTCGATCCTGGTCCGGCCGCACCCCTTCGAGAGCGAAGAGGCCTATCGAAACGCGCTCGGCCGGCACGCCAATGTCGTCGTCGACGGCACCGGCAGCGTTCTCGACATGATCAGAAATGCTGCGGCGGTCATTCACCTCAACTGCGGCACGGCGGTCGAAGCGGTGCTGCTCGACAAGCTTCCGATCCAGCTCGAATACCTCAACACCCCCGCCACGGCGGGACATGCGCGGCTGCCCGCGCGCGTGAGCCGGGCCGCGCAGTCGTTCGACGATCTGCTCGGCATGGTCGACGACCTCGACGGGGAAACGGCGAAGTTCGATTTCGCGGGCGTCCACGCTGCCAACATCGACGCCTTCTTCTATCGCAACGACGGTCTGGCAGCCGAGCGCGTCGCCGACGTCCTGGTCGGCGCCATCCGTCCACACAATCCCTTTGTGTCACTGTCGAGCGCAATCCGGGGCACGCGGCCGAACCCGAGCGCGGGACAAATCGCAAAGGGCGCCGCGAGCCTGCTGTTGGGGTCGGCCGTCACCGAGCGGCTGCGCACCTTCTTCAACCCCGCCCGCGGCGACAAGCGGATCGAGCCCGCGTCCGTCGCTACCCTGCTCGAACGGATCGCGACGCATGACGGCCGCGCCCCTTCGCTGTTCAGCGCAACGCGCGCGCGGTGCAAGGCCACCGGTATGCCGCTGGCGAGCATCGCCATCGAAAAACGCCCCGAGCCCGCATGACCGCTTCGTCCGAAACGATTTTGATCACGACGCTTGCGGCGTACCAGACCCGGTTCTGGATTCCCGTGGCGCAGCGGCTGCGCAACGCCGGGCGCGAAGTACACCTGCTCGCGTTCGACGACCGCAGCGCGGAGATGGCCGAGGCGCAGGGCGTCCCTGTCGTCAACATGTACCGGACCGGCCTGCAGGGCGGCGCGCCGATCGAGGAGGAACACGCCTTCGCCGCGCGCGTCGCCGGATACGGCCTCGATGGAACGAACTTCCTGTTCAGCCACGAGCGCGTCACGTTTGGCATTCGCGATACGGCCGCGCTGCGGCGCCGGTTCATGATCTATACCAACGCGATGGAAGCCGTCCTCGACCGGTTGACTGCCGGGGGAAAGCGGGTGATTGCGGTGCAGGAGCTCGGCGGATTCCTCTCCGTCATCGCCAGCTTCTACGCTGCGAGGAAGCGCGGCGTCCGGAACTGGTTCATCGAGCCGTCATTTTTTCGCGGCAGGCTCTATTATACTCCGGACAGATTCAGCGCTCCCGATACGATGCCTGTGCCCGCCGACTCGGTGTCTGCCGATGTGCGGGCCTATCTCGACGATACATTGCGCCAGCGCGCCATCGTCATTCCCAAAAAGGACCAGCATCATTATTCGGCGGCCTTCAAGAAGATCGCCAATGCACGCAACGCGCTGCGCCTGGTCGAAAAGCTCTGGGACCAGTTTGCACTCGGCAAGCATCAGGAGTTCGGTCACAACCTTCGGCATGCGCGCATGCACGCCGCCATGGCCTATGGCGCGCGGCGGCTGCGAAAGATATATCGCCCGATGCCGGATGGGCCGTTCGTCTACTATCCCCTCCACGTGCCGGCGGACATGGCGCTGACCCTGCGCTCGCCGGAATATCTCGACCAGGTCGCGACCATCGATTTCCTGTTGCGTACCCTCCCCGATACGCACGTCCTGGCGGTCAAGGAACATCCGGCGCAGATCGGCGCCGTTTCGGCCGCCCGTCTGATTGAACTCGCACAGCGCTTCGACAATTTCGTTCTGCTGCCGCCGCAGACCAACAACTATGCCGTGCTGGGCCGCGCCGACGCCGTGGTCTCCGTCAACAGCAAGTCCGGCGCCGAAGCGATGCTGCTCGGCAAGCCGGTGGTGGTGATGGGCGACGCCTTCTATCGCTCCTGTCCGCTCGTATTTACCGTCGACCGCCTGGCGGACGTTCCGCGCCGGCTCTACGACGCGTTGGCTGCGCCGCCGTTCGACCCTGCCGACACCGCGCCCTACTTCGAAACGGCGTGGCGGCAGTCTTTCCCGGGTGAACTCTACATCAGCGATCCCGGACAGCTCGATACTTTTGCGGTATCGTTGCTTTCAGCGATCGCCAAACCTGAACAGGCCGCCTGAAAGGCCACCATGCCAGTCGTTTCGATCATCACCCCATCCTGGAACGTGGCGTCGCTGATCGGCGAGACGATCGCCTCGGTTCAAGCCCAGACATTTGAGGATTGGGAGTTGCTGATCGCCGATGACTGCTCGACGGATCAGACAGCCGCAGTCGTTGAAAGCCATGCGGCGAGCGATCCGCGCATCAAGCTCATTCGACAGCCTCGCAACGGCGGACCGGCGCTTGCTCGCCAGGCCGCCATCGAACGGGCGCAGGGCCGCTTCATCGCGTTCCTCGACAGCGACGACCTGTGGCTGCCGGCCAAGCTCGAGCGGCAGATCGCTTTCGCGCAGGACAATCGCGCCGCGCTGAGCTATACGGCGTTCCGCCGCATCAACGAGACGGGGACGCTGACCGGCCGGCTGATCGAGGTGCCGGCCTCCTTGAACTACGAGCAATTGCTCAAGAACACGTCGATCGCGACATTGACGGCGCTCGTTGACCGCGACATGGCAGGCAACATCGCCATAAAGAACGAACCCTATGACGATTTCTGTCTCTGGCTGAGCATCCTCAAGCCCGGACACGTCGCCTACGGGCTCAATGAAGACCTTGCTCGCTATCGCGTGCGAGGCAACTCGGTATCCAGCCGCCCGATGCGCTCGGCCGGCTGGGTCTGGCACATCTACCGCAACGTCGAACAGCTTTCGCCAGCCAAGTCGGCCTGGTGCTTCGCGCATTGGGGCCCCAGGGCGTGGCTGAAGCGGTGGGAATTCTGACCTGTCCCTCGCGAGCCTTCCCCCGGGAGCACGCGACGTTGGTTCCTGGCAATGGCCAGCAAGCGCATAGTGGTATTTTATTCACGCCCAACAAGCTGTTGGAAATCCGTGCCAGATTGTCTAAGTCAGATCGCGGCTGCCTTTTCCGACGCAAAAACCCGAAGAAGAAGGTTTCTCAATGCCCTTCCCACGCGCTTCGCAGGCCCTAACCCGCTTCACCGTGCTCGATCTCACCCGCGTTCGCTCCGGCCCCACTTGCGTGCGGCAGCTGGCGGACTGGGGCGCCAACGTCATCAAGATCGACGCGCTGCTGGAAGACGGTGGTGGCGAGCAGCCGGGCGGGCCGCGGCAAGGCTCCGACTTTCAGAATTTGCACCGCAACAAGCGGGCGATGACGCTGAACCTGAAGGATCCGAAGGGCCTCGAAGTGTTCAAGCGCCTCGCCGAGCAGGCCGACGTCGTCGTCGAGAACTTCCGTCCCGACGTCAAGGCCAAGCTCGGCATCGACTACGAAAGCCTGCGCGGCATCAACCCGCGCATCGTCTACGGCAGCATCTCCGGCTTCGGCCAGGACGGGCCGTATCACAAGCGGCCAGGCTTCGATCAGATTGCGCAGGGCATGGGCGGACTGATGTCGATCACCGGCGCGCCGGGCGAAGGTCCGATGCGGGTCGGCATTCCCGTCGCCGACCTCACCGCCGGGCTGTTCTGCGCGATCGGCATCCTCACCGCACTCCTGGAGCGCGACGTTTCCGGCGAGGGCCAGTGGGTGCAGACCTCGCTGCTGCAGGCGCAAATATTCATGCTGGATTTCCAGGCCTCGCGCTGGCTGATGGAAAAGGACGTCGCCAAGCAGGCCGGCAACAATCATCCGACCTCCATCCCGACCGGCGTGTTCAAGACCTCCGACGGCTACATCAACATCGCCACCACCGGCGGACGGATCTGGGAGCGCTGCGCCCAGGCGATCGGCGCGCCCGAACTGGTCACCAACCCGGATTACGCTACCGCGCCTGCGCGCTCGAAGAACCGTGATACCCTCAATGCGACGATCGGCAGGCTCACCGAGAAGAAATCGACGGAGACCTGGGTCAGGGAATTGAACGAGGCTGGCGTGCCATGCGGTCCGATCTATTCGATCGACCAGATGTTCGACGACGCCCAGGTCAAACACCTCGGCATCGCGCAACATGTGCCGAACGACGAGAACCGTCACATTCAACTGGTGGGCCAGCCGGTGACGCTGTCGCGCACGCCCAGCAGGATGGCGGCGCGCCCGCCGGAATTTGGCGAGCAGACCGAGGAGGTTCTTGCCGAGTTCGGTTTCGGCAAGGACGAGATTGCCGAGTTGCGGCAGCGCAAGGTGGTGTGAGCCGAGCCCGCGCCGCCCTGTCCGGCCACATTGCCGCTGCAATGGAATAGGTATACTCTTCGCGCTGCTCAGCCGGCCAGGCGCCGGCCTTTCGTTCGATCCCCGGGATACGTCGCGAAAAGTGGAGCAAGACCATGGCGATTACCACGCTGAAGGTTCTGGCGAGCATCCTGCAAATGCACGGGCCGGGCGCAACGGTACAGAGCGATCATCAGGGCATCGACGCGTTGCTGAGTGATCTGCAGAATCCCGACCAGCCTGCAGCAACCGAGGTCTATTTCAGACGCGGCGCGTTTGCCCGCGGGCCGCGAGCGGGCGCCTTCCGCAAGGGCGGCGGATACTACCCCGGCGCGGGTGCGTTCCGCAGGGGCGGATTTGTTCGCGGATACTAGACCGATCGCTGCCCGAAATCTCGTAGCTTGACCAAGTCTATTCTGGTGCCGCCATGTCGGCTGACGATTCAGATTCCGTCACCTTTCAGGATCAGCCGATCACGCAGTTGCTGGTCAAGGTGGCCGCGCGATGCAACATCGATTGCTCCTATTGCTACTGGTTCCGCGACGCTTCCGTCTACAGCAAGCCGAAACTGATGAACCCCGACGTGCTGCATCAACTGATGCGGCGCATCGAACAGCATGTCGCCCGATACGCGCTCGTCGATTTCCCGATCATCCTGCACGGCGGCGAACCCCTGCTCTGGGGCGTCGATAATTTCCACCGCTTTGCGCAAGGCTGTGAGGAAATTTCGTCCCGAACGGGCTGCGAGATCCCCGTCGCGGTCACCACCAACGGCCTGCTGATCGACGATGAATGGCTGGACTGCTTCGAGACGCGCAACATCTCGGTCGCAATCAGTATCGATGGACCGGCGCATATTCACGACATCAACCGCCGCACGTTTCAGGGCACCGGCACCCACGCCGCCGTGGAGCGCGCCGCCCGCATGCTGGTATCGCGCGACATCGGCGTCAGCGCTCTCGCCGTATGCCAGCCCGCCTACCCGCCGGAGGACTATGTCGCGTTCTTCGCCGCCTGCGGAATCGCCAACTACGACATCATGATCCCCGACGCGACGGTGGACGAGAAGCCGCCCTCCATTGCCGCGTTCTACAAGGGCTTGTTCGACCTGTGGCTGGCGGCCAACCGCAGCGCGCCCACCGCCAATATCAGGATCATCTCGGACATGATCACCGCCCTGCTCGGCAACAATTCGCCGACCGAAGGCGTCGGCCACAAAGCGATCGAACTCTGCACCGTGATGACCGACGGCACCGTGGAGGCGCACGACGTGCTGCGGATTGCCGGCGACGGCTCCAGCGCGACCAGGTTCAACATCTTCGAGCACGCGATCGACGAGGTCAGGAAAGAACCCCGCTGGCGCGCCGCGCGCGACGCCTCGATCAACCTTTGCGTAAAATGCCGCGAGTGCAGGTTCATGAACGCCTGCGGCGGCGGCTACCTTCCGCATCGCTACTCCAGGAAGAACGGCTACGACAATCCGTCGGTCTATTGCGATGACCTCTACTCGATGTTCGAGAACATGGAATCCGTTCTGGAGAAGCACATTTACGTCAGCAAGCAGGGTGGAGAGCGCATCGAATTGCGCGAGACATTGCCAAGCGCTTGATGAGCGCCCGCTGGCTGGAGAGACTGCCCGACGGGCAAATCACTTCCACATCAGGCACCGTCGCGCCGTCCATCCCTTCGCGAAAAAATATTCCGCTCGTGCCGTCGAGCAAATCAGTGGTTTAATTCCGCGCGTCACACCCGTTACGAGGGGCGGCTCGCAATCGTCACGAACGCGCGGTGGGATGCGGTGGACACAAGAGCTGCGACTGACGAGTGCGGCTCGAGTGTACGGCGAAGTCGTGTGGTCCTGACGCCGCGGTGCTGGCGTCAAGTTGCGCAAAGGCTCG
>JAFAGM010000145.1 GCA_023422775.1 Pseudomonadota bacterium
CCGCGCGGGAAGGTGAAGAAGGGCGACGTGATGAAGGCCGTCGTGGTGCGGGTCCGCAAGGATATCCGCCGCGCCGACGGTTCGGTCATCCGTTTCGACCGCAACGCCGCCGTGCTGATCAACAACCAGTCGGAGCCGGTCGGCACCCGTATCTTCGGGCCGGTGCCGCGCGAGCTGCGCGCCAAGAACCATATGAAAATCATTTCGCTCGCGCCGGAGGTGCTGTGATGGCTGCCAAGATCCGGAAAGGTGACAAGGTCATCGTGCTGAGCGGTCGCGACAAGGGCCGCACCGGCGAGGTATTCGAGGTCCGCCCCGCCGAGAACAAGGCGCTGGTGCGTGGCGTCAACATGGTGAAGCGTCACCAGAAGCAGACCCAGAACCAGGAAGGCGGCATCATCTCCAAGGAGTCGCCGATCGACCTGTCCAATATCGCGTATGTCGGCAAGGACGGCAAACCGACCCGCGTGGGCTTCAAGATTCAGGCTGATGGCAAGAAGGTACGCATTGCCAAGAGCTCGGGAGCAGAGATCGATGGCTGATACCGCTTACATTCCGCGCCTGCGCGCGGAGTATGACAAGAGCATTCGCAGCAAGCTGACCGAACAGTTCGGCTACGCCAACGTCATGCAGGTGCCGCGCCTGGACAAGGTCGTGCTCAACATGGGCGTCGGCGATGCCGTCAACGACCGCAAGAAGGCCGAGACCGCGGCGGGCGAGCTGACGCAGATCGCCGGCCAGAAGGCGATCGTGACCTATTCGCGCGTCGCGATCGCGACCTTCAAGCTGCGTGAGAACCAGCCGATCGGCTGCAAGGTCACGCTGCGCAAGGCCAGGATGTACGAGTTCATCGATCGCCTGGTGAACGTGGCCCTGCCGCGCGTGCGCGACTTCCGCGGGCTCAACCCGAAGAGCTTCGACGGCCGCGGCAATTATTCGCTCGGCCTCAAGGAGCACATCATTTTCCCCGAAATCGATTTCGACAAGGTTTCGGAAGCCCGCGGCATGGACATCACGGTTTGCACCACGGCGCGTACCGACGACGAGGCGCGTGCCTTGTTGACCGCATTCAATTTCCCGTTCCGGCAGTGAGACGCGGCTAAGCCTCTCAAACGCGGAAACCCAGGAGCCAAGCATGGCAAAGAAGAGTTCGATCGAGAAGAACAACCGGCGCAAGCGGATGGCCAAGAACGCCGCGCCCGCGCGCGCACGTCTGAAGGCGATCATCGCCGACAAGACCAAGCCGATGGAAGAGCGGTTCGCCGCGACGCTGAAGCTTGCCGAGATGCCGCGCAATTCGTCGACGACCCGGATTCGCAATCGTTGCGAACTGACCGGCCGCCCGCGCTCGAACTACCGCAAGAACAAGCTTTCCCGCATCGCGCTGCGCGAGCTCGGCTCCAAGGGCCTGGTTCCCGGGCTCGTGAAGTCGAGCTGGTAAGGAGGGTCGGAACCATGTCAACGCACGATCCGATCTCCGATCTCATCACCCGCATCCGCAACGCACAGATGCGTTCGAAGTCCAAGGTCTCGACCCCGGGTTCGAAGATGCGCGCCAGTGTGCTCGAAGTGCTGAAGTCGGAAGGCTACATCCGCGGCTACGCCAGCGTCGAACACGCTTCCGGCCGCAGCGAGCTCGAGATCGAGCTGAAATATTTCGACGGCGAGCCCGTCATTCGCGAGATCGAGCGGGTCTCCAAGCCGGGCCGTCGGGTTTACGCTTCGGTGAAGAACCTGCCGCGCGTGAACAACGGTCTCGGCATTTCGGTGTTGTCGACGCCGAAGGGAATCATGGCTGACCACGAGGCGCGCGACGCGAACGTGGGCGGCGAAGTTCTCTTCACGGTGTTCTGAGGAAGGATTTAGAGCATGTCACGTGTTGGCAAACGGCCTGTGGCGATCCCGTCCGGTGTGACGGCGAGCGTCGAGGGGCAGACCGTCAAGGTGAAGGGGCCGAAGGGCCAGCTTCAGTTCGTCGTGCATGACGACGTCGAAGTGAAGCTCGACAAGGGCGAGGTCAAGGTCGCGCCGAAGTTCAAGACCAATCGCGCGCAGGCCATGTATGGCACCGCGCGCGCGCAGGTCGCCAACCTGGTCGAAGGCGTCACCAAGGGTTTCGAGAAGAAGCTCGAGATCACCGGCGTCGGCTACCGCGCCGCGATGCAGGGCAAGAACCTGCAGCTCGCGCTCGGCTACAGCCACGACGTCGTCTATGCGATCCCGGAAGGCATCACCATCGCGGTGGCGAAGCCGACCGAGATCACGATCACGGGCACCGATTCCCAGCGCGTCGGCCAGGTCGCCGCCGAGATCCGCGCCTACCGTCCGCCGGAGCCCTACAAGGGCAAGGGCGTGAAGTACGCCAACGAATTCATCTTCCGCAAGGAAGGCAAGAAGAAGTAACGGAGCCGGTCATGTCACTCAAGGTCACGAATGCCCGGCGCAAGCAGCGCGTGCGCAACGCGCTGCGCCGGTCGGCCAACGGGCGCCCGCGTCTGTCGGTGTTCCGTTCGTCGAAGCACATCTACGCCCAGGTCATCGACGACCTGAAGGGCGAGACGCTGGCTTCCGCATCGTCGCTGGAAAAGGCGATGCGCGAGAGCGGCAACACGGGCGCCAACATCGATGCGGCCAAGGCCGTCGGCAAGCTGCTGGCGGAGCGCGCCGTGAAGAACGGCGTCAAGGAAGTGATTTTCGATCGCGGCGGCTACCTCTATCACGGGCGCGTCAAGGCGCTGGCGGATGCGGCCCGCGAGAGCGGACTGAGCTTCTAACCGGTTTTGAACATTTACGAGGACAGGGGCTTTCTTCCCCTAAGGATTGGAAAACACCATGGCAGGTGAACGCGAACGCGGCGGACGCGAACGGAGCAGGGATCGCGAGGAGCGCGACAGCGAGTTCGTCGACAAGCTCGTCCACATCAATCGCGTGGCGAAGGTCGTCAA
>JAFAGM010000148.1 GCA_023422775.1 Pseudomonadota bacterium
ACGGTGCAGGGGCTGCAGCAGGACGGCGCGCTCGGCGGTCGACGGCATCAGGCGCGCGTAATTGGCCCGCGCGGCTTCGATGTCGGCCGGGGCAGCGGTCCGGTTTGGACCGAGCCGCAGCATGATCAGCGCGCGCACGGTCGCCCATTCCAGGCCGATGGTCTTGCCGGCGACCAGGATCGGATCGTCGCGGTCGCCGCTGATCAGGCGGTGGAGGGTATCGATCCTGACGCCGCTCATCGCCGAAAGCGCGGCGACCGACTCCTCGTATTTGAACACTTTTGCGAAGTTGAGCAGCGCGCCCTCGCCGAGCGCGCCGTCCTGCTGCAGCCCCTGCACCGTGCGCTGCGCCGCAGAGAAATCCCTCCGCTCCACACGTTCCGAGGCGCCCGGTATCGCGATCATCGCCTGCCTGATGCGGGCCTGCCGCTCGGGCGTGACGACCGTGAGCAGGCGGCGGCGAACGACATCGAACGAGCCGGAGAGCAGTTCCTTCAACTGGTCGGGCGAGAGATCTTCACGCTGGCCGAGCCTGATCGTCAGCACGCCATCCTGCCCGGCGCGCTTGATCAGTGTCGAATAGCCGACGGGAGAGAAGTTCGCACCGGAATTGCCGGCGGTGCGCCGCACCACGGCGCGGTCGCCGCGGGCGATCATGACGTCGGTGAGATCGGGCGAGAGCGTTGGCCGCTCCGCGATCGCCAGCAGATGACCCTGGCTCTTCGCGGAGGCGATTTCCACCAGCATCGCCTCGTCGATCACGGGAGACCGGCGCAGCAGCGGTCCTGCGATGGCGATTTCGTCGTCAAGCGCGAGGTGGCCGACCAGGCCGCGCGGTGCGTTCGCCAGCACGGACAGGCGCTCGGCGAGATCGGCGCGCGCTTCGGGTCCGGCATGCGGGACGAGGCTGGTCAGGACGCCGTCGAACAGTTCGACATGATCGGAGCGAAAGCTCGCAGCCCCCTGCAAAAAAAGTTCGCTGACGCGGCGCGCGGCATCGGCACGGCGCGCGGGGTCGCCACGCCGGACGATATCGTCAATTTCGGGGATCAGCGAAGGCGCCGGTATCATGAACCCATCCGAAAACCGGCCGTTTTTGGCGGGTTTTCGGGAAATCTAGGAAAGGTTCGTGAATGAAGGGTTAGGTTCGACCGCGGCCTCGAAGCGTGGCAAAATCGACCTTAACGGGATCGCGGGACTTGTCGGATTGCGGAAAAACCGCTATATCCACGCCAACTTATGGTTCTCATACGATCGCGTATTGAGAGTGGGCCCTCCGGGACCCGCTCTTTTTTATTACCTGAACGTGCCCGTCCCGGAAGGGCGTCAGGGTGCGGTTCAGGGAACCGGCCGGATCCCCGGTTAAGGCTCGGCCTAAACCCATGCAAGTAAGACGCTTTTGACCCTGGACATGATCGATCCCGCTGCTGTTCCCGTGGACGCCGACCTGCTAGCCGAGCCTCGTCTCGTCGTCGAGCCGGGCGCGGCGGCGCGGGTGTCGGCGGTGGCAGGACCGGTCCTGCAGGGGATGGGATACCGCCTGGTGCGGATCAAGATATCCGGCGAGGCGGGTTGCACCGTCCAGATCATGGCCGAACGGCCCGACGGCACCATGCAGATCGAGGATTGCGAGGCGATCTCGCGGGCGCTGTCGCCGGTGCTCGATGTCGCCGATCCGATCGACCGCGCCTACCGGCTTGAGATATCCTCGCCGGGCATCGATCGACCGCTGGTCCGCCGTTCCGACTTCGAGCGCTATGGCGGCCATCTCGCGAAAATCGAGATGGCGGTCGCCCATCAGGGCCGCAAGCGTTTCCGGGGGCTGCTGGCCGGCGTCGAAGGCGATGCCGTGCGGCTACATCGGGATGACATACGCGCGGACGAAGATGCCGACGTGCTGCTGGTGATGGAAGACATTTCCGACGCACGACTGGTTTTGACCGACGAACTGATTGCGGAATCGATGCGGCGCGGCAAGCAGGCCGAGCGCGAACTGAAACAGAATCTCGGGCTGGCGCCGCCACCGCCGCCCCACGCGAAGAAAAGCGATCCGGCCAGGAGCAACAAGCCGAAGCCGAGGTCCGCCAGGAAGCCGGCGCCGACCAATACGAAGAAACACCGCCTCGCCGCAGAAGGCCTGCGCAGGGGCGACACCGATCCTACCGAAGGAGACTAGGCCATGGCAGTTAGTGCCAACAAACTCGAACTGCTGCAGATCGCGGACGCGGTAGCCCGCGAGAAGTCGATCGACCGCGGCATCGTGATCGCTGCGATGGAAGACGCCATCGCCAAGGCGGCTCGCGCCCGTTACGGCAGCGAGACCGACGTTCACGCCGAGATCGACGCCAAGAAGGGCGAACTGCGGCTGTCGCGCCACATGCTGGTGGTCGACGTCGTCGAAAACTCGTCGAACCAGATTTCGCTCGCGGACGCGCAGCGCGCCAATCCCGGCGCCCAGGTCGGCGACACCATCGCCGACACCCTGCCGCCGCTGGAATACGGCCGCATCGCCGCGCAATCGGCCAAGCAGGTGATCGTGCAGAAGGTGCGCGAGGCGGAGCGCGACCGGCAGTACCAGGAATTCAAGGACCGCATCGGCGATATCGTCAACGGCGTCGTCAAGCGCGTCGAATATGGCAGCGTGATCGTCGATCTCGGCCGCGGCGAGGCCATCGTGCGCCGCGACGAAATGCTGCCGCGCGAGGTGTTCCGCAACGGCGACCGCGTCCGCGCCTACATCTTCGACGTCCGGCGCGAAACCCGCGGACCGCAGATCTTCCTCTCCCGCACCCATCCGCAGTTCATGGCAAAGCTGTTCGCGCAGGAGGTGCCGGAAATCTATGACGGCATCGTCGAGATCAAGGCGGTGGCACGCGATCCCGGTTCGCGCGCGAAAATCGGCGTGATTTCGCGGGATTCCTCGGTCGATCCGGTCGGCGCCTGCGTCGGCATGCGCGGCTCCCGCGTGCAGGCGGTCGTGAACGAATTGCAAGGCGAGAAGATCGACATCATTCCGTGGTCGCCAGACATCGCGACGTTCGTCGTCAACGCGCTGGCGCCGGCCGAAGTCGCCAAGGTCGTGATCGACGAGGACCGCGAGCGGATCGAGGTCGTGGTGCCCGACACCAACAACCAGCTGTCGCTGGCGATCGGCCGCCGCGGCCAGAACGTGCGCCTCGCCTCGCAGCTGACCGGCTGGGATATCGACATCCTGACCGAACAGGAAGAATCCGAGCGCCGCCAGGCCGACTTCGAGAACTCCACGCGGGTGTTCATGGAAGCGCTGAACGTCGACGAGGTGGTCGGCCAGTTGCTGGCGTCCGAAGGCTTCACTTCGGTCGAGGAACTCGCGCTGGTCGACGTCAAGGAACTGGCAGGAATCGAAGGCTTCGACGAGGAAACCGCCAACGAGCTGCAGAGCCGGGCGAAGGAATATCTGGAACAGCTCGAGACAGAGCTGGAAAACAAGCGCAAGGAACTCGGTGTGGAAGATGCTTTGAAGACGGTGCCCGGCGTGACCTCGAAGATGCTGGTGAAGTTCGGCGAGAACGACATCAAGTCGGTCGATGACCTGGCGGGCTGCGCGACCGACGACCTGGTCGGCTGGACCGAGCGCAAGGAAGGCGGCGAGCCGACCAAGCATCCCGGCATTCTCGACGCCAACGAGATCTCGCGCGAAGACGCGGAAGCCATGATCATGCAGGCCCGCGTCATCGCCGGCTGGATCACCGAGGAAGACCTTGCCAGGCAGACCGCGGCCACCGAGGCCACCGAAGAACAGACGGCGTGATGCGGGTGTTCCGCAGCATCAAGAATCCATTCTGCGCGCAGTCCGTGCGCAGATGACCGGAGTTACAAGACAGGCATGCTCGCTTTGGCCGACCCCGATCTCGACAATGGACCGCGGACCGACAGGTCCGCGACCATGCGGATGTGCGCGGTCAGCCGCGAGGTGCGGCCGACCGACGAACTGATCCGGTTTGTCGTTTCGCCCCAGGGCGAAGTCATCCCCGACCTGAAGCGCAAGCTGCCGGGACGCGGCCTATGGGTTTCGGCGTCGCGCCGGAGCGTTGCGGAAGCGGTACGGCGTCACCAGTTTAGCAGGGGGTTCAAGCGCGACGTCCGCGTCGCCGCGACCCTCCCCGCCGATACCGAGGCTTTGCTGGTTCGGAGCGCGACCGAGGCGCTGGCCATGGCCGCCAAGGCCGGCCAGGTGGTTTCCGGCTTTGCCAAGGTCGAAGGCCTGCTCGAACAGGGCAAGGCCGAAGCCCTGATCCATGCTTCGGACGGCGCGGCCGACGGAATCCGCAAATTGGACGCGATCGCCGGCCAGAAAGGCCGAAAAATTGGTGAATCGCCGCTTTTGGCGACCGTTACCGTTTTAACTTCAGCGGAATTGGATTTGGCACTGGGCCGGTCAAATGTGATACATGCTGCCCTGCTCGCGGGCCCGGCGAGCAAGACGTTCCTGTCGCGCTGCCAGACCCTGGTTCGATACCGGGCGGCCGATGACGACAAGACCGGGGATGGCGGCCAGAAATTCTGACGAAGATCGGTTCCGAAGACCTGCTTCAATCATGGTGCGGAAACGCACGACGCTAACGAGATTAGGACTCCTGAATGGTTGATACCAAAACGCCTGGCGACAAGACTTTGAGTGTCCCGACCAAGACCTTGACGCTAAAGCCGCGCGTCGAGACGGGCACTGTCCGCCAGAGCTTCAGCCATGGCCGGACCAAGCAGGTCGTGGTCGAGAAACGTGGCAAGCGCCGCGTCGGCGGCGATGCGCCCGCAACGGAGACGCAGGCGCCCGAGCCGGTCGTCGCCAAGGCGGCGCCCGCAAAGCCGACCCTCTCCCGCCCTGCGGCAGCGCCGAACGCGCCGCGTAGCGGTTCCGGCGTGGTGCTGCGGACGCTGACGGAAGACGAGCGTTCCGCCCGCGCCAGCGCGCTCGCCGACGCCAAGGTCCGCGAAATCGAGGAACGGCGTCTGGCCGAGGAAGAAGCCAAGCGCCGCGCCAGCCGCGAAGGCATCGAGCAGGCCGAACGCGAGGCCGCTGAAGCCCGCCGCAAGGCCGAGGAAGAACGGCATCGCCAGGAAGAGGAATCCAAGCGCAAGGCCGAAATCGAGGCCAAGAAGCGCTTCGGCGAGGCCGAGGCAAAGGCCGCGGCGGCGACGCCGGCGGCTGCCGCTCCGGCACGCCTGACAGCGTCCGCTGCCCGTCCCGCTGCCGCCCGTCCGGCCGCCGCGG
>JAFAGM010000027.1 GCA_023422775.1 Pseudomonadota bacterium
AGCGCCGCGTTGCGCTCCATCGCCGCGAGGAAGCGCGCCGCGCCATAGGGATCGAAATGCGCGCGCGCCGAGATTCCGACGCCGATGCCGTCGGCCTCGAACTCCTGCGCGCGCGAGAAGTTCGCCATCGTCAGCTTGGTCTTGGCCAGCGCCAGCGCCGTGAGGTCCGGGTCGTTGCCCATGTCGGTAACGACCTTGGTCACCACCGCGGCCTGCCGCGCCTGGTCTTCCCGGATCGAGGCGTGCTTGGCCAGCACATGCGCCATTTCGTGGCTCAGCACCGAGGACAGTTCCGAGGTGTCGCTGGCGAGCGCGATCAGGCCGCGGGTCACATAAAGCTGCCCGGTCGGCAGGGCGAACGCGTTCACCGCGCCGGAATTGAGGATCGTGACCCGGTAGGCCTGCTCGGGACGATCGGACGCCGCGACCAGCCGGTCGACCGTCTTGCCGATCAGCGCCGCCAGCTTCGGATCGTCGTAGGCGCCGCCATAGGAGGAGAGGATGCGTTCATGCTCGCGCTCGCTCGCGGGCGTCTGGACGACCGTGCGGTTCGGCTTCGGCGCCGCCGGGGCAGGCGTCGCGGTCTCCAGCTTTCCGAAATTGCTGCAGGCCGCAAGCATGAGGCCGGCGCACAGCAACGCCGGCGCAGCCAGGAGGCGGCAACCAGTCTCTCTTTGGCGCCGTGTCGCACGATGCGTCAAATCAGCCACTGGGATCACGATCCTGTCGGACTCGACCGGATTATGCCCCCATCCCTTCGTTTGCGCATGCCCTATCGAAAACCGGTGCCCAGTTTTCGGACCATGCGCTATTTCCCGCCCAGCACCTCGATTTGCCCCACCCGGAGCAAATCAATTCGTGGTCCTCCACGCGACCAGACAAAGCCGCGGACACGGATCCTTTGATTTTCGAGTGACTTAGGCGCAAGCCCAGCCGTCTCGAATGCCGGCATGATGCGCCCTGAAATAGTCGCAGCAAAGTCCCGTGTCCAGTTACGACCGAAATTCAGGTAGGTGACAGTTCCCGCTTGACGAACGGAGAGTACTTTGCCTTCGACCACCGTAAATCGCCCTATCCCAGCCAGAATATCGCCCGGACTTTCCGCGTTTTTTATGGCGGCAGGGTGAGCCCAGATTCCCGATTTGGCTTGCCGCGCCAATCTCTCGGCGGCGGCCAATTCGGCGGAACATTCCTTGTCCGCCACGTCAGCGGACGCCAGCGCGTCACCGCGGCGGAGCATTTCACCCTGCACGGATGTGTCCAGGCCCTCCGCGAAGACGAAAGCCGGCTGGCGGCCGTAACGATCGGGTGTGTCGTCTTCGCCGTGCAGCGTCACATGGCGCCCGCTGACGAGGGCCGCCAGCGCGGTCCTGCCGCCGGCGCCATCGGTCCCGGCCCGCTCGATCCCGGCGAGGCGGATTTCCCGGCCGTCATCGAGGCGAAAGCTGCGCCCGTCGATCACGGCGGCGACGCGACCCTGGCCCTGCGGCTCGAACGCGCAATCGGCATTCGCGCGGCCGCTGGTGGACAGCACGAGAAACGCCGCGAGAATGGCCCGGTGGTGCCATGCCGGATCGGTCATTACGCGGTTCACTGTTGGTCCGTTCCCGTATGCTCGACATTACAATGCTACCATAGATTGCCACGCAGGGGGAACCATGGAAGTCAACGGCATCGCACATATTTTCCTCACCGCCTCGAATTTCTCGCGCTCCCGCGATTTCTATTCGCAACTGCTGCCGTTCCTCGGGCTGAAGCCGGTCATCGATACCGAGACGACGTATTATTGCGTCGGCGGCCGTACCGCGGTCGGCATCAGCGCGCCGTCAGACGAGCATGAAGGCGCGGCGTTCGAGCAAAAGCGCGTCGGCCTGCATCACCTGTGCTTCCGCGCGCGAGAACGCGCCGACATCGACGAACTGCACGGCTTCCTCCAGACGCTCGGCACAAAAATCATTCGTGCACCGCGCGAGGATCAGTGGGCGCCGGGATATTATTCGATCCTGTTCGAAGACCCCGACGGCATCCGGCTCGAACTCAATCATGTGCCGGGGAAGGGGCTGTTGGGTTGAATGTGGTCGCGTTCTCCGGACGTGCGCGGCGCCGCATGAGCGGTGTACAGGATGGGCAGATCGAAGCGAAATCCGTCGCGCCACGCGTGCAAGTATTGATGAGTTTCGCTGCACTCTACCGATCATTCCGCTTAGCGGAAAACGCCGCGCAAATCTGCGCGCTGCTGCGCCTTGCCGCTCATGATGCCTTGCGGCATGATCGCGCCGAATTTCAAGGCCGCAAGCGATGCGGCAGCAGGGAGAGGCGTTCATGAAGAGAGTACTTACAGGCATTGTCGTCGCCGCGATGGCAATGTCGGCGACCGCGGCACTGGCGCAGGGCAAGCCGCCGCTCAAGCTCGGTGGCATTCTCGACATGTCGAGCCTTTATGCCGATATCACCGGGCCGGGCTCGGAGATGGCCGCGAAGATGGCGGTCGAGGATTTCGGCGGCGAGGTTCTCGGCCGCAAGATCGAAATCATCGCGGCCGATCATCAGAACAAGGCCGACCTTTCCGCCAACATCGCCCGCGACATGCTGGACAATCAGGGCGTCGAGATGCTGTTCGACGTCGCGGCGTCGGCCACTGCGCTCGCCGCCGGCGAGATTGCGAAGGCGCGCAACAAGATCGTGATTTTCAATGGCCCCGGTTCGATCCGGCTCACCAATGAGGCCTGCGGCCCCTATACGGTCCACTATGTGTTCGACACTTTCGGCCAGGCCAATGTGACCGGCCTCGCCGCCGTCAAGCAGGGCCTTGACAGCTGGTACTTCCTGACCGCCGACTATGCCTTCGGCCAGGATCTCGAGAAGGACACCACCAACGTAGTGGTGAAGTCCGGTGGCAAGGTGCTCGGCAGTGTCCGGCATCCGCTCAACACGTCGGACTTTTCCTCCTTCCTGCTGCAGGCGCAGGCTTCGAAAGCCAAGGTGATCGGGTTGGCCAACGCCGGCGGCGACACCGTCAACGGCATCAAGCAGGCGGCCGAGTTCGGATTGATGAAGGGCGGCCAGAAGGTTGCACCGCTGCTGGTCTTCGTCACCGATATCGACAGCATCGGTCTGGAAACGGCACAGGGGCTGCTGCTTTCGGAAGCCTTTTACTGGGACCTCAACGACGACACCCGCGCGTTTTCCAAGCGCTTCATGGAGCGCATCAAGCGGGCGCCGACTTCGGCGCAGGCCGGCGTCTATTCGTCGGTGACGCACTACCTGAAAGCCGTGAAGGCTGCGGGCACCACTGATTCCGCCGCCGTCATGAAGATCATGAAGGAAACCCCGATCAACGACATGTTTGCGAAGAACGGCAAGATCCGCGAGGACGGCCGCATGGTGCACGACATGTACCTGTTCGAGGTCAAGAAGCCGTCGGAGTCGAAGTCGCGCTGGGACATCTACAAGCTGCTGGCGACGATCCCCGGCAACGAAGCGTTCCAGTCGCTGGAAGTCTCGCGGTGCCCGCTGGTGAAGAAATAGAGCTTCATCCTCGTCGTCATTGCGAGCGAAGCGAAGCAATCCATCTCGCTGCACGACCAGTATGGATTGCTTCGTCGCTACGCTTCTCGCAATGACGCCGCGAGGGTGGAGAACCCAATAACCAACAACGAAAGAACACCACATGAGCGCAAACGAAATGGTCCTCCAGAAGCTCGAGCAGGGCCTGCTCACCATCACAATGAACCGGCCCGACCGGCGCAACGCGCTCAATCCGGACATGACGCGCGGGCTGGTCGAGGCGGCGCGGCGCGCCGCTGAGGATCACGAGGTGCGCGCGGTGCTGCTCAAGGGCGCCGGCGGCACGTTCTGCGTCGGCGGCGACGTCAAGTCGATGGCGGAAGGCAGGGCGCCGCTCGCCTTCGAGGCCAAGATGGCCAATCTGCGCCGCGGTATGGAAGTGTCGCGTATCCTGCACCAGACGCCCAAGCCTGTCGTGGCGCAACTCGACGGCGCCGCCGCGGGCGCCGGCCTCTCGATCGCGCTGTCCTGCGACCTGCGCGTCGCCAGCGCCTCCTGCAAGATCACGACGGCGTTTGCGAAGGTGGGGCTGTCGGGCGATTACGGCGGCACCTATTTCCTCACCCAGATGCTCGGCAGTGCGAAAGCGCGCGAGCTCTATCTGACCTCGCCGGTGCTGAGCGCGACCGAGGCCTACAATCTCGGCATAGTGACCAAGGTGGTGCCGGACGCCGAGATCGATGCCGAGGCGCACCAACTCGCGATGTCGCTGGCGCAGGGGCCGTCGGTGACGCTCGGCTACATCAAGCGCAACATCAACAACGCCGAGACGATGTCGCTGGAAGCCTGCTTCGATGCCGAGGCGATCCATCACTCGCGCTCGGGCGAGACCGCCGATCACAAGGAAGCGGCGAAGGCGTTCGTCGAGAAGCGCAAGCCCGCATTTCAGGGGCACTGACATGACAGAATATCTCAGGCTGCGGCAGATCTGCCTCGTCGCCCCGCATCTGGAGCCCGTGATTTCGGACATCTCCGCCATCATGGGACTTAACGTCTGCTACCGCGACGGCAACGTCGCCAAATACGGGCTGGAGAACGCGCTGCTGCCGGTCGATACCATTTTGCTGGAAGTGGTGGCACCGACGCAGCCGGGCAC
>JAFAGM010000056.1 GCA_023422775.1 Pseudomonadota bacterium
CGAACGTCGACTTCTATTCGGGCATCACGCTGAAGGCGATGGGCTTCCCGACCTCGATGTTCACCGTGCTGTTCGCGGTCGCCCGCACCGTCGGCTGGATCAGCCAGTGGAGCGAGATGATCGAGGACCCGCAGCAGAAGATCGGCCGTCCGCGCCAGCTCTACACCGGCGTCGGGCGCCGCGACTACGTCGCGATCGACAAGCGGAAGTAGGCGCGCGCGTAACGAAATTGGAAAGCCGGATGCGATCGCCGCATCCGGCTTTTTTGTTTTCTGCGTACAGGATGGGTAGAGCGTTCGTTCTACCCATTCCTGCCGCTCCCTACGATGTTAGACCTGACTACCCCCTTCGCCCCGCCCACATCGTCTCCAGCACGATGTCGGCTGCACGAACGCTTGGCAGCTCATTGCCGGTCGACATGATGGAAGCGATCTTCGCGAACGCCTCGACCTGCGTGCGCCGCAACTCGGAATCGCCGAGCATCTCGCGCAGCGCCTGTGCGAGTTTTTCCGGCGTGCAGTCCTCCTGCAGGAATTCAGGGACGACGTTCTCGCCGATCACGAGATTGGCCAATATCACCGAGTTCACCTTGATCGCCCGCCGCAATATCCAGGCTTCCACCGGCCCGGTCCGGTAGGCCGTCACCATCGGCACGCCGGCCAACGCCAGTTCCAGCGTCACGGTGCCGGATTTGGCGAGCGCCGCATGCGCGATCCGGAACGCGGCCCGCTTCTCCTGCTCGCCGATCACGACCTGCGGCTGGATCGGCCAGCTTCTCACCGCCTCGACGACGGCCTCCTGCAGATGCGGCATGGTCGGCAGCACCAGTTCGAACGCCATGCCCTCCTGCTGCAGCCGCGCCACCGCCTGGCCGAACACTTCCATGTGATGGCGGATTTCGCTGCGGCGGCTTCCCGGCAGCACCAGCAAGACCGGCGGAGGCTCGGCGCGTCGCGCCGCCTCTTCATCGCTCGGCCGCAGCGACGACAGTTGCTCGGTCAAGGGATGGCCGACATAGGTGCAGGGCGGACCGCGCAGTCTTTGATAAGCCTCAGGTTCGAACGGCAATAGCGCCAGCACGTGATCGACATACTTGCGCATCGCCCGGGCGCGGCCGGGCCGCCATGCCCAGACCGTGGGCGACACATAATTGACGATCGGAATCGCGGGATCTTTTGCGCGCACGCGCCTGGCGACGCGATGAGTGAAATCGGGACTGTCGATGATGACCAGAATATCCGGCGACACTTCCGTCACCACGGCGGCCGTCTCCTTGATCAGCCCCAGGATCTTCGGCAGTTCCTTGACCACGGCCGCTAGTCCGATGATCGAGAGTTCTTCGATCGGAAACAGCGACATCAGGCCTTCGCGCGCCATCGCGCGCCCGCCGACTCCCTCGAACTGGACTGCGTCGCCAAGGCGCTGACGCAGCACCTTCATCAAATTGGCGCCGAGGCGATCGCCGGATTCCTCCGTCGCGATCAGAAATATCCTGCGCTCGGCGGTCGTGCGTACCGGCGTCACGCCGCTAGCCCCTGGATGAACAGGCCTGCCCTGTCGGCGGCCTCGATCATGGCCTGCGAGTCCGCCGCAATCGTGCTGCCCGCGATGACGGCGATGCCGGCAAGCCCCGCTGACGCTGCGCCCTCGATGGTTTTCGCGCCCACCGTCGGAAGATCGAAGCGCAGATCCTGGCCGCTCTTCGGCGCCTTCACCAGCACGCCGCGGCCGGATCTGGCGCGAATGCGGCCCGCCTCGCGCAGCCGCGCCACCCGCGCCAGCAACCCGTCGGTGCCCTCGATGTCCTCGACCGCGACCACGTGCCCGTCGATGACGACAACGGCCTGGCCGATGTCGAACGGACCAAGCGCGGCGAGCACCTCCCGTCCCCTGACGATGTCGGCGGCGGCAGACGGGTCCGGCATGGCGCGGGCGATGCTTCCCGCCGGCATCAGAATATCAGGCGCGACATCCCGGATTCCGACCATCCGGAACCCGTCCTGCTCGAAGAGGCGGCCGACGCCCGACAACAGGTGATCGTCGCCGCCGCGAAACGCCGCCCAGATATGCCTGATGACGCGGATGGTCCCCCAGTCCAGCCTGACTTCCGACAGCGCCGGCCGCTGCAGTGTGCCGATGAAGATCAGGTCGCGGCAGCCCTCGCTGCGGAGCAGCTTTGTGGCCCGGCCGAATTGCCCGACCGATATCCAGTGATGGCGGTACCGTTCGACCCGGACCGGATCGCAGGCGCCACGCAGTGCGAACAGCACCGGCGCAATGCCGCGCTGGCTAAGCGACTCCGCCACGGCGAACGGCATGACGCCGCCGCCGGCGATGACGCCGACCGGCGAGGCTATCCGGGAAGCCGCTGATGTCATGGCTGCGGCGACCCCGTCATCAATGCTTGTCGCCGTCGCCGGCCGGAAGGCACAGCGCGCGATGCTTGCTTGCGCCGATGAAGCCGAGGATCTCCGCGATCGCGGGATCCTCTTCGCCGAGCGGCTGTACCGCGTCCAGCCGCTCGGCGAAGATGCCGGGGCCGTGAAACAGCTTCTGGTAGAATGAGCGCACCCTGGCCAGCCGCTCCCTGGTGAACTTGCGGCGCTTCATGCCGATGATGTTGAGACCTTCGAGGCTCGCATACTGTCCGTTGACGAGGCCGAACGGAATGACGTCGCCGCGCACGCCGCAGACGCCGCCGACCATCACCTGCGGCCCGATCCGCGTGAATTGGTGCACGGCCGACAGTCCACCGATGAAGACGAAGTCGCCGATCTCGCAGTGGCCGCCGAGCGTCGCCGACGTGGCGAAGATCACGTCGTTGCCGACCTGGCAATCGTGTCCGACATGGCTGCAATTCATGAAATAGCCACGCTCGCCGACGCGGGTCACGCCACCGCCGGCGACCGTTCCCGCATTCATCGTCGATTGCTCCCGGATGGTGCAGCCTGCGCCGATCTCGAGCCGGGTCAGCTCGCCCTTGTAGCTCAGCGATTGTGGCGGCGTGCCGAGCGAGACGAAGGGATAGATGATGCAGCCGTCGCCGATCGTGGTCTGCGCCGTGATGTGCACATGCGCGACCAGCCGGCAGTTCGCGCCGATCACGACGTTGGACCCGATGATGCAATAGGGACCGATCGTCGTCCCTTCGCCGATCACGGCGCCATCCTCAATCCGCGCGGTCGGATCGATCGTACTCATAAACCAGCCCAGCCCATCCATTGCGCGCGAATATAGCGCTTTTTCCGGTGGTTAGCGCGGCATCCGGATTGTGTCCAATGACGTATGGTTACGTCCTGTTGCGATGCGTCCGGCGCCAATTCCGGCTGCCGCCGAGGACGAATGCCTCTTTGATCACGGCATCGTCGGGGATCAGTCCGTCAGCATCGCGCCGACGTCGGCTTCCGCCACGACCGCACCGTTCACCTTGGCATCGCCGTGAAACCACCACATCGCCTTGCGGCGGCCGATCGTACGCATGTGATACTCGATGGTATCGCCGGGCATCACCGGCTTGCGGAACTTGCACTTGTCGATGGTGAGGAAATAAACCGCACGCGGCTTCTCCGTGCCCTCGATCGACTTGATGCCGATAACACCTGCGGTCTGCGCCATGGCCTCGATCATCATCACGCCCGGATAGACCGGACGTTCGGGGAAATGACCGAGAAACGGCGGCTCGTTGTAGGTGACGTTCTTGATGCCGATGCCGCTGTAGTCGGTCCGGATGTTGATCACCCGGTCGATCAGCAGCATCGGATAGCGGTGCGGGAGCGTCTTGAGGATCTCATTGATATCCACCAGCTCAAACTTGACCGATGCCTCCTCCATCACTCCTTCCCCTCGCCTTTTGGATGGCCTGCCCCATCACGCGCCAGGCGTTCGAGCGCCAGCGTCTCCCGGAACCATTGCCTGGTGGGCCGAGCTATATGACCACCCCAGCGTTCGTTGGCAGGAATGTCATCCTTCACCGCGCTCATGGCCGCAATCTGCGCCCCATCTCCGATCTTGATGTGATTGTTAAGCCCAGCCTTGGCGCCGATCGCCACGTTGTCACCGATCGTCAGGCTGCCGGCGAGCCCGATCTGCGCCGCGAGCAGGACGTGCCGGCCGATGGTCACATTGTGGCCGATCTGCACCTGATTGTCGATTTTGGTGCCCTCGCCGATCACGGTATCGCGGAGGCTGCCGCGGTCGATCGTGGTGCCGGCGCCGATCTCGACGTCGTTCTGGATCAGGACGCGGCCGGTCTGCGGCACCTTCAGATGGCCTTCGGGACCGAAGAAAATGAAGCCGTAGCCGTCCTGGCCGATGCTGCAGCCGGGATGGATCAGAACGTTGTTGCCGATCAGCGCAAACTGGATTGTGGTGCGCGCGCCGACATTGCAGTCCCTGCCGATCTTGACGTCGGCGCCGATCACCGCGCCTGCGCCGATCACGGTGCCGGCACCGATCTCGACCCGGGGTCCGATAACCACGAGCGGATCGACGATCACGCCGTCTTCCAGATGCGCCGTCGGGTCGATGATGGCCGACGGTGCGATGCCGTCATTGTCGAACCAGGATTGCGGACGGAGCGCATCGGCATGCCACTCGCGCGCCAGCCTGACGAACGCGCGGAACGGCTGGGCGGCCCGCAGCACCACGACGTGGGCGGGCACCCGGGCTTCGAAACGCGGGCTGACCAGGCAAACCCCGGCCTTGGTCGCCTTGAGCTGATCGACGTATTTGAGGTTGTCGAAAAACGTCAGATGCATCGGACCGGCTTCGTCGAGCGAGGCAAGGCTCCTGATGATCCGGTCGCCCTGTGCAGGATCGACCAATACGGAACCCGTCAGCGCGGCAATCTCAGCCAGCGTCGATGAAGCAGGTTGCTTGAAGAATATCGGCTGCGCCATTCCATCCGTCGCAGTCTGGCCTGCGCTCACACCAGACGGCCGGCTCTGAAAGACCAGAACCGACCGCGCTGCTTGTCCTGATACGTTTCCAGATGCGAGCCGATGATCGGCTCGCCTGAATACGGCTTAGAACGTCGTACCGCCGCCAAACTTGAACTGTTGCACGCGGTCGAACTGACCCTTGGTGATCGGAACCGCATAGTCGAAGCGCAGCGGACCAAATGGGGAGGCCCAGATCAGACCGACGCCGACCGAACTACGCACCACATTCCCGTTGTCATACACCAGGCCCGTACACGTTCCAGCGGAATTCGGATTGACCGTGGACGGGGTGCAATTCGAGTTCGACGTAGTAGTAAGTTCGGCCGTCTGAGCCCACGTGGTCGGCCCCTTATAGTCGAACAGGCCACCGGCGTCGGCATAAACCGATCCCTTGAGTCCGACCTCCTTCGGCAGGAACCAGAACGGCATCTGCAACTCGAACGAAGCGCCCCAATATTTGGTGCCGCCCAGCGCGTCCATCGTGCCGAACGGGTTGAGATCGCGCGGACCGATGCCGTTCGGGGCAAAACCGCGAACGAGGTTCGGACCCATCTGGAAGTGATCGAGCATCCGGATTTCGCTGTTGCCGAGCTGGTTGAGCATACCGCCCTGAAGATGGATCAAACCAACGATATCGGCGACCAACGGGGTGTAGTACTTCAGATCGACCGCAGATTTGATGTAGCTCACGTCGCCGCCGACGCCGGCAAAGTCCTGCTTCCAGTCGATCAGCAAGCCGTCGGTCGGGTTCTTGTTGTTGTCCAGCGTGTTGAAGTTGAGCGAATAGCCGACCGCCGAGGTCAGGGTGCTGCCGCTCTGCAGTTCCTTGCGGACCGGCAGTGAGGCTTCGCCATCGCTGTAGCACCATAGCCCGGCGCCGGAGGCATCAACCGCCGGCGCTGGCAAACCACCTGGTCCGCCGACCGAATTGACGAATGCCGGCGACGGATTGAATGCGAGCAGACCGTTGTTCGGATTGTTGTTGCAGTTCGCCAGCGAGTTCGGCAGCGAGATTTCCTGCTGTTAGATCGAGTAGCGCAGCTGCATGGAAAGATCTTCCCGCAGCGTGAAGCCGAGGCGCGGGCTGAAGCCCATCGTCTTGGTGCCGTAGGAAATATAGCTGTTGGCCAATTGCTGGCGCTGGAACAGGTCGAGGCCGAGCGCGACGCGGTAGTCCAGCAAATAAGGTTCGACGAACGACAGCGAATAGCCGCGCGCATACTGGCCGTAGGTCACCGCCGCCTTTGCGTACAGGCCGCGTCCGAGGAAGTTGCGTTCGGAAATGCTGACCTCGGCGAGCGCACCGTCCGTCGTCGAGTAGCCGCCCGACACGGAGAAGTCGCCGGTCGATTTCTCTTCGAGATCGACGATCAGGATCACGCGATCGCTCGATGAACCCGGCTCGGTCAGGATCTTCACACTCTTGAAGAAGTCGAGGTTCTTCAGCCGGCGCTCGGCACGATCGACCAGCGCGCGATTGTAGGCATCACCTTCGGAGAGATCGAACTCGCGCCGAATCACATAGTCGCGGGTGCGGGTGTTGCCGCGGACGTTGATGCGCTCGATATAGGTGCGCGGGCCTTCATCGACGGAAAAGACGATTGAAACGGTGTGCTGCTCGAAATTGCGGTCGCCGCGCGGCCGCACGATCGCGAAGGCGTAGCCACGGCGCGAGGCCTCGATCTGCATTTCCTCGACAGACTTCTCGAGCGCTTCGGCATTATACAAAGAGCCGACGCTGACGCGGGAGAAACTGCGCAGCGACTTGGCGTCGAGCGTGCTGATCGAGGTCTGGAAATCGACCGACGCGACGCGATACTGCTGGCCTTCCTCGATCTTGAAAGTGACCATGAAACCCTTTTTCTCGGGATCATACTCGGTCAGCGCGGCCACGACCTGCACGTCGGCGAAGCCGTTCTTGAGATAGAAGCGGCGAATCAGGTCGCGGTCGGCCTCGACCCGGTCGGGATCGTAGACGTCGTTACCGCCAAGGAAGCTCAGCAGGTTGGATTCACGCGTCTTGATGACGTCCTTCAGACGATAGGAGGAATAGGCGACGTTACCGATGAACTCGATCGACTTGACGCCGGTCTTGCTGCCTTCGACGATCGTGAAGATCAGATCGACGCGGTTATTCGGCTGCTCGATGATTTCGGGCGTGACGCGAATGTCGTAGCGGCCCGAGCGCCGGTAGATTTCGGCGATGCGCTGGGCGTCCGACTGAACCATCGGGCGGGACAGCGTTCCGCGTGGCTTGGACTGGATTTCCGCCGAAAGCTGCTCGTCCTTGACCTTCTTGTTGCCTTCGAAGGCGATGCGGCCGATGACGGGATTTTCAACCACCACAACGACCAACCGGCCGCCCACCTGGTTGATTCGCACGTCCTGGAACAGGCCGGTCTCGATCAGCGCCTTCAGGCCGTCGTCGATCTGGGCCTGCCCGAGCCGACCACCGGGGCCCGGCTTGAAATAGGAGCGAATGGTCTCGACTTCGACGCGCCGGTTCCCCTCGACGGAGATCGACGAAACGGTCTGGGCCGCAGCCGGCGCAGATACCAGCACGCCCAGCGCCGTCGCCCCCAACGGCGCCGCCGTCATGATCAGAGCGGCCAGCAGACCCCCCCGCACTCGCCTTCCAAACATCATGCGCAACGCGCCCTCGTCCTTCCAATGCTGGCCCGTACCCCTACGAACCGGCAGAATCCCACTGTTGCACTGCTTGTAGCGAATTAAAACCGGGCGGCAAACCAGACTTAGCCCTGCAATTCCAATTTCATTCCAAGACGTTGCCTATCGGCAACGTCACAAAAAAGCCGCGTCACGATGCCGCCAGATGCAGGATGTCGTTATAGGTTGCAAACACCATCAACATCAGGACCAGGCCCAGCCCGATTCGGAACCCCATCTCCTGGGCCCGTTCCGACAGAGGGCGCCCCCGAACGGCTTCCACCGCATAGAACAAAAGGTGACCGCCATCGAGCAGCGGGACCGGGAACAGGTTTAGCAGCCCGATCGAGATCGAAAGCACCGCGGCCAGATGCACCAGGGCCACCAGGCCGATGGTCGCGACCTGTCCCGAAATCTGGGCGATTCTCAGTGGACCGCCGACCTGGTCGGCCGCCTCGCGGCCGGTGAATACCCCGCCGATATAGGAGAGCGTCCGGTCGACCACGAACCAGGTCTCCTTCACGCCCAGCCAGAGCGCCGTGCCGGGATCGACCCGCTCGGTCACGACGTCACCGGGCGCCGTGGCCCGTGTAATGCCGAGCACGCCCAGGCGGTGGGTGTTTCCGAACGAATCCTTCACTTCGCGAAGTTCCGGCGTGCCCTTCAGGTCCAGCGTGGAATCGCCGCGCTTGATGGTGAAGTTCAGGGTTTCCCCGGCGCGAACGCCCACGATGCGCTGCATGTCGGAGAAGCTGCCGATGGTCTTGCCGTCGATCGCGGTCACGATATCGCCGGCCTGGAAGCCCGCCTTCGCCGCAGCGCTGTTGGCTTCGATCTTGTCCACCCGCGCCGTCGTGCTCGGCTTGCCGAAGAAGGTGAACAGGCAGGTGAAGATCACGATCGCCAGGATGAAATTCGCAATCGGACCGGCGGCAACGATCGCCGCGCGCGGACCGACCTTCTTGTGATGGAAGCTGCCCGCCCGCTCCTCCGCGGTCATGCCGGCAAGCGTCTCGGACGAGGCCGGCGTCGAGGCTTCCGACTCGTCGCCGAAGAACTTCACGTAGCCGCCGAGCGGGATCGCGGAGATCTTCCAGCGCGTGCCGTGGCGGTCGTTGAAGCCCGCAAGTTCCGGCCCGAAGCCGAGCGAGAACGTCAGCACCTTCACCCCGGCCCATCGGGCGACCAGGAAGTGGCCGAGTTCGTGGAAGAACACGACGATGGTCAGGACGAACAGGAAGGGGATGATGTAGCCGATGAGCCCATGGCCCAACGTATTGAAACTATGCAGGAAAAAATCAGACATCAGGTTTCCCCTCGACAAGAGCCAACGGCTCCGTCCCTACCCCTCTAGGATGCCTTTTGGGCAATTTGAGGCAATAGGGAGGCAGCTCGATTTCGTGCGTTATGGTCAACCGCGATGGCGTCGTCGGCCGAGCTCAAAGGCGCCAGGTTCCCGGCGCGAACCCAGTCGTTGATGGTCGCCTCGACGAGGCGGGCGATCGCCCCGAACTTGATCTTGCCGGCGATGAAGGCGGCCACCGCCACCTCGTTTGCGGCATTATATACCGTAGTTGCGCCGCGTCCTGTTCTTAATGATTCGTAAGCGAGCCGCAGCCCCGGGAACCGCTCGAAGTCCGGCGCCTCGAAGGTCAGTTGACCGATCTTGGCCAGATCCAGCCTGGCCGAGGGTCCAACGATCCGATCGGGCCATCCGAGGCAGTGCGCGATCGGTATCCGCATGTCGGGGGCGCCAAGCTGAGCCACCACCGAGCGATCGGAGAATTCAACCATGCCGTGAATGATCGACTGCGGATGCACGAGAACGTCGATTTCGTCGGGCGTCAGCGCGAACAGGTAAGAGGCTTCAATGACTTCGAGCCCCTTGTTCATCATCGAGGCCGAATCGATCGTGATCTTCTGGCCCATGCTCCAGTTCGGATGCTTCAAGGCCTGCTCGAGCGTCGCCTGTTCGATGTCGGCGGGCGCCCAGGTGCGGAACGGCCCGCCGGATGCGGTGATGATCACGCGCACCAGTTCCTCGCGGTTACCGGAGGAAAGCGCCTGAAACAGCGCGTTATGTTCGGAATCCGCCGGCAGGATGCAGGCGCCCGCCTTCGCCGCGCGCTGCATGAAGAAATCGCCGGCGCACACCAGACATTCCTTGTTGGCCAACGCCACCGCCGCGCCGCGATCAACGGCCGCGAGCGCCGGCTTCAGCCCAGCCGCGCCGCTCACTGCCGCCATCACCCAGTCGGCGGGACGGGCGGCAGCCTCGATGACAGCGCTTTCGCCGGCCCCGCATTCGATCCGTGTGCCCGCGAGCGCAGCTTTCAGTTCGCCGAGCCTGGCCGGATCGGCGATTGCCGCGAATCTCGCGCTGAATTCCCTGGCGAGCCTGGCCAGTGCTTCGACATTGGAATTCGCGCTCAGCGCCTCGACCTGGTAGCGGTCGCGGGCGCCCCGCAGCAAATCCATGGTGCTGTCGCCGATCGAACCGGTGGCGCCCAGCACCGTCACGGTACGCGCGTCAGCCAACGGGACTTTGTTGTTACGCAATGGAACTGCGCTCATCGTTTCACCAAACCATAAGACCGCGGCCGACGCCATCGGCGCCGCCCCGCAGGAGCCCGAAAAGTGCCGCCACGACGACGGCTGCGACAAATCCATCCAGGCGATCCATTAGTCCGCCATGGCCGGGAATGATGTGACTTGAGTCCTTTACGCCGAAACGCCGCTTCACGGCGGATTCGAAGAGATCGCCGAGTTGCGAAACGACCGAGAGGACCGCGCCCACGAGCAATAGCGGCAAGGTGTTGCCGAGACCAAATACGGCAAACCCGATCGCCACCGCCAGGCTGGCGGCAAAACCACCTGCAGCGCCCGCCCAGGTCTTTTTCGGACTGACCTTCGGCCAGAGCTTCGGTCCGCCAATGCCGCGGCCGGCGAAATAGCCGCCGCTGTCGGTCACCCACACGATCAGCAATACGAACATCAGCGCGGCGAATCCCTTGACGGGATCGAGACGCACCAGGACAGAGGCGATTTCTGCCGCCGCGGCATAAAGAAATCCGGCGGCGATCCAGTTCCGTCGATCCGGCGCAATCGATACCGCGACGACAAAACCGATGGCGAGCACGATCAGCGCGGCCTCGATACGGCCGATCGCGAGACAGAACCCGGCGACCGCAAGCGCCACCACGCCCGGCACGCTCACGCGCGTCACGCCGGCGAGGCCGACGACCGCCAGCCACTCCAGGAACAGGCCGACCGCCGCGAGCGTCACCAGCGCAGTCCACAGCCAGCCGCCGGCATAGGCGATCGCGACCGCGAGCGGTATCAGCACGGCAGCCGCGACGATGCGCATCAGGAGATTGCGCGAGCCGGACTCGCGGTTTTGCGAATCGGATTCGCCGCGCGAATCGGATTCGCTCGCCGCCGCCGGCGCGGCCTCGCGCTCGGTCACGATCCGGTTTTCGCGGCCAGACCGCCGAAGCGGCGTTCACGTCTGGCGTATTCGGCAATCGCGCTTTCCAGCGCGGCCTTGTCGAAATCCGGCCAGTGGATCGGCACGAACACGAGTTCGCTATAGGCGGCCTGCCACATCAGGAAGTTCGACAGCCGCTGCTCGCCGCTGGTGCGGATGATGAGGTCGGGATCGGGAATGTCGGGCGCATCGAGATACCGGCCGAGCGCATCGGCATCGATCGATGCCGGATCGCGCTTGCCCGCGGCCACTTCGCGCGCCAGCCGCTGCGCAGCGCCCGCGATCTCCTGACGTGATCCGTAATTGAAGGCGACCACGAGATGAAGCCTGGTGTTGGCTCTCGTCAACTCTTCAGCTTCGTTCAGCAGCGCGCAGATATCCGGCTCCAGTCCCGTCCGTTCGCCGATCACGCGCACGCGGACGCCGTCGCGATGCAGCGTCGCCAGGTCGTTGCGGATGAAGCGGCGGAGCAGTCCGAACAGGTCGCCGATCTCGGACGCCGGCCGCGACCAGTTCTCGGAACTGAACGAGAAGATCGTCAGATACTCGATACCGAGTTCATGGGCGGCCTGAACGACGCGGCGCAGTGCATCGACGCCGCGGCGATGGCCTTCGGCACGCGGCAGGCCGCGCGCCGCCGCCCAGCGCCCGTTTCCGTCCATGATGATCGCCACATGCAACGGGCCGGTTCGATCCGGTCCTTCCGTGGCTGGCGCAGCGGCGTTCGACATCATCTATGATTCCAGGACCGGTCCCAAGCAGCGATATCGAGTAGCGATATCGAGTAGCGATCTCAATTGGCGATCGCACCGTTCGATCGCAGGCGATCAAACGGTGAGGATTTCCTTTTCCTTTGCCGCGAGCAACTGATCGATTTCGGCAATCATCCCGTCGGTCGCCTTCTGCACATCATTGGCAAGGCGCTCCTGGTCGTCTTCGGAAATCTCGTGATTCTTCTCGAGCTTCTTGACGATATCGAGCCCGTCGCGGCGGACATGGCGAACCGCGACCTTGGCGGCTTCGGCGTATTTATGCGCGACTTTCACCAGTTCCTTGCGGCGTTCCTGGTTGAGCTCGGGAATCCGCAGACGCAGCACCTGTCCTTCGGTCGCCGGCGACAGGCCGAGATTGGAATCGACGATAGCCTTCTCCACGGCCTTGACCATGGACTTGTCCCACACCTGCACCGAGAGCAGTCGCGGCTCGGGCACGCTGACGGTGGCGAGTTGGTTGAGCGGCATATGCGAACCATACGCCTCGACCTGCACCGGCTCGAGCATGGAGGCTGCCGCACGGCCGGTGCGCAGTCCGCCCAGTTCGTGCTTGAGCGACTGCGTCGCTCCCTGCATGCGGCGCTTCAATTCGTTGATGTCAAAACCAGGCGTGGGCATAACGCTCTCCCCTCCTCAGAAACCAGCCGCCGGCGTCGTGGGACCTGCGGTTCGAAGCAGCACCGGCGTGTCAGCCGGCAACGACCGTGCCGTGGCCGTTCCCGCGCAGGATCGCGCCGATCGAACCCGGCTCGGCGATCGAGAATACGATGATAGGCAGCGACGTCTCGCGGGCAAGGGCGAATGCGGTTGCATCCATCACCTTGTAACCACCCTGGATCGCCTGCGAATGCGTCAACCGGTCGAAGCGTTTGGCCGACGGGTCCTTTTTGGGGTCGGCGCTGTAGACGCCGTCGACATTGGTGGCCTTGAGCACCGCCTGGGCGCCGATTTCGGCCGCCCGCAGCACCGCCGTGGTGTCGGTGGTGAAGAACGGATTGCCGGTTCCACCGCCGAGCAGGACGATGCGGCCCTCGGACAGGTATTTGTGCGCTGCACTGCGGGTGAACAGCTCGGAAATCTCGGGCATCACGAACGCCGAAAGCGTTCGCGCCGGCGTTCCCTTGCGTTCGATGGCGGCCTCCAGTGCGAGGCAGTTCATCATGGTGGCGAGCATGCCCATGGTGTCGCCGGTCGGGCGCGAGACGCCGCGCGACGAGACTTCCACGCCACGGACGATGTTGCCGCCGCCGATCACGACGGCGACCTCGATGCCGAGTTTCTGGGCCGCGATCAGCTCGCTCGCGATGCGGTCGATGGTGGGCTGGTCGATACCGAAGGACTGGCTGCCTGCGAGGTACTCGCCGGAGAGCTTGATCACGACGCGACGATAGACCGGCTCAGCCATTGCTTATCGCTTCCTTATCCCCGCGCAGGTGGCTTCCGGCGCGGCGGCGCCGGAAGACCGTAACAGCAGCGGTTACTTCTTGCCGCTGGCCGCCGCGACTTCGGCTGCGAAGTCGGATTCCTGCTTTTCGATTCCCTCGCCGAGAGCATAGCGCACAAATCCGGCAATCTTCACAGGACCGCCGACCCTGCCCTCAGCTTCCTTCACTGCCTGCGCCACCGACTTGCCGGTGTCGTGGATGAAGGCCTGCTCCAGCAGGCAGACTTCCTTGTAGTAGGTCTTCAGGCCGGACTCGACGATCTTCTCGATGACATTCTCGGGCTTGCCCTGCTGGCGGTACTTGTCGGCCAGTACGTCCTTTTCCCGCTTCACGATTTCCGGGTCGAGGCCGGACGGATCCAGCGCCTGCGGATTGCTTGCGGCGACATGCATGGCAAGCTGACGACCGAGTTGCGCAAGTTCGTCGGTCTTGCCAGCGGATTCCAGTGCGACGAGCACACCCATTTTGCCGGCGCCGTCGATCACCGCGCCGTGGATATAGCTCGACACCACGCCCTTGGCGACTTCCAGCGCCGTGGCGCGGCGCAGCGACATGTTCTCGCCGATGGTGGCGATCGCGTCCGAGATCGCGGTCTCGACCGTGACATCGCCGACCTTGACCGCCTTGATCTTCTCGACGTCGGCGCTGTTGTGGAGCGCTACCTGGGCGATCATCTTGACGAGGCCCTGGAACTGTTCGTTGCGCGCAACGAAATCGGTCTCCGAGTTGACCTCGACCACCACGCCCTTGTTGCCCGACGTCACCGCGCCGATCAGGCCTTCCGCCGCGACGCGGCCGGCCTTCTTCGCAGCCTTCGAAAGGCCCTTCTTGCGCAGCCAATCCTGGGCGGCCGTCATGTCGCCCGAGGTTTCGGTGAGCGCTGCCTTGCAGTCCATCATGCCTGCGCCGGTCGACTCGCGCAGTTCCTTGACCATCGCCGCCGAAATCACCGCCGCCTTTGTGTCTGCCATCGTCGAATATCCTTCTTGCCTGCTAGCCGCGAGCACGGCGCGCGCCTTGCGCCATGCCGCCATCAGCTTCAGGGAATGCCGAAATCTCAGGAAAGAACCGGTGGCCGGTGGCCGGCCACGCGGCGTTACATCTTATTCCGCTTCCGCGGTCAGCGCCTTGGCCTGGGCAACCCAGCCATCGGCGCGGCTCGGAAGTCCGACCTCTTCACCGATCTTGTGCGCAGTGTCGTGATCGAGTTCGGCGAGCTGCCAGTAGTGGAAGATGCCGAGGTCGTTGAACTTCTTCTCGATCGCACCCGACACGCCGGTGAGTTTCTTGAGGTTGTCGGCGGTGCCGCGCGGCCCGGCCAGACCCTGGAAGCCGGTCGGCTGCGCTGCCGCCGGAAGCTCCTCGCGGGCCGGCTGAACCGAGGCGCCGATGTCGATGCCGTGGTCGCCTTGCGCACGCGAGATGCCGTCGATGGCGGCGCGGGCAATCAGGTCGCAGTACAGCGAAATGGCGCGGCCGGCATCGTCATTGCCCGGCACCACATAGGTGATGCCCTTGGGATCGGAATTGGTGTCGACGATCGCGGCAACGGGAATGTTGAGCCGCTGCGCTTCCTGGATCGCGATGTCTTCCTTGTTGGTGTCGATCACGAAGATCATGTCGGGAAGACCGCCCATGTCCTTGATGCCGCCCAGCGAGCGATCGAGCTTGTCGCGCTCGCGCTGCAGCGTCAGCCGCTCCTTCTTGGTGTAGGAGTTGGCTTCGCCGGACGAGAGAACTTCGTCGAGATGACGCAGCCGCTTGATCGAGCCCGAGATCGTCTTCCAGTTGGTCAACGTGCCGCCGAGCCAGCGCGAATTGACGAAATACTGCGCGGACCGCTTCGCGGCCTCGGCAACGCCGTCCTGCGCCTGGCGCTTGGTGCCGACGAACAGGATGCGGCCGCCCTTGGCGACGGTGTCGGACACCGCCTGCAGCGCGCGATGTAGCATCGGCACGGTCTGGGCCAGATCGATGATGTGGATGTTGTTGCGCGCACCGAAAATGTAATCCGCCATTTTCGGATTCCAGCGGTGCGACTGATGGCCAAAGTGCACGCCAGCTTCGAGCAACTGACGCATAGAAAAATCGGGTAGCGACATCGTTATGATTCTCCGGTTGGTTCCTCCGGAAACGTGTGAGCAGACGAGCCTATGGCCCGGCTGCCACCGGACGGCTTTTTGAGCCATGTTTCCGTGTGAGATGGCGCGGTATATAGCCGGATTCCAGCCAGAAGCAAGAAAATAAGGCCGGATTTCCGGGCCTTGCGGCCCGGCGATTTAGGGCCGCTCCGGCCACACTCGTCGGGCTGCTTTCGGGGTCCTGTCC
>JAFAGM010000083.1 GCA_023422775.1 Pseudomonadota bacterium
ATCAGGCCGCCGAAGCGCTGCCAGACGCCGCGGGTTTCCAGAAGCGGCGGCGTCATCGGGCCGCCTCCTTGCGCTTCAACGAGAACAGCCCGACCAGACCTTGCGGCCGCGCCAGCGAGATCGCGACAATCAGGCCGCCATAGACGATCAAATCGACGCCGCGGCCGGAGCCGCCGATGAACGAGCGTGTCAATTCGGTGAGCGGGATCAGGATCACCGCACCGAGCAGCGGCCCCCACAGCGTACCGATACCGCCGAGCACCGCAGGCAGCGCCATCAGCAGCGAGAACTGGAAGCCCATGACGCTTTCGGGATCGATGTAGGAGACGAACTGCGCATAGAAGCTGCCGCCGACCGCCACCAGGAACGCGGATACCGCCGCGGCGCCCATCTTGGAATTGAACACGTCGACGCCGAGGCTTTCGGCCGCGTCCGGATTGTCCTTCACCGCGCGCCACCAATAGCCCCATTTGGAATCTTCCAGCCACCAGGTGACGAACCAGGCGACGCAGGCCAGTGCCAGCGCGAAGTAGAAATACGGCAGCTTGCTGCGCGTGAACTGGAACTTGAGCCAGCTGTCGCCGCGCACCGGGATGTCGATGCCGAGCGCCGCCCCCGCCCAGTCCCAGTTGTGGAACAGCAACAGCCCGATCTCGGCGATGACGATGGTGGCGATGACGAAGTAATGGCCGCGCAGGCGGAAGCAGAGATAGCCGAGCCCCATCGCGATCAGGCCGGAGATGATGCCGCCGCCGAGCATGCCGAACCACGGCAGCACGCCGAACTTGGTGAACAGCAATGCGGTGGTATAGGCACCGATACCGAAATAGAGCGCGTGGCCGAGCGAAATCTGCCCGCAATAGCCGGAGAGAATGTTCCAGCTCTGCGACAGCGCGCCGTACATCAGGGTCAGCACCATGATGTTCTGCACGTAGACGTCCTTGACGAACAGCGGGACGGTGGCCGCGATCGCGGCCAGGCAGAAGGCGACGACGAGGTCGCGGCGGCGGCTTCTGGCGAAATCCGTATCCATCACATCGATCCGAACAGGCCGCGCGGCCGGATGAAGACGACAAGCAGATAGACCGCGTAGATGCCGACCGACTTGAGCGAGGGCGGCAGGATCAGCGCGGTGGTGGCCTCGACGAGCCCGACGATGATGCCGCCGGCGAAGGCTCCGAACACGCTGCCGAAGCCACCCAGCGCCACCGTCACATAGGCGATCAGCGCGAACGACGCGCCAACGTCGGGGTAGATGTAGAAGAACATCGCCATGACGGCGCCGGCAAGGCCCACCAGCGCGGCGCCGAGGCCCCAGCCCAGCGCGAACACCCTGTTCTTGTCGATGCCGACCAGCGCCACCGCGCCGGCATCCTCGCGGGTCGCCTCCAGCGCGCGGCCGAAATCGGTTCGGTGGATGAAGAGATACAGCGCGCCGAAAGCCGCGATCGCCACCAGCGCGCCGACCAGTTGCGGCACCGGCAGGAAGATGCCGGCCACCGAGACCGTCTTGCCGCCGAGCCATGAATTGGTGACGCTGCGGTAGTCGGGCGTGAAGAAATACTGCGCCAGCCCGCGCATGACGATGGCGAGCCCGAACGTCGAGAAGATCTGCACCATGCCGGCATTGGCCTTGGCGCGGACCGCAAAGCGCACGACCAGGAGATAGACCACAGCCCCGAACACGAACAGGGCGGCGGCGACCAGCGGCGCCGACAGCAGCGGGTCGATCGCGAAGAACACGAACAGGAAGAACGTCGCGTACATCGCGATCATCAGGAATTCGCCGTGAGCGAAGTTCACGACGTCCATCAGCCCGAAGATCAGCGCGAGTCCTACGGCAATCAGCCCGTACAGCAGCCCCATCAGGAGGCCGCTCGCCAGGCTCTGGATGATGGTTTCGGCTGTCACCGTTGTTGCTCCAACTACAGATCCTCATCCTGAGGAGCTTGCGAAGCAAGCGTCTCGAAGGATGGCCACAAAAATGCACTCGCGGCCATCCTTCGAGACGCGCGCCAGGGCGCGCTCCCACGGGTGAACGCAATTGCGTTCATCCCGGGGATGAGGGCCGATGGTGCGGCACTAGGGCAGCGCCGCATGCTACTTCATCGGCCAGGAAGCTTCGGCGACCGCGGCCTGCTGCGGGAAGATGGTGACGAACTTGCCGCCGACATACTGCAGCAGCACCGGATCGGCGTCGTTGTTCTGGCCCATCTCGTCGAACTTGACGCGCTTCCACGGCATGATCGTCGCCTCGCCCGGCATGTCGGTGGCGACGAGCGCCGCGCGGATCTTCTCGCCATCCGTCGACTTGGCGCGATTGATGGCGTCCGCCATCACGATCAGCCCCATGAACTGCCGCGACGAATAATCGTTGAAATCCTTGCCGGAGCGTTGCTTGTACATGTCGTTGATCTTGCCGACCATCGGCCGCTTGGCCGCGAGGTCCAGCGAGAAGCTGCCGCGGGAGATCACGCCGGCGAGCTTGTCGCCGACCGCGTCATAGAGCGCCTTTTCCGAGAAGCCGGCGTCCTGCGCCACGATCGCATTCGGCTTGTAGCCGAGTTCCGCCATGGTCTTGACCAGCAGGATGCCGTCGGTGGTGTAGCTCGAGGGCATCAGCACGTCCGCATTCGCCGCCTTCAACTGCTGCACCTCGGCGGTGAGCGACGGCGAATTGGCGCGATACTTGATGTCGGAGACGATCTTGTAGCCGCGCTCCTTGGCCAGCTTGGTCTGGGCGTTGGCGGAGTCGGTGCCGAAGATGGTGTCCTCGTGGAACAGCGCCAGCGTGTCGATCTTGGTGCCCTTCTTCTTCATCACGTCGAAGAAGTCGAACATCGCGGTCGAGAACATCTCGTCATGCGGCGCGGCGCGGAAATAGAATTTCAGGCCGCGGCGATGCAGGCTCGGCGAGGAATTGTCCGCCGAGAGGAACGGGATCTGATAGCGCTCGCAGATCTGGCTGACGGTCACCGCCACCGAGCTCTGATAGGTGCCGATCACGGCGCATACTTTCTCCTGCGTGATCAGCCGCTCGGCTTCCGCGCGGCCCTTCTGCGGGTCGGCCTGGTGATCGGCGAACACGAGGCGAACCTTGGCGCCGCCGAGGCCCGGCAGTCCTTCGCCCTTCGCCAGAGGCAGTTCGAAATCGTAGTTCTTGTTGATGAGGTCGGCCGCGGTCTCGAACGCCTTCTGGGCATCGACGCCGATCTGCGCACTGGCGCCCGACAGCGGATAGAGCACGCCGATCACCACTTCGGAGGTTTGCGCGCGCGCCGCGATCGGCCCGAGTGCGGCGGCAGCGGTGGCTCCAAGCAGTACATTTCGGCGCGAGATGTTCATGGCAGTATCCTTTGTTGATCGGCAGCTATCGATGAAACGGTCGGCGGTTACGGTAAAGCCTCAATGCGCGGCAAGGGTTGCATCAAAGTACGGCAAGATGCTTGTTGAGGAGATCGGTCACCAGCATCAGTCCGGGCGAATGCGTGATCGCAAACGGCAGCCTGGCGGCCTGGATGACCGATTGCGGCGTGACACCGCACGCCCAGAACACCGGGATTTCGTCCGTCCCAACCGGCACCGCATCACCGTAATCGGGCTTGTTGATGTCGGCGATGCCGATCGAATGCGGATGACCGAGATGAACCGGCGCGCCGTGCACGGCGGGAAAGCGCGAGGTGATCTGCACCGCGCGGATCGCGTCCGCCGGCCTGAACGGCCGCATCGACACCACCATCGGCCCGGCGAACGGACCGGCGGCGCTGCATGCGATGCTGGTACGGTACATCGGCACGCGAAGGTTACGCTCGATGTGGCGGATCGGCAGGCCATCCGCCAGCAATGCTTCCTCGAATGAATAGGAGCAGCCGATGACGAAGGCGACGAGGTCGTCGCGCCAGTGCGCCATGATGTCGGTCGGCTCTTCCGCCACCTCGCCGTCGCGCCAGACGCGGTAGCGCGGCAGGTCGGTGCGGATGTCGAGATCGAGACCGAGGGCGGGAATGCGGGGATCGCCGACATCGGACATGCCGATGATCGGGCACGGCTTGGGATTGAGCTGGCAGAAGCGGTGGAACGAGGCCGCAAGCTTTTCCGGCAGGATCGCGAGATTGCCCTGCACGAACCCGTTGGCGACGCCGGCCGTGGTGGACGCCATCCCGGTCCGGCAGGCGTGCCGGGCTGCCACGCCCGGCGATAAATCCACCGTATCGTGACCGGGTCGATCGGTCCTCGCCAAGCTGGTCATCGTCGTCCCCGCTTCCAAACTGGTCGACATCTACTCCCGCACATGGCTATGATAATGTCTAATCGTCATTTCTAATCGAAATCGATAAATCACATTTATCGATTTGAGAGCCGAGGGTGCATGACTGATTTCAAGGCAATTGAGACTTTCATGTGGGTGGTCACGCTCGGCAGCTTCCGCGGCGCGGCCCAGAAGCTCAACACCACCCAGCCCGCGATCTCACAGCGGATCGCCCAGCTCGAACGCGAGGTCGGCGTGCGGCTGCTGCAGCGCGACCGGCGGATGGTGCTGCCGACGCCGAGCGGCCGTCAGTTGATGGTCTATGCCGAGAAGCTGATCGGGCTGCGTTCGGAAATGCTCGCTGTCGTCGGCGACCGCTCGGCGATGCGCGGCGTGCTGCGGCTCGGCGTCGCCGAAACCATCGTTCACACCTGGCTGACGCAGCTCATCAAAAGCGTCAATCTCGCCTATCCCAACCTCACGCTCGAAATCGAGGTCGACATCACCTCGAACTTGCGGACGCGGCTGCTGGCGCAGGAGATCGAACTCGCGTTCATGCTTGGCCCTGTGACCGCGCCGACCGTCAGCAACCGCGTGCTGTGCGACTACCAGGTCGGCTTTCTGGCGAGCCCCTCGCTCGGCCTCGGCAACGGCAGGCTGACCGTGCACGATCTGGCGAAGTTTCCGATCATTACGTTTCCGCGCAAGACGCCGCCTTACGAGATCGTGCGCTCGCTGTTCAACCGGCCCGATTTGCCGCCGATGCGCCTGCACGCCAGCGCCTCCCTCGGCACCGTGATCCATATGGCGACCGAAGGCCTCGGCATTGCCGTCATTCCAACCGCCATCGTCGAAAACGAAATGGCCGACGGGCGGCTGCAATTGCTGTCGACCAATCTGCAGATGCCGCTGTTGACGTTTTCGGCGAGCTGGCTCGCCTCCCCCGACACCGTCGCGGTCGAACGGGTGGCCGAACTCGCCGCCTCGCTCGCGCGGGGCGGCGTCGTTGTTGACGCGCCGCCATCGCCGCGTCATTGAAACGGGGAGCACCAGACCGGAACGGCCGCATGACCAAGATCGCCTCCAACCTGCAAATCGACTCCGCCCGGCTGTGGGATACGATCCATGAAACCGCCAAATTCGGCGCGACGCCAAAGGGCGGCGTGCGGCGGCTGACGCTCGGGCCGGAAGACAGGCAGGTGCGCGACTGGTTCCGCAAGGCCTGCGAGGCCGCGGGCCTCGAAGTGCATGTCGATACGCTGGGCTCGATGTTCGGCCTGCGCAAGGGCCGCGACATGACGAAGGCTCCGGTCGGGCTCGGTTCCCATCTGGACACCCAGCCGACCGGCGGCAAGTATGACGGCGTGCTCGGCACGCTGGCGGCGCTGGAGGTGGTCCGCACGCTCAACGATGCCGGCATCGAGACCGAGACGCCGATCTGCATCTGCAACTGGACCAACGAGGAAGGCTCGCGGTTTGCGCCCGCCATGATGGCTTCGGCCGCCTATGTCGGCGACTTCACCACCGACGACATTTTGTCGCGCAGGGATGCCGACGGCATCACCGTGGGGGAAGCGCTGGACAGCATCGGCTATCGCGGCGAGAGCCCGGTCGGCCGCCAGAAATTCTCCGGATTCGTCGAGCTGCATATCGAACAGGGCCCTATCCTCGAGGCCGAGAACAAGACCATCGGCGTGGTCGATTCCGGCCAGGGCGTCTTGTGGTACGACGGCAAGATCACCGGCTTCGAGAGCCATGCCGGCTCGACGCCGATGCCGCTACGGCGCGACGCGCTGGCGACGCTTTCCGAGATCGTGCTGGCGATGGAGGCTGTCGCAAGGAAGCACGGGCCGAAGGCGGTCGGCACCATCGGCGAGGCCGTGATCGCCAACCCGTCGCGCAACGTGATCCCCGGCGAAATCGCCTTCACGGTGGATTGCCGCAGCGCCGATGCCGCGATCATGGATGCGCTGGACAGGGACCTGCGTGCCGCGATTGCCGAGATCGCGGCGCGGCGCAAGGTCGACGTCAAGCTCGACCTGGTCTGGCGCAAGCCGCCGACCCATTTCGATCCCAGGCTGGTGGATACGGTCGAGAACGCCGCGAAGATGCTCGGGCTTTCGCATCGCCGCATCACCTCCGGCGCCGGACACGACGCCTGCAACCTCAACACCGTGATCCCTGCGGCGATGGTGTTCGTGCCCTGCAAGGACGGCATCAGCCACAACGAGCTCGAGGACGCCACCCAGGCCGATTGTGCGGCCGGCGCCAACGTATTGATGCACACCGTGCTGGCGCTGGCCGGCGTCGCATCCTGATAGTCCAGTAGCGAGGGGGGTAAGCATGCGCGGAGTTTTCGTCGACGCCAATGAATCACTGGCCGTGATCTTCGAGGGGCTGCACAAGGACGGCGATCCCGAGGTGCAGATCAACCGCAACCCCGACATCACCCCGGAGCAGTATCCAGAGATCCTGGACGGCGCCGAGATCGCCATCGTCGACCACACAGCACTGCCGACCGCCATCGCGAAGAAATGCGCCGGGCTCAAGCATGTGGTGTTTCTCGGCACCGGCGCGCGCAGCTACATGAATCCGGAAGAACTCGCCGAGACCGGCATCCACGTCCACCTGATCAAGGGCTATGGCGACACGGCGGTCGCCGAATGCGCGATCGCGCTGATGTGGGAAGGCGCGCGCGGCCTTGCGAAAATGGACCGTGGGATCCGCGCCGGCAACTGGCTGCGCGACGACGGCATGCAACTGACCGGCAAGACGCTGGGCCTGGTCGGCTTCGGCGGCATCGCGGCCGAAGTTGCGCGGATTGCGCTCGGCTCCGGCATGCGGGTAATCGCCTGGAACCGTTCGCCGAAAAAATATCCGAAGGTCGAATTCCTCGACTATGACGAGGTGCTGACCGAGAGCGACGTGGTCTCGATCCATCTGCTGCTGAACGACGAGACGCGCGGCATGATCTCGCGTGCCTGCATCGAAGGGATGAAACCCGGCGTCATCCTCGTCAACACCGCGCGCGGCGCCATCGTCGACGAGGAAGCGATGATCGATGCGCTGAAGTCGGGCCACATCCGTCACGCCGGCCTCGACGTCTTCAACATCGAGCCGCTGCCGGCGGATCATCCGCTGACGAAACTGGAAAACGTGACCCTGTCGGCACACTCGGCTTTCCGCACGCCCGAGGCGAGCGAGAACCTGATGCACGCCGCGTGGGAGCATTGCCGGCGGATCGCAAAGCACCGGTAGGGCGCACTTACTTCCTTCTCCCACAAGGGGAGAAGGAAGAAAGCGTCGCATACTCCCGCCCTCATCCTGAGGAGCCGCGAAGCGGCGTCTCGAAGGATGGGCCGCGGGCTCTCGTGGTTCGAGACGGCGCTGCGCACCTCCTCACCATGAGGGTCTGGCTTAATCCACCATGTCCGCTACCGCCTTGCCGCACGCTACCGTATCAGCATTGCCGCCAAGATCCCTTGTCCGCAGCGTGCGTTCGCCGAGCGTGCGCTCGATGGCGCCGACGATGGCGGCTGCGGCCTGCTTCTCGCCGAGATGCTCCAGCATCATCGCGCCCGACCAGATCATGCCGATCGGGTTGGCGATGCCCTGCCCTGCGATATCCGGCGCCGAGCCGTGCACCGGCTCGAATACCGACGGGAAATTGCCTTCCGGATTGATATTGCCCGACGGCGCGATGCCGATGGTGCCGGTGCAGGCAGGGCCGAGATCGGAGAGGATGTCGCCGAACAGATTGGAGCCGACCACGACGTCGAACCAGTCCGGATGCAGCACGAAGTTCGCGGTGAGAATGTCGATGTGGTACTTGTCCCACTTCACCTTGGGATAGTTCTTCGCCATCGCCTCCACGCGCTCGTCCCAATAGGGCATTGTGATCGAGATGCCGTTGGACTTGGTCGCCGAGGTCAAATGCTTCTTCGGCCGCGACTGCGCCAGTTCGAACGCGAACTTCAGGATGCGGTTGACGCCAGTGCGCGTCATCACCGTCTGCTGCGTGACGAACTCGCGGTCGGTATCCGGGAACATGCGCCCGCCGACGGAGGAATATTCACCCTCGGTGTTCTCGCGCACCACCCAGAAGTCGATGTCGCCGGGCTTGCGGTTGGCGAGCGGCGACGGCACGCCGGGCATCAGCCGCACCGGTCGCAGGTTCACGTACTGGTCGAACTCGCGCCGGAATTTTATGAGCGAGCCCCACAGCGAAATGTGATCCGGGATTTTCGCGGGCCAGCCGACCGCGCCGAAATAGATCGCGTCGTGCTTGCCGATCTTCGCCTTCCAGTCCTCCGGCATCATCTCGCCGTGCTTTTCGTAATAGTCCCAGGACGCGAAGTCGAAATGATCGAAATGCACGGCGACGCCATGTTTTTTCGCCGCCGCCTCCAGCACGCGCAGGCCCTCGGGCACCACTTCCTTGCCGATGCCGTCGCCGGGAATGACCGCGATCCGATACTGCTTTTTGGCGCTCATCGAGAGTTTCCTTGTGTCTTTGAAGGGCCGGCTAATGCCGCTTATTTGATTGCCTTGCAATGGACCAAAGCCGCCGATTGCGCAACGCTGCACTGCAATGTTGACCGTCGCGGCGCGCCAAGCCTAACAACAAGCCTGACAATCTGTGGCCCCTTCCACCTCCCCTCACCCAAGCGAGTATTTCCCATGGATCTGCATCTGCGCGGCAAGCGTGTCCTGATTACCGGCGCCTCCAAGGGCATTGGCGCGGCCGCGGCCGAAGCCTTTGCCGAGGAAGGCTGCGACGTCATGCTGGCCGCCCGCAACGGCGACATGCTGAAAGCGCTGGCCGAGCGGCTGCGCTCGGCGCACCAGATCGGCGCCACTACCCATGTCGTGGACCTGCGCAAGCCCGAGGACCTCGCCCGGCTTGCAAAGGACGCCGCCGACATCGACATCCTCGTCAACAATGCCGGCGATATCCCGGGCGGCTCGATCGACAGGATCGACGAGGCGACCTGGCGCCACGCCTGGGAACTGAAAGTGTTCGGCTACATCAACCTCACCCGCGCGATCTACGCGCAGATGAAGGCGCGCGGCGGTGGCGTCATCGTCAACGACATCGGCGCGGCCGGCGAGAAATTCGACGCCAACTACATCTGCGGCAGCGCCGGCAACGCCGCGCTGATGGCATTCACCCGCGCGCTCGGCGGCAAGAGTCTCGCCGACAGCATCCGCGTGGTCGGCATCAATCCCGGTCCCGTCGGCACCGACCGCCATGTTACGCTTTTGAAGACGCGGGCGAAGAACCAGTTCGGCGACGAGAACCGCTACAGGGAATTCCAGAAGAACATGCCCCTCGGCCGCCCCGCCCACGCCCGCGAGATCGGCGACTTGATGGCGTTCCTGGCTTCAGACCGTGCTGGCTATACGTCGGGAGTGATTTACACGGTGGATGGCGGTCATACGGCGGGGTGGTAGCGGGGGTTTTCAGCAACACCCCGTCCCTCATCCTGAGGAGCCGCGCAGCGGCGTCTCGAAGGATGGGCCGCGGGCCACATGGTTCGAGACGGCGCATCGCGCCTCCTCACCATGAGGGTTGGACAGTTGGTGGAGCCCCACCGTCATTGCAAGCGCAGCGAAGCAATCCATTGCGCACTCGCGGTGACGTGGATTGCTTTCGCAATGACGGTGTCCAGGCCGTCCGCTCGAACAACTGCCGGATCAGCGTCGTGATCCGCCCTTTGGCGACATCATCTCGTGCATGATCGTAAAGTGATCGGCGCCGGGGATTTCCTCATACGTCACCGGCGTTCCACTTTGCCGGAAAATGTTCTACAGCACCACCAGGGAACGGAAACGAACGGAGATATCGAAGTGGCTGATCAGGGTCTGGTGCGGGAGACGGCATGCGCCGTTGTCGGCAAGCTGAAGTCGGGCGAAGTCACGCCGCTCGATCTGCTGGACGTGCTGGAAAAGCGCATCGCCGAGGTCGACGGCAAGGTCAACGCGCTGCCGACACTGTGCTTCGAGCGCGCCCGCACCCACGCAAAAACCCTGATGAAGAAGCCGGCCGCCGAGCGCGGCCTGCTTGCCGGACTGCCGATGCCGATCAAGGACCTGACCGCTGTCGAGGGCGTGCTGACCACGCAGGGGTCGCCGATCTACAAGGACAACATCCCGGCCAAATCGGATATCCTGGTCGAGCATCTCGAAAGCAATGGCGGCGTGATCTACGCCAAGTCCAACACGCCGGAGTTCGGCGCCGGCGCCAACACTTTCAACGAGGTGTTCGGCCCGACGCGCAATCCCTGGGACACGTCGCGATCCGCCGCCGGCTCCTCAGGCGGAGCGGCGGCGGCACTTGCCAGCGGCACGGCCTGGCTGGCGCATGGCTCGGACATGGGCGGCAGCCTGCGCAACCCGGCGAGCTTCTGCGGCATCGTCGGCATGCGACCGAGCATCGGCCGGGTCGCGCACACGGTGGCGGCCGCCGTCGACCGCAATCTCGGCGTCCAGGGCCCGATGGCGCGCAACGTGGAAGACCTGGCGCTGCTGCTCGACGCCATGAGCGGCGAACATCGCGGCGATCCGCTTTCGCTGCCGGTGCTGCCGACGTCGTTTCTTGCCGCCGCACGTTCCCCCGGCAAGCCGAAGCGCATCGCCTATTCGCCCGATCTCGGCATCACGCCGGTCGATCCGGAAGTCGTTGCCGTCACCCGCAAGGCGGCGCAGCGTTTCGCGGAGGCCGGCGCCATCGTCGAGGAAGCACACCCCGACCTGCGCGAGGCCCATGAGTGCTTCCATGTGCTGCGTGCGTTCGACTTCGCGCTCTCCAAGGCGGCGCTGCTGCGCTCCAAGCGCGACCTGCTCAAGCCCGAGGTGATCTGGAACATCGAGGAAGGCCTCAAGCTGACGGTCGAGCAGCTCGAGCGCGCCGAAGCGCAGCGCGTTTCCATGACGGCACGCACGCTGGAATTCTTCGACAAGTACGACCTGCTGCTGTGCCCCGCCACCATCGTGCCGCCGTTCCCGGTCGAGAACCGCTACGTCGCCGAATGCGCCGGCAAGAAGTTCAACAATTACGTCGAGTGGCTCGGCATCGTCTATGCGATCACACTGGTGTGTTGTCCCGCGCTGTCGATGCCGTGCGGCTTTACCGCCTCCGGCCTTCCGATAGGATTGCAGGTGGTGGCCCCGCCGCGCGGCGAGGCGCAGCTTCTGGCCGGAGCCAAAGTGCTGGAGGATATTCTGGGCCTGCGAGGCACGACGCCGATCGATCCGAGAGCGCCGAAGTAGACGCTCCTCATGGTGAGGAGGCGCGCAGCGCCGTCTCGAACCATGAGGCCTCAGTCGGGCCTGCATCCTTCGAGACGGCCGCTACGCGGCCTCCTCAGGATGAGGACGAGGGAATTCTGACGATGGCGTTACTCTGCCGACTAGGCCAAACGAGTTCGGGGGAGGACATCCGTGGCGCATGAACGCTTTGAATTCACCGGTGAAGGCGGCCATCAGCTCGCCGCCGCGTTGGATACGCCGGACGGACCGGTGCACGCCTATGCGCTGTTCGCGCACTGCTTCACCTGCGGCAAGGACGTGCTGGCGGCCAAGCGCATCGCGACCGCGCTGGCAGCCAACGGCATTGCGGTGCTCCGGTTCGATTTCACCGGTCTCGGCTCCAGCGAGGGCGATTTCGCGAACTCGACGTTTTCGTCCAACGTCGCCGATCTGGTCCGCGCCGCCGATCATCTGCGCGAAACGCGCAGGGCACCCGCGATCCTGATCGGGCACAGCCTCGGCGGCGCGGCGATCCTCGCCGCGGCCGGGAGAATTCCGGACGCCAAGGCGGTGGCGACGATCGCCGCGCCGTCCGATCCCGTGCATGTCACGCACCTTTTCAGGGACCGGATCGAAGACATTCGCAAGCACGGCGAGGTCGAGGTTCAGCTCGCCGGACGGCCATTTCGCATCAGGCGCGAGTTCCTCGATGACGTCGCCGAGCACAGCCTGATGGCGCGCGTCGCGAAGCTGCACAAGGCGCTGCTCATCATGCATTCGCCGACCGACGACACGGTCGGGATCGACAATGCCACCAACATCTTTGTCGCGGCGAAGCATCCGAAAAGCTTCGTGTCGCTTTCGGGCGCCGACCATCTGCTGAGCGGCAAGCGCGATGCGGCCTATGCCGCCGACGTGATATCGGCATGGGCCGAGCGTTATGTCGATCTCGCCGATTCCCGGCCGGCTGCCGAGGCAGGCGAGGCTATGCGCAACGCCGTGGTGCGCGAGACCCGCAACAGCAAGTTCCAGCAGACGGTGACAACAGGCCCGCACCAGATGCTGGCCGATGAGCCGGTTGCCGTCGGCGGCGAGGACAGCGGGCCTGGACCGTATGATTTCGTGCTGGCGGGGCTGGGCGCCTGCACCTCGATGACGATGCGGATGTATGCCGACCGCAAGTCGCTGCCGCTCGATCGAATCACCGTGACGCTGAAGCACAGCAAGATTCACGCAAGGGATTGCGAGGAGTGCGAGACCCGCGAGGGCATGCTGGACCAGATCGACCGCGTGATCGCAATCGAAGGCGCGCTCGATGCCGATCAACGCAAGCGGTTGATGGAAATCGCCGACAAGTGCCCGGTGCATCGCACGCTGACGTCGGAGATCCGGATCGTGACAAAGGCGGCGGATTAGGCCGGCCATGGGCCGCATGGTTCGAGACGCGCAGCCTTGCCGCGCTCCTCACCAGACCTCATCCTGAGGAGGCGCAAAGCGCCGTCTCGAAGGATGAAAGCCCCGCTGTCGAAGCGTTTCTCAAGCCGTCGCCAGCGGACGCACCCGTAACGCGCCGCGCAGGCCGGCGGCAGTGCCGAGCAGGATGCCCGCAAAAGCAATCAGCGAGGCCAGCGCCAGCGTCGAAAAGCCCGTCAGCCCCTGCCCGACCGAGCAACCAAAGGCCATCACACCACCGGCGCCCATCAGCGCCGCACCGCCGCCCGAGCGCAGCATGTGGCGCGGCGATCGATAGCCTTCGAGCTGGAAACGCCCGGTCAGCAGCGCCGTCACGAGGCTGCCGGCGAACACGCCGAACACGGTGACGGCGCCGAAATTGAGCGTCGATCCCGTCGACAGCATGACGTATTGCAGCGCGTCCGCGATCGGCGCGATGAAGGTGAGCGAGGTCACCGGCACAGGATTGAAATCGTCGGCGCCGAGATAGCCGGTGGCGATCCAGCCGCCGGCCACCAGCAGGCCGACCACGACACCCGCGGCGACCTGGCCCGGCGAACGGCGGAACGCCGGATGCGCAAAGGCGAAGATGACCAGCGCCGCCGAGATCACCGAGGCCGCAAGCATCCGCGCCGCCGTCACGCTCAGGCCCGTGGCCGCGAGCAGCGCCGGCACCGAGTTTGCCGTGGCTGTCGTCTGCGACGCGCCCACCATTGCAATACGTGAGGGCGCGATCAGCCCCTTCAGCGTCATCTGCGCGAATATCGCCAGCACCATCACGACCACGAACGAACGGAGGTTGCCGCGCCCGAGCAGCACCAGCGCGCGCGAGCCGCAGCCGTTCGACAGCACCATGCCGTAGCCGAACAGCAATCCGCCGAAAAACATCACCGGCACCGAGAACGAGGGCTGCAGATAGATCGACTTGCCGATGTCGACGAGGCCGCCCGCCGCCAGCAATTGCGTCACGGCGACCGCCACGCCGATCGCCAGCGCATAGGTGCGGATCAGGCGGCCGTCACCTTCCGCCAGCCACCCGCGCATACCGCTCATCAAGCAGAAGCCGCTCAACAGGCCGACCGAGCCGTAGACGAGGCCGATCACGAGCCCGGACAGAATGACGATGCTGGCGGTGTCCATGCGTACCTTCCTCAGTTCACTCCGTCATTGCGAGCGGAGCGAAGCAATCCATCTATCCCCGTGCCGAACCATGGATTGCTTCGCTTCGCTCGCAATGACGGTCTGGACCATCACGGCCGTAATATCACCCGGTCGCGCGACGAACCGGCCACAGCGATGAAGGCTGCCCTCGCCTGCTCCAGCGGATGGATCGCGGCTGGCTTGATCGGGAACGGCCTGAGATGTCCGCTGGCGAATCCAGCGCCGAGTTCTCGCAGCACCGCGCCGGTCGCGACCGACGAGAGGCCGAGCGTATCGATGCCGACGTAAGTATGCTGGCCGCGGTAGAATTCCAGGATGTTGAACTGCACGATGCGGTCGACCGCGGCGATCAGGATCTGCCGCCCGCGCAGGGCGAGCGATCTGTGCGCGGCGTCGAAATAGGGATCGCCGACGGTATTGAACACGATGTCGGCGCCCTTGCCGCCGGTGAGTTCGCGCACGCGCTGCGCGACATCGGTCGCGGAGGCGTCGACGGCCTCGACCGGCGAATTGGCGTGGCCTTCATAGGCCTCGCTCCTGCGCACCACGCCGATGACGCGCGCGCCGTGCCAGCTCGCGATCTGCACCGCGGCCTGCCCGACCTTGCCGTTAACGCCCATCACCAGTACCGTCTCGCCGGCCGCAGGAATCCCGGCGCGGCGCAGGCCCTCCATCGCGGTGACGAAGGGAACGCCGATGCCAGCGGCCTCCTCCCATGAAATGCCGGCGGGCTTCTCCACCACGGCGCCGGCCTCGACGACAAGGTGCGTGGCATGGGTGCCGTCGCGGCGGATGCCGAGATCGCCGGACGAGCCGAACACCTCGCGCCCGATCCAGCCCGCAGGCCCATCGATCACGACTCCCGCATAGTCGCGGCCCGGCGTCCGCGGAAATACCGCATAAGGCATCAGCCCGGTCGCGGCCTTCACATCCGACGGATTGACGGCGGCCGCCCGGACCTCGATCAGCAATTCATTGTCGCCGCGCGACAAGGCGTGAGTCTCGATGACGGGTGCAATCGAAGCGGCATCGGCTGCCTTCGCCGGCAGGCGAACGCAGCGGGCCTGGACTGATTGGTATTGGGTCATGGGTAGGGTTCAACGATATTTCGGTTGAATTGGGCAATAAGCAGAAGCAAGTCGCTGGCGACCCATGACTACCGCGCTGCCGGTTTTGTGCAAGGCCTATCGATCTTCCATGGAGGTTGAAGAATGCGGTGACCGGCGCGAGGCCAGTGCCTTCAACGCTGCAAAGTCGCCCCGAATGAAGGACTCCTTTTTCGCCCGGCTCCATTTCTTCAGCTTGCGTTCGCTCTCGATGGCGTCGGTGACGCGATCGAACCATTGCGAGAAGACAAGTGTTACCGGGCACCTTGTCGAAGTGTAGCCACCGAATGCTCCGGTGTTGTGCTGAGCGCTTCTCAATTCGAGAGCTGTCCGGGTCGTTCCGACGTAATAACTGCCGTCGGCGCAGCGAAGGATGTAGAGAAACGCTCCTTCTGTCATTTTTCCCTCCGCACACTCTTGATCCTCATCCTGAGGAGGCGCGTAGCGCCGTCTCGAAGGCGCGCCTCCTCACCATGAGGGGTTAGAGCTGCTACCTCGTCAACATAAAAACGCTCACTCTCGTCCTCATCCTGAGGAGCGGCACCTTTGCCGCGTCTCGAAGGATGAAGGCCCGGCTGCCGCAACAGCGGGGCTGCATGGTTCGAGACGGCGCTACGCGCCTCCTCACCATGAGGGCTAGACCTGTTATCTCGTCAATAAGGAAACACTCACTCTCACTCCTCATCCTGAGGAGCGGCATCTTCGCCGCGTCTCGAAGGATGCAGGCCCGTCTGTGGCTACATGGTTCGAGACGGCGCTGACGCGCCTCCTCACCATGAGGGGAGAAAGCTAGGCTTTCGGCCGCTTGTCGTAAACACGCTTCGCCTTGCCGAGCGAGCGCTCCAGCGTGTCGGGGGCGACGGCCCGGATGCGCGCGGTGATGCCGATGGTGTTCTTGATGAAGACCGCGACTCTTTCGGCATGCGCGTCGAGGCCGCGGCTGTCCCAGCGCTCGGGGCGGGCTTCAGCCAGCACGGTCATCTCGTCCATACGCCCTTCCCGCGTGAGCTCGATGACGAAATGGCCGCCGCACCAGTCGGTCGCCAGCAGCACTTCCTCGATCTGCGTCGGGAAGACGTTGACACCGCGCAGGATGATCATGTCGTCGGAGCGGCCGGTGACCTTTTCCATGCGCCGCATGCCCGGGCGCGCCGTTCCCGGCAACAGCCGGGTCAGGTCGCGGGTGCGGTAGCGGATGATCGGAAAGCCTTCCTTGGTGAGCGAGGTGAAGACGAGTTCGCCCTTCTCGCCGTCGGGCAGCACGGCGCCGGTCTCGGGGTCGATCACCTCGGGATAGAAGTGATCTTCCCAGATGTGCAACCCGTCCTTGGTCTCCACGCATTCCTGCGCGACGCCCGGACCGATCACTTCCGACAGGCCGTAGATGTCGGTGGCATCCATGTCGAAGGTCTGCTCGATCTCGGCGCGCATCGCGTTGGTCCAGGGCTCGGCGCCGAAGATGCCGAACTTCAACGACGATTTGCGCGGGTCGAGGCCCTGCCGCTTGAACTCGTCCGAGATCGCCAGCATGTAGCTCGGCGTCACCGTGATGATGTCGGGCCTGAAGTCGTTGATGAGCTGCACCTGCCGCTCGGTCATGCCGCCGGACACTGGTACAACCGTGCAGCCGAGTTTTTCCGCGCCGTAATGCGCGCCGAGGCCGCCGGTGAACAGGCCGTAGCCATAGGCGTTGTGCATCAGCATGCCGGTGCGGCCGCCGGCGGCGCGGATCGAGCGCGCCATCACGTCCGACCAGATGTCGATATCGCCTTGCGTGTAGCCGACCACGATCGGCTTTCCTGTCGTGCCCGAGGACGCATGCACCCGAACCAGCTTTTCGCGGGGCACCGCGAACATGTTGAACGGATAATTGTCGCGAAGATCGGTCTTCACTGTGAACGGGAATTTGGCGAGATCGGCGAGCAGCCTGAAATCGGACGGATGCACGCCGGCCGCGTCGAACGCCTTCCTGTAATGCGCGACGTTGTCGTAGGCGTGCCGGAGCGACCAGGCGAGACGCGCGGTCTGCAGCGCCATGATCTCATCGCGCGAGGCGCGCTCGGCGTCGTCCAGCTCGGGGCGGTAGTTGGTTGTCCGGGATTGCATGCTTGCTGCAGCCATCGCGTTTTCCCCGTTCCTATTTGGCGTCGGTTACCGGCAGCCAGGTGCCGGCGATGGTGCGGGAGTGACCGCGGAACTCGGCAATCACGGTATCGCCAGCGGTAACGCGGACGTCGTAGATCCCGGACCGCCCGCTGCGCGAGATCTCCCGCGCGGTCGCGACCAGCACGTCTCCCAGCTTGCCCGGCCGGATGAAGGCGATATCGCACTGCGCGGCGACCGCACGCTGATTGTGCGAGTTGCAGGCAAAGGCGAAGGTGGAATCGGCCAGCAGGAAGATGAAGCCGCCATGCGCGATGCGCTGGCCGTTGACCATGTGCGGCTGCACCGTCATCGTCAGCGTGGCCTGCCCGGGCTTGACCTCGACGATCTTCATGCCGAGGCCCTGGCTGGCGTCGTCTTCTTTCCACATCGCGTCCGCGCAGGCGCGCGCGATTTCATCAGGCGACAGCGCGACGTTCATAGCGGCACGCCCGCGCGTTGAGACGGTTCCACGACGTTTTCTCCATTTGCGTACGGGCTTGTTTTCAAGCCTCGTTGGTCCAAACCCTCATCCTGAGGAGCCCGCTTAGCGGGCGTCTCGAAGGATGCAGGCCACAGACGGGCCCGCATGGTTCGAGACGCGCTTCGCGCTCCTCACCATGAGGGACACAGTCTGTCACACGTGGTCGTAATCCACCACGACCTTGTCCGAACGCGGCCGCGCCTGGCAGGTCAGGATGAACCCCGCCTCCAGTTCCCACGGCTCCAGCGAATAGTTCACCTCCATCTGCGCGTCGCCCTCGACCAGCTTGGCGCGGCAGGTCGAGCACATGCCGCCCTTGCAGGCGAACGGCAGGTCCATGCCGGCGCGCAGCGCAGCGTCGAGAATGGATTCCTCCGCGGCGACCGGAACCTCGCGGCGCTTGCCGTCGATGATGAGCGACGCCATCGCCTTCGGCGGCGCCGACGCTTCGATGATCTTCTTCGGGCGCGGCTTGCCGCCGAACTCCGAGACGAAGCGTTCGACATGGATGCGGTCGTCGGCGATGCCGATCTCGCGGCAGGTCGCCTCGATGTCCTCGCTCATGCCGGCGGGACCGCAGATGAAGACGTGGTCGACGCTCGCGGCCGGCACCAGCGAGTGCAGCAACACCCGCACCTTCTCGCCATCGAGCCGGCCGTGCAGGATCGGGATGTCCTGCTCTTCGCCCGAGATCACATGGAACAGCGAAAGCCGCTGCATGAAGCGGTCTTTCAGTTCCTCCAGTTCTTCAAGAAACAGCATGCTCGTCGTCGAGCGGTTGCCGTAAAACAGGAAGAAGCGGCTGTTGGGCTCGCGCGCCAGCACGCCCTTGACGATCGACAGGACCGGCGTGATGCCGCTGCCTGCGGCAAAGCCGACATAGACCCGCGCCTGTTCCGGCGCATGCGCGATGCCGAAGCGGCCGGTCGGCGTCATCACGTCGAGTTCGTCGCCGGTCTTCAATTCATCCGCGGCCCAGTTCGAGAACGCGCCGCCATCGACCTTCTTCACCGCGATGCGCAGTTCGCCGTCGTCCGGCCCCGAGCAGATCGAGTAGGAACGGCGCACTTCCTCGCCGTCCATGGTGGTGCGCAGCGTGAGGTACTGGCCGGGCGTGAAACCGTAATCGCCTTCCAGCTCCTTCGGAATGGCGAAGGTCATCGACACCGCGTCCGCGGCTTCGCGGCGCAGATCGTTGACGGCGAGACGATGGAAGCGCGGGGCGTGGGACATTTCGGGGGTCTCTCAGCGTCATTGCGAGGAGCAAAGCGACGAAGCAATCCAGTCTTTCTTTGCGTGGCTTCTGGATTGCTTCGCTGCGCTCGCAATGACGGTCATGGGTAGATACTCAATGACACTTGAAATAATCGAAGGGTTCGCGGCAGCTCCTGCAGCGCCACAGCGCCTTGCAGGAGGTCGAGCCGAACTCGGACAGCAGCTCGGTATTCTGCGAGCCGCACTGCGGACAGGTCACCTGCTGTTCGCCGAACAGCGCCCGGCGGGAACTTGCGGCCTGCGGCGGCGCGATGCCGTATTCCCGGAGCTTGTTGCGGCCGTCCTCGCTCATCCAGTCCGTGGTCCAGGCCGGCGACAGCACGGTGCGCACGGTCGGCCGGGCGATGCCGGCGCGCTCCAGTGCCAGTTCGATCTCCAGCGCGATCATGTTCATGGCGGGGCAGCCCGAATAGGTCGGCGTGATCGCGACCTCGACGCGGCCGTCACGGATCCGGACTTCGCGCAGCACACCGAGATCGGCAATGGTCAGCACGGGTATTTCGGGATCGACCACCTGCGCGGCCACGTCCCACGCGCGCCGGCGCAAATCGGCATCACTGAGCGTTGCGGCTACCATGTCGCCCCCGGAAAGGTGCGCGGCATCGACTGCAATTCGCTCAGGAGATGGCCGAGATGCTCGCTGTGCCGGCCGCTGCGGCCGCCCTGCTGCATCCAGTTATTGCTGGGCAAGATCAGTGTCGCTTCGTTCACCACGCCGGACACCGTCTCAAGCCATGGCGCGCGCAAGCCGGCGGGATCGACCGCAATGCCGGCATCGATCAGGTCGCGCTCGCCGTCGTCCATCTCGAACATCTCGCCGGTGAACGCCCAGAGCTGGTCGATCGCCTCCTGCGCGCGGCAGTGGCTCTCATCGGTGCCGTCGCCGAAACGGACGATCCATTCCGAGGAATGACGGGCGTGATAGGCGCTTTCCTTTTCCGACTTTGCCGCGATCGCCGCCAGCGTCGCGTCGCCGGAGCGCATCATCGCGCGCCAATAGAGGTCGGCAAAGACCGCGTAGAAGAACTGCCGCACCATGGTACGTGCGAAATCGCCGTTCGGCTGTTCCACCAGCAGCAGATTGCGGTACTGCCTGACGTCCCGCAGGTAGGCGAACTTGTCCTCGTCGTTGCCCCTGCCCTCGACCTTGGCGGCATAGGAATAAAGTTCCCGCGCCTGCCCGAGCAGGTCGAGGCCCATGTTGGCCAGCGCCATGTCCTCCTCGAGCATCGGCGCATGGCCGCACCACTCGGAGAGCCGGTGGCCGAGGATCAGCGCATCGTCGGCGCGACGCAGGGTATAGAGCACCAGCGGCGTTTCGGAGACGGTGATATTGGCTGCGGTCATATCTTATCCCTGCCTATTCACATTCAGACCTCATCCTGAGGAGCGTCGAAGGCGCGTCTCGAAGGATGGGCCACGAGTCCCGCTGCCGCCATCCTTCGAGACGCTTGCTTCGCAAGCTCCTCAGGATGAGGTCAGTATTCGCAGCCTGATGGTTCGAGACGACGCTTGCGCGCCTCCTCATCATGAACAAGAGACTCAGACCTCATCCTGAGGAGCGCCGAAGGCGCGTCTCGAAGGATGGCCACGAACTCCGTTGCCGCCATCCTTCGAGACGCTTGCTTTGCAAGCTCCTCAGGATGAGGACTTCACATATGCCCCACTTCGTCAGGCACATCGTAGAATGTCGGGTGCCGGTAGATCTTCGACTCCGCTGGCTCGAACATCATGCCCTTCTCGGACGGATCGGAGGCGGTGATGGCGTTCGACGGCACCACCCATATCGAGAGGCCCTCGCCGCGACGGGTGTAGATGTCGCGCGCGGCCTGCAGCGCCAGCGTGGCGTCGGTCGCATGCAGCGAGCCGACATGCTTGTGCGCGAGGCCATTGCGGCTGCGAATGAAGACCTCCCAAAGTGGAATGTTCGGCGTTGCCATATCGCGGGTCTCCCTATTCGGCGGCCTGCAGCGCGGTCCGCTGCCGGCGCTTTTCGGCATAGGCCATTGCCGCATCGCGCACCCAGGCGCCGTCGTCATGCGCCTTGCGCCGCGCGGCAAGACGGTCGCGATTGCAGGGGCCGTTGCCGGCCAGCACCTGCTTGAATTCGTTCCAGTCGATCGCGCTGTATTCCCAGTTCCCCGCCTCGTTCTGCTTCATGCCGGGATCGGGAATCGTGAGCCCAAGGAATTGCGCCTGCGGCACGGTGGCATCGACGAACTTCTGGCGCAGTTCGTCGTTGGAGAAGCGCTTGATCTTCCATTTGGTCGAGGTGTCCGAGTGCTGGCTGGCCTGGTCGGGCGGGCCGAACATCATCAGCACCGGCCACCACCAGCGGTTCAGCGCATCCTGCGCCATCGCCTTCTGCTCCTCGGTACCGCGGCACAGCGTCACCATGATTTCAAAACCCTGACGCTGGTGGAACGACTCTTCCTTGCAGACGCGGATCATCGCGCGCGCATAGGGGCCATAGGAGCAGCGGCACAGCGGGATCTGGTTCATGATGGCCGCGCCATCGACCAGCCAGCCGATGGTGCCGATGTCGGCCCAGGTCAGCGTCGGATAGTTGAAGATCGAGGAATATTTCGCCTTCCCCGCCAGCATCAGGTCGACCAGTTCCTCGCGCGAGGTGCCGAGCGTTTCGGCGGCGGCGTAGAGATAGAGGCCGTGGCCGCATTCGTCCTGCACCTTGGCCAGCAGCGCGGCCTTGCGGCGCAGCGACGGCGCGCGGGTGATCCAGTTGCCTTCGGGAAGCATGCCGACGATTTCGGAATGTGCGTGCTGGGAAATCTGCCGCGTCAGCGTCTTGCGGTAGGCCGCCGGCATCCAGTCGTTGGGCTCGATGCGCTCGTCGGCGTCGATGCGCGCCTGAAACTGCGCCGCCCGTTCGGCGTCCTCAACGTGACGTTCGTCGCCGTCCGACGAATTGAGCGCCTGCGTGTACATGGCTGGCCTCCTCCCGGTATTTGTTGGGAGCAAACATATAACAAAATTTTTGACATGCAATATATTTCTGTAACATGTCTACGCGCCATCGAAGCGCTGCGAAAGTTCCCTGCCGGGCTTCGGCAATGGCCCGTTCTCATTGGTGGCGTTGCGGTCAAGCCATTGTTCGGACGCGGGAAGCAGCGCCCGATAGATTTCACCGCAGAGCGCACGCGCCGCCCCGCCCGGCCAGTCCGCCGGCAACAGCGCGGTCGGCAGCAGCGGGTCGCGCAGCACGACGCGGCGGTAATGGTGGATCAGGAGAATGCGCGCGGTGAAGGCATCGGCATCCGCCAGTTGCTCGCCGCGGCCGAGCCAGCCGCGCAGCGGCTCGAAGGTTTTCATGAACTTCTGATAGGCGTCGGCGGTGCGATCGAGCGGCCAGCTCTCGCGCAGCAGGCGCCGCCCGCTGTCGTCTTCGGCTGACACTTCGAGGCGAATGGCGCCGGCGGCTTCCTCCGGCACCGGCACGCCCGATGGCGCGACCCACACCCCCGGCAGCGGGCTGCCGAAGCCCGCGTTCTTCAGCGCCTCGCGCGCGGCGTCGCGGTCGCCGCCATTGCCGATCAGCAGCAGCTCGAACCGCCCGGTCCAGTCGGAGGCCGGCGGGCCATAAATGTGTTTCGTTGCGATATCAAAAGTTTGCCGGCCGCTCTGCACCAGACGATAGAAGCTGTTGCGACCGATTCTAGCGCGCTCGAACCAGCCGTCGGCCGTCAGCCGCGACATCGCGGTCCGCACCACGCTGGCGTCGACGTCCAGTTCCCCGAAAAACGCCAGCAGCGTGCCAAGCCACACCGAGCCGCCCCGCGGCACGATGGCATCGCCGAACATGGTGATGACGATGGAGCCTGTGCGCGAAGGTTCGCGCTTCAATTGCTGGACGATACGGGCAAGCGGCGGCGGCATGGGTGAAGCCATACCGCGTTTTGCGACGTTACAACAATGCCGGCAAGTGCGGTGGCTTCATCCTTCGAGACGCGGCCAAGAGGCCGCTCCTCAGGATGAGGTCTTGGATCAGAACAGGTCTTAGATCAGGACAGGTCTTAGATCCTCATGGTGAGGAGCGCGGCAACGCCGCGCGTCTCGAACCATGTGGCCCGCCACTCGGGACTTCTGCCCGCCTCAACGATGCGGGTTCGGATACACCAACGCGCGCCAGCCGCTGCGATCGAACGGCGCCCACTCGTCCTCGGCCTGCGCCAAACGATCGGCCACGGCGTAGACGGCGGCGGGGTGATGGCCCATGCCGCAATGGCTGCTCTCGACCTCGATGCTCTCTGAAGTCGCCGACGTCTGCTCCATGCAGCCCTGCCAGGCGCAGATGCCGTCGGTGCGGCTGAAGATCGCCGTGGTCGGGACCGGCGGCGTTCCCGCCAGCGCACCACCGAAACGATGGTCTTCCTCCTCGGCGCTGCGGCCGCTCGCCAATTCATAAACACGCCAGGCGTTGGTCGCCTTGGGACCAGCCGCGAACGGGCTGCCGAGCGTGATCACGCCGCGCACGCGCTCCGGCATCATCTTGGCGAGCTGGCGCGCGTAGAGACCGCCCAGGCTCCAGCCGACCAGCGAGACCTTGCGGCCGTGGGTGTCGTTCATCTCCTGCAGCAGATCGACCATCGCATCCTGCACGCCATGGCGCAGTCCGAGGTTGCGGCCTTGACGCCAACCGCTGACGGCGTAGCCGCGGCTCTTTAGAAACGCGCGCAGCGGTCGCGTCGAGACGTCGGACGCAACAAGCCCGGGCAATACCAGCACCGGATGACCGTCTCCTCTTGGGGCGAGGCTCAGCAGCGGCAAGGCGCCGAGAAACGCACCCAGTTCGGAAATCGCCCGCCCCTCCAGAAACATCAGCGTCCTGGACGGCGGGGCAAGCGTCTGCGTGGCGACGGACATCGTATCTCCTCTCGGGCGGGCCCCTTTTTCGTCTCGGCAGCCAAGCCCCGGTTAACAAGCCACTGGTTGGGTTGAGTAGACGCAAACGCAGCAGAATCGTTCCGCAACGCAACATTATTACTCAAAAAGCTAAGGAGAGGATTCTGTTCTTGCAAGCGGCCCGGAACACACCCGGGAGAACTAAAGCCGTGGACGTGATCAATTAGTCACAGCAGCCGCAGCAGGAATTCGAGGGTGTAGAGCACCAGTCCCGCAAGGCCGCCGATCAGCGAGCCGTTGAAGCGGATGTATTGCAGGTCGCGGCCGATGTTGATTTCGATCAGCGAGATCAGCTGCCCCATGTCCCACGATTTGACTTGGTCGGAGATGAAGGTCGAGACGCCGCTCTTCTGTTCGGCGATCACCGTTCGCAGCACGGCGACAAGGCCCTGGTTGATTTCGGCACGCAGTTCGGCGTCGCCGGCCAGCGCGTCGCCGGCCGTTACGAACATGCGCACCAGATACTGCTCCAGCACCTGCGTTTCGCCCGAGGCGCTGCGCTCGAAGAACGAGCGCACGTTCTCCCAGACGTGGTTCGCGAGGCTGGTCAGTTCGGGCCGCGCCAGCAGGTCGCGCTTCAGGCCCTGGATGCGCTCGGCGTAGGCGGGATCGGTGCCGAGGCGGTCGACGAAGCCCAGCACCATGCGATCGAACTCGCCGCGGAACGGATGCTCGGGATCGTTGCGGACTTCCTCGAAGAATGCACTCGCCGAGGCCACGATCTTGTTCACCAGAAACTTGTCGGCGCGATAGAGTTTTAACAGCGTCGGCAGTTCCGCGCGGATCTTCTCGCGGATCATGCCCATGGTCTCGGCCTGCGTCAGCGTCTGGTGCACCGCGCGCAGAATGTCGTCGAGCAATCCTTGATGACGGCCCTCCTTGACGAAGGCACGCAGCGTGCCGGCCGCGAGCGGCGCCAGATCGATCGCCATCAGCTGCGCGGTGATGCGGCGGCTGACGAAAGTCATCAGCCCCGAATTCTCCGTCGCCGCCACCGCTTCAGGCAGCAGCCGCAGCGCAAACCGCGCGAGGTCCTCGCTGCGCTTGCGGTCGCGCAGCCAGTCGGCGATGAACGAGCCGAAATCGATCTGCTTGAGCTTGGCCTCGACCGGCGCGGCTTCGAGGAAATGCATCTCGATGAATTCGCCGAGCTTGTCGGCTATGCGGTGCTGGTTGCTCTGGATGATCGCCGTGTGCGGGATCGGCAGTCCCAGCGGCCGCTTGAACAGCGCCACCACGGCGTACCAGTCCGCGAGACCGCCGATGGTGGCAGCCTCGGCAAAGGCCGCGATGAAGCCGAACACCGGGTGCACTGGCAGCAGCGCCCTCGCGCCGAGGAAAATCGCAAACGTCGCCGCCAGCACGGAAGTCGCCAGCAATTTTACGCGCCTGAGCTCAGCGGCGCGCGCGGCGTCGCCGGGGGTATCGATGACGAAAGTGGCCGGAAGGGTCATGGCGGCTTTCGGAGTGGACGACGACCCTCATCCTGAGGAGCCGCGAAGCGGCGTCTCGAAGGATGAAGGCCCCATCGTGGCCTCATGGTTCGAGACGGCGCAAGGGCGCCTCCTCACCATGAGGGTCCAAGCTGATCTATTCAGACGCCAGACAAAAAGAAGGCCCGCCAAAGCGGGCCTTCGAAACGACAGTTGTCAGGCGGATCCCGATCAGGCGGTCTTGGAATAGACCTTGGAGAAATTGTCCTGCGCGGTCTTGGCACCCTCGGTGACGAGCTTGCCGAGATACTCGGTGGTGGCCTTCGCCCGCGAGACGAACACTTCGCCACGCGCACGGGCCAGCTCCGACTGGATCTGGGCGGCTTCGCTCAGCGACTTGGCCGAAGCGAGCTTGTCGATGCCGGCGAAGAACGCTTCCGCGTCCTGGTAGAGCGCCTGCTGGATGTTGCGGCTGATCTTGGCGGCCTCGGCGACCGAACCGGCAACGGCGGTCTCGACGGCAGCAGTGACCTTCTCGGAACCGGCATGGAAGTCAGCGGCGCGAACCTTCGCGGTCTCGGCCTGCTTCTTCACGAACTCACGGGCGGCTTCCGGAACTTCCATGTTCTGGAGCTTGGTGAACGCCTCGGTGACGGGCGCGAAGGCTTCCTTGACGGTGTTCAGCACGGAATTGGTTTCGGTGGTCATTGGGGCTTCTCCATCCTCAGGTTTGAGCTATGGGCTCACCCCGTCCGGATTGGCCCGGGGCGAGATCGTTGTGCCATAGTTAATGGTGCGCCGCAACATCAATGTTGCAGCGCGACATCACGAATCCGTGAATGGCGCGATGGGTGAGCACATTGCCCGAAGAACCGGCAAAAATTCCACTTTAGTCTAATGTCGGCGCGCCCCCCGCTACTGTGCATGGGGTTGTTTTGCGAGTTTTTGTCCGGGCGGTGTCCGGCCGGTCAGTGCTGGACGGCCCCCGGCAGCCCGTAGGCTTCCATCTGTGCCCGGACCTGCGCCACGTTGTGCCCGAGCACGACGATGTCGTGCTTCCTGCCGTCGGCATCGCGGACGTGGTCGCGCAGCAGCGCCTCGGCCTTGAAGCCGAGGCTCTCGAACAGCGCGATCGCCGCCTGCTGGTCGACCGTCATCTGCACCGAGAACTTCTCCAGCCCGGCACCGAGGGCGATGGCGAAGGTCTCCTGCGACAGCGCCCGGCCGACGCCCTGCCCCCGCACGTCCTGCGACACCACCATCCGGATCTCGCCGACATGGGGCGACCAGGAATGCGGGTCGCGCACCAGCGTGCCGCAGCCGACCACCGCGCCGCCCTTGAGCGCGATCAGGCTCACGATCGCGCCGCGCTCGATCTCATTGACCCAGGCCGACAGCACCTTTGGCTGGCTGATATTGCGCGGCAGGAACAGCAGGTCATGCGTCGGCAGCTTTTGCGCGAATGCCAGCACCGCAGGCTCGTCGCTGCGCGTCATCAGGCGGAATTCGATGTCGCCGGCGTCGGTCTTGACGTGGCGCGGATAGGAACGTGTTTCACTCATGTCGATCTCGTCATGTCGATCTCTTGCCCAGCCAGGAGTCCAGTTTCGGCCACAGCCGCTTGATGGCGTTGGCGCCGGCGACGAGGCTGACGTGACCGCCTTTCAGCATCACCTCCTCCTTCTCTTCGGAGCCGATCTTGGTGATCAGATGCTTTGCCGCATCGTAGGGCACGATGTGATCGTGCTCGGCGACCGCGTGCAGGATCGGCACCTTGATGTTTGCAAGCTTCGCCTCGCGCCCGCCGACCGTCATGGTGTCGTTGTAGAGCTTGTTGTCCCACATCAGGTTCTTGGTGATGTCGCGGAAATACTCGCCGGCCAGCGGCAGGGTGTCCGTGCCCCAGCGATCCATCATCCGGTAGGCCTTGACGTATTCGTCGTTCCAGATGTTCTCCCAGAGCTGCACCTGGCTCGCGACCCGCGAAGCCGGCCGCAGCATCTCGAACGACTGCAGGATCAGTTCGGGCGGCATGTTGCCGGTGGTGTCGATCAGGCGGTCGACGTCGAAATAGCGGCGGTCCGAGAAATTCGAGAACAGCTTCATCTCGCGGAAATCGATCGGCGTGGTGAAGCAGATCAGGTTCTTCATCGGCCCGTCGTGGAAGATCGAGCCGTACAGCAGCGACAGCACGCCGCCGAAGCAATAGCCGATGATGCTGACGTCCTTCTCGCCGGAATCCTGCTGCACGCGGCGGATGCAGTCCGGGATGAAGTCGAGGACGTAATCTTCCATCCGCAAGGACTTCTCTTCCGGCTTCGGCGCGGTCCAGTCCAGCATATAGACGTCGTAGCCGCGCTTCAGCAGGAACTCGATGAAGCTCTGGCCGGGCACCAGGTCGAGAATGTAGCCGCGGTTGGTGGTCGCCATCACGATCAGGATCGGCACGCGGTAGATTTCGTCCGCCATCGGCCGGTAGTGGTAGAGGTTCATGGTGCCGCGGACCGCGAGGATGTCCTTCGGCGTCGAGCCGAGGGACGGACCGGACGAGGAGAAATATTCGACGCCCTTGATGCTGCGCTGGATCGCGCGCTGCACTTCGGACTGGACCCGTTCCGAGATGGAGGCGAGATCGAGACCCGCGGCAGGAGCGTTCATTTCTGCCCTCCCTCCGATGGCGGACGTTTGGTACGCGGCGGCCGCGGCGTAACCTGAGCGCTCGCCTGCGCCAGCGAATTGTGATGCACCTGGTGCAGCAGCGCCTTGATCTCGTTGAGCTGGCCTTCGATGGCCTGGATGCGCTCCGCCATGCCGACCATCTGCGCCCGGCTCGGCAGGTTCATCGCGAGCAGATATTTCTCCATCAGCTCGCCGAGTTGCTTCTGCGCGCCCGCCGTCGCGCCGCCGACCTGGTTCATCACCTTGGAGAATTCCGGCGACGTCATCGTCTGGTTGGCGAAGGAGTTGAATCCCTTCTCCATCTCCCCGATCATGGTCCGCCAGATCTCGGCAGGATCGTTGCCCTTGTCGGCCATTGCGCGCTCTCCCTTACGATGACGAGCGCTTGCCACGCTTCGCTTGTTCCGCCCATACCACACCGTTGCAGTGGGCCGGTCAACCACGGCGGAGCCTTCTGCGGTGCGGGAAACCGTGCCATAGTTATCAGACACGGTATCACTTGAGGGAAGACACCCGCGATGCTTGCCCATCAGCCACCGCAGATCGCCCGCGCCAACGGCATCGATATCTGTTACGAGATATTCGGCGATCCGGCCGCGGAACCGCTGCTGCTGATCATGGGGCTCGGCGCCCAGATGATCCATTGGGACGACGATTTCTGCCGCCAGCTCGCCGCGCGCGGCTTTCGCGTGATCCGTTTCGACAACCGCGATATCGGCAAATCCTCGCACCTTTCCGGCGGCAAGCGGCTGACCGCGTTCGAACTGCTCAAGCTGCGGCTTCTGAAGATCCCGGTGGCTGCGACCTACAAGCTGATCGACATGGCCAAGGATACCGTCGGCTTGATGGACGTGCTCGGCATCAAATCAGCGCATCTGGTCGGCGCCTCGATGGGCGGCATGATCGCCCAGGAAATCGCGATCTCGTTCCCGCAGCGGGTGCGTTCACTGACCTCGATCATGTCGACCACCGGCAATCCCAGGATACCAGGCCCGACCCGCGAAGCCGCCGCCGTGCTGATGGCGCCGCCGCCGAAAACGAAGGACGAGTATTTCGAGCGGTTTGCCAGGACGTGGAAGGTGTTGCGCGTCGGCTCCTTCCCGGAAGACGAAGCCCTCGACCCCTCGCGCGCCGCGCGCACCTTCGAGCGCGGACTCAATCCGAACGGCGTCGGCCGGCAGCTCCGGGCGGTGCTGGCTTCCGGCAGCCGCAAGGAACGGCTGCATCACGTCAAGATCCCGACGCTGGTCATCCATGGCACCGTCGATCCCTTGGTCCGCCCCGAAGGCGGCAAGGACACTGCAGCGTCGATCCCCGGCGCGAAACTTCTGATGATCGAAGGCATGGGCCATGCCCTGCCGATCCCGATGTGGCCGCAGATCATCGACGCGATCGACAAGCACGCGCATGGCGCGGCCGCGAAGGCGGCTTAACCCTTCGTGGCGATCCAGATGATGTGACGCGCGCCGCCGCCTCGCCCCGTGGCGCGGATGTTGACCTCGTTGACGTCGAAGCCCGCGCCGCGAAGGCGTCTTGCGAATGCCGGATTGGGCCCGGACGACCAGACGGCCAGCACACCGCCAGGTCGCAGCGCTGCGTGTGCCGCGCTCAAGCCGGCCGCACTGTAGAGCGCGTCATTGGCCTTGCGGGTCAGCCCTTCCGGCCCGTTGTCGACGTCGAGCAGAATGGCATCGAAAGCACCGCGATGCGAACGGATGATTTCAGTGACATCGGTTTGGCGGATACTGACGCGGGGATCGTTCAGGCTCTCGCCAAAGATCTCTGCCATCGGCCCGCGCGCCCAGGCAACGACCGCCGGCACCAACTCGGCCACCACGATCTGCGCCTTGGCTCCGAGCACGCCGAGCGCGGCACGCATTGTAAAGCCCATGCCGAGCCCTCCGATCAGCATATGCGGCTTTGCGACCTTCTCGATCTTCTTCGCCGCCAGCGTAGCTAGCGCTGCTTCCGAGCCCGAGAGGCGGCTGTTCATCAGCTCGTTGGTGCCGAGCATGATGGAGTACTCCCTGTCGCGACGCATCAGGCGGAGTTCATCCTCGGTGCCGGGGATGCGGGCGATGTCGAGCTTTTCCCATGGAATCATGCTGGAGACTTAGCACGTCTCACGACCGCCGCGGCGTACCGGGTCCCCCGCCTTCGCGGAGGACGACAGCGGTGCAAGCCTACCCGCTCGCCCAGACGTCAAGGACATAGCGGTTCTTCGTTCCGAGATCATCGATCCAGCGCAGTCCTGCCTCGGCATCGGCGCCTGACTTTTCGCGGTAGATCGCAACCAGCGCCGCTTTGACGTCGGGTTCCATCTTGCCGCCGTCGCCGCAGACGTAGACGATCGCGCCCTGCTCGATCAGGTTCCAGACGCGGTCCTTCTGCGCGGCGACCAGGTGCTGCACATAGGTCTTCTGGCCGTTCGCGCGCGAGAACGCGGTGTGCAGCTCGGCGATCCCATCGGCAGCGAAGGCTTTCAGTTCGTCGGCGTAAAGGAAATCCTGTTCGGGGTGGCGGCAGCCGAAGAACAGCATCGCCGGGCCGAGTTTTGCGCCCTGCGCCTTGCGATGCGCGCGCTCCTGCAGGAAGCCGCGGAACGGAGCGAGCCCGGTGCCGGGACCGATCATGATCACGGGCACCGTGGGATCGTCGGGCAGGCGGAAGCCGGCCTTGGTTTCGCGCACTGTCGCATGAATGGTGTCGCCGACACGGCGGCCAGCCAGATAGTTGGAGCAGACGCCCTTGTAGACGCCGCGTCCCGAACTCGCCGGTGCCTCCACCACGCCGACGGTGACACTGCAGCGCTCCGGATCGATCGAAGGCGACGAGGAGATCGAATAATAGCGCGGCGCCAGCAGCGACAGCATTTCGAGATAGGCGTGGAACGGCAACTCACACGCCGGATATTCCTCCAGCAGGTCGAACACCGACTTGCGCTTGGCGAGGACGTCCGAACGATAGCGCTCCGTCGCGGCGGTATCGTCACCGACATAGGCCAAGAGCTTCGGCTTGGTGACGGGACAGCGCGTGTGCTCCGACATGATCTGGATCTGCTTGCGGGTCGCGATCTGCTGCAGTTCGACGAACTCCGTCAGCAGCCGTCCGACCGAGACGGCATCACCCACCGGCAATTGCGCACGGCGGCCTTCGGCGACCTGCAGCCGGATCTGGTCGGCCGGCAGGAAGCCGAAACGGCGCGCGACGGAATCGACCAGTGCCGGGTCGTTGCGCGGCACCACGCTGAGATGATCGCCGACGCGGTATGTGGTCCCCGGCGGCAGTTGCACCTCGATGTGGCGGGTCGAGCGGTCGGAGCCGTTGGCACCGGTGCGGTTCTGCAATTCGGAGTTGACCGACACCTTCATCCGCGCAACGCCACCCGACGCGACGATCGTATTGACGGCCGAGGGCGTCACCGGCTCGATCGAATACAGCGGCGCGTCGTCGGCGCTGCGTGTGATGTTCGACGCGAGACCAAACTCCTTGGCCGCTGCCGGCCCGAGCGCCGCGAACCACTTCTCGAACTGGCCATCGAGATCGCTGCGCGCATCGCCCTCGCCGCGAGCGTAGACGCTGCGCGCGCCGTGCGCAGCCAGTTGTTCATCGATGATGCGCGGCACGGACTGATAGGTCGCCGCCCAGTCGCTGTTGCCGCAGCCGAACACGGCGTAGCGCACCTTGGCGAACGCGTCCTTCGGGAGGTCACCTTCGAGCCATTTGACGAACTGTGTCGCGTTATCAGGCGGCGCGCCATTATAGGAGGCGCAGAAGATCAGCACCCCGCCCTCCTGCGGCAGCTTGCCGACATAGTCGTCGAGCGCACCAAGCCTGGTCGCAAAGCCGTTGACTTCAGCCAGATCAGCAACACGAGTGGCCAGTTCCTCGGCAGTCCCAAGGTTGGAGCCGTAGAGCACCAGCAGCGGCGTGTTGTGGCCTGGACGGGTCCGCGCCTGCGGCGCCGCCGCGTTCGAGGCGGCTACAGCCGCCGCCGCACGTCCGGCGAAGGCGCCGCGATCCTTGTCGGCGCGCGGCCGCACCTTGATCTTGAAGCCTTCCGGCTTGACGGTCAGCGTTTCCTTCAGATGCATCTGGTAGCGGTGGGGATCGAGCAGCTTGAAGCGCTGCAGGATCATGCCGATCGCGAGCGCCGCCTCGTGCATCGCGAAACCACGCCCGATGCAGGCGCGCTGGCCGTTGCCAAACGGTTTCCAGGCGTTGATCGGACGCTTCGCCTCGGCCTCGCGGCTGAAATTCTCCGGATCGAACGCATCCGGGTTCGGCCCCCAGACGCTGGGGTCGCGATGCAGCGCCATCACCAGCACCGTGATGAAGGTGTTCTTCTTCAGTCTGTACTTGCCGCCGATGGTTTCGTCCTTGAGCGGCGCGATGCCATAGGCCGGCGCCGGCGGCCACAGCCTCAGCGCCTCCTTCAATATCTGCGTGATGTAGGTGAGTTGCGTGACCTGCTGATAGGTCGGCTTCACACCAAGATCCGGCCCGAGCACCCGATCGACTTCCTCGTAGGCCTTCTTGAGCACGTCGGGATGCTTGAGCAGCGCATAGATCGTGCAGGAGAGAAGTCCGCTGGTGGTCTCGTGGCCGGCAATCAGGAATGTGTTGATCTGGTAGCGGATGTTGACGTCGTCGAGTTGCTCGCCGGTGGCGCGGTCGACGCCGGTCATCATCGCGCCGAGCATGTCCTTCTTGCCCTCGGCGGCCTCGGCGTTGCCGCGCCGCTCGGCAATGATCTCGTCGACCATCTTGTTCATGAAGGCGACATCCTGCGCGAGGTCGCGGCGGCGTTTCTGCAGCCACAGGCCTTCCAGCGGAATGCCGCGCGTCATCATGATGGTCTCGAGCGAGCGCACCAACGATTCGACGAACGGGTGGTAATCGCGGCGGTAGAACGAATTGAAGCGGTAGTCGAAGCCGCAGAGACCGATGGTGTCGAGCGTCAGCGCGGTCATGTCGTGGACGACGTCGATCTCCTCGTCGCCGTTGAGTCGCTCCCACTTCTTCACGAGTTGCTCGGCGATGTCGACCATGCTCGGGTGATAGGACTGCATCGCGCGGTTGCCGAACGGCTGCAGCAGGATGTTGTGCGCCTTGCTCCAGTTCGGCTCGTTGGTATCGGCAGTGAACAGCCCGTCGCCACCGACGGCGCGGACACGGCGCAGCGAGCCGCGCACCGCCTTGTCGAAGCGCTTCTCGTCGGAAAGTTCGTCGATCAGGTCGTGGCCGGAGACGATAACGAGCGGCGCGCCCATCATGTCCAGCCAGAAGATCGGCCCCAGTTCCTTGGACAGCCGTACCAGATGCTGCACCGGCGCATTCGGATCCAGCGACAGCATGTTGCCGACGACGGGCTTTTTCGGCGGATGCGGGATCGGATCTAGTTTGTTGGGGGACGCCATGGTCGAACTATCTCCTGATCTCGATCTCTATCCGTCATTGCGAGCGAAGCAAAGCAATCCATCACTCCACAGAAAGAATGGATTGCTTCGTCGCTTCGCTCCTCGCAATGACGTCGCGAAACGCTGCGCGCAGCGAAACGTCTCTACCCGAATCTCTTCCTACGCCATTCGATCAGCTTGGCGCTGACCTCCTCCGGCTTCTCCTGCTGGGTCCAATGGCCGCTGCCGCGCACCAGGTATTTCTCCAGATCGGGGACGAGCTTCTCCATGCCGTCGGCGGCCGATGGCGGCAGCACTGCGTCGTTCTCGGCCATGATCATCAGCGACGGGACGTGCACGTGATGATCGAGGCCCTTCGAGCGCTGCCAGTTGCGCGTAAAATTGCGATACCAGTTGATGCCGCCGGTGAAGCCCGTTCTGGTGAAGGTATCGACGAACACCTTCTTTTCCTCCGGCGACAGGATCGGCGTGCGCGGATCGTGTTTGGCGTCGTAGTTCGCGATCATCTGCGGAAACGCCAGGTTGAGCCGCGGTGAGGCGCCGACGCCGGCAATAGGCTGCTCCTCCGGCGTACCTTCGGGGCGCGCCACCGGCTTGCGCATGAACGCATCGAAGGTCTGCTCGACGCGGCTGCCGAAGATCCTGTCCGGCTCGCGGCCGGGGTCCTGGAATTGCACGATGTACATCTTGTCGCCGAAGCGCTGGCGAAACAGTTCGATCGGATCCACAGGCGCGCGATCCCAATGCGGTGTGTTCACCCCGACCACGCCGGCAACGCGTGACGGATGCCGCAGCGGCATCTGCCAGACGATGAATCCGCCCCAGTCGTGGCCGACGAAGATCGCCTTGTCGATCTTGAGATGGTCGAGCAGGCCGACGAGGTCGCCGGTCAGGTGCTCCATGTCGTAGTCCTCGACCGGCTCCGGCCGGTCGGTGGCGCCATAGCCGCGCTGGTCCGGCGCAATCACCCGGATGCCGGCCTCGCCCAGGGCCTTGATCTGGTGACGCCAGGAGAACGCGATTTCCGGCCAGCCGTGGCACAGGATGACCGGCGGCCTGTCGGAGGCCGGCCCCGCCTCGTAATAGCCCATGCGAATACCGTTCACAGGAGCGAACTGCAGCGGCGGCATTTCAATCATCGTCAAAACCCTATTCAGCCGCGCTGGTCATGGTCGGCGGCGGTGCGAACGCCGCCTCCAGCGCTTCAAACTCTGCCGGCAGCATGTCGCACATAACCTGGACATGGGGAATGATGTTGGCGCCGGCGATGAAGCCGAAATCGAGCTGGTCGCGATAGCTCTGCACGGTGATGTTGAGCGCGATGCCGTGGGTCGAGATCGACACCGGGAAGATGTGCAGCAGTTCCGCGCCGGCGGCATACAGCGTCTGCCGCGGCCCCGGCACGTTGGACACCGTGATGTTGGCGGACGGCGGCAGCACGTTCGACAGGTCCGAACGGCTGTAGAGCAGCGCCAGGATCTGCACCATGATCGGCGCACCGAGCATGGAGATATTCGAGACCTGCGGCATGAACGCCCGCAGCGGATGCGACATCTCCTTCGACCTGGTCGATTGCGCGATGATCGCTTCCAGCCGCTCCTTGGGGTCCGCGATGTTGGTGGCGATCGAGCAGATCATGCCGAACACCTGGTTGTTGGCCTCGGTATTGCCCTCCTCGCGCAGCGAGATCGGCACCGCCGCCGTCATCGATTTCGCCGGCAACGCGCCCCGCTCCAGCAGATAGCGCCGCACCACGCCCGAGGCCAGCGCCAGCACCACATCGTTGAGCTTGCCGCCGGATGCCTTGGCGACCGCCTTGGCCCGCGACAGCGAAATCGAGGTGCCGGCAAAACTGCGCTCCGACGAAATCGCCTTGTTCAAGACGGTCGGCGGCGAAACCATGCTGGCGATGCTGTCGCGCGACTTCGGGTCGGAAATCTTGCCGACCACGTCGGAGACGCTCTTGAGCATCGCGGGAATGCTGCCGGCGAATTTCACCGCACTCTCGATCTGGAACATGGCGTTGTCGAACAGGATCGATCCGAGATCGCTCTTTCCGGAACGCGGCAGGTCGATCGTCTTGGGCGTCGAGGACCCGTCGAAAGGCTGGCGCCAGAGTTGCTGGTAGGAATCGATCAGGTTGGCGGCGATGTCGCGTGGCTCCTTGCCGCCTTTCGCCTGCGGAATCGGCGCGTCGACTTTGCGCGGGATCGGCGTGACGTCGTAGATCATGCTGGTCAGCGCTGCACCTGCCCCGCCGTCGATGCAGGCGTGGTGCATCTTGGAATAGAGCCCGATCTCGTTGTCCTTCATGCCCTCGAAGACGTAGAACTCCCACAGCGGCCGGGCGCGGTTGAGCAGCTTCGCATGTATCCAGCCGACGAGGCGCTCCAGCGTGGCGCGGTCATAGGGCGCCGGAAGGCTGCCGCGGAAGATATGTCGGTCAATGTCGAACTGGTCGTCCTCGACCCATGACGGATGATCGATGTCGAGCGGTGCCTTTTCCAGCCGGGCTTTGAGGATCGGCGCGATGTGCAGCCGCGAGGCGATCATCGCCTTGAAGTCCTCGAAGAAGTTACCTTTGTAGTCCTCCGGCAGGCGGAAGATCGCCATGCTGCCGACATGCATGGGCATCTCCGGCGTTTCCAGGTACAGAAACGACGCGTCCATCGAAGACAGTTTCCTGGCGTCCGCCATATTTTCCTCCCGAAGCCGAAAGTACGACGCCTTGGTGGCGCTTCTGGCGTACAGAACGGCTTTTATTATCCGAGCATAGTCCGAAAACTGTTACCCATCCTGCATCAATCGCGGTGGGCTCATTCGAAAATCATCCCCTCGCCTGAGGGCTATGGTCAGGATTGTGCATTTTCAGGGGGGCCATAGGCAATGGCAAACGGTCCCGAACGATCAAAATGCCGGAACTCGCCTTCGGGCTGCGCCAGGCGATCGGCTACCGCCCACAACGCCGCGGGATTGACGCCGAGGCCGATATGGCTGGCGAAATGCACCTCGATATTCTCGGCCGTGCTGGAGGAACGCAACAGGCTGGTGTGCCAGTTCACGATCCCATCGGTGCGGGAATAGATCGAGGTAGCCGGAACCGGCAGGTCGCCCGCGATCGCCTGGCGGATTTCCGGATTGTCGTCGACCGTCTCCCCCGACAGCGCCTCATACAGCCGCGTGGCGTTGGTCGCCCTGATGTCGTTCGCAAAGGGACTGCCGAGCGTGATCACGGCGCGCACCATGTCAGGCAATTGCAGCGCCAGATCGCGCGCGTAGATACCGCCGAGACTCCAGCCGACCAGGCTGACCTTGCGGCCGGTCTGTTCGTGAATGCCGGTCAAAAGATCGCGCAACGCGGCGCGCTTGGAAGACACGCCGCCGAAATTGCGGCCCATCCTCCATGCCTGGGTGTCGTAGCCGAGCTCTTTCAGGTAGCGCCGCATCGGCGCCATCGACAGATCGCTGGCGAGAAAGCCCGGCAGCGTCAGCACCGGATGCCCGTCGCCCTTCGGCGCGCGCAACAACAGCGGCGACAGCAACAGGCTCGAGTTCAGTTCGAACAGGCTCCGCGCCTCGGCCAGCATCAGGAACAGGCTTGGCGGCTGAAGCCGCCGATCTCCCGTCCCTGGGCCGCCTTCCGTCACTACTTCTTGTCCTTCTTGGCCATGCCACCGAGGCCGGCCATGGCCACGAACATATCCTGGAAGCGCTCAGCGATCTTGGGATCGAAGGTGAACCAGCTCTGGATCAGCGATTCCGGCGAAACCTTTTCGATGTTGGCCATCATCTGCTGCTGCATCTTTTCCATCACTGCCGTCTGCATCGGCTGCACGTCCGGAAGGCCAAAAAACTGCCTGGCTTCCAGCGGCGTGCAATCTACCTCGACGTTAACCTTCATGACCGCTCCTTTTGCTGGCTTGCCGCAGTATCGCCACGATGACCCCGGTCATGCAAGGACAAGACCTTAACCCCGCTCATCAATTCCGCACATGGTCAACTCGGTGACCCCCTCGGGTCAACCAAAGCGTTCGACGGCAAACGGCCTGATGTCGGCAAACGGGGTCTCCCCGGTCATGGTTTCGGCCAGCAGGCGCCCGGTCGCCGGACCAAGCGTCAGGCCGTGGTGCTGGTGGCCGAAATTGAACCACAGCCCGGCATGGCGGGGGGCCTTTCCGATGACCGGCAGCATATCGGGCAGACAGGGCCGCGCCCCCATCCAGGGCCTGGCGTCGACCGGCTCGCCAAGCGGAAACAGCTTGTGCGCCCGCGGCAGCGCCCGCTCGACCTGGACCGGCGTCGGCGGCGCATCGCGGCGGGCGAACTCCGCACCGGTCGTCAGCCGGATGCCGCGGTTCATCGGCGCCAGCAGATAGCCGAGATCGCTGTCGAGCACGGGGTGATTCAGGATCGTATTGCCGCGCGGCTTGAGGTGCAAATGGTAACCACGCTTGACCTGAAGCGGGATCGAATAGCCGAGCGGCGCAAAGACCTGATCCGACCAGGGCCCCATCGCCACCACGACGTCGCGCGCGGTGATGGTGCCTTCCAGCGTCGCCACCCGCCATCGCCGGTCGGACTGTTCGAGCGTTCGCGCATCGCCGACCAGGTATCGCCCGCCCCCGCGGCCGAACAGGGCGGCATAGGCCTTGGCGAGGCCACCGGGATCCGGCACGAATCCGGGCGCAGGAAAGTGGATCGCGCCGCTGAAATCACCGGTCAGGTGCGGCTCGCGCGCAACAATCGCAGCCGCATCGAGCACCTCGCCCGCGACGTCATACTGTCTGGCCCGCTCGAGATCCCGCACCGCATTCGCAAGCGTCGGCCCGGAGCGAAACAGCTTGATCCAGCCGGTTCGCCGCAACAGGTCCGGCACATTGGCCTCCCTGATCAGCGCCTCATGCTCGATCAGGCTGCGCTGGATCAGCGGCAACTCGGCCATCGCACTGTGCAGTGCACGCTCCGGCGACGAGGCAAGGAAATAGCGTGTCAGCCACGGCAGGAAAGTCGGCAGATCCTTGAAATGGTACCGCACCTGCGGCGCGCGAAGGAATGCGTATCGCAGGATCTGTCCCAGATCCCGCGGAAACATGTAGGGAAAGACCGAAGCGCATTCGATCAGCCCGCCATTGCCGTAGCTGGTTTCCTCGCCGGCCGTGTCGTGCCGATCGATCAGGACCACATTCCGGCCGCGCTTTTGCAGGTGCAGGGCGGCGCTTACGCCGACCATGCCCGCACCCAGAACGAGTACGTCGGCCTTCAGTTCCGCCATTCGGCACTCCGAAAGTTCAATGTAACGCGCGTGCACGCACGTCTAATGGTCAACCTAGTCATTGCCGCACCGCCGCGCAAACCGGCAAGCGGTGCAGGGAAATGATGCTTGCGCGGCGGCTGGACTCTGGCAACATGGCTCGGCAATATCCGCCGCCAATTGTGGAAATTGCTGATCAAAGTGGGGAAATCGAACAAATGTCGGTACGTCAGAGATTGCTTGCAGCGGTCGCGGCTTCCATCATCGCGCTCGCGGTGGTGCCGGCATCGGCGCAGACCCTGCGCTACGCCAACCAGGGCGACCTCAAGTCGCTGGACCCCTACACGCTCAACGAGAGCACCACCCACGCCCATCTCGGGCAGGTCTTTGAAGGCCTGGTCGCTCGCGACAAGGATCTGAAGATCATCCCTGCACTGGCGGAGAGCTGGGAGACACCGGAGCCGACCCGCTGGCGGTTCCATCTGCGCAAGGGCGTGAAATTCCAGAACGGCGATCCCTTCACCGCCGACGACGTGTTGTTCTCTGCCGAGCGCGTTCAAAAGAAGGGCTCGAACCTGCAGACCCGCATTCCCAGCGGCACCAAGGTCGTCAAGGTCGACGACTACACAGTGGATTTCGTTCTGACCTCGCCCAATCCCATTCTCAACTCGCAATGGGATACCTGGTACATCATGAGCAAGAAGTGGGCCGAGGCGAACAACGCCGTCGAGCCCACACCGGCCGCGGCAACGACGCCTAGCTTTGCCTCGCTGAATGCCAACGGCACCGGCGCCTTCTCGGTCGAAAGCCACCAGCCTGGCGTCAAAACCGTCTTCAAGGCCAACCCGAACTGGTGGCGCAAGGCGGAGCACAACATCAAGGAAATCATCTTCACGCCGATCGGCTCGGACGCCACGCGCGTCGCCGCCCTGCTCTCGGGCGAAGTCGACGTCATCGAGCCGGTCCCGATCCAGGATATCTCGCGGGTGGACTCCAGCCCGAACGCCCAGGTGCTGAAGGGACCGGAGCTCCGCACCATTTTCCTCGGCATGGATCAGGTGCGCGACGAACTGCTCTACTCCAACGTCAAGGGCAAGAACCCGTTCAAGGACATCAGGGTGCGCGAGGCCTTCTTCAAGGCCATCGACATCGAACTGATCAAGACCCGCGTCATGCGCGGCCTGTCGACGCCCTCGGCGTTGATGATCGCACCGCAATTGTTCAAGCTGTCCGGTGACTTCACCCGTCCGAAATTCGATCCCGACGGCGCCAAGAAGCTTCTGACCGAGGCCGGCTATCCCGATGGTTTCGAAGTCACGATGGACTGCCCCAACGACCGCTACGTCAACGACGCGGCGATCTGCCAGGCCGTCGTCGGCATGCTCGCCCGCATCGGCGTCAAGGTCACGCTGCTGGCCCAGCCCAAGGCGCAGTATTTCGCAAAGGTGCTGAAGCCCGGCGGCTACCAGACCTCGTTCTACCTGCTCGGCTGGACGCCCGGCACGCTCGATTCCCATAACGTCCTGCATGACATCATGGGCTGCCGCGACGATCCGAAGTCGAACCGCGGCGAGGCCAATCTCGGCGGCTACTGCAACAAGAAGCTCGACGAACTCGCCGAGAAGATCCTGCAGGAATCCGACGCGACCAAGCGCGACCTCCTGATCAAGGAAGCATTCGAAATCGGCGCCAAGGATTTCGGCTACATCCCGCTGCACCAGCAGGCGCTGGCGTGGGGCGTGTCGAAAAAAGTGAAACTGTCCCAGCGCGCGGACAACCAGGTCCTGCTTTACTGGGCAACCAAACAGGACTAATCGGACTTCGACACCAGGTCCCGGCGGCTCAATGGCTTCCGGGACCTTTCACTTGCAGGCGACAGCGCCGTTCGCCGCCGCACCAGAGCAGTGAAAGGAATCCATGCTCGCTTTCACTCTTCGCCGCGCAATCCAGGCCATCGGCGTCATGATCGCGGTCGGCGTCATCGCGTTCTCGATGTTCCGGTTCGCCGGCGACCCCGTCAACCAGATCGTTTCACTCGATACACCTGCCGCCGAACGCGAAGCCGTGCGCAAATCGCTTGGGCTCGACGATCCCGTCCCGGTCCAGTTCCTCCGCTATTTTGCCAATGCCGCGCAGTTCAAGTTCGGCGTGTCCTATCAATTCCGCCAGCCGGTCTCGAACCTCCTGATGGAGCGGATGCCGGCGACGCTGGAACTCGCCGCCTGCGCCACGCTTCTTTCGATGGTGTTCGGCATCCTGATGGGGGTCTATTCGGCGCTGCGGCGCGACACCATTCTCACCAAGGTGTTCCAGGCGGTGTCGCTGATCGGGATCTCGCTGCCGACATTCCTGATCGGCATCCTGCTGATCTATCTGTTCGCCGTGACGCTCGGCTGGCTGCCCTCGTTCGGACGCGGCGACGTGGTGCGGATCGGCTGGTGGACCACGGGCCTGCTCACCGTTTCGGGCCTCAAGGCGCTCATCATGCCCTCGATCACGCTCGGCCTGTTCCAGATGACCCTGATCATGCGGCTGGTGCGCGCCGAAATGCTCGAAGTGCTGCGTACCGACTACATCCGCTTCGCCCGCGCCCGCGGCCTGACCACGCGCGCGATCCATTTCGGCCATGCACTCAAGAACACGCTGGTCCCGGTCATCACCGTGGCCGGCCTGCAGTTTGGCTCGGTTATTGCATTTTCGATCATCACCGAGACCGTGTTCCAGTGGCCCGGCATGGGCCTGCTGTTCGTGCAGGCGATCCAGAACGTCGATATCCCGATCATGGCTGCGTACCTGCTGATGATTTCGCTGATCTTCGTCACCATCAACCTCGTGGTCGATATCCTCTACACCGTCGTCGATCCGCGCCTGCGCTCGACCATCAGCCGCCCTGCTTGAGGCGAGGTTCTTCATGTCCGATGCCGTCGTCCCGCACCAGGCCCCGTCGAACGCGCCCGCCGCGCGTTCCGGTGCCGGCTGGTTCAAGCGCGCACTCGACAGCGACATCTTCTACTCGTTCCGCCGTTCCCGCATGACCATGGTGGCGGGCGCCGTGACCGTGCTGTTTTTCCTGCTGGCGATTTTTGCGTCCCAGCTTGCGGTGCAGAACCCGTTCGATCCGGCGCAGCTGCAGTTGATGAATTCGCGGATTTCGCCGCTGTGGACCGCCGACGGCCAGACCCCGTTCCTGCTCGGCACCGACGAACAGGGCCGCGACGTGTTTTCGGCCATTCTCTACGGCTTGCGGATCTCGCTCACCGTCGGCGTGCTCGGCGTCGTGCTGGCCGGCACGCTCGGCATCGCGCTCGGGCTGGTCGCAGGCTATTTCGGCGGCGCAGTCGACGGGCTGATCATGCGCATCGCCGACGTGCAGCTCACCTTCCCTGCGATCCTGATCGCGCTGCTGGTCAACGGCGTCGCCAAGTCCGTGTTCGGCAACCGGCTCGACGCCATGAGCACGCTCGCCGTGCTGGTGGTCGCGATCGGCCTGAGTTTCTGGGTGCAGTATGCCCGGACCGTGCGCGGATCCGTCATGGTCGAGAAGAACAAGGATTACGTCGCCGCCGCGCAACTGATCGGCCTGCGCGCCCCCGTGATCATGCTGCGGCACGTGCTGCCGAACACGATGGGACCCATTCTCGTGATCGCCACCATCAACCTCGCGCTCGCCATCATCACCGAGGCGACGCTGTCGTTCCTGGGCGCCGGCATGCCCGATACCATGCCGTCGCTCGGCACCTTGATCCGGATCGGCAACAACTATCTCTTCGCCGGCGAATGGTGGATCGTCGCCTTCCCCGGCATCGCGCTGGCGGGGCTGATCCTCTCCATCAACCTGCTCGGCGACTGGCTGCGCGACGCGCTCAATCCAAAACTCCGATGACCATTCCCGTCCTTTCCGTGCGCAACCTCGAGGTCGAGTTCCTCACCCGCCGCAGCACGCTGCGCGCCATCAACGGCGTTTCCTTCGACATCGCCAAGGGCGAGGTGCTCGGCGTGGTCGGCGAGTCCGGCGCCGGCAAATCGGTCACCGGACTTGCCGTCATTGGACTGATCGATCCTCCCGGCCGCATCTCGGGCGGCGAGATCCATCTGTCGGGAACGCGGATCGACCACCTCCCGCCGGAAGAAATCCGCCGCATCCGGGGAAAACGGATCGGAATGATCTTCCAGGATCCGCTGACCAGCCTCAACCCGCTCTACCGGATCGGCGACCAGATCGTGGAGACGATCCGGACCCACCTCAATCTCCCGGAGACCGCGGCGCGCAAGCGCGCCATCGATCTGCTCGCCGAAGTCGGAATCCCTGCGCCGGAAAAGCGCATCGACGCCTATCCGCACGAGTTCTCCGGCGGCATGCGCCAGCGTGTCGTGATCGCGCTGGCGATCTGCGCCGAGCCGGAATTGATCATCGCCGACGAGCCGACCACCGCGCTCGACGTCTCGGTGCAGGCGCAGATCATTTCGTTGATCAAGCGCTTGGGGCGCGATCACGGCACCGCCGTCATGCTGGTCACCCACGACATGGGCGTGATCGCCGAGACATCCGATCGCGTTGCGGTGATGTATTCGGGCCGGATCGCCGAGATCGGCCCGGTGCAGGATGTCGTGCAGAACCCGCTGCATCCCTACGCCAAAGGCTTGATGGGCGCGATACCGACGCTTGCCGGCGACGACAAGCGGCTGGTGCAAATTCCGGGGTCGATGCCGCGGCTGTCGGCGATCCCGCCGGGCTGCTCGTTCAATCCGCGCTGCGCGTTTGCGTTCGACCGCTGCCGCGTCGAGCGGCCCGAGCCCATCAAACAGGGATCGCACGCCGTGGCCTGCCATCTCTTCGACACCGCGCCCCGGGAAGCCGTGAAGGAGACCGCGGCATGAGCGCCCCCTTCGTCGACATCAGGAATTTGCGCCGCGTGTTCGACGTCTCGAAGCCGTGGCTCAACCGCGTGCTCGAGGGCGGTCACCTGGAGTTTTTGAAGGCCGTCGACGGCGTCACCTTCGATATCAAAAAGGGTGAGACCTTTGCCCTGGTCGGGGAATCCGGATCGGGCAAGACCACGGTGGCGCGGATGGTCGTCGGGCTGCTGCCGCCAAGCTCGGGCGAAGTGGTCATCGACGGCGTGTCGATGACGAGTGCCAGGCAGGCGCAGGCCCGCCAGCGCCTGCGGCGGCGTATACAGATGATCTTCCAGGACCCCTATGCGAGCCTCAATCCGCGCTTCCGGGTCGATGCCATCGTTTCCGAACCGATCCGCGCCTTCGGCCTGATCGAGGGCGAGCGCGACATCCGTTCCCGCGTCGGCGAATTGCTGGGTCTGGTCGGCCTGCACCCGGACGACGGGCTGAAATATCCGCATGAATTCTCCGGCGGCCAGCGCCAGCGCATCGCGATCGCGCGGGCGCTGGCGTCGGAAGCCGAATTCATCGTCTGCGACGAGCCGACCTCGGCGCTCGACGTTTCCGTACAGGCGCAGATTCTCAACCTGATGCGCGACCTGCAGGACAAGTTCGGCCTCACCTATCTCTTCATCAGCCACAACCTCGCCGTGGTCCGCCACATGGCGACCCGCATCGGCGTGATGTATCTCGGCCGCATCGTGGAGATCGCCGAGGGCCGCGAATTGTTCGCCAACCCCAGGATGCCCTACACCAGGATGCTGCTGGGCGCGGTCCCGGATCTCGCGATGTCCGGCCGGCAGCGGATTCCGGTCAAGGGCGAAATCCCCAATCCGATCGACCCGCCGCCCGGCTGCGCCTTCAACCCGCGCTGCCCGCTGGCGTTCGATCTCTGCCGGAAGGAAGCACCGGTCCTGATCGACGGCGTCGCCTGCCATGCCGTCAACCATCCGGTTGAGGCAGCAGCCTTGGTATGATCACGGAGATGGATGCAATGCGTGGCATCCCAGCGATTGGCATCCAGCTTCGCCTGTGGTCAAGTGCGCTCATATCGCAATACCACCGCATCAGATTACCATGAGCAACGTCAATCCCGATCCGTTCACCACCCGGCCGGAAATCGAAGGCACTTTCGGCGTCGTCACCTCGACCCACTGGATCGCGACCGCGGTCGGCATGGGAATCCTGGAAAAGGGCGGCAACGCGTTCGACGCCGGTGTCGCCACGGCCTTCACGCTGCAGGTGGTCGAGCCGCATCTGAACGGACCGGGCGGCGACGTGCCGATCATCGTCCATGACACCAGGCGCGGCCGCACGGAGGTGATCTGCGGCCAGGGTCCTGCGCCGGCGAAAGCCACCATCGCGCATTACAGGAGCGAGGGCCTGGAGATGGTGCCCGGAACAGGACTGCTCGCAGCCTGCGTTCCCGGCACGTTCGAATCCTGGATGCTGCTGCTGCGCGATTACGGCACGATGCGGCTGCGCGACGTGCTGGAGCCCGCTATCGCCTACGCCCGCGACGGCTATCCGCTGGTCGAACGGGCGTCGGCAACCATTCAGGTCGTCGAGAAACTTTTCCGCAAGCACTGGACGACGTCGGCCGCGGTCTACCTGCCGAACAACGAAGTACCCGTGCCCGGCACGCTGTTCACCAACAAGCAGCTCTCGGAAACCTACGCCCGCATCCTGAAAGAGGCGGAAAGCGCGGGTGGCGACCGTGTCGCGCAGATCGAACGCGCGCGAAAATCCTGGTCGCACGGCTTTGTGGCGGAAGCGATCGACAAGTTCTGCCGCACGCAGGACGTGATGGACGTCTCTGGCTCGCCGCATCGCGGCGTGCTCTCGGCCGACGACATGGCGCGCTGGCAGCCGACCGTCGAGACGCCCTTGACGTATGATTATGGCCGCTACACTGTCTGCAAGCCCGGCGTCTGGAGCCAGGGCCCGGTGATGCTACAGCAACTCGCGCTGTTGAAGGGCTTTGAACTCGATGGGCTCGATCCCGCCGGTCCCGAGTTCATCCACCTGCAGATCGAATGCGCGAAGCTTGCCTTCGCCGACCGCGAGAAATTCTACGGCGATCCCAAGTTCACCGAGATCCCGATCGCGACCTTGCTGTCGGATACCTACAATGACGAGCGACGCAAGCTGATCTCCAGAGACACCGCCTCGCTCGATTTCATCCCGGGCTCGGTGGAAGGCTTCGGCTCGGTGGTCAAGCTGCGCCGCGCCGAGGGCCATCGCGAGGCGGTCGGCGCCATGGGCGCGGGCGAACCAACCGTCGGCCGCTTCGGCGAAGTGCGCGGCGACACCGTGCATTTCGATATCATCGACCAGGCCGGCAACATGATCTCGGCGACGCCGTCCGGCGGCTGGCTGCAATCGTCGCCGGTCATTCCCGAACTCGGCTTCTGCCTCGGCAGCCGCGCCCAGATGTTCTGGCTGGAGGAGGATCACCCGGCGGCGCTGGCGCCGGGCAAGCGCCCGCGCACCACGCTCTCGCCCACCATGGCGCTGCGCGATGGCGAGCCCTACATGGCCTGGGGTTCGCCTGGCGGCGACCAGCAGGATCAATGGACCACGCAATTCTTCCTGCGCCATGTCCATGCCAAGCTGAACCTGCAGGAGGCGATCGACGCGCCCGCCTGGCACTCCGAACATTTCCCGATCTCGTTCTGGCCGCGCACCGCGCGCCCTGGCGTGCTGGTGGTCGAGAGCCGCGTACCGAAGGCGACCGTCGATACCCTGACGAGCCGCGGCCACATCGTCGAGACCGGTCCCGACTGGTCGGAAGGCCGCCTCACCGCGGCCTCAAAGGTCGGCCGCCGCCGCCGTGCTGCCGCCAATCCCAGGGGCATGCAGGGTTACGCGGCAGGACGATAGCTCGAAGAGACAATAGATGACCTGGTCGATCATCGCCCGCGACCTCTCAACCGGCCACATCGGCATTGCGGTTGCGACCAGGTTTTTCGCGGTCGGCGCACGCGTGCCGCATATCGCCGCCGGCATCGGAGGCATCGCGACGCAGGCGCTGGTCAATCCCTATTACGGCATCGACGGCGTGAAATTGCTGCGCGAGGGGCGCAGCCCCCGCGAAGTGATCGACACGCTGACAGCGGCCGACGACGGCCGCGAGAACCGGCAACTGCATGTGATGGACACAAGCGGCCGCATCGCCGCGCATACCGGCCGTGAATGCGTCGACTGGTGCGGGCACATCCGGGGCGACGGCTTCTCGCTTGCCGGCAACATGCTGGCGGGCGGCGCCGTGCTCGACGACACGGCGCATGCCTATCTCGCCAACACCGCCCTTCCCTTTGCACAACGGCTGATCGCGGCGATGAAGGCGGGCGAAGCCGCCGGCGGCGACATGCGCGGCAAGCAATCGGCGGCGCTATTGATCCATGGCGAGGAGGAATGGTCCGACCTCGACCTGCGCGTCGACGACCACACCGATCCGCTCGCCGAACTGGAACGGCTGGAACAGGTCAGCCGCGAGCGCTGGGTGCATTTCCGCCAATTCATGCCGACGCGCAGGAACCCGGCCGGGATCACCGACCGCGCGATCATCGACGCCCGTATCGAAGCCGCAACGGCGGACAAGGCATGACGGCCGGCCTGCGCAACGCGCTGGATCCGAGGGAACGGTAGCGCACTGGAGACGTCATTGCGAGCGCAGCGAAGCAATCCATCGCGCCGCAAGTGGAGAAATGGATTGCTTCGTCGCTTTCGCTACCTTGCGCAAACGCTTTGCATTTGTCGCAGGCAATGACGACTGTGCCGCTAAATCACAATCTCCCGCAGCACCCTCCGGCAATCCATCTCGTACTCCAGGTCGATCACCGGCGGCCGGGCGAAATGCCAGGTCAGGCCCGCGCGCGCGGCGCCCGGAAAGACCAGCGCTTCGGCAAACACCGGATAGAAATCATGGATCGTGTAGGTCTGCGTCGCGGTTGCATCCTTCCAGCCGAAGCCGAACTCACCCATTCGCTTTTCCATCACGCTGACGACGTAACGGACCTTCTCCGCGATGCCCTCGGGGCTGATATCGCGGTAACGCACCGTGCGCTCGGCATAGCTGGCGTTGCCCTCCTGCGACTCGCCGCTGCCCGCGATCACGAAGCTGGGCGTGCCGCTCCGGCTCGGCCGCGTGAATGAAAACCCATAGAACGACGGTTCGGCCGGCGGATCGATCTCCGGGCAGACATTGCTGCGCGCCACCGGATTGGTTCGCTCGTCGTAGATGCCCCACTCCGCCAGCGTCTTGACGTAGTGCAGGTTGAAATTGCGGAAGCCCTCGTCGGTGAACGCGGCCGGTGAGCGCAACTCGCAGGCGCAGAACGAGGTCAGCGGCCTGCCCGCCGCCTGGATGTATTTTGCGATTTGCGCAAAACCGTCGGCCAGAGGCACCGGCCTGTCGAAGCGGACCCGCTCGATCTCGTAGCCGGCATTGGCGGCCACCCCTCCGGAATATTGAAACACGGCCGGGATGAAGCGGTAGTTGCCGGCGGGAAAGTCGCTCGTCATCGTGCCCCCTGTCTTGCCTTCTTCTGGGATGAACAGCTTAGCGATCGTCGCCGGCGCTGCACACAAAAAAGCGACGGCCGCGATTTCCGCGGCCGTCGCCCGTCAGTCCTGCATCAAATACGGCTCAGGTCGGCTTCAGCGCGTTATTGCCGAGATCGAAATCGGCGATCTCCTTGGTCCGCTCCGAGCCGGCCTTGGCCTGGTGGTCGGTCGCCAGCCAGACATAGACCGCCGGCAGTACGAACAGCGTGAACAGCGTGCCGATCGACATGCCGGCCACCACCACAAGGCCGATCGAGAAGCGGCTCGCCGCACCCGCGCCGGTCGCAGTCAGCAGCGGGATCAGGCCGGTGACCATCGCCGCCGTCGTCATCAGGATCGGCCGCAGACGAATCCGCGCCGCCATTTCGATCGCGGATCGTTTGTCGAGACCTTCCTTGAGCTGGAGCTCGTTGGCGAACTCGACCATCAGGATGCCGTGCTTGGTGATGAGGCCGACCAGCGTCAGCAACCCGACCTGGGTATAGATGTTGATGGTTGCCACGCCGAAGAACAGCGGGATCAAGGCGCCGACGATCGCCATGGGAACGCTGATCATGATCACCAGCGGATCCCTCAGGCTCTCGAACTGCGCCGCCAGCACCAGGAAGATGATGATCAGCGCGAAGCCGAAGGTGATCGCGAGCTGATTGCCTTCCTGCACATACTGCCGGGAGTCGGCCAGATAGTCGTGCCCGAAGCCCGAGGGCAGCTTCTTCGCTTCGCCCTCCAGGAAGTCCACCGCCTGCCCGACAGTGACGCCCGGCATCGGCACCGCCGAGAAGGTCGCCGAGTTGAGCTGGTTGTAGTGCGTCAGCGAGTTCGGATCGGTGCCGGTCTCGATCGACACGATGGTCGACAGCGGCACCAGTTGCCCGGTGTTGGTCGGAACATAGTAGCCGCCGAGCGATTCCGGCGACAGCCGCATGCCGCGCGGCACCTGCGGGATCACCTGATAGGATCGTCCCTCGAGATTGAATCGGTTGACGTAGTTGCCGCCCAGCAGCGTCTGCAACGTGGCGCCGACCTGGGCCATGTTGATGCCGAGATCGCTCGCCTTGGAACGGTCGATCGAGACGCGCACCACCGGCTGGTTGAAATCGAGATCGCTGTCGGAGACGATGAACAGGCCGCTCTTGCGCGCGGCGTCCTTCAGCTTCGCCATCTCGTCATAGACGGTCTGGAAGCCCGCGGTCGAGTTGATCACCATCTGTATCGGCAGGCCGCCGGGGCCGCCCGGCAGCGGCGGCAGATTGAAGGCGAACGCCTGCACGCCTTCGATCTTCGAGAGCTCCGCCTGCACCAGCGGCTTCAACTGGATCGAGGAGCGCTTGCGCTCGTCCCACGGCTTGAGCAGCATGCCGGCAATGCCGCCCTGCGGCCCGTTGATGCCGTTCAGGACGAAACGCAGGTCGGTCTCGGGAAACTTCTCGAACGCCTTGTCGAGCTTGTCGCCGTAGAAATCGACATAATCGATGTTGGCGTATTTCGGCGCCTTGGTCACCGAGAACACGATACCCTGGTCTTCCTCGGGCGCGAGCTCCTTGGCCGTGTTCATGTAGAGAAAGCCGACCAGGCCGAGGATGGTCAGCGCGAACAGGCCGGTAATCGGACGATAGTCGAGCGACCGGTCAAGCTGGCGGCCATACCAGCGCGTTATCGCACCGAACACCCGGTTGACCAGCTTTGCGAACCGCCCCTCCTCCGCGCTCTTCAGGAAGACCGAACACATCATCGGCGACAGCGTCAGCGCGATCACGCCCGACACGATCACCGAGCCCGCAAGCGTGAAGGCAAACTCGCGGAACAGCGAGCCGGTCAGGCCGCCGAGGAAGCCGATCGGCGCATACACCGCCGCCAGCGTGATCGTCATCGAGACCACGGGGCCGACGATTTCGCGCGCGCCCTGCAGCGACGCCTGCACCGGTGATTTTCCCTCTTCGAGATGTCGATGGATGTTCTCGACCACCACGATGGCGTCGTCGACCACAAGCCCGATGGCGAGCACCATCGCCAGCAGCGTCAGCAGGTTGAAGCTGAAGCCCATCATCAGCATCAGGCTGCAGACGCCGATCAGCGACAGCGGAATCGTGACCACGGGGATGATCACCGAGCGGAACGAGGCCAGGAACAGGAAGATCACGACCACGACGATCAGGACCGCCTCGATCAGCGTGTTCTTCACCTCGTCGATCGAGGACTGAATGAACTTGGTGGAATCATAGGCCACCTTCATTTTCATCGATGGCGGCAGGTTGCGCTCGATCTCCGGCATCAACGCGCGCACGCCCTTGACCAGCGTCAGCGGATTGCCTTGCGGGGTCGCCTGCACGCCGATGAAGATCGCGCGCTCGCCGCTGAAGGCGACGCTCGCGTCCGAGCTTTGAGCAGCGAGTTCGACGGTGGCAACATCCTCGATCCGCACGAAGCCACCGTCCTTGGACTTGACGATCATCCTCTTGAACTGATCGAGGTTCCTCAAGTCGGTGTTGGTCTGCACGTTCGAGACGATGAGGTAGCCCTTGGCCTGGCCGGCCGCGGCCTGGAAGTTGTTGGCGGCGATCGCCGCTGCCACGTCATTTGGTGAAACGCCGCGTCCCGCCATCCGCACCGGATCGAGCCACAGCCGCATCGCAAAAGTTTGCCCGCCGAGAATGTCGGCGGAAGCCACGCCGTCGACCGTCGACAGCACCGGCTGCACCACGCGCGTGAGGTAGTCGGAGATCGCCGAGCCTGAGAGCTCGTCGCTGGAGAAACCAAGATACATCACGGCCGTGGTCTGGCCGGTCGTCTTGGTCACGATCGGGTCGTTGGATTCTTTCGGGATCAGGTATTTGACCGAGTTCGTCTTGGCCAACACTTCGGTCAGCGCCTGGTTCGGATCGAAATTGAGCTTGATGTAGACCTGAATCGTGCTGGTGCCCTGCACCGATGACGAGGTGATATAGTCGACGCCCTCGGCGGACGCGATCGCCTGCTCGATCGGCGTGGTGATGAAGCCCTGGATCAGGTTGGCCGACGCGCCAGGATAGACGGTGGTGACGTTGATCACCGTGTTCGACAGTTTTGGATATTGTCGGATCGGCAATACGCTGGCGGCCCGCAAACCGATCAGGAGGATCAGCAGGCTGACAACGACCGCCAGGATCGGACGCTTGATGAAGATATCGGTAAAAACCATCACAAATTATCCCGGTGAATCCAGCAGTCCCTGGCGCGGTCTCGTTTCCACAACTTTCGCTGCGCGGCCCCCTCGGGGGCCGCGTTCGTGATCAGTAGCGCGGCGGCTTCGCCGGTATCGGCGGTGTCGGATCGGTCGAGATCGTGACCGGCGATCCGGACTGCAGCTTGAGCTGCCCCACCGACACGACGCGGTCGCCATCCTTCAAGCCCTTGGTGATCTCGGCGCGTCCGTCGAAGCGCTTGCCGGTCTGCACGAAGGTGCGCGTGACGATCAGGCCGGTCTTGCCGTCCTCCTCCTTCTTTTCGCTGACGAGGTAGACGGAATCGCCATAGAGCGTGTAGTCGACCGCGGTCTCCGGCACGGTGATGGCCGGCGGCTTGTCCGGCAGCACCACGGTCGTGGTCACGAACATGCCGGGCTTGAGGATCTTGTCCGGATTCTGGATCGTCGCCTGCACGCGAATGTTGCGCGTGTCGGTGGCGATCTGCGGCTCGATCGTGGTGATCTTGCCCTCGAAGGTCCGGCCCGGATAGGCATCGACGGCGAGACGGACAGTCTGGCCGACCTTGAGCTGGCCGGAGTCCTTCTCCGTCACGGTGAAGTTCGCAAACAGCACCGAGAGATCCGTCAGCGAAACAATCTGCGTGCCCGCGGTCAGGTATTGTCCGACCTCGACGCGGCGAACGCCGAGTTCGCCGTCGAACGGCGCCCGCACCAGCTTCTGCGAGATGATGGCTTCCGTCTTGGCGATGCTGGCGCTGGCCTGGTCGAACGCGGCCTGCGCGGTATCCACCGTCGCCTGCGGCCCGACCTGGCGCTCCATCAGTTGCCTGGCGCGGTCGAGCGTAATCTGCGCCACGCGCTGCTGGGCCCTGAAGTTGGCAAGGTCGCCCTGGTCCGGGCCGTCGAACAGTTGCACCAGCGGCGTGCCCTTTTTCACGCTGGCACCCGCCGTGAACATGATGTCGGTGATACGTCCGTTGACGTCGGAGGTGACGTTGACCTGATGCACGGCGGCGAGATCGCCAACCGCGGTCAGAAGATTCGGAATGGTTTCGGCCTTCGCCGTCGCGACATTCACCAGGGTCGGCGGCGGCTTGTTGTTCGCGAAGAACTGCTCGATCATCTTGCCGCGGAAATAGTTGAACCAGACCAGGCCGCCAACCAGCAGGGCCAGCAGCGATCCCACGACGATGAACCAGCGCACAAGTCGCACCGGTCGCTTGTGCGGCTTGTCGACGATCGGCTTGCCCGACAGCTTGGGTTCAGTCACGATATTCATGTCATGCACTTTCTGCAGTTACCGATTGTCCCGAATTCGGCGACAGCTCGCAATCCAGATGAGAAGCAATAGCGGCCTCGTGGAGCCCGATGCCGCGCAATATGAATCGGCAGAGCTGATGCTCCAGATCGTTAGCGTTGCCGTAGGCAAGACAGGGCACGGGCGGAAGCCTCGTCAGCGCCGCCATCAGCACGGTGTGGTGGGCGAACCAGAACAGATTGAGCGGGTGGCTGCCGATCCGCACCGCGTCGCCGGCCGTCACCGCGCGATCGATCGACGCCGAAAACACCGGTCCGATCAGGCCGCCAACCTTGTCGTAGAGCAGCCGTGCGAACTCCCCGTCGTCGAGGTGGCTCGTCGTCATCAGCCGCAGCCGCTGCGCTTCCTCCTGATCCGACCCGTCCGATACCGTAACAAAATACCCGACCATGCCCTTGACCAATGCAACGAGCGTCGCGGTCGACGGCTCCTGGCCGAGCAGGTGCGCAAAGTCAGGATCGGCCTCGCACTCCTCCGCAAGGATCTCGGCATAGAGCGCAGCCTTGGACGGGAAGTGCTTGAACAGCAGGCCTTCCGAAATGGCCGCGGCGGCCGCCACGCTCTTGGTCGTGGTGCCGGCAAAGCCGTTACGGGCGAAGCATCGCTTGGCGGCGCTCAAAATCAATTGACGCCGCAGATCACTGGTCATGCGCAGGGTAGACATAGGCGCGTGAGTAATTACTCACCTGTACGCTGTCAAGGATACACTGCAACGCACCATTTAAATTCCGACGCAGCGCGACGGCGAGATCACACTCGCATCGCCTTGTTTACACGATCTTTTCTCCAGATTCTCACCCTCGCTTTTGCGGGCTCATCACACATCGCCCGCAACTCCGACGCGCCGCGGACGGAGCCTGGAACCCCGCGCGCCGGCTTGACGTCGCGCTGGGAACGCGGTTTACGATAGTTGCATGCGCGACTAATTGGCTGGTCGCTCGTTTGTCCATCTTCATTTGAGAGCGACAGGCATGACTGCAGACACGCGCGAGCTGGCGGCGACCTTCGACCTCGAGAAGCTGACGCCGGAATTCTATGCCAACCCCTACCCGACCTATCGTGCGCTACGGGAAACCGACCCGGTCAAGCGGCTGCCGAACGGTTCGTACTTCCTGACGCGCTACAATGATCTCGTCGCCGCCTACAAGAACACCAGGACCTTCTCTTCCGACAAGAAGAAGGAGTTCGCGCCGAAATATGGCGACTCACTGCTTTATGAACATCACACCACCAGCCTCGTCTTCAACGATCCCCCGGCCCATACCCGTGTCCGCCACCTGATCATGGGTGCGCTGTCGCCGCGAGCGATCGCCGGCATGGAACCCGACCTCGTCAGGCTGGTGGATCGCCTGCTCGACGCCATCGCCGCCAGGGGCAAGGTCGACCTGATCGACGACTTCGCCGCCGCGATCCCGATCGAAGTCATCGGCAATCTGCTCGACGTGCCGGAGGACGAACGCGAACCCCTGCGCGACTGGTCGCTTGCCATTCTCGGCGCGCTGGAGCCGGTGGTCGCACCTGACGTGTTCGCCCGCGGCAACAAGGCAGTGAAGGATTTTCTCTCCTACCTCGAGGGGCTGGTGGCGCGGCGACGCGCCAGGCCCGGCAATCCCGACCACGACGTGCTGACCCGGCTGATCCAGGGCGAAAGCAACGGCGAGCGGCTGACCGAGAAGGAACTGCTGCACAACTGCATCTTCCTGCTCAATGCCGGCCACGAGACCACCACCAACCTGATCGGCAACGGCCTCGTCGCGCTGCTGGATCATCCGAGCGAAAAGCAGCGGCTGATCGGGGATCCCGGGCTGATCAAGACCGCGGTCGAGGAAATACTGCGCTACGAGAGTTCCAATCAGCTCGGCAACCGCATGACGGTCGAGCCGCTCGAACTCGGCGGCATCGCGATGCCCGCGGGCACGCCGGTCACGCTGTGCATCGGCGCGGCCAACCGCGACCCCGCGCAATTCCCCGATCCGGAACGTCTTGATGTCGGCCGCACGCCGAACCGGCACCTGGCCTTCGGCACCGGCGCGCATCAATGCGCCGGGATGGCGCTGGCGCGGCTCGAAGGCGCGGTTGCGATCTCGCGTTTTCTGGCGCGGTTTCCGGACTACGCGCTATCAGGCGCGCCGGTGCGCGGCGGCCGGGTTCGCTTCAGGGGATTTTTGAGCGTGCCGTGCGAGGTCGGTTAGTTGCCGGCGGTGTTGAAGCGGGAAAGATCGCAGTCGCGCTCTGCATATTTCACCCGGCGAAGTCCCTCGCGGTCCTCGACCACCGTCGGCTTGCAGCGCTCGCGCCAGGCCGCTTCCTTGACTTCGTCGGCCTTCTTCTCTTCCGCCGTCCGCTGAATGACCTTGATCGTGGCGCGGCCGCCCACGGCGAAATTGGTCTGCTGACTGGGAAGCAGCGGGCCGCCGTTGGCGATCGCTGCGGCCTTGGCGTTCTGGTAGATCTGCTCCGCCCTGGCCGCCTGGGAGGCAGCCCCCGCGCTGCCGTGATCCATCGCAAACTGCGCGGATGCCGACGAGGCTGACGCTACGACGATCGAGATCGCGATGAGGATACGCATTTCAACAGCCTCTTTGGAATGAATGCCGCCGGAAGAATGGCCCGGCAAGCATTGAGGCTGCGTAAAACAGCGTGGCTAACCGCGCTGCAATTTTATGCTTAAAACTTTAGCCAAAGGGTGCGCGAATTCATTCGCTGCGGCCGAACTCGCAGCCCTTCCTGGCGTAAACCAGGCGCACGACGCCTTCGCTGTCGAAGGTGCGCTGCGGCTTGCAGAACGCTTCCCACTTTTCGATGCTGGCGCGCCTTGCCTTTTCATCTTCCTTTTCCTGGGCGAGGTCACGCGGCGGATCGTCCAGATAGGTCGTCGTGCAGAGCTGGCCGAAGAACTTGCTGTAGGTGCATCGCTCCACGACCTGCCATGCCTGCGCCGACGTCGACGCGAGGGCAAGAACTGCAATTGCGTAAATGATTTTCATGTTGACGCTCATCGCTGCGGAGACATTCTCCGTGCGAAACAGCTAGCGCCCGTAAACATGCAGGCGCAACGGTAACCCTTTGTTAAGCTGAATACACGCGGAAAAGGTTAAATCTGGAACCGGCCAACTGTCGCTTCTCGCGACACTATTCGAAAAATCACGCGCGGTAGTGCAGATACGGGACAACATCGTCCGTCATTGAAACAGCGAACGCCCGGTCTCGTTTCTGTCTGTCAGACCACCGTCCGATGCCGTTCGATGCAGGTCCGCATCACCTCGTCGATCGGCTTCTCCCACCAGTCGTTGGAAAAGATTTCGATCTCGGAATAGCCGGAAAAACCCTGCGACTCGACCGCCGCCCGCACGGATTTGATGTCGATGACGCCGTCGCCCATCATGCCGCGGTCGTTGAGAATGTCCCTGGTCGGCACCAGCCAGTCGCAGACGTGAAATGCGAGCAGGCGATCCTTCCCTGCGCGCGCGATCTGCGGCATCAACTCCGGATCCCACCAGATGTGATAGACATCGAGCGCAAGGCCGAGCGCGCCGGTGCGCTGCGGATCGAGCTGGTCGCAGATATCCAGCGCTTGCTTCGTCGTATTCACGCAGGCGCGATCGGCAGCATAGGCCGGATGCAGCGGCTCGATTGCAAGCGGCATGCTGGCCTGCCTTGCATACTCCATCATCTCGGCGATGGCGTCATGGACCTGCGTGCGTGCCGCAGCGCTGTCCTTTGAGACCGCGCTTCCCGGCCGCGAATATTTCGGCAGG
>JAFAGM010000115.1 GCA_023422775.1 Pseudomonadota bacterium
TTCAAGCAACTGACATTTGTGGTTATGGGTCCCTGCGTTCGCAGGGACGACGAGCAAGGCGCGTCAGCGCTTCTTGCGCAGCCGCACGACCATGTCGACGCGGGCGATCTCGTAGCCTTCCGGCACATCCGGCATCTTCGAGAGCACGAGGTGCGGATCGGGGATATCGACCAGTTCGTGATTGTTCTCGAGGTAGAAGTGGTGGTGCGTCGTGACGTTGGTGTCGAAATAGGTCTTGGTGCCGTCGACGGAAACCTGGCGCAGCAGGCCGGCATCGGTGAGCTGGTTGAGGGTGTTGTAGACGGTGGCCAGCGACACCGGAACCTTGGCGAGGGTTGCTTCCTCGTACAGCATTTCCGCGGTCAAATGCCGCGCACCCTTGCCGAACAACAGCCAGCCGAGCGCCATGCGCTGGCGGGTGGGCCGCAGGCCAGCGGCCTGAAGCATTTCGTTGACGTCGTGCCAGGGACAGCCGGTGAGCGCCGGCTGGTGACCGGCAGCCCGGGCGGCCGGATCAATACCGTCGTCGTTCAGGATCTGGGCTTCGTCGTTCATATCCACTTCAGGCACCACGCGGCTAACTCTGGCAATAATCTTGCCCAATATAAAAGGGAAACCAGGTAGATGCAAGTTTTTCGCAACTAGAGCCGGTTCAGGGTTAAAGTGAGGCCGGGCGCCGATGGCCGATTTCGGCCTTTTCCAGCACTTTGCCGGCCTGTCATGCCTATGTTACAGAGCGCGCGGACCACATATGCGAATTCGGCAGAGGCTTTTGCCCTTCGCACCCTAAGTAGCGCCTATTTGCGGGAAACAATCGTTCTCCCGCTGGGAAACGGGTCCGGTTCGCTCGAAGCGCTCCATCGGGACATCTGAGAGAGGCTGAATACGATGCTGGATCGGCGTAACGGGTATGAATACGAGGATTTGCTGGCCTGCGGCCGCGGCGAGCTGTTCGGCCCCGGCAACGCCCAGCTGCCGCTGCCGCCGATGCTGATGTTCGACCGGATCACGGAAATTACCGAGAAGGGCGGCGAACACGGCAAGGGCCTGATCCGCGCCGAACTCGACGTGAAGCCGGATCTCTGGTTCTTCGGCTGTCATTTCAAGAACGATCCGGTCATGCCGGGCTGTCTCGGCCTGGACGCGATGTGGCAGATGGTCGGTTTCTATCTCGGCTGGATCGGCGGCGAGGGACGTGGCCGCGCGCTGGGGCTGAGCGAACTCAAGTTCTCCGGCCAGGTGCTGCCGAACGTGCGCAAGGTTGTGTACAACATCGACATGAAACGCGTGATGCGCTCAAAGCTGGTGCTTGGGATTGCCGACGGCTGGCTTTCCATGGATGGCGAGATTATCTATCGCGCGAAGGATCTGAAGGTCGGGCTGTTCAAGCAGGGCTCTGCGCCCAGTTGAGCAACGCGGTCAGACATCAACACATCTTCACTGAAGATCATAACGGCAGGGCGAGGAGATCATGAGGCGGGTTGTCATCACGGGGATGGGCATTGTCTCGTCCATCGGAAACAACACCCAGGAGGTACTTGCGAGCCTTCATGAGGCGAAATCCGGAATCACCCGTGCGACGAAATACGCCGAGATGGGCTTCCGCTCGCAGGTGCAGGGCGCCCCGACCCTCAATCCATCCGACGTGATCGACCGGCGCGCGATGCGTTTCCTGGGCGAAGGCGCGGCGTGGAATCACGTCGCCATGGAGCAGGCGATCCAGGACGCCGGACTGTCGCCGGAGGAAGTATCCGACGTCCGCACCGGTATCATCATGGGCTCCGGCGGACCGTCCGCGCGCACCATCGTGGAAGCGGCCGACATCACCCGCGCCAAGGGTCCGAAGCGTGTCGGGCCGTTCGCAGTGCCGAAGGCGATGTCGTCGACCGCATCGGCCACGCTCGCGACCTGGTTCAAGATCAAGGGCGTGAACTATTCGATCTCGTCGGCCTGCGCGACCTCGAACCATTGCATCGGCAATGCCTATGAGACGATCCAGATCGGCAAGCAGGACGTGATCTTCGCCGGCGGCTGCGAGGAACTCGACTGGTCGCTGTCGGTGCTGTTCGACGCCATGGGCGCGATGTCCTCGAAATACAACGATACCCCCGCCACCGCCTCGCGCCCCTACGACATCAGCCGCGACGGCTTCGTCATCGCCGGCGGCGCCGGCGTGGTGGTGCTGGAAGAACTCGAACACGCCAAGGCGCGTGGCGCGCGCATCTATGCCGAAGTGGTCGGCTACGGCGCGACCTCGGACGGCTACGACATGGTTGCGCCGTCGGGCGAGGGCGCCGAGCGCTGCATGCGCATGGCGCTGTCGACGGTGAAGACAACGGTCGATTACATCAACCCGCACGCGACCTCGACGCCGGCCGGCGATCCGCCGGAAATCGAAGCGATCCGGAAAGTTTTCGGCACCGGCGAGAAGTGCCCGCCGATCTCGGCGACCAAGGCGCTGACCGGGCACTCGCTCGGCGCCACCGGCGTGCAGGAGGCGATCTACTCGCTCCTGATGATGAACAACGGCTTTGTCTGCGAGAGCGCCAACATCACCGAACTCGATCCTGTGTTTGCCGACATGCCGATCGTGCGCAAGCGCATCGACAACGCCAGGCTCGGCACCGTGCTGTCGAACTCCTTCGGCTTCGGTGGGACCAACGCGACGCTGGTGTTCAAGCGGATGGATGCGTGATTTCGTTTTACTCGCCTCGCAGGCGGCGAGAGGTCGACAGGCGCCGGATGGGGCCTTTGCTGCAATCCGAAACGGAGTGGGCATGATTATCGAACCGCGCGTGCGGGGCTTCATCTGCACGACCGCACATCCTGCCGGCTGTGCCAGGAATGTCCGCGAACAGATCGCTTACGTCCTTCGCCAGGGGGCCATTCCAGAGTGCCCGAAGCGCGTCGCGGTGCTGGGATGTTCGACGGGATATGGCCTCGCGAGCCGCATCGTGGCGACCTTCGCAGGCGGCGCGGACACCATCGGCGTGTCGCTGGAGCGCGAGCCGACTGCGACCAGGACAGGCAGTGCCGGCTGGTACAACAACCGCGCCTTCGAAATAGAGGCCGGGAAGATCGGACGGTCTCCCCTCACGCTTGAGGGCGACGCCTTCTCCGACGAGTTGAAGAAGACTTTCATCGACCGTGTGCGCGAAAAGTTCGGACAGCTCGACATGCTGGTCTACAGCATGGCCGCTCCGGTCCGCACCGATCCCGACACGGGCAAGACCTGGCGTTCGGCGATCAAGCCGCTCGGAGCGCCCGTCGAAATCAAGACGCTGAACACCGAAACCGGCGAGGTCTACGAGACGACGATTTCGCCGGCAACCGAGGATGAAGCCACTGCCACGGTCGCCGTGATGGGTGGCGATGACTGGAAGCGCTGGATCGACCAGCTCGCGGACGCCGGCGTCCTGGCGCCGGGCTTCCGGACGCTCAACTACACCTATATCGGCAGCGAACTGACCTGGCCGATCTACTGGAAGGGCACGCTGGGACGCGCCAAGGTCGATCTCGACCGCAAGGCGGAAGCGATCCGCAGCCGGATCGGTCAGGACGCCGCCCGCGTGGTGGCGCTGAAGGCGGTCGTCACCCAGGCGAGTTCGGCGATTCCCGTAGTGCCGCTCTATGGCACGGTGCTGTTCAAGGTCATGAAGGAGCTCAAGCTGCACGAGGGCTGCATCGAACAGATCGATCGCCTGTTCCGGACCCGCCTTGGTGCGGATGCCGAGGTTGACGAGGAGAAGCGCCTCAGGGTCGACGATTGGGAGCTTTCGCCCGAGGTTCAGGCGGAGGTGTCGCGACGATGGCCTCTGCTCACCACGGAAACCCTCGGCGAACTGGCAGACCTTCCGGAATACAGGAGCCAGTTCCTGCGCCTGTTCGGATTTGGCATCGACGGCGTCGACTACGGCCAGGACGTCGACCCGCGCGTCGTCGTGTGAGCGGCCCGCAAGCCGTTCTACTTTGCATGGGGTTGTTTTCGCGATTTTGTATCCGGGGGTCCGCTCACCCCGCCGCGATCTTCTCCGCCCGCTGGAATGCCGGACGCGCCGCGCAGCGATCGATGTAGGCGTCGAATGAGGGGCGCGGTGGCACCATCTTGAACAGCCGTACCGCGAAGTTCAGCCCGGAGCCGAGCATGATATCGGCGGCAGAGAACTTTTCGCCGAGGATCCACGGCCCCCGCTGTAGCGCGGCGTCGAGCACGTCGAAGGTCTGATCGGCGCTTCCCCACGCCGCGGTGCTCGCCGGCACCTCGATCTTGGTGAAGAGCTGGATCAGCGCCGGCTCGATGCAGGAAGGCGAAAAGAACAGCCACTGCAGGTATTGCGCGCGCAGCGGATCGGTGACGGCGGGCGCGAGCTTTGTTTCGGGATAGCGGTCGGCGATGTAGGCGCAGATCGCCGAAGCTTCGCCGAGCGCGGCATCGCCATCCTTCAGTCCCGGCACCTTGCCCATCGGGTTGATCGCCAGATAGGCCGGGGCCTTCTGCGCGCCGGTCGAGATATCGGTCAGCACGCGCTCATAAGGCAGCCCGGTTTCTTCGAGCAGCCAGATCGCGGAGAACGAGCGGGAGCGGGGCGACCAGTAGAGCTTGATCATGGAGTGGAACCTTTCATCGGCGGGACACGTCAATCATTGCTCAAATAACTAGGCAGCTCTTCGTCAAGCCGTGCCGCTAG
>JAFAGM010000143.1 GCA_023422775.1 Pseudomonadota bacterium
CGCCGCGGCCCTCGCGGGGTCGTTTGACGAAAAAGCGACCGATATGACGCTGGCAACATCCTCTCGACTGACTGTCAAATCCCGAATGATCTTGCCCAGAGCGATCTTTTCCGGATCGCTCGGCTGGTTCTCGACTGGCTTCGGGTAACCCAGGGCCTCGGCGATGCTTCGAAGCAGGCCACGAACTCGCGAGCCCACGGTTTGGCTGTCCTTTTCTCCCACGAAGCTGGGGTCGTTTGCCAGCGACAGGGACCTGATGGCATGCAACAGGATGTTCTCGGAGGAAATTACATAGGTCTGGCCCAACGTGTCATAGTCGTCGATGATCGGCTCGTTGGTGACCTTGTTTGTTTGCATGTACCGCGGCAGTGTTCTTTCGAACACGATGCGGGAGCTCGCCTTGTAGACGGGCGGCATGGTGGAGAGCACCACCAGCGCGCAGGCGAGCCCGCATATCGTGCCGGCGACGATGTAGAGCCAGCCCCGACGGGCAATACCCAAAATATCTGAAATTTCAGGTTGAACCGGACCGATCGCGGGGTGAGCGGCACCGTCCGTTGCTTGGTTGTAATCAATGGAGGCCATGGTACTCACTTAAAGTTTGCATTTATGAACTGAAAACGCTCCCCTCGCGTCTCGTGCAATTTAGCATCTCGGCCCGGGTTTGGTAGCCCGCCAGTCCTGTTTTCACACCGGAGTTCTCCGGAGTTCAGGTTAACTATGAACGTCCCGGAGGTCTGTAGTTCTAAGGGCTGACAGGCTATGCCGCGTGTTCCGTTAACCCTGGATTGCAGGCTGGTTCGCCAGTAGTGCCGGAGGCTCGCAGGGGGTGGCGCGGCAGTGTCCAAGACGTTATCTTCGTCCAAGACGTTATCTTCACCCGGCCCGCCGCGGGATTGCGTTGAACTACAGAGTATACTGAACCACTGGATATTTCGTGTCGATCCGAGAAGTTGGAAGTCAAGACAAGGGGGCCGTCCATGACGCCGCTCAGCAAGCAGATGCAGGATTTGAGTTCGGCCTTCGCGCGCGAAGGTTATGTGACGCTGCCCAACGTCGTCTCGAAGTCGCGGCTCGCGGCGCTGACCGAAGAGTTGCGAGGCGAGTATGCCCGCGCCCGTGCAAGTGGCGAACTGTTCTCGGGTGGCGGCACGATCAGCGGCCATCTCAACTGCTTCCCCGGCGCACGGTCGCGGTTTGTGTACGACGAGCTTGAGCAGCACGGCGTTTTTGATCTCGTCAGAAATCTTTCGCCATCCACAATGCGCATGCCCAATATCGGGTGCAATCTCAACCTGCCGAACAGCAGCGCGCAAAACCCGCACGCCGACGGCAGCGTCGCTTCGCCCTTCCTCATCGTCAATGTCGCGCCCGTCGATACGGATATCGAGAACGGCGCGATGGAGGCGACACCCGGTACGCACTTGCGCGAGTACAAATACTGGCAGTACGCGCTTTCCGGAAAGCCGGCGCTTCGCATGCGCATGAGCGCCGGAGACGTGATCGTGCGGACGTCTACACTTTGGCACCGTGGCATGCCGAACAGGAGCAAGGCGATCCGCCCGATGCTCGCCTTCACCTGGGAAAACGGCGGCAGCGATCTCGCCGACCCCTACACCGCACACGGCGGCAAGATCACCCTGCTCAGCAACCGCTACGCTCAGAACCTCGCCGGGCGGTTGCAAGAGCGTGCTTTTGCCTCGTTGCCTGCGCTGGGAAAGAGCTATTTGTTCATTCGCTCGGTTGTCCGGTAGGCGGTCGGCGCCAGGCGATAGCGATCTCCGAAGCAAATCCCTTCATGCCAGTATGCGCGAATAAAGCGCGGCAAAGTCTGACGCCATGCGTTGCGGCGTGAAGTGCTGCTCGACCCGCGAGCGGCCATGCGCACCAAATTGAGCGCGGAGGACAGGGTCGTCCAGAAGCTGGAGAAGGTTGGCTGCCAGCGCATCGATGTTGCCGGGAGGAGAGAGCAGGCCGCACTTGCCATGCTCCACCACCTCCGGAGTGCCTCCGTTCGTCAAAGCCACGACAGGACGCTTCATCGCCATCGCTTCCGCGAACACGAGACCAAAGGGCTCCTCGAAGCTCGGAAGCGAGAAGACGTCGCAAGCCGCCAGCAGCGACGCGATATCGGAGCGCTGACCGGTGAATATCACGTTCTCCCCGATGCCGAGTTCGCTGGCGTGTTCCCCAAGCATCCGGGTCGTGCCGCTGTCGGCCGGGTAGTCCGAGCCCACAATCGCAAGCCGCACGTGCGGATGCTTGCGTTTGACCAGCGCGAGGGCACTCAGCAGTTCGAAGTGTCCCTTCCCGCGGAAAAGGCGCGCCACGCTGACGATGAGTGGCGCGCCATCCGGCACCCCAAGCGAGACGCGCCCCGAGGCGGAATCCAGCGACGGATCCCAATGTGAGGGGTCGATCGCATTGAGAACCGCATGCACGCGGTCCGGCCGGAAACCTGCCTCCACGAAGCTGCTCGCCGTGTGGCTCGACACGCCGACAATCGCATCTGCCCGGCCGAATGCCCAATTCACTCCGCGACCCATCCAGTCGCCGTAGTTGACGTGCGCGTGGATGAGGGCCTTGGCGCCCGTGAGGGCCGCAAGGACCACGCATGCAATGGCGTCGCGTGGCCGGTCAGTGGAATGCAGGATTTCGATTCGGTGGTGCCGGATGTATGCGGCGAGCCCCGAGATGCTTGCTGCGGCCGGCAGGCAGTCGGCGACGCTGGCAAGCTTCTGAAGTCTGGATTGTCCCCACAGCGATGGTCCAAAGTTCGTCGGGCGAAGCGCCACGCCGGGGATCCTGCTCAATTCGTCGAACGCGGGAGCAGCAGATCCCGGTTGCCCCGCCGCGTGCAATTCGAACTGGTTCTGCGAGAGGCTGCGCAGAAGCAGGAGATGAATCCATGTGTCCGCGCCGGCGAGGGGCGCCGAGTTGATGAAGAGAACCCGCGTTCGCTTATCCGGGGAGGAGTGCATGAAATCTAGTGCGCATTGTTCGATGCCCTAGAAATAGATCGGGCCATGTGTGCATTCCGAAGATCAAAAAGCAAGGTGGGCAATGGGGATGTGCATGTTCGCCAAGCATATGATGTTAACAGGTATATGGTGTTAACCAAAGCTCGTCCCTATGCCGGTTCGCCGGGCCGATCAATCCACCCGGATGTCCTGGCAGGTCCTGCGCACCGGCGCGCCCGATGTTGCAAGACGGGTAGCCAATTCCGACACCCGACGCCATTTTGGTCGAGTTCAGTCAGATGGCATCGGCTTCGAATGGCTGGTCGGAATGTTGATTGGTGAAAAGTGGGATAGGACGCAAACGCGGCAATATTCCTCGATCATGGCTTCCACGGGCGTCATCATCTGCACTTCCCGGAAGATTAACTGCGGCGTTGTCACAATGCTGGTCCGGCCAATTTGCCTTGGATGAGCCGGGGAATCTCGATATACGGTGTCGCCTTAGCTGTGCTGAGGTTTGGCCATACCCGGAGCCTTTCGTGAGATCAAATACCGCCAGGCTCGTGGTTCGCAACGTTTCTCACCTTGGAATTGGACAAGTCCTATCTACAACGCTCGGCATCCTTCTGAGTGCCGTCATTGGTCGCGCGTTGGAGCCTGCGCAGCTTGGTCTTCTTTACACTGTTTACGCCATTAGTTCATTCACCTACGTCATCGTCGATTGGGGGCAGGGCACATATCTCGTAAGGGAAATGGCAAGAGGGCGTGCAGACGAACCCGCGTTGATCGGAAGCGCGCTCGTGATCCGACTCGGGGCGGTCGTCCTGCTTTCCGTCGTCGGAGTGGCTATCGCGCTGCCCTTGGGATACAGCGGCCAGATGGTTGTGTTGGCGCTGTTGGCGGTGATGGCCGGGATTCCGGCCACGCTACTCGCCCCGTTCGGCTGTTCCTTTCGTAGCAGGGACCGAATGGACGTCGATGCATTTGTGGGCATCGTCGGCAAGGCGATGACGCTGGTCGCGACTGCCGTTGCCTTGCGTTGGGGCGGCGGGTTGAAGGAAGTGATCCTGATGCAGGCCGTCGGTGGCGCTTCGACCCTGTTGGTCGGGGCAATCGCCGCTCTGCGGTTGGATATTAAAGCCAGAGCGCCCACGGTGAAGCTGGTTCGCGAACTCTTTCGACATGGAGCGCCGCTTGCGACCTTCGCGCTTGTGGTGGCATCGCAGCCCTTTATCGATATATTGATGCTTTCCGCGTTGGCCGGTGCGGCAGTCGTGGGATGGTACGGCGCGTCCACCAACATATTGGGCATTGTGATCTCTCCGGCGATGATTTTGCTGGCAGCGACGTTTCCTGAGCTTTCGCGTGCGTCGCGTTCGCTGCCGGATTTGCGACGCATTATCGATGCCACCGGTCGGGTTATGTTCATCGCGGCCGGATTTACGTCGTCGGCTCTCTATCTGTTCGCAGACCATATGGTCGCGATCATATACGGGCATGGCCGCTTCGTGGAAACCGCGTCGATCTTGCGGGTAAGCGCTCTCTTCGTGCCGCTGCTTTTCCTCGTGCTCGTGCTGGCATCGGCCATGAACGCGGTCGGCCGAAACAAGGCGATGGCCGTCATCAGCATCGTCAGAATTGCCATCTGCGTGGTCCTGAATTGGCTGCTCATCGGCTATTGGCAGCAGCGGTTTGGAAACGGGGCCGTCGCGCTTGTGATCATCGCTGGCGTAGCGGAGGTACCCGCAGCGATTGCATGCCTGGCGTTGCTTCCGAGAGGCGCGGTCGGATCGACCGTAACGCTTAATATGGTTCGGGCTTGCGTCGTCGCGTCCTGCACGGTGGTGCCGCTGTCGATGTTACAGCCGCTTGGACTTTTGTATCTCACGCCGCTCTTTGCTTTGTTGTTCGCCGTGATGGCCGTGGTCACAAGGCTCGTGTTACCGAGTGATCTGCGACTTGCGATGGAAATGGTGCGCAGCAAGCTCGCGCCTATGGCGAGGCGATCGGCGCCAGACGGCTGATGGAAGGATAACGCGAACTCAAAGTCGCTGCGAAGGCGAATTCTGGCCACACGCCGCAATTATCCGGATGAACTTGCCCCAACAAGCGACCGGCCCTCGAGCATGCGTCGCTGAACTCGCGCCGTGGGCATTAAACAAAATTAAGCTTCGGGCTTCCGGAACCGGATCACCTGGCGGTGCGATATGTGACGACCTTGTTTCTGCGAAACAACTTTAACCTTAAGATCAGAATGGCCGCGAGGCCTGCATGTGGAAGGGGCGCTGATCCGGCGAACTTGGGGTTAGGGGCTTGACGCAAGCACAGTACCACGTCTTACATCCATTTTATTCGCGGGTGCACAATACGCTCATTATTGGGCGGATGCTCACACGCTTACGGTATTGTCAATTGACGTCGTGATCGAGGAGCATCCGCCCGAGCGTTTGCACCTATCTAACCAGGCCGTTTTTCCAACGGCGGCTAGGCGGGGACTAGTGGCATCCGATAGCCCTGGCCGCGTGCCAAGCGCGCCATTTGATGCAAGAAGCGACATGCAGAATAGCTCACACTCGTTCGTCTCAGCCGTCATCTGCACGAGAAATCGGCCCGACAAGATCGGGAACGCAGTCGAAACGGTTTTGGCCAACGCCTATCCGAACTTCGATCTTACGATCATCGACCAGAGCACGAACGACGAGACCGAGGCGATCGTGCGACGGATCGGCGAGCGTGACAGCCGGATTCGTTATCAGCGAATGAACAAGTCCGGGTTGTCGCGCGCCTACAATCTGGCCATTGCGAGCACCACAGGTCCGATCATCGCTTTCACCGACGACGACTGCCTTGTGCCTTCGGACTGGATCGAGAAGATCGTGGCGGCCTTCGACGAGCAGCGCGACGGCCAATTGATGTACGGTCAGGTGGTTCCCGCTTATCCGGAAGACGGTGGGGAGGCACTGACACCGTACCTGCTCATCGACAAGCCCGAACGACTGGACCGCGTGAACGGCTTTCGTGTGTTCGGGATGGGCGCGAATTTTGCCGCCCGGCGCTCGCTGTTCGAGCGGGCGGGCACGTTTGATCAGGTGCTCGGAGGCGGCGGGCCGCTCAAATCCTCTCAGGACTTCGACCTGGCCTATCGCGCGTACCGTCGCGACGCTCCAATACTGTTGCGGCCTGAAGTGATCGTCCGCCACGATGGTCGGCGTGAGCGCGAAGACTGGCCGACGCTCCTGAACGCCTACGGCTTTGGCGACGGGGCCTTCTATTCCAAGCACGTGCGTTGCGGAGATCCATACGCTGCCTGGTTGATTGTGAAGAATTTTTGTAGAGCAACCGCCAAGATCGTCGTCAGAGGGGTTCTCGGGCGTCGCGCTGCCGAAATCGATTACCTTTCGGGGTTCGTTCAGGGAGTCCGCGGAGGGCTCAAGTTCGGTGTAGACCGGGCTACGCTGCTGTACATCGAGAAAAACTGAGGAAGGAGTCCCGCTTGGGCAAGAGGATCGTTATTGTCGGCGCGGGACCTGCGGGACTTGGTGCAGCATATCGGCTGGGCGAACTTGGTCACGAAGACTGGGAGGTGTTCGAGCGCGACGACCATGTTGGCGGTCTGGCCTCCAGCTACACCGACGAGCACGGCTTCATCTGGGATCATGGCGGACACGTCATGTTCAGCCATTACAGCTACTTCGACGATCTCGTTGAGAAGATGCTGCGCGGCGACTACGATCAGCATATGCGGGAAGCCTGGGTGTGGATGTTCGATCGCTATGTGCCATATCCGTTCCAGAATAATATCCACCGTCTGCCTCCGAAGATATTCCATGAATGCATCATGGGTATCATCGAGGCCCAGAAGAGCAGTTTGACCCGCGACAACTTTCAGAATTGGATCAATTCGGTTTTCGGCGCCGGCATCGCCAAGCATTTCATGATGCCGTACAATTTCAAGGTCTGGGCCCATCCGCTCGAGATGATGTCGGCCTCCTGGCAGGGTGACCGGGTGCCCAACGTCGACGTCGGCCGGATCCTCGAGAACCTTCTCGAGAACCGCGATGATGTTTCGTGGGGTCCGAACAACAAGTTCAAGTTTCCGTTGCTCGGCACCGGAATGCTTTACGATCGCATGGCCGAGGCTCTGCCGAAGCCGGTCAACCTCCGGGAGGAGGTGGCGTCTATCGATCCGTCTGCCAGGGTGGTGACGTTCACGAGCGGTCGCTCTGCGAACTACGATTTCCTCATCAACACCATGCCACTCAAGGAACTCGTGAAGAAGATCGTCGGCTGCCCGGAAGAGGTTATCGCCGCGACGCAGGACTTGCATCATACCGAGGGTATGTTTGTCGGGATTGGCGTCGCCGATCCCTGCCCGAGCACGAAGTGCTGGATGTACTTTCCGGAATCCGACTCGCCATTCTACCGCGTCACCTACCTTTCAAACTATTCGCCGAAACTGACGCCGCCCGGGGACCATTTTTCGTTGCTTGCCGAGGTGTCGGCCTCGCCCTTCAAGCAGGAAAATGCCGACGACGTGGTCGAACGCACCATCAAGGGCATGCTCAGCAGCAAGCTTCTCACGCCCGAGCAGGTGGAATCCAAGATCGTCAGTCGCCAGTTGCTGCGCGTGCCCTACTCATATCCGGTTCCCACCACAGGGCGCGACCGGGCCCTTGCCGCCATCCACCCGTGGCTCACCCGAAAGGGGATCTATTCGCGCGGTCGATTTGGGGCCTGGCGTTACGAAATCGGGAATACCGATCATTGCGTGATGCAGGGGGTTGAGATCGCGGAATATCTCGCGCGCGGAACTCCGGAACGCACTTGGGCTCTGCTGCCGGGCGAAGAGAGCCGAGCCCGCATCGCCTGAGCCAGCTTCGGCGCCGCACTATTCAGGCGCGGCGCCAGCCATCTGGGATATCCAGAGTTCGGACGGGTCGCGCTGGTACGCCTGCCACGAGTGTCCTCGCCGGAACGTCGCTCGTCACGATCGATCCGGCCGCGACAACTGCGTGGTCGCCAATGGTCACGCCGGGCAGGATCGTCGCTGAACGGCCGACCCAGACGTTGTTACCAAGACGAACGGGTGCAAACCGGGTTCGCCGCGACGGTTCGATGGGGTGATGGTCGGTGTCAAAAATGGCTACCAAATCACCGATCAGGCAATCATCTCCGACTACAATGCTGTGAGTTGCCACGACCGTGGCGCCGGTGTTGATGAAGACTCGCTCGCCGAGCACAAGCGAGCCATTACGAGCCGCGCCCAACTCAATTGGTATCGTCTTGCAGCGAAGAGATAAGCGTCCACATTTGATCGATCCGGTAGTGAAAAGTACCGGGCGTAGCCCCTCGACAGTCACGACGGCTGATCGCGCGCCTGCCCGTCGGAATACGGCTGTGGTCCAGAGGCTGGTGGGCACGTCACGAACCTTGACCACTGATAATCTCCCCGCAGGAGCGCGAAACTGATCGAGGTCGCCGCCGAACCAGCGTCGACGTCACGGACGTAGAGACGATCATTGACCCCGTCAAGCGTGCCGCCGGTACTGCTCGGGCACGCGGAATGCGAGATGCCACGGGTGGACGGCCGATGTGTCGCAGCAGGTCTCGTGACGAGCACGTCACTACTGTATTGGAGGCAGCCTTATGGTTAATCTACCGCATGTTGACATCGCATTAACGAATATCGCAAAATGCGCGTTAAACACTGAAAATCCTGAGAAATTTTGCAGAAGCCGCGGGTTATGACGATCGGCAAGTGAGAGTTGCTGGGATTGCCTCCACGGTCGATAGCGTCGTCGATACGAGCATTCGACACTGCAATTTCTCAACCGAGGTGTGGGCTCCAGAATGCCAAAGTTTATTTACCGCGCGGAAAAATCCAATCCTGCCGACGTCAGTTTTCCGGGCTCCACTTTGTTGACCATCATCCCGGTCTTCGCGATTTTTTATGTTTTGTTGATTCTCCCCCTTTTGCCTGATGATGGAAAAGGGCGGTGGGAGAATATCCTGTTCTGGCCCGTCGCGGCCGGGCTGACGTTGGCGCTCGTTTTCAGGAATTGGGCGCGGATAGACGGCAGGTTTTTTCTTTCCCTGCCTATCATGAGTCTGATCGCCTACCTTCTATTCGCGGCCGCAAGCGTGACATGGGCTTACAACCCGGATTTGGCCTTAAGTCGGATCGTCGTGCAGGTTCTGGCATTGATTGTTGTCGTTGCGCCATTCGCTCTGCCCATTTCTGTAAAATCCACTATTCCAAACGCACATCTTTGCTACGCCATGGCATTTGCCGTCAGCGCTATCTACGTTTTGACGACGCCGCCTTCGCCAATCGGTCATCCCGGATATTTTAGCCACAAGCAGGAGCTGGGCCTGCTGGGCGCGGTCGGCGTCATCCTGTCGGCCCATGCGCTCCTCCATCGCGGTTGGCGACGCCTCGTCGCTGTTTTCGTAATAGCGCTGGGATTCTGGCTGATATTCGAGAGCGAATCAAAAAGTGCGCTGGCATTCGCGCTGGTCGCGTTAGTCAGTGCCTGGTTGATATTGCTGATTTGCAAAGTTACCCGCCTGACGCCAGCTTTTATCATTGCCGGTGTCGTGGCCGCGTCCATGCTCGTGTCGAACCCGATCGAGCGGATCGGATACAGGCTGTACGGAGACCCGACGCTCACTGGGCGCACAGGAATATGGAGCTTCATTGAATACCAGATATCGCACAAGGCCTGGCTCGGTTGGGGGTTCCATTCATATTATTTTGTGCCGAATTCACCCCACAATTCGGCGCCCGGGTACGTCCGGGATATGCCGTCGAGCCATAGCGGATATTTGGAGCTGAAGCTCGAGACGGGCCGGATCGGCTATTGGATATTCCTGGTGTTTATCTACTCCTCCCTGCATTTGCTGGAACGTGTGAGGCGCAAAGCGCCAGTGCGCGCGTGGTGCTACCTTTCGATCGAACTCTTTGCGATTCTAATTAACATCACTGATTCGAACTGGCTCGTCTTGGGTCCTCTCTGGCTGCTCTATGTGCTTGTAGTTGCAGAGTCGGTGCGGTTCTTGTTGTCGAGCAAAGTACCGGACGTGCGCCAAGCAACGGTCCAGGCAAATGGCCGTGCGGTTGGTCGACGCCCGTTGTGGACGACTAAAATTCGGAATGCAGCCTCATGATGGGAGTGCGCGATGTCGAGGCTCCGAATATGCGAGAGCTACCTGCATGCGGCTAAACAGTGCGCCTGGTAACGGACGGGGCCCGATCGGATGAGCAATCGCGTAGTCTTGACGGTGTCGGGCGTCATCGCTGCCGACATTCGCGAACAGATCGCGAGCGGCAAGCGTCCCCGCACCGACTATCTCGAGCTTGCGCGAAGCTTCAATGCCGACCTTCTCGACTACGCCGCGGCGCGAACGACCGCGGGCCGAATAGGCGCGTTGCTCGAAAAGCTCGGTGGTCCCAATCTGGTTCTCGCCTACGCCTGCTGGAAGATCCGCAAGAGCTGTCAGGCGATCGTCACAGATGGCGAGCAGGTAGGGTTGCCTTTGGCCGCGCTTCTGAAGTTCACGCCTGGCAGGCGGCCGCGCCATCTGATGATTGTGCATGTCATTTCCGAGCCGAAGAAAGCCGTCTTTCTGGACTGGCTGGGTGTGCAGAGCGCCATCGACCGCTTCATCACCTACAGCCGCTGGCAACAGCGGTTCATTGAGGAGCGCTGGAAGCTCGGGCGTGACCGCGTGCTGTGGACGCCTTTCATGGTCGACCAGGAATTCTTCGCACCCGAGCGGGTCACGCCAAAATCCGGCGCGCGCGCGCAGATCTGTGCCGTCGGGCTGGAGCGCCGCGACTATGAAACGCTGCTGCGCGCGGTGGAAGATCTCGACGTTCACGTGGTGATCGCCGCCGCGTCGCCCTGGGCCAAACGCGCGGAGGGCGTTGCGACACCGAACATTCCCGGCAACGTCACGGTGAGGAAGTTCACTCAGTACGAGTTGCGCCAACTATACGCCGACAGTTCTTTCATGGTCATGCCGCTGGAGGACGTCAAGTTCCAGGCCGGCGTCACCGCCATCCTGGAATGCCTGGCGATGGGAAAAGCGGTCATCTGTTCACGCGTGCCCGGTCAAACCGATGTGGTGGTCGAAGGCGACAACGGGCGCTATGTGCCGCCGAGAGATCCATCGACCCTGCGCACGGAGATCAGCCGGTTGCTGTCCCAGCCCGAGGAGGTGGCCAGATTGGGCGCCAATGGACGCAGGCTTGTCGACGGCGAGATGAGCCTCGATCTCTATGCCCGGAGGCTGGCTGGTTTCCTGCACGAGGCGGTTAGAGGTGAGGGGGGACCGCCGGATGTTCGTGGCCATCCCGCGCGGCCTCGGCTTTAGGTTGAATGAGCGCAGTTGCCGGTGTGCCAAAACAACGCAGGTATGAAGCAATTAACCAAAGGCTCGATGCGACGGCCGGACCCTGCATCCTGATCATATGATGCCAGATCAGCGTTCTTTGTGATAACAAAAGCTGCATAGCGAAATGATTGCAAAAGGCGAAACGCGGAGATTGGGCTTCGCTTCGTTCCTTTGCTCGGGCGATCGAGCCCCTAGCCACCAGATTCAGGGCCAAAATAGTGCACCGCCCCTACTTCAGTGTTGTCGTGCCGACGTACAATCGTCTTGGAAGACTGCGGCATGTGATTTCGGCCCTCGAGCAGCAGGCGTATCCTTCGGACGATTATGAAGTCATCGTAATCTCCGACGGCTCGACCGACGGAACGGACGACTATCTGAAAACGCTCCGATCCACCATGCGGCTCCGGTGGTTGACGCAGGCCAACCAGGGGCCCGCTGCCGCGCGCAATGCAGGCATTCGGGAAGCAGTCGGGGAGTTCATTGTCTTCATCGATGACGACGTGGTGGCGGAGCCTCAATTGCTGGAGCAGCACGCCCGTTCGCACCATGAGGCGGGCAGGGAAGTTGTGGTGCTGGGGCCCCTGCTCACGCCCGAGGGCTTCGAGATGGCTCCCTGGGTCCGTTGGGAGCAGGAGATGCTCATGAAGCAGTACCAGGCCATGCTGAGAGGAGACTGGTCGGCGACGGCGCGACAATTCTACACCGGCAATGCCTCGCTTCGGCGGAGCCACATTCTGGCTGCCGGCGGTTTCGACGAACGCTTTCGCCGCGCCGAGGATGTCGAACTCGCATATCGGCTTGCCAACAACGGCCTCGGGTTTGTCTTCAATATCCAGGCGGCAGGCATGCATTTTGCCGACCGCAGCTATCGTGCGTGGCTCGATGCTGCATATGCCTATGGACGCAACGATGTGATCTTCGCGCGAGATCGGAATCAGAAATGGCTGCTGCCGACGATCCGCCGGGAGTTCATGGAGCGCCATTATTTGATCCGGACGCTTGTGCGGGCGTGCAGTGGGCGACCTTGGCTGACCCGGATTGCGAGCCTGGCGCTTAAAATTGCGGCCGATGCCGCCACTCTCCTGCGGGCTGGCGCCGTTGAGGGCAAGGCATACAGTGGCTTGTTCAACCTTCAGTACTATTATGGGTTGTTCAATGAACTGGATGACGCGCACTTCCTCTTCAAGGATGTTGAGAGTCCTGCTTAGCGCCCCCTTGATCAATGCTTATGCCGAACGGCGATGCGAACCCGTGCGCAGAAATGCCTGAGCGTGTCGACCGGGGCTGCGGACGCAGGCGTGCCGAGAAAAATCTCCCGATCGAGCAATGAAATGAATATTTATTCAGGTTTCGGGATGGCGAAGCGGCAATGTCTTGCAATCCAACATAGGGTGCCGAAAAATCAGCCCGCTTCTCAACTTTATCCCATATCCCTCGATATTTACAACATGGTATCGTAATAAGACGAGCGCTTCTCTTCGATACTTGTGCCTCAAGTCTGGAGGTGCGACTGTAATGTTTTGCGGCCCTTGGCATCCGGCTTGCTTCGTCCAGACGATGAACCGTGTGCGCCAAATCTAGTCTAATTCAAAGGCGGACGGAGAGAGCAGCTCTCGACGGCTTCGCTCAGTAAACCCCAGGCATTTCGATGGCGTCGATTGATTACAGTGTGACTGACGAGCTCTCCCAAAAGGCACCGGGACCTGTGCAGCCTGACATTGCGGATCTGGTCGGAATCGCGCGTCGCGGTTGGTTCTACATGGCTGCAGGCACGATCATCGGGCTGCTCGCTGCGTATGCAGTGCTATCCAGCCTCACTCCGGTCTACAAGGCGAGCTCTCGAATTGCATTTGAACGAACGCTTTCGCGCTACCTGCAATCGAACAAGATCACCAACGAGCCGTTGATCGATGATTCAGACACTATGGGTCAGATCTACGTCATCTCCTCGGAGAGCGTTATCCTCCCCGTTGTCAAGGCGCTATCTCTGACGAGCGACCCTGAGTTCGTCGGAGGCGGCGCCAAAAGCCTGGGCTCCCGTGTCCGTGGCCTGTTCCGAACCGCCGCCCAGGCGGTAGGTCTGCAGGAGGAAACGCGCAAGGAAGTACCGACCCAGGAGAACCTCGAGAAGGCGGCGGTGGACACGGTCCTGCGCAATTTGTCGGCCACTCGCGAAGACGTGGCAAGTGTCATCACCGTTGCATTTTCATCGAAAGACCCGGTGAAGGCGTCAACGATCGCCAACGCGGTCGTCGACACTTACCTGGAGGCCAGCGTCGCTGGCAAAGTCAAATCGACCAAGTTTGCCGGCCAGGTCGTACAGGAGCGCGTCGAAGAACTGAAGCGGCAGGCCGGGGACGCGGAGCGTGCGCTTGTCGATTATAAGATCGCCAACAACCTTACTGGCAATTCCAGTGGCGGGGCTGCTGGCTACCCCTCGCTTCAGGCTGCCCTCACCGCGGCGCGGGTCGCGATGGCCGAGGCCAGGGCCCGGATGGAGCGGGCCGCAAGTGCCGGTGGCGAGAACTCTTTCGTTACGGACGATGGTCTGATCACGCGGCTTCGCTCGCAGCTCTCGGATCTGTCGGTGCGTGCAAATGATTTCGAGAGCCGTGTAGGAAAAGATCACATCGCGACGGTCAAGGTGCGCAACCAGATGAAGGAGTTGCGCGATGCGATTGCGAATGAGCAGCAGCGCATTTCGGGCTCCTTCGCCAAGGACTACGAACTGGCGCGCGCGCGGTATGACGAAATTTCTGCGACCATGACGCGGCTCATGGGCGAGGAGGGCGCCAACAGCGATACCCAGGCCAAGATCCGGGAACTCGAGAGCGCGGCGGACACCCTTCGCAGCCAGTACAACAGGGCGGTGCAGCAGCTCAGCGAGATGGGAAAGGTCGAAGCGCAGCCTTCCGTCGCGCCGGACGCGGTCGTTCTGATGCGTGCGTCGCCGCCGAAGGAGTCCGAAGCCTCCAAGAAGCGGGTGCTTGTCCTGGCAGGAGGGGCGATTTTGGGTTTTCTGCTGGGAGGTTGCTTCGTCCTGCTCCGGGATTTTCCGTTCGGCGTCTTCAGAACGTCGCAGCAGGTCACCGACGTGACGGGACTGTTTTGCGCCGTCCTGCCGGCGATCGAGAGCGCCGGGGAGCAGGCGTCTGTGCAGAGCGGCGAGTATGCCATCAATGCTCCCTATTCGCGGTTTGTCGAGACGCTGCGCAATATCTGGGCCCTGATAAACGTCGCCCAACAGAAGTCGGATGCGAAGGTGGTCTGTGTCATCTCGTCTGTCCCCGGCGAAGGCAAGACGACCGTCGCGACCAATCTCGCGGCGCATTTCGCCCGCCATTCGACGACGCGCGTGCTTCTCGTCGACGCCGACCTCCATCACCCTTCGCTCACCGAGCGAGTTGCGCCCGACGCGAAGGTGGGCCTCAAGGAGGCTCTGACCGAGCCGACGGACCTCTCCAAATATGTGATGAGGAAGGAGCGGCTAAATCTGGACGTCTTGCCCTGTCCCGTCTCCGATCGCGTTCCCAACGCGGCGGAGTTGCTGGGAACCAGGGAAATGGGGCAACTCGTCGATACCGCGCGGGAAGCCTATGATCTGGTGATCATCGAGGTGCCTCCGATGGCTGCGGTGGTCGACTACAAGATGATCGCACGGCACTGCGACCGCTTCGTTTTCGTCGTCGAGTGGGGCAAGACGAGCCAGCGCATGGTCCTTGAGTGTCTCAACGACGCTTCGGCGTTCCTGGACCGCATTCTGTGCATCGTTCTCAATAAGGCTGACCCTTCTTCACTGCGGAGCATCGAGCGCTACAAGGGCGAGCGCTTCCACGATTACTACAGCGACAAGAAGCCAGTCTGAGACCGCAGGGCGCTCCAGGATCCGGCGATCAAATCCCAGCATTGGAGCACCAACAGCCCGGCAGTGAAGGCTAACCAACAGCGCTGCATCGTGGAACGAGGAAGAATGGCCGCGCGTGCTGGTGGCGTGGTTTCGGTCGCTGCCGCGGGAAAACGAGGTCGAAGACATGCGTTACAATGCTTGGTGCCTGGCAGCTTCGTTGCTCGCCTGTGTTTCCACGGGGTGGGCCGAAGTCGGCAGGGCCAATGCGCAGAGCCTTCCGGCCCAGTCGAACCTTGCCGCTGCCGACTGGAAGAAAAATCTGGCGGTCGGTCCCAACGGTCCGATTCCGGCGATCGTCGTCGATCAGTTCGGATACCTGCCAAAATCAAGGAAGGTTGCCGTCATCCGCTCGCCTGAGGTCGGCTATGACAATTCCGCCAGATTTGCGCCCGGTCAATCCTACGCGCTGATCGAGGTGCCGACCGGCAGGGTCGTCAAGGCGGGCTCGCCGACGGCGTGGAACGGCGGAGCCGCGGATCAGGTATCCGGCGACAGGACGTGGTGGTTCGATTTTTCCGAGGTCGAGGCGCCAGGCAAGTATGCCGTCGTGGACGTCGAGAAGGGTATTCGATCGCCGGACTTCTCGATCGGCGAGCATGTCTACAAGGATGTGATGAAGCATGCCGTCCGCGCATTTTTCTACCAGCGCGCGGGGTTCGAGAAGAAACCGGAATTCGCAGGCAGGGCCTGGGCGGACAAGGCCAGTCATCTCGGTCCGGGCCAGGATTCCGAGACGCGCCCATGGGGGTCGCCGAACCCGGCGAAATCGCTGATCAAGGATCTTCGCGGCGGCTGGTATGATGCCGGCGACTTCAACAAATACACCTCCTGGACGGCGCGCTACATCATCGCTCTGCTGCAGGCTTACGAGGAGCACCCGCAGGCCTTCAGCGACGACTACGGTATTCCGGAATCGGGCAACGGCATTCCCGATATTCTCGACGAAGTGAAATGGGGGCTCGACTGGCTCGTCCGGATGCAGAATGCGGACGGCTCCCTGCTGTGTGTCCAGGGCCTGGCCAGCGCAAGCCCGCCATCGGCTGCGAGAGGGAACAGCTACTATGGCCCTCCGACCACGTCGGCGACCCTGATGGGGGCGGCAACCTTTGCATACGCCTCCAAGTTCTTTGCGTCGCGACCGGAGCCGAACCTCAAGCAATATGGCGACGATCTCAGGAAGCGCGCGACGGTGGCGTGGACCTGGGCGACCGCAAACCCCAACGTCCTCTACTACAACAACGACGATTCAAAGCAGCCGGGCTCCAAGGGGCTCGCGGCCGGGCAGCAGGAAATGAGCGAGACTGATCGGCTGCGCGCGCAATTCGAGGCTGCGACCTATCTGTTCGAGATGACCGGCGAGGTCCAGTTCAAGCAGTTTGCTGACGCAAATTACGGCGCACTCGTGCCGCAGTGGGGGCCATCGATGTGGGAAGTCGATGCGCTGGACAGCCTGCTCTACTATGCGCGGCTGCCTGGTGCCACGCCTGAGGTGGCAAAGTCCATTCGCGAGCGGGTGCTGATAGACATGTCGCGGGCTTCCCAGGCGTTTCAGGTCTCCCTCGCGCGAGCGGATCCCTATCGTGCGCCGATGAAGGACTTTACCTGGGGCAGCAACAAGGGAAAGGCCATGCAGGCAAGGCTGTATCAATTGGTGGCCCTGCACAACACGGATCCAAGGTTGTCTGAAATTTCGCTCGCCGCGGCCTCGGAGTACGCTCACTATCTGCATGGCGTGAATCCGCTCGGTCTCGTCTATCTGACGAACATGGCTTCGGCTGGCGCCAGCCATTCAGCGACGACGATGTTTCATGCCTGGTTTGCCTACGGCACGCGCTGGCAGCGGGTAACCGATCAACTCCCGGGTCCACCGCCGGGCTTCCTTGTGGGCGGACCCAATCCGCAGTTTTCGATCGATGCGTGCTGCAGCGCGCCTCCGGGATCGCCCGGATACCGCTGCTATGGCGCATCGACGTTCGCGTTGTGCCAGCGCAATTTCAAACCGCCGCTGGAGCAGCCGCCAGCCAAGTCGTATCTTCAGTACAATGATCCGTGGCCGGCGAACTCCTGGGCGATCTCGGAGCCTTCGCTGCACTATCAATCCTACTATGTTCGGCTGCTCGCCGCCTTCACCCGGTGACCCGGCATTCGAATTCGCCGCTCGCGCCAATGGCTCAGCTAGCTCAGCCTTGGCCGATTTCCTGAGACGCCTCTCATCTTGGCGGATGCTGTCGGTCCCGGTGATAGTTACGAACCAGCAGCCGGGGCTTAAGCCTCTCCACCGCGAGCGCGGCGACCACTGTAGCGTCGCTTAGGTCAAACAAAGCAAATTCGGCGCCGCCGCGGCGCAAGCGAACAGTCCAAGGACTGGCGCTGTCGAGCGGCACCGTGAAGCGCCTGGGATCGATCAGAAAGCCGGAGCCCAGTGCCTTCGCCACCGCCTCCTTGCGCGTCCAACCGCGCAGAAACAACTGGCGCCTGCGCTGTGGCTCCTCGCGATGGAGCCGTTCGGCTGTCTCTCCATCGAAAACCGTATCGATCAATTCGTTGTAATCCGTGCGCCCATCGTCGTCCTCGACGTCGATTCCGATCTCGGCGTTGCGCCCGATTGCAATCAGGGCTGTATTGCGGCTGTGCGAAAGGTTGAACGTCACTTGCTGCGCCGTGCCGGCCAGGAAGGGCTTGCCGGACTTCCCGACCGCGAGCGGCACGTCGGTGGGCGGGACGTCGAGGAGGTCCGACAGCAGCACGCGCAATGCACAGTGCGTGCGGCCGTAGCGTTCCCGATCGTCAGGGTAAACAAAGGCATCGGCGACTGCCTGCTCGCGCGTATCGAGAAGGGTCCAGTCTGGAGGTTCGCCAAGGCGTAAATCGACCCGCCAAACCACAATTGTGCATTGCTCGTCGCCGGAGCCGACGGTCATCGCAAATCGCCTTCTATAGCTTCGATCGACGTAACCTCTGGAAAGACAGGGTGATCAGTTCCGGGGGGCAACGAGTGGCCGCCGACGTGCTGGAGCAGGAAGGGTATCAGATAGGCCTCGACGATGGTGCGCATACGATCCGGCCGGATGATAGGGCGCCACGGCCGCCACCGCTTCCAGTGGCCGGCGTACCGCGCGTCGGTAAAATCGTCATGCTCGGCGCCATCGATCAGCCGAACCTTGGCACCCGACGATCGGGACAACCCAAGCAGCGCCCGAAAATCTGCGCGGGCCAATTTGGTGTAATAATAGTTCGGGGTCGATGCCGTCGCGGCCGATGGATGTAAGTCGACCTTGGCATAGAGGGCGAGCAAGGGACGCGACACCCCCTCTGCGGCGGGAGTATCGACAACCCACCCGTCGAGATTGACCGCCGCAGCTATCCGCGGATCGCGGGCCAGCGTCACCGCCGCCACCGCGCCGCCGAACGAAAAACCGACCACGCCGATTCGTGAGACATCGATCGCGGATGGAATAGCATTGGATGGCAGTTTCGTCAGCGCATCAATCAGCTTGGCCAGCTTGTCGTAGCCAAGCCGTGTCCTGCGTTCGCTCATCTCCGGAAACGCTGCAATATCCTCAGGGGAGAACGCTCGGAACGCTCCGGTGCGTACCGCCTCGTCAGCGGGATCGGTCGCTGGATCGGGCCGGTCGCGGCTGACGTCGTCCGCCGCCGCTACCACAAAGCCTGCACTGGCAATGTCGGACAGGAGCACATCGTTCTCGCTGCGGCTCCCACCCCAGCCGGGAACGTAGATAATCAGCGGATAGCGACGGGCATCCCCCGCAGCCTGCGGAGCCCAAATCCTCACATCGATGGGCGGGCGTTCGGCGCTCCCGGGATTTGGCAAAGAAAGCTCATGGACCGCGACCTTCAGAGGTCCGGCCGCCCGATCCGGCTTGCGTGGAAACAAATAGGGCGCCAGCAATGCACCGGCGCCTGTCAGCAGTCCAACCAGGACGGCAATCGCGGCGATGACGATCACGCCGGTTCTCTGCACCGCTCCACCTCTTCAAGCCCCGTTGCTCGCTGGCCGCTTAACTCGTGTTCTGCGTCCAATCTAACGGCCCTCAGGGCTTTCCGGGTGGAACCCGCCAGCGTCCCTCTGCCTTGTCCATCGTCCACAACATGTGCTCGGCGACGCTTGGCGCTGACTCCTCATGCAATATGTCCAAATGTCGGCCCGGAACATCGTAGACTCGAAGGTCGCCCTCGACGATCTGGCTCCAGCCAAAACTTCGCGAGTAGAGCCGGCCAACCTTGGCGTCGGAGGAACGGAAGAACACCACGTCGCCTGGATAGGGCTCGGGCCGATACTGCTTTCGTGCTTCAACCAGATAATTCATGATTTGAGCGGAGTGATCACTTTCGGGATCAATGACTGGCGCCTTCAGATGCAGTGTCTGCAGCACAAGCTCCGAGAGGTCCGTGTTCTCCATGTAACGCCGCCATCTGTCCATCCGGCTCATGCCCTCGACATAACCCGCCGCGAGGGTGTCCAGCAGGAACAGGGTTGGCACTTTCGAGCCGGCGGCGCGCAATTGCCGCGCGGTTTCCAGCGCGACGTTGCCCAGCACGCAGAAGCTGATCAAATAATAGGGGCCGACGGGATCGAAGGCGCGGATGAGCCGCGCGGCATCGGCAGCGATGTCCGCTATGGCGTCCGGGACGAGCGGTGGCAGGGGCGCGTCTGCTGGCCATTGCAGGTCTACGAACGGGCGATCGTTAGCCACTCGCCGCGCTATCGGGTAATAGAGCGAGTGCTGACTTATAGCGAATACAGGCGGCAACTTGCCCTCGCTATAGAGCTCGAGTGGCTGCAGGTAGCTGCGAGACGGCTGGCGCAGGAGAGGCCGCGGCGTTGCCATGGGCTCAGCCATGGCGTCTGCGATCGGAACTTCAGATTTGGCGAGCTGGGATGCCGGGGTGTTGACCAGAGTCTCCAGTTCGCGACGCCATGCTTCGATCAGGGCGTCCGCGGCGGCGGCTTCGTGGCGATCGGCATTGAACTCGCAAGAAATGCGCCAGCCCTCTTCCCGGCCCACCATGAAGAAACTGAGATCGTAAAGGCAGCCCGCGCTGACCGAGGGGAGCGAGACCAGTTCAACCTGACCGCTTCGGATGGATCCAACCTGATCGGTGTCGATATTGGCGCTCTGGAGCGTGAAGTTTACCTCGTAACCGAATGGCAGATCAGGCTGGGAAGAGAGCCTGGCGCCGGCGATGATCTCGTCAAATGGCAGCGTCTTGTTGGCCAGGGCGTCGGCTGTCACGGTACGGACATGGCTCGCGAATCCCCAGAAGTCGGGCGCCAGAGTGGCGTCCAACCGCAGGATGACCGTATTTGTCGTAGGACCGATCACCCCGAGCATCAGCGGATCGTCGCGGCCGCCGACCTGAGTGCCAATAATCAGTTCCTGCGCGCCCCAGGCCCTGCTGAGCGCGATAGCAAGGCAAGTGGCGCCCAGCGCGAACATGGTATAGCCCCGCTGGCGGCCAATCATATTCAACCGGCTTATCAGCTCCTGGGGAAGCACCACACTGCGGATTTCTCCATCGCGCTGGCCCCGCACTGGTGGTTTGCGGGTCGCCGGCACGTCCAGCGGCGCTACGTTGGCCATCTGCTGGCGCCAATAGCGACGTTCATCGGCGACCGCCTCGCTGGCAAGCAGCGCCTCTTGCCAGCGCGCATAGTCGCCGTACTGCAATTCGAGCTCCGGCAGCTCCGGAGAGCTGCTCCGCTCCAGCGCATCGAGCGCGGTGGCGAACTCGCGGGCGAACACACCGACCGACCAGCCATCAGCAATGGTATGATGAAAGGTCACCAGCAGGATGGTTTCTTGCGGTGAGTGCCGCAGCAGCGCGGCGCGCCACAGTGGAGCGGTGGCTGGATCGAACGCGGTTTGCGCTTCCAGCCGCGCGATGCGGTCGGCTTCCGCCTTGTATAATTCCTCTGGCAGCTGGGACAGGTCAATCAGTGACAACTTGATCTCACACTGCCCGACGATCTGGCGAGAGCCGGCCTCCCCACGCTCGAACCGAGTCCGGAGGCTCTCATGGCGGTCGGATAGCAGCGTCAGCGCCGCCTCGACCGACTTTTCCCGCACTGAGCCAACCAGGCGCCAGCGCATTGAGACGTTGCCGATAGAACTGTCGGGGTCACGCGCCTGGAGATCCAGAAAACGCTCCTGGATCGCTGTGCAGGGCGCGATGAAGTCTGGTTCGAGCTCTGTTTCAGCGGCTTCGGTGTGACGAGGCGCGTTCATGTGCTGCTCCGGCCCGGCACCTTTCGCCTGAAGCTCGCCAGGGTCGGCCCTTCGTTCCTGGGCTGGCTACCCGCAAGGCTCGCGGCGCGGACTGCTAGTTCCTCAATGCTTGGATTGGTCATCAGATGCTGAGGCTTGAGCGGCAGGCCCGCCTCATTGAAGCGCGCTCTCATACGGAAGACGTGCAAGCTGGTGGCTCCGAGCGAGAAAATGCGGTCACTCGGCTGGACGCCTTCCCGGCCAAGCACCCCCTCGACAAGCGCAATGATCTTGGCGAGCGTGGCGTCGTCCTTGACCGTTGGGGCCGCCGAAGCGGGGGCCGGTTGCGGGCTGGCTGGCGCAGCAATCGCACCTGCCAGGGCCTTGCGATCAAGCTTGCCGTTCGCGGTCCGCGGCAGTTCTGCCAGAGCGACATAGCGCCCCGGGACCATATAAGCCGGCAGCCGGGCGGAGAGAGCCTGGCGCAGGGCTTCGGGCGCCACGGTACCGCCGACGGCGGTGACGAAGGCGGCAGTCAGTCCGGCGTCCGGGGTGCCGGCGCGCTCCACCGCCACGGCAGCGTCACGGACGCCAGGATGGCTTCGCAGCACGGCCTCGATCTCTTCAAGCTCGATGCGGAAACCACGCACCTTGACTTGCTGGTCACGGCGGCCAAGCAACTGGATGTCCCCGCCGGCATTGCGCACAGCAATGTCACCCGTACGGTAAAGCCGCCTCGGCTCGCCGCTCTCCACGTTCACTACCTTGAACGCGCGCTTGGTGAGGTCAGGCTGGCCGAGATAGCCCTTCGCCAGACCCTGGCCTCCGATATAGAGCTCCCCGGGGACGCCGATCGGCGCCAATGCTTCGGAATCATCCAGAACGTACAATTCCGTGTTGGCGATCGGTGCGCCGATGGTGATGGGACCGATGACGTCCGTGACGGGGCCGCAAGAGGACCAGATGGTGGTCTCGGTCGGGCCATACATGTTCCACAACTCCACGCCGGTCGCGATCAGTTGGCTGGCCAGATCGCGCGGCAGCGGCTCGCCACCGCACAGGGCTTTGAATTCCCGTGCCGGCTTAAATCCGGCCTCCAGCAGCACCCGCCACAGCGTCGGCGTGGCCTGCAGGACCGTTGCGCCTGTCGAGTTGATCAGCTTCACCAGTTCGAGCGGGTCGGCCAAAGTGTCGCTGGAAGCGATCACCGTGCGTCCGCCGCAGCATAGAGGCAGCAACAGTTCCAGAAGGGCGATATCGAACGATACGGTCGTCACAGCGACGATACTATCGTTCTTCGTGAAACCTGGATGCTCCGCCATCGAGCCGAGGAAATTGGCAAGAGCGGCGTGGCCGACCTCGACGCCCTTTGGCGTCCCGGTCGAGCCTGAGGTGAAAATGACGTAGGCGGTCGGATCTTTGTGTGCAGCCGAGCGCGGCGAGCGCACTGACCGGGCAGCGGCGATCCGCGAAGCGTCGCGGCTCAAATCGAGAACCGGCAGCCCTGTTTCGGTGGCCGCCATCAGCGCGCCCGAGGTGACGAAGGCAGAAATTGCGCCTGCCTCCACGATCTGGCGCACGCGTTCCGCCGGCAGCGCCGGGTCGAGCGGCACAAAGGCGTGACCGGCCTTGGCGACGGCGAGCAGAACCATCGGAAGGTCGATGGAGCGCTGGACCGCTACGGCGATTCGGGCGTCGGCAGGTAACCCCAGTTCGATGATGCAGGCAGCCAGGCGATTGGACCGCTCCTCGGCCTCTCGATAGCTCAAGGTTTCACCGGAAAATTCGACCGCCACTGCGTCCGGAGTAGCGTCGCACCAGCGCTCGAACAGTTCGGGCAGCATGTATTCGTGCCGTCGCGCGATGCCGGTAGCGGCCTCGATCAACTCCCGCGATACCGCACGATCGAATAGCGGTAGCTCGGCTACGGTGATGGTTGAATCCCGCGCCGCCGCCGTCAGCGCCGCGCGCAGATGGCCGATCCAGCGCGAGATCGTAGCTTTGTCGAACAGGTCGGTGGCGAAATCGACTTCGACTGCGATGTCGCGCTCGCTCTCGATCAGGTTGAGGAACAGGTCAAAATTGACGAACGCTTTGGGATTGGTGCGAATCTCGCTGGCAAGGCCCTCGAACGCGAGCCCCGAGCCTACCCGCTCCAGATTGAATTGGATGTCGGACAGCGGCGTGCGGTCGGGCGAACGCGGCACGGCGAGGTCGCGCACCAGCGACCCCAGCGTGTAGTCCTGATGGTCGAGCACCTCGCTGAGCCGCGCCTCCACCGCCTTGACGTGATCGGCGAACGGCTTGGCGAACGAGACCCGCGCCGGTACAGGCAGAAAGTTGACGCAGTGGCCGACCAAATCCTGGTCATCGAGCAACGCTTGTCCGCCCATCGGAACGGTGAGCACTACGTTGTCGTTGCGGCTGAGGCGGGCGAACACCACCTGAGCAGCCGCGAACAGCACGTTGAAGAGGCTGACACCTTCGCGACGCGCCAACCCACGGACCTCTTCGCACAGCGCTTCGCCGAGACTCTCGCGCAGTGACGCGCCGGCAAAGCTCTTGACTGTCGGCCGTGGCCTGTCGAGAGGCAGCTCGGTTGGCTCGGGTATCTCGGGGTACAACCCCTTCCAGAACGCCACTACGCCCGGGTTTGGCTGGCGATTCTGGTTCCGGGCATAATCGGCAAAGCTCGCTGCCGGTGCCATGTCAGCAACTCGCCCGGTCCGCGCCGCCTTGTAAAGGGTGGACAGGTCCTGCAGCAGGATGTTCATCGACCAGCCGTCGCACACGATGTGGTGGGCGGTGAAAAGCAGGACGTGAATTTCGGGCGCGAGCTTGACGATGCTGGCGCGCACGAGCGGGCCAAACAGGTCGAAGGGCGAACGGGCATCCTCGGCCATCAGCGCTGCGAGGCGGGCGTCCGCGTCGGAACCGCTGAAGTCGAGAAGGGGAATGTCGATAGGAAGATCGGAAAGGATTTCGAGGGTATCGCCCTCTTTGCCAACGCGGCCGCGCAGCGCATCGTGGCGTTGAACCACCGCCTTGACGGCATTCACCATCGCCTGCCTGTCGAACGGTCCCTCGAAGCGCACGGTCAGCGATTCGTTGAAGGCCATGGAGGCAGCATCGCCCATCTGGGCGGCAAGAAAAATCTCCATCTGGGGCTCGGTCAGCGGCACGGTGGTTACGCCATCCGAGGGAGCCTGCGGTATCGCGGCCATGCCTGTCGGGCCGGTGATGATTCCGGCCTCGTCCATCGCGTCGAGGGCGCGCTCAAAAGCATCGCCGATCGCCTGACAATGCGCCGTCGTGTGCGCTGTAGTCAGGAAGCACGGGAAGCCTTCGTGCACGTGAATGCCAGCCAGCCGAAGCTCGGGATAGAGCAGGCTGGCCAGCGGGCCGTGGTGCGACACGTCGAGATAAAACCAGCTGGCAAAATGCTTGGCCTGTGCCGGCAAGCCGCGGCGGGTGAAGCAAGCGTTGATTCTCGCCACCAGTTCCTCGTTGCGCGCAGCAAGCGGAGCATAGATCGCATCCCGATTGGTCTCGACGTGATCGAGCACCGCACGCGCCGCTGCCAGCACCAGAGGATGCCGTACGAAGGTGCCGGCGAAGAACGTCGGCGCCACTTCAGGCTCGCTATCGTCGCCATACTGCCAAAAGCCGCCGTCAAGCGCGTCCATGAACCTGGCGCAGCCGGCAACCACGCCAATCGGCATGCCGCCGCCCAGCACCTTTCCATAGGTGGCGAGGTCCGCGCGAATGCCGAATACGTGCTGCATACCGCCGGGGTGAACCCGGAAGCCTGTCACCACCTCGTCGAACACAAGCGCTGAGCCGCTTTTGGCGGTGATGTCACGCAACTCGGCCAGGAATTCGCGCGGCTGCAGTTCGGGGTGGCGGCTCTGCACCGGCTCGACGATCACGGCGGCGATGTCATCGGCCAGGCGGCGCACAATGTCGAGGCTTTGCGGATGGCCATAGGGCAGCACGATCATCTGGTCGACATTTTCGCTGGGAATACCGGGAGCGATCGGTAGCGCGCCAACCGGTTTGCCGGCGCTGCGCGCCTTGATCAGTACCTCGTCGAATTGACCATGATAGGCGCCTTCGAACATCACCACCTTTTCGCGGCCGGTGACGGCGCGTGCAACGCGCATCGCCGCCATCACGGCCTCCGAGCCGGTATTGCAGAACGCCACCCGCTCATTGCCGGTCAGAGCGCTGACGCGGGCGGCGACTTCCCCGGCCAGCGCTGTCTGCGGGCCGATCGCGAAGCCTTCGTCGAGTTGCGCCCGAAGCGCGTCGAGCACGAAATCCGGAGCATGCCCGAACATGGTCTGGCCATAGCCATTCACCAGATCGACATATTCGTTGCCGTCGGCGTCCCAGATCGAGGCGCCTTTGGAGCGCGTGCACACAAGCGGATAGACGATCTCTTTCCAGGCCGTGTTGAATCCGCTGGCGGTGCGTGGGTCGGCGAGCGTGCGGCGCGACGCCTGGGCGCGCGCCTTCGAGGTTGGGGTCTTGGCGTTGTAGCGGGAGATCAACGCGTCGAGATAGCGGCGGGAACGGGGCTCCATCGTCGTATCCCCACCGTCCCCAGCCGGCTTGTAGACGCGGAACCGCGAGGGCGCATCCGCGCCGGTATCGGGCATCAGGATTTCGACCGCCGGCTCGGATGAGACCGCGGCGGGCGCCGCGGGCGACATAGCAGCGGGCATTGCGGGGGACACCGCAGCGTGCGCGGCAGAACTCGCACCGCCGACGGCGGAGATCTGAGCAACGAATAGCCGCTCCATCGCCTGCAACTGTTCGCGCAAAAGAGCCTGCAGCACTGGCTCGTTGGCGGGCGCGACAATGGCGGCCGGCGTTGCAGGCGGAGTCGGGCCGACCGGAACGATTACCGGCGCAGCAGGCAGGTTGGTCATTGGCGCCACAGGCTGCTGGGCTGGTGCCGCGGCAGGCAGCTTGGAGGCTGGGGCGGAGCTCTCGACCATCGCGGCGAGCGCCTCAAGCGTGTTGAGATCGCGCATCAACTGGCGGAAGGTAATCTTGATGCCGAAAGTCTTGTTCACCCGCTGAGCGACCTGGCCCAGCAGCAAGGAATCGAAGCCCAGCGACAGGAACGAGGTGGTGTGGTTGGCCTCTGTCAGGCTCTTCCCGGAAATCTCCGACAGGATGGTTTTCAGTGACGCCAGTATGGCTTCGGACACGGCCGACTCCTTCGGATGCGTCGGTGCGACGCTCTGCTCGTTGTTGAACACTTGTTGTGTAATTACTGCAGGCCCAACCGCCTGTTGTGCAATGACAGCGGGCATAACCGTCGGCCGCTCAATCCAGCATCGGGTGCGCTGGAAGGGATAGGCCGGCAGGTGCGCGCGCAATGTGCCGGGGAGGGCGTGGTCCTTTATCGCGAAGCCGTGGCGCCACAACGCGCCGAGCGCTTCAGCGAAGACGCAAGCCTCCTCGCTGCGGTCGGCGAAGTCGGGAGCGGTCGGAACGACCTCGCGCACCTTTTCACGAGCCTCGTTCGCTTCCGCGAACGTCGACAAAGTGCGGCCCGGGCCAACCTCGATCAGTACGCTGCTGTCCCCGACCTCCTGCATGAGGACACGGGCTGCCTCGCGAAACGACACCATCTCGCGGCACTGCCGCGCCCAATACGAGGGCGATGTCGCCTCGGCGTCGGTCATCCAGCGGCCCGTCACGGTCGAGATCAGCCGGCGTTGCGGCGGGCTCAAGCGGATTGATGCGGCGATATGTTCGAGTTCCTCGACCACAGGCTCCATCATCGCCGAATGGAAAGCGTGGGAGGTGTGCAGACGCCGGTGACCAATTCCTGCCGCGGCCAGCCGGGCCTCCAGTGTAGAAAGCGCGTCGAAGGAACCTGACGCCACGGACAGGAGCGGCGCGTTTTCGGAAGCGATCTCGGCGCCGGCAGGCAGCAGCTTGCGAAGCTCGGCAGCCGGCATGCGCACGCTGAGCATGGCGCCGGCCGGCTGGGCATTCATGATGCGGCCACGATGCACCACCAGCCGCAGCGCGTCCTTGTAGGACATCACCTTGGCCAGCGCCGCCGCTACCAGTTCTCCCAGACTGTGGCCGATCAAGGCTACCGGCTCAACCCCGAACCGGATCAGCCTTTGCGCCAGCGCATATTCAATCAGGAACAGCGCCGGCTGGGCCAGCGTCGTAGACCGGATGGGATGGGGCGTCTCCTCGTCGGTCCCATGATCGTCGAACAGCACCCGGCGAATGTCCTGGCCGAGATGGGCCTCGATCACAGCGGCGCCGGCATCGACGTCTGCGCGGAAGAGGGGGTCGGAATCATAGAGCGCGCGTCCCATTCCCGGATATTGCGCGCCCTGCCCAGGGAACATGAATACCGCGCGCGGCGCTGTGGCCGCAGGACGGCTGTCGACCCGCAGTTGACGAAGCTTTGTGACAGCTTCGCTGACGCTGGCCGCAGCTATCGCGGAGCGGTGCTCCAACTCCCGGCGGCCGTCGCGGAGGGTATGGGCGACGGCGGTCAGCGACGGCGCCATTCCGGCCGCGCTGGCGTTTTCCAGTGCGTCCGCAAGTCGCGTGGGCATCGCCGCCAGCGCTTCCTTGGAACGCGCAGACAGCCTGATAACGAGTGGCTCACTTGCTGCATCCTTGCGGGAAGCCGGGCGCGGCGGCGCCTCTTCCAGGCTGAGGTGGACGTTGGTGCCTCCGACACCGAACGCGCTGACTCCGGCGCGGCGTGGCGCCGTTCCCGCCGTCCAGGTACCGCCGGAAGCCGATAACGTGAAGCCGCCGCGCTTCAAGTCGAGCCGCGGGTTTGGCTCATCGAAATTGATCTGAGGGGGAATAACGCCACGGCGAAGGATAAGCGCGGTCTTGATCAGGCCGGTAACGCCTGCAGCGGCGTCGAGGTGGCCAACATTGGCCTTCACCGAGCCCAACAGGCAAGGCTGTGGCCGGGCAGCAAGATCGCCGCTTGTCAATGCCGAGAAACCCTGGGTCAACCCTTCGATCTCGATCGGGTCGCCGAGCGGGGTTGCCGTGCCGTGGCACTCGACATAGCCGATGCTCTCGGGGGAGAAATCCGCCATCGTCAAGGCGGAGCTGATGCATTCAGCCTGTCCCCTGACGCTCGGCGCGGTGAAGCCGACCTTGCCCGTGCCGTCGTTGTTGACGCCATAGCCCTTGATAACCGCGTAGATGGCGTCGCCGTCGGAGATCGCGTCGGCCAACCGCTTGATCAGCACTACGCCGGCGCCGGAGCCAAACACCGTGCCGGCCGCGTTCGCATCGAACGGCCGGCAGGTGCCGTCGCGCGAGGCAATGCCGCCATCCTGATAGAGATAGCCACGCTTCTGCGGGAAGGTAATCGATACCCCGCCGGCCAAGGCCATGTCGCACTGAAATGTCGCCAGGCTTTGGCAGGCCTGCGCGACCGCGAGCAACGAGGTCGAACAGGCGCTCTGCACGGCTACCGCAGGCCCGCGCAGATTGAGCTTGTAGGCCACCCGAGTGGCGATGAAATCGTGCAGCGTACCGAGCAGCTCTGAATACGAACTCACCTGCAAGTCCGAGGTAAAGCGTTCGATAGCCGCATTGTCGGGGCAAACGTTACGCAGGAAGTAGGTGTTCATCGAACTGCCGGCGAACACGCCGATCAGCCCCTCATAGCGCTGAGGGTCATGGCCCGCATCTTCCAGAGCCTCAACACAGATTTCCAGGAACAGCCGTTGCTGGGGGTCGGTCAGCGCCGCTTCCCGCGGTGGAATGTTGAAATAATCGGCGTCGAACAGCTCGACATCGTCGATGATCGGGCGCGCCGGCACAAAATCAGGGTCGGCGCGCGTCGCCTCGTCGTATGCGTCCTCCAGCTCGGCGGACGAAAAGCGCTTGATGGAGGAACGCCCGCCCAGAAGATTATCCCAGAACTGATCGACGGTCCTGGCACCCGGAAAGCGGCCCGACAAGCCGACGATGGCAAAACCTGGATACTCTTCGGAGGGCACGACCTGGGCTTTGCCGCGCGCCGTCGCAGGCCTCGCGGCGCGACGGCGGCCAGCGCGATCGGAAGCCGCGGCTTGGCCGAAAGGGTCTTGCTCGCGAGCCAGAAACGCTTCGAACTCGGCGACGCTGGGGTGGGCGAAAAGCTCCGTCACGGCAAAGCGGCGGCCGGTAGCAACCTGAATACGCTCATGCGCAGAAATCATCTGCAGCGAGGTGGCGCCGAGGTCGAACAGGTTGGCGCGTGCGTCGATGGGGGCACCAAGAATGCTGCTCCAGATATCGGCCACCAGGGAGTCCTGTCCGCTGGCTTTTATGCCTGCGGTGGCGTTTGCGTGGTCGCCAAGCAGCCGGGCCCGGTCGATCTTGCCGTTGGCGTTGAGCGGCAGATCGGCGACGACAATGGCTGACGAGGGAACCATTTGCGGCGGCAGGCGCACCTTGAGATCGGCCAGCACAGCGGCGGCCAATGCCTGAGGCTGAAGATCCTGCGGCGGGAGCGACGCCGACGGTTTGAGAAACGCTATAATTCTCTTGACGGACCCACTGCCGGTAGCGAGCGCTACCGCGGCGTCAGCCACGCGAGCATCGTCGCGCAATGCTTGCTCGATGCCGTCAAGTTCGACCCTGACGCCGTTGATCTTGATCTGGCGGTCGCGGCGGCCGAGAAATTCGATGGCGCCGTCGGAACGGCGCCTGGCATAGTCTCCGGTCAGGTAGAGTCTGGCATCCGGCTCCGTCGAAAACGGATCGGGAATGAACTTCTCCGCCGTCAGTTCCGGACGATTCAGATATCCGAGCGCGACGCCGGCACCGCCGGTGCATAGCTGGCCTTCCTCGCCGTCGGCGACCGGAGAGAAGTCGTCCGACAAAATGTGGACGGTTGTTCCTGCGATCGCATCGCCGATCGGCAGGGCGTCTCCACCCCAACCCTGATGCGGGATAGTATAGCAGCACGTGAATGTCGTATTTTCGGTCGGGCCGTAGCCGTTGATCAGGCGGCAGTGCGGCAACAGCGCCAGCGCCTTGCGCACATGCGATGGCGACAGCACGTCGCCGCCGGCCAGAAGCTGGGTCAGCGGGAGCAGCGCGTCCGGGCGCTGGTCCACCATCAGATGAAATAGCCCGGCGGTGAGCCAGGCGGTATTGACGCCGTGGTCGCGGATGGCCGCGGCGATGGCGTCGATCGAAGGGACGGCGTCCGACAGAATGGCAACCCGGCCGCCGTTGAGTAGCGGGCCCCAGATCTCCAGCGTGCTGGCGTCAAAGGCAAGCGGCGCGGCATGCAGCATCACCGTGTCCGCCGACAGCGTCATGAAGTCAGCGCCGCGCACCAGCCGCACGATGGCGCGGTGGGGTACGATCACGCCTTTGGGCTGGCCTGTCGAACCGGACGTGAACATAATGTAGGCCGGGTCGGATGGCGCAACCACAACGCCGGTCGGAAACGCCGGCTCGGTGGCGGCGGCGGCAAGCGCAGCCTCCAGCTCAATACAGGCCACGCCGTCGAATGCTTCAGCCCCGGGGCCGAGCAGCACCAGCGCGGGCTCCGCGTCGTGGAGGGTGAACTGCAGGGTGTCACGGGGAAGACCCGGGTCAAGTGGCAGATAAGCCGCCCCTGTCTTGAGGATCGCTGCCAGCGCAACGATGGTTTCAATCGATCGGCCCGCTACAACAGCTACGCGATCCCCTGTCCGCACCCCATGCTTCGCCAGCACGCGCGAGAGTTGATTCGATTGAGCGTCGAGTTGCTCGAAGGTCAAACGATGGGCTGAACTGTTGAGAGCACATCGCTCCGGCCACTTCCTGGCAGACGCTTCGAGCAAGTTGCAGACCGTAAGACTCAAATCAGACCTAAAAGAATCCATTTTGCCTTCCGCTCAATTTGCCTTCAGCTCAAAATAGACAGTCCTGTTGCGGCCACCCTCCGCTGCCCTTCGGGCTGAACCTTCACCTGCCACGTGTTTGCGGTCGGAGTGCTGCCGGGGCAATTCAACTCTTGGTGGGCACCGATCCGCTCCCGGCCGGCCGCCCTGACAAGCCGTCGACATAAGAACATCTTGCGTCATGCAGGCAAGCGATGACCATATTCACTATTAATAAAACGAGGCGCAAGTCTCTACGCAAGACCCCTTTCCCGGGGCGCAGCCGCAAGGTAGCCCTTTTTGTATGCCCAACAATGGCTTACAAGCGCTTTCGTTACGGGGAATGCGAAGAGTAAACGATCCTGCGTGAACAACGCGGACGACCGTTGAATGAAGCGATCCCTCGAGCCGGGACAGCGTCCGCGAAGGCGGTGCATTCGACCTCCGGCCATGTGACGAAATGCGATATTACGAAAATGAAATGACAACCGGCTAGGCCGGCTCTCGCTTCAACAATAAGCCGCTATGAGTTGCCAGGAACCGTTCCGGATGGAAGGGAATGGCACAACTCAGGTCCTGCACCGGCCATTCGTCCAGGACAACGTAGGCCTGCTGCAATAGTGGAGCAAGAAACAGCTCGCGGTTAAAGACCTTGTAGGGAGTTGCGCTGACCCCCAGGTTCTGAATCGTCACAAAGCCAGGCCCGTCACATAACGGTATCTTGTCCAGGAGCAGGTACTCCGGCAGCCCAGGCAGCAATGCGATAAGATCAGTCACGGACGCCTCGACATATTGCAGGCAGCCGCGACTTAGAAAAATGTCACAACCTTCCAGATCGTCAAGGCGCTCGGCAAAGGAAAGACCCGTGGTGCCACGGGCAACTGCCAACTCCCTCCCTCGCTGAATAGCGGGCGCGAGGTCCACAACGGTCCAGCTGGCTGATTCAGGGAGTGCCAATCGTTGCACATACTCTCTGTGCGTTTGCCCTATCGCTCCACCAAAATCGATTATGCGTGAGCCTTCCTTTACGGCGCGCGCGAGCCAATAGAGGGTCGCAAATAGCGATGGCTGAAAGTAATCGGCGGCTACGATCGATTCGTGCTCCCACCCGTTTTTGGGTTGGTCCGGGAGAGCGGAACGTGCAGCAGAAAAAGTTGGAAAGACACCGAAGAAGTGATTGACGTATTGCGGACGTGACCATGTGAGGCGACGATAGATCTCAGGAAAACGCCAGACACTTCCGGAGATGGATCCGACCCGGGTTCTGGCTAGTGCCAAGGTTGCGAGCTTTGAAAGTGCGCGTTCCATGTTCAATGCCAGCCTAAAGATTTTGGATTTTGCACCAGGCGGCGCTTGGCTTCGAAATTAGCTGATCGCATTGCTGTGCATTTGATCGGTATAAATCGACAAATCTGCATAGGCTCATGATCCTACGGTCGACTGCCGCGCCCCTCGCGTCTTCGCTGCATCATTTCCCTGCGAAGCTGGCCGCGGTTTTGCTCCGGCGGCGCAACATGGCCGGGATCGGTCTCGGAACCTGCGATGGCGGCGGCCAGGCTGCCTAGCGTCGTGAACTGGAAGAGACGAACAAGCGACATCTTTATTCCCAGCTCCGCCCGGATCTTTTCAACGGCCCGAACCATCATCAGGGAATTGGCGCCAAGGTCGAAGAAGTTGTCGTCGACCCCGATCTCGTTCATTCCCAGCAGTTCGCGGAAGACGGCCGCGAGCTTGCGCTCCACCTCCGTGGCAGGCGGATTGAACGGCGTGGCGGTCTCCTGTCGCGCGCCATCCGGCGAAGGCAACGCCTGGCGATCGAGCTTGCCGTTGGGGGTCAGCGGCAGCGCCTCCAGCGGCACGAATGCCGAGGGAATCATGTATTCCGGCAGCGTGCCGCGCAGATGTTGTCGCAGTGCGGGCACGAGATTTGCCCCGGCGACCGACCGGAACGCGGGGCGGTTTGCGTAGGCGGACAAGTCGGCCGAGGCGGCATCGAGATTTGGCGCCGGTTCCACCGCTGCCATTTCCGTCGGAGCCACGGCCGCTCCCGCCGCATGTCGCAACCTGAAGACAGCATCGAAATATTCCGGTCCTGCCGCCGACCACTCGATCGCCACCTCATATTTCGGGTCGAGCGCGCGCACGTCTTCAGGGTCGATCGCCGAGGAGGTGGCGACGGCAATCTCACCCAGCCGGTCGGCGGGAGAGCGCGCTTGCAGCGTTCGCAGTGCGGCCAGCGGCGCGGAAACCCGGGCGTTGGGTATGCCGGTCACGCGCAGCGAGTTCGTCCCGGATTGCACGATCGTCTTCAGGGCGTCGAGCGTGCAGGGCGCCGGGGCTTGCCGGATGTCGGTGACCACAGGCAATCGCCGCATTCCGCCACGCTTGCGGATCACTACGTCGTAGCGGAAGCGGGTCATCTCGCTCGGCTGACGGCCGAGCTTGAGTTCCACCTGCACGTCCTCGATTTCAGGCAGCCGCTGCCGGAGCGACAGGAACAGGTTGGGGTCCAGCACCAGTTCCGACTCTTCGTCGAGCCGCTTCCTCAGCCGGGCCTGAAGCTCACCTGCGGGCGCATCGGGCGAGGCCTTCTGCAATTCAATCTCGCAGAGCATCGCCTCCAGCAACGCCCGGCTACGCACGTCGCCCACAAAGATCGCGCCACCCGGAGCCAGCCGCTCGAAGGCCGCGGCCAGCACGTCGATGAGATACTCGACGCCGGGGAAATACTGGACGACCGAGTTGATGACGATCGTGTCGAATGGCCCGCCCTCGAGAGCGGCCAGCGTGTCGGCAGCCCTTTGCTCCAGGACGACGGCGGCCAGACCGCGCCGATCGGCCTCGGCCTTCACCCGCGCCAGAGCAGCCGCAGACAGGTCGATGCCGTGATACAGCTCGCAGCCTGGCGCGATGCGGAAGAGAACCATGCCGGTGCCGAAGCCGACCTCGAGCACACGGCGGGGGCGCAGTTGCTGAATCCGTTCGGCCGTGCACTCGATCCATTCGCGCATCTGGACTTCGGGAATCGCATCACCGGTATAGCTGCTCCGCCAGCCTGCGGTTTCCGAGGCGCCGTCATGCCGGTACGTCTCGTCCCAGATCGTCTCCCAGTGTGCCGTTGTCGGAGCGCTGCCCTGCGGGGGCACGACGATGTAAGCGATCAGCCGCTGCGCGCCGGCCGCATCCGGCCCGGCCACGACCGCGCTCTGCCGCACCGAGGGATGTCGATTCAATGCAGCCTCGATCTCGCCCGGCTCGATCCGGTGGCCCCGGATCTTCACCTGATGGTCGAGGCGTCCCAGATACGCCAGCGTGCCGTCGGGCAGCCATTGCCCGAGATCGCCGGTCCGGTAGAGGCGCGCTTTGGAATCGCCGAAGGGATCGGGGACAAAGCGCTGCTGGGTCAGCTCAGGTCGTTCCAGATAGCCCCTCGCCACGCCGGCGCCACCAATCAGGATTTCGCCCGGCACGCCGACGGGAACCGGTCGCAGGGATCGATCGACGACATAGACCGTGGTGTTTGCGACCGGCTTTCCGATCGTGATCGGATCATCGGCGCTACCCACCGGGCTGGTCGTTGACCAGATGCAAGTCTCCGTGGGGCCGTACATGTTGTGGATCTCGCCACGGTAACTCGTCCGCAACCGCTCGAGCAGCGTTCGCGGCAGCGGCTCGCCGCCAAGCAGCAGCTTGCGCAGCGAGCCCAATGCGTCGAGCGAGGCTTCGTCCGCAACCAGCATGCTTGCCAGCGACGGCGTGGCCTGCAGGTGGGTCACGCCGTGGCTGCGGATCTGCGAAGGAATATCCAGAACCGGCTCGTTCGCGATCGCCGTGACGGACGGATTGGACATGCGGCGCAGCTCGTCCAGGTAGGGGAGGCTGGCCAGCACGTCATCGGCCGCGACCCCGAAGTCGATCAGGCAGGCGATCTCGTCGACGCCAAACTGCTTCAGCTTTTCGACCGTCGCCATGCAGGAGGCCGGAGAGCCGAACAGGCCCGCGGTCTTGAAGTAGCGCTCGAACGCGTGCTCCATGATGACGTCGAGCTCTTCGGGCTCCAGGTCGGCCAGATTCATCTGCGATGCGGGCTGTTCCTTTCGATCATCGCCCTTGGCGAAGGCGGTCAGCTCCCACCGCATCTTGGAAATGAGATCGGTCGAGGTCTTCAAGTACTCCAGGAATGGACCTCGAACCTTGCTGCGCACGGCCGCAACGTCCGGGCCGACGAAGGTGTGCAGCATGAGGGTTACGGTGCCCGCGCCGTCGTGGCCGGCGTCGGTCCAGGCCTTGCGATAGATGGCAACGTTCTCAACAAGCTGCTCGGGCTTCATCACCAAAAGGTTCGTCAGCACGTTGGCGCCCAGCCGTCCGGCGAGCGCGAAGGTCTCCGGCGCCGAACTCGCGGTCACCCACATCCTGGGTTCACGCTGTACTGGAGGCGGAAAAGTTTTCACTTCAACCGGCTGACCGTCGCCGCCGACCGCCTTGACCGCCTCGCCGCGCCAGAGCGCCTTCACGGTTTCGATGCCGCTGGCCATCAGCTCGCGGCGGTTCTTGTAGTTGTCCGGCTGCAGCACGAAATCACGGGCGTGCCATCCGGACGCAAAGCTCAGTCCGACCCGGCCGTTGGACAGATTGTCCACGACCGACCATTCCTCTGCGACACGGATCGGATTGTGCAGCGGCAGCACCACGCTCCCGGCCCGGATGCCGATGCGCCGGGTAACGGCTGCGACCGCGGCGCCGGTGAGGGCCGCGTTCGGATACAGGCCGCCGAAAGCATGGAAATGCCGCTCCGGCGTCCACACCGCGGAGAAGCCGTGCTCGTCGGCATACTTCGCCCCTTCAAGCAGCAGGCGGTACTTGCCGCCCGCCTGCTCGGCAGCATCGGCCGCGAAGTAGAACAGGCTGAAATCGATCGGCCTCGCGTCCAGCCCCGTTCTCGTCGCCGCGCGCGCCACCCGCTCGGGCTCGTGCTGGATCACCACGGTGTAGCCGCGCGCCAGCGTCCAGAACAGCTCCAGCACCGAGATGTCGAAGGAGATGCTCGTGGTCGCGAGCCACACGCCGGGCTCCGTCCCCAACACCTCGTCCATGGCCGTGAAGAAATTGGCGGCGTTGCGGTGCTCGATCATCACCCCTTTGGGACGACCGGTGGAGCCCGACGTAAAGATGACATATGCGAGGTTTTCGCCGGTCATGGCGACGCGCGGCCGCTCCGCTTCGCCGGCTTCTCCGGCCGCGTCCACACACAGCGCGTCGGTGCGAGGCGGCAGCGAGCCGGCCAGCTTGGTGGTCGTCACCACCACGGAGGCACGCGCGTCCTCGAGCATGATCGCGATTCGCTCGCCGGGGTACGACGGGTCCATCGGCACATAGGCGGCGCCGGCCTTGAGGATGCCAAGCAGGCCGACCATCATTTCGATCGACCGATCGACGTAGATGCCGACCATCTGGTCGGGTTTCGTGCCGCGGGCGATCAGCGCCCGGGCGAGCTGGTTGGCGCGCCGATCCAGTTCGCGATAGGTGAGCGAGCGCGCGCCGTCGACGAGCGCCACCTTGTGGGGCGTGCGATCGGCCTGCGCTTCGAAGGCCTCGTGCATGCAGTGCGGCCCCGGCAGCGGTCTGGCGGTATCGTTCCATGTCCGCAGTGACGACTGGGCGTCCTGCGACGGCAGCCGGGGCAAGTCGCCGAGCCTCGCCTCAGGGCGGTCTGCGATCGCGACAAGGATCGCCTGCATCAGGCCCGCGATCCGCTCGACAGAGGCCGTCGCAAAGCAGCCCGGGTCGTAGGACAGCTTGAAGCTCAATTGCGGGCCATCATAGGCCATCACGTTGAACGGAAAATTGGTCTGGTCGTGGAGCGTGAAATCGCGACGCTGCCATTCCTGCCCGAACGACTTCAGGCGTGCGTCGTTGGTCTCGGAATTGAAGACGATGATGGAGTCAAAGAGCGGCTGCCCGCGGGGCACCTCGCTGAGGCGAAGGACATCGACGAGCGGGGTGTGCTCGAACCGGCGCAGTTCGATCTGCTGGTCGCGCAGTTGATGGCAAAGGTCGAGTACGGGCAGTTCGGCAGGGAGCTTGACCCGCATCGGCACCGTATTGATGAACAGCCCGAGAATGCGATCGGCGCCCTCGATCGACGACCGGCGGCAGGCCCTGGTCAGCCCGTAGACGACATCGTCCTGGGCCGAGAACGCCGAAAGGACGAGTGCCCACGCAGCTTCGACAAGGACGGACGTCCGCAGTGATGTCCGGTTGCAGAGATCGTGGAGCCTGGCCGTGTCGGTCGGCGAGAGCGCGAACGCCAGGGTGGCGTGACCTGCTGCGGGTTGCGCATCCGCGGCCGCAATTCGCAGCGCTTCGAGATTGGTCGGCGTCCGGAAACCTGCCAGGGATCCGCGCCAGTAGGCGTCGGCCGCCGCTGCGTTGGTCGCCAAATGCTGTTGAAGCCAGGCGATATGCTCGCGGTATGCCGGGCGCTCTTCGAACGACGGCTGCTCGCCACGCCCCATCGCCGCATAGGCCTCGAACACCTCCTTCACAACGAAGGCGTAACAGGAATCGAGGATGGCGTGCGAATACGTGAAGACAGACTGGTGCCGATCGGCGCCGAGGCGCAGCACCGTCACCCGCCACAGCGGTGCAACGTCGAGAGCGAAGCCACGCGATCGATCTTCGGCCAGAAAACGGCTTAGCGCCTCGGCTTGCTTCTCTGGCGTCAACTCCGACAAGTCGCGCGTCTCGAACGGGACCACAACCTCATGCAGGACCTCCTGCACAGGAGTTTGCAATCCCTCCCATCGGAATCGCGTGCGCAGGATCGGGTTTTGCCTCGCAACGCTCGCCCAGGCATCGGCGAGCCGTTTCGTGTCGATCGGCTCATTGAGCCGTACTTCGAGCTGCTCGACGTCCACACCCCTGCTTCGAGCCTCGAGGTGATGAAACAGCATACCTTGCTGAAGCGGCGAAAGAGGATAACTGTCCTGGACCATGATACTCCCGAGGGGTCACCGCGAGCGGTCGCTCGGATCGGAAAACACAGCCGATTCGGACCCGTCGGGCACTGTTATAGGGGTTGGCAAAATCATACTATAAATCAGGTGCAATATGGCTAATATAGCCGCACGCAATTCAGGAAGCGAGGCTCGGTTTCGCGGTCGATATCAGACTGGCCCTGAGGCGTCGCCTGCAGATTAACCTTACTGTCTGTGTGTCGCGGTCAATCAATGATTGTTATCGCGTCCGATGAACGGGAGGTGAAAGATGCACGGCAATGGCACGTAAGGTATTTAGCAAATACCTGGCCCGCCCATCCATTGTCGACCGACCGGGAACGTGGCATTGAGCGCCGGACGCAACCGCGGACCATTAACCCACCTTCGCGTTTCAGCTTGAATCATTGGTGTTTTACCGCTGATTTGCAGGCTAGGAGCGTGCCTAGTGCAGGATCTGGTAATGCAAGACGGAGGCACGACAGGCAGCGATGCATCCTCCATCGCCATTGTTGGCATGTCGGGACGTTTTCCCGGCGCGCGCAACGTGGCGACGTTTTGGGAGAATGTTCGCGAGGGCCGTGAAACTATCCGTATCTTTACGGAGCAGGAACTGCTTGCCGCGGGCGAGCGGCCCGAGCTCCTGCGCGACCCTGCCTATGTCAGGGCATGCGGCTACCTGGATGACATCGACAAATTCGATGCTGCGTTTTTTGGCATCTCTCCTCGCGATGCGGCGGTCTTCGATCCGCAGCACCGCCTGTTTCTCGAATGCGCATCGGAGGCGTTCGAGGATGCGGGCTACGTAGGCGCGAAGATCGCGGGACCGGTCGCCGTCTTTGCTGCGTCGGGCGCGAGCGAATACTTCACCTACAACCTCGTGACCAACGAAGAGGTCCTGCGCTCTATCGGCGCGTGGCTGCTCCGTCACACCGGTAACGATCCCAACTTCCTCGCAACGCGCGTATCCTACGAACTTGATCTCGTTGGCCCGAGCATGAGTGTGCAGACGGCCTGCTCGTCGTCGCTCGTTGCGGTTCATCTCGCTTGCCAGAGTCTCCTCAACGGAGAGTGCGATGTGGCGCTTGCCGGCGCCTCCACCATCTATCCGGAGCAGTTCGGCTACATGTACCGGCCGGGGGAGATCCTGTCTCCTGACGGTCACTGCCGTGCATTCGACGCGCAGGCCGGAGGCACCGTGATGGCGTCTGCGGTCGGTTGTGTTGTTCTCAAGCGGCTCTCGGACGCCGTGCGGGACGGCGACAGCATTCGCGCCGTGATCCGCGGCTCGGCGCTCAACAACGATGGCTCCGACAAGGTGGGGTATCTCGCCCCGAGCGTCGGCGGGCAGGCTCGGGTTATTTCCGAGGCGCTGGACCTTGCAGGGGTTGCTCCCGAAGACGTGTCATATATCGAGGCGCACGGCACCGGCACGCTCATCGGCGATCCGATCGAGATCGCCGCCCTGGTTCAGGCTTTCGGGCCGGAAGTCCCACCGCAATCATGCGCCATCGGCTCGGTCAAATCCAACATTGGCCATGCCGGCGAGGCCGCGGGCATGTGCAGCCTGATCAAGACCATCTGCGCCCTCGAGCATCGCGAATTGCCGCCCTCGCTGCACTATCAGACGCCAAATCCGCAGGCCGACCTTTCCAACTCGCCGTTCTTCGTCAACGCCAGCCTGCGGCCGTGGTCGGTAGCGCCTGGCAAGACGCGGATCGCTGGTGTCACGAGCCTCGGTGCCGGCGGCACCAATGCCCATCTGATCCTGGAGGAAGGCCCGGATCGACCTTCACGGACGCGACGGGAGGCGGGACCGCAACTGCTTTTGCTCTCGTCACGCAACAGTGCCTCGCTCGATGTGGCGACCAGCAATCTCGCTCACCATCTGCAGACGCATTCCAGCCAACCGCTGGATGAGGTCGCATTCACCCTGATGGCCGGGCGCGAGGCCTTCGAGGTTCGTCGTGCTCTGGTGGCGTCCGATGCAGCCTCTGCGGCGGCTCAGCTTGAAGCCCAGGATCCGCAGCGTGTGTTGACGGGCAAGGCTGTGCGCGAGCCTACCTCCCTGGCGTTCCTTTTCCCCGGCGGTGGTGCGCAATATGCCGGCATGGGCGCGGAACTCTATGAGAAGGAGCCGGTCTACCGCGAAGCAGTGGACGCCTGCCTTGCCGTGGTTCAGCCCCGGCTCAACGTCGATCTGCGCAGGCTGATGTTCCCGCCGCCGGATGAAGCGGCCAGGGCGGACAAGCAACTGGAAGCTCCCTCGCTCGCGCTTCCTGCACTGTTCGCAGTCGAGTACGCCCTGGCCATGCTGCTGCAATCGTGGGGCCTGCTCCCCGCAGCGCTGATCGGACATAGCGCCGGAGAGTATGCCGCAGCATGTGTCGCAGGCGTATTCTCGATGCCGGATGCCATTTCGCTTGTCGCGCTGCGCGGCAGGTTGTTCGAGACGCTGCCACGCGGCGCCATGCTGTCGATCGCGTTGCCCGAGGAGCAGGTGCGGACGCTTCTCGGAAGCGAGCTTTCGCTCGCGGCGGTGAACGGGCCGTCGCTTTGCGTCGCATCCGGACCGGTGGACGCGATCGCACGGCTCGAGTCGAAGCTCGCTGCGGATGAGATCGATCACACGCGCGTGCACATCGACGTCGCCGCTCACTCGTCGATGCTCGAGCCGATCCTGTCGGAGTTCGAGCGCTTCTGCAGGCCCATCGCCTTCCAGAAACCGAAGATTCCGTTTGTCTCCAATCTGACCGGCACCTGGATCACGGACGCCGAAGCGATGGATCCGGCCTACTGGGTCCGTCATCTACGCAATACGGTGCGGTTCGACCAGGGCGCCCGGACCTTGCTGGCGACCGGAAGTCGCGCACTGCTGGAAGTGGGGCCTGGCCGCACGCTCGCCAGCCTCTGCAGGCAGCAGCCGAAAAAGGCCGCAGTGGTGGCCACCACACTCCGCCATCCCAGCGAAGTGGCATCCGATGTCGCTTTCCTGAAGGAGGCGGCAGGCCGGCTCTGGGTTGCAGGCATCGAGATCGATCCCACCCGTTTTTTCTCGCCCGATTCGCAGCGCCGCGTTTCATTGCCAACCTATCCATTCGAGAGACAGCGGTACTGGATCGACAAGGGCGTCCAGGCCGCGCCCTCGCACTCGCTGACACGGCGACCCGATCTGGGCCAGTGGTTTTCGGCGCCTTCGTTCCTGCGCGCGGCTCCCTCCGAGCCGATTCCCGCGGAGGAGCTTCGCAAGCCGTGGCTGGTTTTCACCGACAATACGCCGCTGGCCAGGGCAATCGTCGAACGCTTGCGCGCGTCCGGCGCACGGGTGTCCACGGTCGTATCTTCAGGTCACTTTGCGGAGCGCGGTGAACTGAGCTTCGCGATCGATCCCGCCCGCGCCGCCGACTATTCCAAGCTGATGGAGGCGCTGCGACTCCAGGATGCGCTTCCGGCGCATATCGTGCACCTCTGGGCGCTGGCTCAGAGGCCAAGGCGGTTCTTCGGCTCCCCTGGCGATGCCGACCTTGCCGCCTGGGAACGAGGAGCGGTCCGGAACTTCTACAGCCTGATGTTCCTGTCACAGGCTTTGGCATTCGAGGTGGACCGGGTCCGGCTGACCGCCATTGGCTCCGCGATCGAGGCGCTTCCCGGCGAGCGCGAGGTGCATCCCGAGAAGGCCACCTTGATGGGTGTCTGCCGCGTGCTGCCGCGCGAGATGCCGGGCACATCGTGTTCGGTATTGGATGTAGTCGTGCCGCGTGCAGGATCGGATGCGGAAGCGCTGCTGGCCGAACGCCTGGTTGGCGAGTTGTCGGCCAGCAAGCGTGACCCGCTGGTGATCCTGCGCGACGGCGGACGCTGGGTGCAGCGTTTTGAGCCGCTGGAACTGGACCCCGCACCGGGCGTTCGTAGCTGGTTGCGCCCCGGCGGGGTGTATCTGGTCACCGGTGGACTCGGCGGCATAGGCCAGGAGTTGATGGAGCACCTGGCGCGGCACGCGAAGGCCCGCCTGGTGAGCGTCGGCAGGTCCCCGATGCCCCAGGAATCGGCCTGGGATCGCTGGCTCCAGGAGCACGGCGAGCACGACGAAACCTCGCGGAAGATCGCGAAGGTGCGGGCATTGCAGGCGCTCGGAGCCGAAGTGATGCTGGCTACGGCCGACGTCACCGACCGCGAGGCCATGAGTCACGTCGTGGCCGAGGCGGCTCGACGCTTTGGCCGGATCAACGGTGTCTTTCATTGCGCCGGCGTGCTCAAGGATCAGTTGATCGCACTTCGCGCCCCCGAGACGCAGTCCGCGGTCCTCTCGGTCAAGGCCAAAGGCGCTTTGGTTCTGCAGTCGCTGTTCGTCGACGGGGATCTGGATTTCCTGATTCATTTCTCGTCGGTCAGTTCGATCCTCGGGTTGCCTGGACAGGTCGACTATACTGCCGCCAACGCCGTTCTCGACTCGTTGGCGAAGGCGCGCACGGCTCGCGGCAGTCGGACGCGCACCCTGAGCATCAACTGGAATGCCTGGAAAGAGGTGGGCATGCTCGCAACGCTCGTCCGCGAGCGGAGCGGGCCGGCAGCGCACGGTTCGACAGACGCGGGCTCTCTGCTTGGCGACTGCGTGCGCGACGCCGCCGAGCAGACGTTGTTCCACGCCGTGCTGCACCCCCGAACACATTGGCCGTTAGGCGAGCATGTCGTCAGGGGCGGGCAGGCGGTTATTCCGGGCACGGGTTTCCTGGAGCTTGCGCGCGCGGCGCTGGCCTATCGGTTCGAAGACCGGCCGATCGAAATTCGCGATCTCGTATTCCTGCAGCCGTTCGCTGTCGGGCCTGACGAGACGCGCGCAATAAATGTCAGACTCAATCGCGAAAGCGATCATAGCCTCGTGGTCTACGGCGATTCCGAGGAGCAGCCGTACGCGACGGCGCGTGTTGCCTACGTCGATACGCCGGCGGGCCCAAGGCAATCGGTATCGGCCATTCGTGCGCGCTGCCGCGAGCGCGGCGAGGTGATGAACGGCCGGCTGGTACAGGACTTCATGGACTTCGGTCCGCGCTGGGCCAGCATCCAGGCGATCCATCTCGGCCAGGGCGAGGCGCTGATCGACCTCGCGTTGCCGGCTGGCTTCGGCGCCGATCTCGCGACATATGCGCTGCATCCGGCGATGCTCGACATGGCAACCGGTGCGGCCCAGAAGCTGATTCCGGGATTTGCAGGCAAGGACGACTTCTACGTTCCGTTCTCCTATGGCCGCGTGCTGGTGACGCAGCCGGTGTCTGCAACTTTCTCCAGTCATGTGCGCTTGCGGGCCGCGGAAGGAAAAAGCGCGATCTTTGATGTGACGTTACTCGATGAAGAAGGTAATGAACTTGTCTCGATCGAGCGGTTCATCATGCGCCGGGTCGAGGCGTTCGCTGCCATACCGGCCTCGTCAAAGCCGACGCGGCCGGATGGTCCCGAGACGGCCGAGGAAGGTTTCTTGCGCGAGGGCATGACCAATGCGGAGGGCCTTGAGGCGCTGGATCGTATCCTCGCCTGCAACGTCTCGCCGCAAGTTGCAGCCTCCACCCTGGACCTCGATCTCTGGCTGGATCGCCTCGAACATGGCGGTCGTGGAACGCCGGCAGAAGACGCAAACTGGTCCATTGGAACGCCCGGCGTCGCGCGCCCCGGTGGAGATGCCGGCGTCCGGGCGCCACGCGATGCCATCGAACGTGACCTCGCGGCGATCTGGAAGGAGATGCTGGGTGTTCAGCAGGTCTCGATCGACGATGACTTCTTTGAGTTGGGCGGGCAGTCGCTGATCGCGATGCGGCTCTTCAACCGCATTCGCAAGGAGCACGGGGTCGAGTTGCCGCTATCCGTGCTGTTCCAGGCGCCGACCATCGCTGCCACGGCGGCGCTGCTGCGCGAGACCAAGGGATTGCCCGCGATCGATCCGTCAGCGGACGGCGTCGATGTGTCCCTTCAGGCGAGCGCCGAAGACCTGCTCTCGGCGGCGTGCACGTCTGCAACCGCCGAACATGTGGCCAGGGATTCTCGAATCGCACCGGACGCACCCTCGTCAAACGTTCCGAAAATCCCCCGGTCTCTGGTCGAGATCACGCGAGGCGGTAATCGACCGCCGTTGTTCTGCGTCCATGGTGCCGGGGGCAATGTGCTCAACTTCCGCGACCTCTCGTGGGGGCTGCATCATGATCAGCCGTTCTTCGCGCTGCAGGCCCGTGGTGTGGATGGCACGACGAGCCCGCATCGCTCGATCGAGGAGATGGCCCGGGCTTATGTCGAGGAGATCCGCGCGTTGCGGCCTTGCGGTCCCTATTTGCTGGCCGGCTATTCGGGCGGAGGCGTCGTCGCTTTCGAGATGGCGCAGCAGCTGAAGGCGTTGGGCGAAGAGGTTCCGCTGCTCGTGTTTTTCGACACGTACCATCCTCAGATGCCGATCCGCGCCGTCACCTTCAGCCGTAAATTCATGCTTCTGCGCAAGAACGGCTTCGCCTACCTGAAAGAGAGGGCGCTTGAAAGGGTAGCCCGCGCCCGCGCGATCCGCGAACGGATGCAGATCAGGCTGTGCATCCTCGGGGGCAGGCCGGTGCCGCACGCACTTCGCGATCGCCATCTCACCGAGAGTTTCGGCCGTGCGTCCGGCCGCTATCGACCGCAGCCGTGGCAAGGGAACGCGATTCTGTTCCGGGCGGAGAGCGTGCCTTTCGTCTTCAGCGGCGGCGGACCCTGCTACGGGTGGGACAGTGTCGTGCTGGGAGGATTGAAGACGGTGATGATCCCCGGCAACCATGACACGCTGTTGCTCGGTGCCAACGCAAAGGTATTGATGGGCCCGCTGAACGCCGCTCTCGATGAAGCGAATCTGCGGATGGCGTCCAGCCCCGCGCTGGCCGCCGAGGAGCGTGTCTGACCCACCGGGCGCCGCCGCATCAGGTCATTCCCCGGGCGAGGCGAACGGGTTCTCGGGATCATGTGCGTCGGCATACTCGCGCCGACAACGATAGGTGTCGAACAGTCGCCTGAGCGTGGCAAGAATCGGCACGCCCTTGCCTTGAAAAGCCGCATAGGCCGGGCAGACTTGGTTCTGCACCAGAGCCCGGCACGTCGCCATGTCCCGCCGCACGGCAGCATTGGCCCGCTGGCCGTACGAGACCGCATATTGCCAGGCGAGCGTTTGCATGTACCGGCCTGTCTCCGGGGCGAGCGATGGGGGGACCGCGGCGCCTTCGGGACTGCGGCCGAACAGAACAGCGTAGTGCACCAGCGCGATGAAGTAGCGGCCGGCGTCACTCATATGCACGTTGTCGGAGAAGAGCAGACGCACGCGCTCGCCGGGAGTCTTGGCCGCAACGCCTGGCACCTTGCCGTCCCACAGCGCGGCAGCAAGCTCTGCGAGTGCGCCGCCACCGGGCAGCACACGGACGCGCGGAGCATCGCCACGCGCCGGAAGGTCGAGGTTCGCGCGGCTTGCGATGCATTCCCACATCGGCAATGCCGCGCGCTCGTAGTCGATCCACGGCCACGGCGCATCGGGGTTCAGGTGGAGCCAGGTATGATAGAGCAGCACTTCGGCGTCGGGGTTGCCGGCCAGGAGGTGCCTGGCCATGTCGGCCAGATAGAATGCGGTACGTTCCTTGCGCGCGATGGCGGGCAGGTCGTGGCGTTCCGTGACGACGAGCGCATCGTACTTGTCGCCAGATGCCAGTCGCCGGGGCTGCCGTAGTTCTTCGGCGACATTCAAGCCGGCGCCGCCGCGGTTGGAGCCGGCGCGATAGCCTGGCCAATCGGAAGCAGAAGGCACTTCCCCTTTGGTCCGCTGGCGCAGCAGGGAATAGCCCATTGACTGTGTCTCGAAGTCCAGGCGATGCCCGAGCGAGCGTGCAATCTGCTCGACGACCTCCGGCACGCCGTCGCTGAGGCTGTGGCCTGAGTAGAAGGCGCGGACATGATCCCTCGGCGCCCAGGCCGGCGAGGCCGCAGCTTCACGCGCTTCTTCACTCATGGCTGTGCCCCCAACGCCATTCAGGATCATCAACGCGACCGCAAGGATCGCACCCGGCCGGCCGATACAACGTCGCCTCACGGCACCTGCTCCGAAGTAAGAACGACTGCGCTTGCGATATGCTCCGCGGAGACAGCGAATCTTCCGACGAGCCGGTCATGAATGCCGAACGGCGGCACGGCCTTGCGATAGGTGGCGGCGAATGTTCCAGCGTCGGCGTCGATGTCGGTGGCAAGATCGCCAAACTCCAGCATCGCGCGACTGAGCGCATACTGGCACTTGAAAGCCGCCTCCTTCATGCAGAAAGCGAGACGCGCGGCGAGGCCCGGTGTCATGCCGGGAATCACAGTCAGCTTCGCCTGCTCCTCCGGCGAACAGACGGACGCCCACAGATCGGGCGGCAGCGCAGCCGCCGGTTCGAGGTCGATCCCGATCGCGGCGAAGCCCTGATCGCGCCGTGCCACGGCGGCAGCCACCCAATCGTCCGTATGGGTGATGTTGCCGACAAGATCGTCCGGCCAGATCGGCACACGGTCCTGTCCCCTGGGCAGCGAGATATTTGCGTGGCCGAGAGACGCCATGGCCCGCCGCGCACAGTTCCGCCCCGTTGCGAATTCGAGGCGACGGCGCGGAACGGCATTGGCGATGCTGAGCGCTTCGGCGGCCGGCAGAAGGGGAGGCTCACCCCGCAATGGCGCCTCGGCGACCGCAATTCGGGGATCCAGCAGCGCGGCGAAGAATCCCACGGCGTTCAACTCAGAAAACCGTCGGAAGGCGGACGACGACTGAGCGTTGCTGCGGCGGGCGAAGTCCTCATTCCCGGTTTCCTGAAGGACGCTTCGGCTGCAAGCTGATGGAATTACGATACGCAACCGTCTAGCAGCCGGGCAGGGGTGTTTCAAGCGCTGGCTCCGCCGGCAATCCGCAGCAGCCCATGAAGTTCGCAAGCTGCGCGCTACGCGTCAGCGGGCCAGCAGTTCGCGCTTCTCTTCGTCAGTCAGTGGCCTTGCGGCGTAATGCTGCAGATTGGTCGCGACATGTTCAGGGGTGCGCATGCCGAGAATGGTGACGGAGATGCGCTCGATGGAGAGCGCGAATTGGAGCGCCGCCTCCAGCGGCGAGCGCTGCATCTGCCCGGCGACGCGCCTGATCTGCAGCGCGCGTTCCCACTGCGGCTCCACGGCGCGCAATTGCGCCTCGGTAAGGGATTGTTTCAACGCGCCGCCGCCGTAGCAGCCGCGGGCGATGATCCCGAGTTGGCGCTCGGACACCTTGTCAAACACGCCATCCAGCGCCTGCAGGTCCATCAAGCCGAAGGGCATCTGCAGGCTGGCGACCCCCTCCATGTGCAGGCAGTGCTCGGCGTCGTAAACGGAGTCGAGAGCAATTCCATATTCGCGGATCTTGCCTTCCGTCTTCAAGCGCGCCAGCAGCCCCAGCGCATCCGGGAAGCGGGATCCGGTGAGTTCCTCCCGGGGCGGGCTGTGGAGCTGATACAGGTCGATATGGTCGGACTGCAGCCGGCGCAGGGAAGCCTCCACGGCCTTTCTCAGATAGTCGGGCGAGAAATCCTGCGAGACTGTACCCGACAGCGACGCCGGCACCGCGCTGCGGCGCAGGCCGAGCGCACGAACGATAGGTTTCGCGAACGGCTTGATGAGCTGAATGAGCCGCTTCTGTCTCGGAAGGCAATAGCCGCCCTTGGTTGCGATGAAAACCTTGTCGCGCTTCTTGCGGAAGGCCTTGCCGACCAGGATCTCGCTTTCCCCCTGCGAATACATGTCCGCGGTGTCGAAGAAATTTATCCCTGCGTCGCAGGCGGCCTCCAGTGTTTTCAGCGATGTCGTCCTGCCGCCGTCCGCGGCGAGCAGTCCGCCGATGCGCGCGCCGCCGAACCCAATTTCGGAAACGCGCCATCCGGTCTTGCCAAACTGCCTGTAGCGCACGCCGCCCTCCGTCACGTGGCTCGCAGGTCGCGTGCGAGGCGGTCGGCCGCGCGTGCAGCGAGCGCCATCACGGTTACCGTGGGATTCTTCTCCGCGCCGGTCGTGAAGCAGCTGGCATCGACCACCATGACGTTGGGAATGTCGTGAAGCCGATTGAAGCCGTCGGTCACGCCGAACTTCGGCGAGGCGTGCATGCGTGCCGCGCCGCCGTAGTGCTTGGCCGTTCCGGGGAAAAGCTGCGGGACGATTTCCCTGATTTTACCCATGTAGCCGGCTTCCTGCATGAGTTGCATCAGATGCTCGCGCGCCTTGAACATGTTGTCCAGGGTGTTTTCATCGAACCTGATGTGAACTTCCAGGGCAGGGAGGCCAAACTCGTCCTTGTCGTCCTTCGCGGGAGCGACGCAGTACTTCTCCTCCGGCACCATCGTTCCGAAGACCTGCACGCCGAAATAAGTCGTCTTCTGTCCAAATCGGCTCTTGACCTTGCCGACCGTTCCGAACGCACCGAGCGTCCATGACGAGGCAAGCAGCGGGTCCGACGAGGCGTGGGGCAGGCGCGTCAGATAGGCGGGCGGGGACAGCGAGGTGAGCGGCGTGTCGACGTCGACGGGCCACCACTCACGCGGGTGGTCATGAAGATACTTGCCGAGCAGGCCGGCGCCGTTGCCCATCCCGTTCGGGTGATCGTTGCACTCCGAACTGAACAGCAGCTTGGGCGAGTTGAGCGGCCCGCAGGCGACCACGAACGCACTGCCGCTCACGCGGTGGTGCGCCATGGTCTGCCGGTCGCAATAGACTGCGGCCACCACCCGCTTCTTCTGTCCGTCCCATTCCAGCTTCAGTGCATGGGCTCGCGTGATCAGCTTGAAGCCCGGTTTCCCGGCAAGCCCGGCAAGCAACTTCGAATAGCTGTTGAACGAGGTGCCGCGGCGCAGCAGCAGGTTTGGCGGTCCGTCGGCAAGCGGCATCGTCGTGAAACCCTGTCCGCGCTTTGCCGCCGCCCGCTGAACCGGCTGCCAGTCCTTCGGCACCTGGTGTCGATAGTCGCAATAGCCGGCCGGCAGGTTCGGCACATCGTCCCGATCTGCCGTGATCTCCATCGTCCTTTCGGCAATCTCGTAGAACGGGACAAGATCACTGTAGCTGACGGGCCAGCGATACTTCTCGTGGACCTGTTCGCCTGCCGTAAAGTCCTCCGCGCAGAAGCGCGGCACGGCGCCCGTCCACTGATTGGAGAGACCGCCCAGGGCGTAATTGTATTCGAGATTGGTTTCGGGATCGCCGGTGACGACGAAGCCCTCCGCTTTGGTCATCGGCGGAAGACGTCGAAAGAGATTTCTGCCCGCCAGCCTGACGAGTATGCCGTGCTGGATATCCTCTCCGGTTTCCAGCATCGTCACCGGAAAGCCCTTGCGCACGAGTTCGTATGCCGCCATCGCACCTGCCGGACCACTGCCGATCACAACGACGCGGCGATCATCACTCATTCCGATACCTCGAAGCCCTGTCCCGCGTGTCTAACCTGTTTCGATCGAGGTCGCCACGGTATGCGCTGAACCAGCGCTGCGCTCCCATGATCCAGGTTAATGCGCGCAGCGTGGCCGTGAACCGCGCAGGAGCGGGATGCGTATCGATGTGTCGGCGCTGATGCGGAGCGCGGAGCTGACGAATCGGCCCCGGTGCGGTCGCTGAGAATGAACTTTCGCGTGATTGGCAGACTTGCGATCAGCCGATCGTGAACGTCCGGCCGCTGTGGTCCGGCCAAATTGTCCTGTTCTTCCATCTTCTTGATGGGTCGTACGGCGTTGCGGCCGCGGCAATTAAGCATGTGACGGGAAATCACGTTGCCTTAATAAAAGGTATATAGTAGATCGCTAATTCTTAACAGATCGTAATCCTTAACCAAACGCTAATTCTTAACAAACCGTATGTATCAAGTCGCCAATTGAAGGCGTACGAGTATGCGGAGAGTTATCGCCGACTTTTCGATGAAGTGTGTTTCCCTGGTTCAGGCTCCGGCCATGCTTATTGCAAATCAACTTCACCGATCCGGTTCTTTATCCGGCTTCGAATTGCTTTCCGGAATGCGCGGGAGCCGCTTCAGTTGCGTTTCTGCGATGTTCGCGGAGTCCGTGTCCACCAGCATAGTGAACGAGCTCTTGCCGTCGGCATCGATGCGACGTCGCACCGATGCGGTCCGTCGGCATCTGCGGTCAATTCGCGCATGCGGTTGCAAGCGGACGATCGGAGAGGCTGGCAGCGCGGCGGAGTTTCGGGGTGACGTAAGAGCTGTGCTGTAGCAGAGAGGACGTCGCGTATGTCGATCTGGCCGAGAGAGAAGACCGCCGTTGCGGAAGCCATTTCGCTTGCGCCCGCATCCTGGCGGATTCCGTTCTGGAGCGTCGAGCCCCTTGTATGTGCAATTGATTGCTTCATCATCGTCGGATCCAGTCTTCTCAGCGGGATAGCATATCACCGATGGATGATCGGCGGCGGCGGTGATCTCGAAACGTCGCTCGCTGTCGGGCTATTGGTGGCCGTGAATTTCACCACCATCCTGGTATCCCGCGGCAGCTACAAGCCGCTCAATCTGATTTCGCTTCAGGGGCGCATCAAGGAGACGACGGCGATCTGGCTCATCGTCCTTTCGCTTCTCTTTGCGGTCGTGTTCTCGCTCAAGGTCGGTGCCAATCTTTCACGCGGCGCCACGGCTGCCTTCATGGTCGTCGGACTGGCGTTGCTGATCGCCTGGCGAGCAGCGTTGAGCTCCTATCTGGCAAAAGCCCTCGCGCGCGGAAGTTTTGCCGAACGTCGGGTGGTTCTGATCGGAGAGCCTGATGAAATCGACACTTCGGAGGGCCTCCACCGACTGCGCAGGTGCGGCTATCGGCCGATCGAGAGCTTTCCCGTTCTGGAGACCGATTTTGAAGCCGACAAGGAGATGTCGCCTCGGCTGCGCAGCGTTCTGGATCAAGTCATCCGGACGGCACAGTCCGGCAGGGTGGAGGAAATCCTGCTGGCGATACGCTGGGACCAGCGCCGTCTGGTCGACGCGATCGTTACCGCGCTGCGGATAGTCCCGATACCGATCCGCCTGGCGCCCGATCGCACGATTGCAGGACTGATCCACAAGCCCAGAACGGAGATCGGATCGACATGGGTCGTCGATCTGCACCGCGGTCCGCTGACCTGGAGCGAATGCGCCGTCAAGCGGGCGTTCGATATTGTGTTTTCGAGTCTGGCACTGATCATGCTGGCGCCGACGATGCTGATCGCTGCGCTTCTGATCAAGCTCGACTCGCGCGGGCCGGTTTTTTTCTCGCAGGTTCGCAACGGCTTCAACAGCAAGGAATTCCGGATCTTCAAGTTCCGAACGATGACCGTCATGGAGCAGGGGGCAGAGGTAAGACAGGCGGTCCGCAATGACAAGCGGGTCACATCGGTCGGTCGCTGGCTGCGCCGGTCGAGCATCGATGAGCTGCCGCAATTCCTCAATGTCTTGCGCGGGGAGATGTCGCTGGTCGGCCCGCGGCCGCATGCGACGACCCACAACAATGAATACGAAAAGGTGATCTGGAAGTATGCTTTCCGCCATCATGTCAAACCCGGCATCACCGGCTGGGCCCAGATCCACGGATTGCGCGGCGAGACGGCCACGGTCGACCTGATGGAGAGGCGCGTCGAACTCGATCTCTGGTACATCAATAACTGGAGCCTGTGGCTCGACATCAAGATACTCGCGAGGACCTTCGCCGCCGTGATCGGACAGAAGGAGGCCTATTGATCTTCCAGCGCGCGAGCTTCTCTGTGCACAGCCGCCTGTGGCTGCCTGCCAGCGACGTCGCGAGTGCACGAATCCCGTTCACCATGAAGATGATATCGCCTTGACTGTCCCGGGAGACTTTGCTCCTTAGCTATTCAATTGTGCTCCCAGGCTTGAGTTACGGTCAGCTTGCGGGGCGACTGCGCAAACCAGGGGCCGGAGTTTGCGGGCGGGCCTGATTGCGGGAATGGCCTCGAACAGCAAAGTATTTTGGATGCATCTCGAAAAGCGTATTCTGGTCACCGGCGGGGCCGGCTTTCTCGGCTCCCATCTCTGCGCGCGTCTGATCGCCGAGGGCGCACAGGTCCTTTGTGTCGACAACTTCTTTACCGGCGCGCGCCGGAATGTGGAGACGCTGCTCGACCACAAGCATTTCGAGTTGATCCGCCACGACGTCACCTTTCCGCTCTTCGTCGAGGTCGACGAGATCTACAATCTCGCCTGTCCAGCTTCGCCGGTGCATTACCAGCACGACCCGGTGCAGACGATCAAGACGAGCGTGCACGGCGCGATCAACATGCTGGGCCTTGCCAAGCGCGTGAACGCCAAGATCCTGCAGGCTTCGACCTCGGAGGTCTATGGCGATCCGAGCGTACATCCTCAAACCGAAGACTACTGGGGCAACGTCAATCCGATCGGCCTGCGGTCCTGCTATGACGAGGGCAAGCGCTGCGCGGAGAGCCTGTTCTTCGCTTATCGGCACCAGCGCAACCTGGGTATCAAGGTCGCCCGGATTTTCAATACCTATGGGCCGCGGATGCATCCCAACGACGGGCGCGTGGTTTCGAATTTCATCGTGCAGGCGCTGCTTGGCCGCGACATCACGATCTACGGTGAAGGCTCGCAAACCCGCTCGTTCTGCTACGTGGACGACCTCGTCGATGGGCTCATCAGGCTCATGGGCACGTCGCACGACGTTGCCGGCCCCATCAATATCGGAAACCCCGACGAGTTCTCGATTCTCGAACTGGCATCGACCGTGATCAGCCTGACCGGCTCATCCTCGAAGATCATCCACAAGCCGCTTCCGCAGGACGATCCGCGCCAGCGGCGCCCGGACATTTCCAGGGCCAGCAAGGAGCTTTCCTGGGCTCCGCGGACGAAGCTCAAGGATGGTCTTGTCCAGACCATCGCCTATTTCGATGAGTTGCTGTCTGATCAGGGCCTGCGCGCGTCCCTGAGTGCCGAACAGGCCTAGCAGCCTCGAATTGGGGCATCGATAGGCCCAGCAGTCCGTCAACATCCCGCCTGGGAGCGCCGCCGGTTGCTCCGCAGCACCATGCCGTCGAAACCTCCCGCAGGGACGCCGGATGTCGCCGCGTGTCCGCGCGATCGGGCAGGCCAGACCGCTCAGCGATTTCGCAGATGGAGTCTGCCGATAGGCCGATGTCGCTCACCTCCATCAGGAGGCGGTTTTATAATACCGTTGTCATCTTTAAACTGAGGACGGCAGTGGGAGCGCCGCGTGCGATGTTGCGTCGCCCCAAAAAAGGGGTATAAAAATACTTAACTTGAAGTAAAAGAATAAAAGATGCCAAACAAAGGTATAAAACACGACCGATTCTTAAAGATTAATTGAGTGTCACGTAACGGGTTTTTTCGAACGTCATGGTCATGCTCAGTTCAAGTCGCGTGAGCCGGTCCGGTCCAGATCGATATTGCATCAAGAGCGAACCAGTTCGCTCCCGGCTCAACTTCGGCATTCACACGCAACACAGAACAGGGTTCGTCTTCTTCGGTCGAGGCTACGTACGCCCGATCGGGAGGTCACGATCATGCCTTCACCCGAAAGGACTAATCCGGTTGCACGATCAGGGCAGGGGCCTGGCGGCGTAAGTCGTCGGGCCGAGTGTAGCGTAGAGGAGCGTTATGCCGAACTCGTCAAGAGACAAGACGGCCGTAGTGGACGGAATCTCCCTGACGTCCGCGTCGTGGCGAATTCCCTTTCGCAGCGTTGAACCTTTAGTTTGGGCTCTTGATTGCGTCATTATTTTGGCGGCAAGTCTGGTCAGCGGATTCGCGTACCAGCGATGGGCACATGGCTTCGGCGAGAATTTCGAGACGTCGCTCGCAGTCGGTCTGCTGGTTGCCGTGAACTTCACGACCGTTTTGGCTGCCCGCGGCAGCTACAAGCCGCTCGGACTGATCGCGCTTCAAAGCCGCATCAAGGAAGCGGTTACGATCTGGTTCATCGTCTTTTCGCTCCTGCTTGCCGTGGTGTTCCTGCTCAAGGTCGGTGCGACGCTTTCGCGAGGTGCGATCGGCACCTTCCTCGTCGTCGGCTTGATGCTGCTGGTTTCCTGGCGCGTGCTGTTGAGTTCGTATCTGACCAAGGCCTTTGCCCACGGCAGCTTTGCCGAGCGGCGTGTTCTCGTCATCGGAGGGGCCGACGAGATCGACTTCTCTGCAGGACTTTATCGATTGCGCCGGTGCGGTTACAGGCCGGTCGAAAGCTTTCCGCTTCTCGAATCCGATTTTGAGAGCGGCATGTCGGAACGGCTTCGTGACATGTTGCAGGAAGCCATCCGCACGGCCCAGTCGGGCAGGGTGGAAGAGATACTGCTGGCGATACCGTGGGACCAGCGCCGCCTGATCGACTCCATCGTTGCCGTCTTGCGCGTCGTTCCGATCCCGATCCGTCTGGCGCCCGACCGCAGCATCGAGGGGCTCCTTCACAAGCCGAGAAAAGAGATCGGCTCGACATGGGTTGTCGACCTGCATCGCGGTCCGCTGACCTTGAGCGAATGCGCGATCAAGCGGACGTTCGATATCGTGCTTTCCAGCCTGGCGTTGGTCACGTTGGCGCCGACCATGTTGATGGCCGCCATTCTGATCAAGCTTGACTCGCGGGGACCCGTATTCTTTTCGCAACTCCGCAATGGCTTCAACAACAAGGAATTCTGGATCCTCAAGTTCCGAACCATGACGGTCATGGAGCAGGGGGCGGAGGTCAAGCAGGCCACGCGCAATGACAAGCGGATCACGCGGCTGGGCCACTGGCTCCGCCGGTCCAGCATCGATGAGATTCCACAGTTCTTGAACGTGTTGCGTGGGGAAATGTCGCTGGTCGGCCCTCGCCCCCACGCCATGATCCACGACGACGAATACAGGAAGCTGATCTCCAAATATGCATTCCGTCTTCACCTGAAGCCCGGCATCACCGGCTGGGCGCAGGTCAATGGGCTTCGAGGCGAAACAGCCACGGTTGATCTGATGGAGAAGCGTGTCGATCTCGACCTGTGGTACATCAATAACTGGAGCCTGTGGCTCGACATCAAGATCCTGCTGAAGACGTTCGCTGCCGTGATCGGACAGAAGGAAGCATATTAATCATCCTCGTTAATCATCACCCGTTAACTTCGTTTGCGTTGAAATGACTGGATCGCTTCCGCGCATTGACGTGGCCGAAGCGCCGATATTAAGTTCGCTAGCGTTTAAAAAATCTGGTTTGCGGGTGGTGAAGCCAGCATCCCGATTCGCTGCTTCCGTCCATTTGTTTGCCGACGGGCTTGGACTCATGTCGGGAGGCATGAGGGGCCCGTGCACAATTCGAGCTTTAATCCCATGATGCCTTGGCACGGATCGCCCGCGCCGCTTTCAGAGGTTCCGATGACGGTACGGTCGGCACGAATCGCTGTATTGATTCCTTGCTATAATGAAGAGCTTACAATCGGGCAAACCGTTGCCGGGTTTCGCAAGGCGCTGCCTGCGGCCTCTATCTACGTTTACGACAATAATTCGAAAGATCGCACCGTGGAGCAAGCCGCCAGAGCGGGGGCGATCATTCGCAGCGAGACTCTTCAGGGCAAAGGGCATGTCGTCCGACGCATGTTCTCGGACATTGATGCCGATGTCTATGTGATGGCCGATGGCGATGCCACGTATGATCCAACCGCCGCAGGTGCGATGATCGAGCGCTTGATGTCGCAAGACCTCGACATGGTGGTGGGCCGGCGTGTGCACAAGGAGGCTGAGGCTTATCGAGCAGGGCATGTGCTCGGCAACAAGGTACTGACGAGTTTTCTCGCCAGTCTTTTCGGACGAAGATTTACGGACATCCTGTCCGGCTACCGGGCATTTTCACGTCGCTACGTGAAGTCGTTTCCGGCGCTGTCCACCGGCTTTGAGACCGAGACGGAACTCTCCGTGCACGCGCTGACGCTGAATCTTCCTATCGCCGAAATGGACACCGACTATTTCACGAGACCGGAAGGCTCGGTAAGCAAGCTCGCCACTTATCGCGATGGCTTTCGTATCCTGAGCGTCATGCTGACACTTTTGAAGAACGAGCGGCCGACGTTCTTTTTCGGGGTCATAGCGCTGCTGCTTGCCTTGACTTCCGTCGGGCTGGCGGTGCCGCTGGTCGCAACCTACTTTGAAACCGGCCTGGTTCCGCGCTTTCCGACCGCAATCCTGTCTGCGTCGATCATGCTATTGGCTTTTCTCAGCATGGTTTGCGGTCTGATCCTCGATACCGTCACGCGCGGTCGGCGTGAGATAAGGCGTCTCGCATATCTGCAAATCGCCGGGCCCGCATCCTTTTCGTCCCACGAGATCGGACCTCTCATCTCGGCGCGCCACGTTGAGCTAGGGCAGTTGATGAATCGCTGATCGACGCACAGGCGAGCGTGCGTCATGTCTAGCAAGATATAAGGTTGATGCTCCACGTGCCCTGGTTAGCGACGGAAGGTTCATCATTTTATCCTGTCGTTTTCGCAGCGGCCTTTCTTTGGTTGAGTTTGGCCTTGGGACGCCGCCTGCTTATCCTGCTGGGGGCTCGCGGTGCGGTTTCCCCGAACGAGCGGGGTGTGATCGCTGCAGGGCTGGGCGCTGGAATGCTGCAGTTCGTCCCCTTCGCTCTCGGTGCGGTGGGTCTCATGACGACGACCTCCATGCGAATTGCGGTCGGCGTGCTTTTTATTGCGGCTGCTGCCGATTTGCGCGCCGTAGCGCTGTCGGTCGTCGCACTGCTGCGCCGGCGAACGTACCCGGATTCCTGGACGATAGTCTGGCTCATCGCGCTCAGCCCCGCCTTGCTGATGGCGGGTCTGGTGGCGCTCGCACCGACATTGGACCCCGACGGGCTAGCATATCATCTCACCGTTCCCAAGCGATGGATGCAAACGGGCTGGCTCGACTACCTGCCGACGTATCCCTACTCCAATGCTCCCATGGGCGTCGAAATGCTGTTCGGCCTGGGGATGGCGTTCTGTGGCGACGTGGCTGCCAAGTGCATTCACTACGTGCTTGGTGTGGTCGCCGCTGCTGCGATCTATCTGGCAGGGAAGCGTTTGTCGGGCCGGATGGTTGGCGCGGTTGTCGCCACGCTCTTCCTGGTCGGCCCGGGCGGCACCGTGATGCTCTTTGGGTTCGCGTATGTCGAAGGTGCCGTCTCGCTCGCCACGGCGGGTTCGGTCCTGTCGTGGCTGGTCTGGTATCAAACAGACAATCGCGGTTATCTTCGTGGCGCGGCCCTGCTCGCAGGCATCGCGGTTTCTTTCAAGCTCAGCGCGGCCATATTTCCTGTTGCCCTGCTGGCTGTCACCGCAGTCGCGGTCGCAGTCAAGGCTCAGGAAGGACAAGTTGCAAAGGGACTATTCAAATCCGCCTCTTTCGGACTGCTTTCCGCCGCGTGGCTCGGCCCATTCGTGGCCGCTCCCATTCTCCCTTGGCTGACGCGCGCCTTCCTGGTCACGGGCAATCCGGTGTTCCCATTGTTCGCGAACCTGATTCCGTCTCGGGATCTTTCAGCAGAACTTGCAACCAAGGTCGATCGCTACAACCGCTACATGACCTGGGGTAATTTTATCGGCAGGGACTGGACGCTTGAGCAGCGCGCTTGGGTGCTGGTCGGTGTCGCTGCGCTCATTGCGCTGTTGGGCGTGCTCGCATTTTTCAAGCTGCGCGGACGAACCACGCGTGGCGTCGTTGTGGTTTTGACGATCAGCAGCCTCGTCCAGCTTTCGGCGGCTGGACTCTATATCCGGTATTGGACCCCGATTGCCGCTCCGATAGCCCTACAGATTGCGGCCGCCCTTGCTCCGATCCTCTCGCGGCGCAGCGTGATGGTGGCCTGGCTTGGCATCACGCTGGCAGGTTCGCTTGTTCAAGCCCGATCGAGCTACGTCGATTCGGGATCCAACCTGGCCGGGCTCTTGCGCACCGTTGCCGGGCTGGACGAACGCGTGAATTTTGTGCGCACGCGCCTGCCGCTGCACCCACTCTACCAGCGCGCGAATCGCGATTTGCCGGCCGAGGCAGGAATTATGCTGTCCGGCTATTGCGGGGGCTTTTACATCGATCGAAGAACCTTTTGCGCCGAGTTTGTGCATGACTCGATCCGCTTTACGACGTGGAAGGAGTTTACGGACGACCTGCGTCGGCTCGGCGTTACCCACATCATCGCGCCAAGCGCCTTGGCGACCGGGGGACCGACACCTGACCTCGGCGGGTCCAGCGTCTCCGTGGTCACACGTGCAGAGCAGTATCGGCTGGTCAGGCAGTTGTTGACTTCACATGCACGGACACTCGAAACGAGCTCGGATCAGGGGCTGTACGAGATCTCGCCCGCGCTGCTCGCCGGGCCATAAAACCACGCCGTGGAGCGCCCTGCCGCAACCATCCCTGGTATTGCCGCGGCGATGCTGCCAACGCCGTCCTCGCTGCCGCCGGCTACAACTTCCGTCGCCTCATCCGCTGGCTTACCAATTTGCTGTGCCGAATCCTGGCCTCCTTGTGCCCCATGCCTTCAATCAATCCAGCATAAAATCAGCTTTCTTCACGGACGACGTTGTAGCCTGCTGCGGCGAGGATGGCATTGGCGGCATCGCCCTGGCGATGCCAGAGATAGTTGCGAGCCATCCTGTGTTCGGATTTGAGATGGCCGATGACCGGCTCGACGGCCGAGCGGCGGCGCAGCTCGCGTTTGATCTTTGAGGTTACCCGCCGTTTCTGGCCTGAGGTGAACACTCTGAACTTGTATTCGGGTGGCGCATTGTGGCCTCGGTAGCCCTTGTCGGCGAGGATACGCTCGATGGTATTGCCGACCAACGCCTTCATGTCCGGGATCACGGTCTTGAGCGTGTGTCCGTCATAGGGATTGCCGGGCAGCGTCTTCACATGAGTGACGAACTGTCCTCCTTTGGCGTGGGATAGCGTGGAGGCAACGGAGACCTTGACGCCGAACTCGTAGGGCCGATGGGCCTTGCCCTTGCCGATGCATTCGACCTCCGGCGCGTGCAGCGAGTAGATTTTGGGTCCTCGTTGGCCCCGCTTCTGGTCGAGCACGCATCGGGCTCGCGCTAGCATGTGCTCCAGGACGATTCCGCTGACCAGGCCGGCCTTGCCTGCGACCTTGCGGCCGATGTCGCGGATGACGCGGCCAGGATAGGTCCTGAGCGTCCTCAGGGCCCGGTCGGCGCGCTCGAACTGCTTGGCATGGGCATAGCGCTGGTGGGCGATCAGCGCGAACTTGCCCACCCGCCCATAGGACTGACGCAGCGCGATGCCGGCGCCCTTGGCGAGCCGGACCAGGATCTCGCGGGCGCGGTTCAAGAGCCGTGCATCGGTCGGGAACATCACGTTCTTGGGCTGCACCGTGGTATGACGCGATTGAGATCGGACGGCTTGACCGCCTTGGTCCTGGTGGCGACCGCAAGGCTCTCTTGCAGCAGCGCCTGAAGCTTCTCCTCGCCCATGCGCTGGCGCCAGCGGGTCAGCGAGGAGCGATCGAACACCAGGCGGTGCTGGAAGAACTCCTCACCGCAGAAGAACTGGTAATAGGGGTTCTCCACCCAGCGCTCGCACAGCGCCTCGTCGGACAGGTCGTAGGTGTGCTTGAGGATGGCAAGTCCCGCCATCAGCCGCGTCGGCAACGGCGGGCGACCCGCCTTGTCCTCGTAGACGGCCCCGAACTGCTGCTCCAGGAACGACGAGTCGATCGCCCGCGAAAGCTTTACCAGCGCATGGTCCATATCGAGGATCGCGTCCAGCCGCGAGCGCAGGAGGTCGGCCTGTCCGCTCTCGCGTCGTTCCTTTGGCTTCATCGTTCCCTCCGGTCAAACCGAGGGAATCACGGCGCGCGATTCGACGGAATCCTCAAATGCAAATTTGCAAGCTTTCGCGGCCTCAACCCCCAAAAGCTTGCAATCTCAACGGCGCTCCACAGGTGAAAATCAAATCCCCCTCAATGGCTTGGAGATTTTTCACGGACGACCAATGTAATGGGCCGGAACGATCACGCAATCCCATTACCGCGCGGAGGCGTCGACCGGGCTGGCAGCTGTCTTCGCAGCAAGGTGAGCAGAGTGCGGGACCAAGAAGGCACGCAACGGCCCCGCTCATTCCTCAGCGCGTCGCGTCTGCCTGATCCAGGCAGACGCAGACCATACGTTACTGGCTCTTAGGGCACGGCTGCTGGCGTAACGACCGTAGTCGTACCGGTCGTGACGATACTGGGCACCGCACCAACGCCAGTCACGATATTCCGCAGGCCATAGGCGCTGGTGACCGTCGAAATCGGTGTCTGGATAGCGCTGTTGAGCGTGTTGAGATACGTGATGAACTTGGTGGCTTCAACCGAGAGCGAATTCGAGACATAAAGCATGTCCTTGTTGCGCATCTCGAACGAACTCGCCAGGAACAGGCCGGCGGGGTCACGCAGGTTGATCGTATAGATCACGGGAATGACCGGGCCTTCGTAGGGCTTAACGTCGATTCCCATCGACGCGGCGACTTCGCGCGCTTCACCACGATAGAGGAATACCGAGGAGGGATCAGCCTGGGCATCCACCAGACCGCCGGACTTGCTGATCGCTTCCGCGAGCGACAGCCGCCAGGTCCCGAATGGAACCTGTTGCTGCGCACCGACCGCACCGAAGGTCAGGAAGGTCTGCGGCTCCCGATACAGGTATATCGTATCATTGGGATGCACGTAGACGTTATTTACCGGTTCGTAGATGAGTGCTCCGAAGGGAGCGATGGCACGCTTGCCGCTTCGCTCCAGAATCACCCAGGTTTCAGCCCCGGCGGCCCCGGTTGTCGTTGTTGCGGTCGACGTCAGGCCGGCCCGGCTGATGACGTCGAGCAAACGCTCGGGCGCCGCGGTGGCGGGAATTCGCGCCGACCGTCCTTCGCCCAGGACGCTGATCATGGACGTCTTCTGTTCGACCATGGACACAATGACCTGCGGCTCGATCGCGCGGTTCTTGAGGGCCGTCACGATGGCATCCTGCACCTCGACCTGGGTGCGTCCGCGTGCACGGATGGAGCCTGCGTAGGGAACCGAGATGTTGCCGTGGATGTCGACGGGCTGGTTCGGGATGCTGACGAAATTGCCGGGCCGCACGGCGCCTTCGGCCGGAATGAACAGGCCGCCCGAAGCGGCTTCGAAGATCGTGACGCTCAGGATGTCGCCGACGCCGAATGTGATGTCGCGCGGCCGCTGATTGCTCATGAAGCCCGTCAGGCGCGGCGCGTTCTTGGCCAGGATCTCGACGACTTTCGGGGTAAGCTTGACGACGGCATAGTTGAGGCTCGCCGGGTCGCGCTGGCCGGCCATGATATCCGAGGCGGCCGGGCCGCTCACCGACATCCACCCGCAACCGCCCAGTGCCGACACCAAGGTCAGCAAAGGCAGGGCCAAGATGACGCGCGAAATTCTCACTGAAATTCCCAATCCATTTACCTTGAGCCCGCGAGCGACCATATGCGAAGCGGTCGCGGCTGCGTAGGGTTGTGGTGCTTCGATGGCCGATTTCGGGCGACGCTGTTGCGGATTGGCCACAAGCGTTCTCGCGAAACGTGGCTATGTTGCAAATCTCAGAGGATTTTGAAGCGGGGGTGTCTGACCGTCCCCTGGATCGATCAATCCCGGCGAAGAAAAGCCTCCTGCGACCGCCCTGATGTCCAAGGGTCGAGCGAGTTTTGCACAGACCGATTCGGTTGTAGCGATCGTGATCGATCAGGCGGGCGCTGCGCCAGATAACGGTTAACACACTCTGGTTAACGCAACGTTCTACCGGTCAACGAGGCGCCGTCGGGTTATTCCGAAACCCAGGAAACCCATGGTTTTGAAGAAACATAAGCGGCAATTTTCTCCGGGGTCATGATGCTCACGAATAGCGCGATCACAGCGATTACCAGCGCTGCCCTGGCGGTGTGGGCATATGCTCGCGCCGTGGCGGCCGCGTCGCTTGCCGCGTAAGCCGCGGACCGGGCAATTTCATTGGCGTCGCGCGCGACGGCGAGTTGTTGTCGCCCGATTTCTCGCTCCAGCGAGGCCCGCTGCTCTTTCAGCCATTCCTGGGCGTGGCGATGTTTTTCCTCGTCCCAGGCTTCGTGTTGCACCACAGCATCATGCTGGGCCAGATATTCAAATTCTTCTCGATCGCGGTCTCCAATCACGGCGCTTGCTCCGGGTTCGAAATTTGCGGCCTCTCAGGCATTTACCCTCGATACCCGAGAGAGCATTGGCGTCCGTCTTCCCCCGACGATGCCATGGGCATACGATGGCGAAATTGGGTCATTCGGAGCGTCGGCAAGACATTTTTCGAGGCGCCGCACCGCAGAATGCGGTGGCAGCCTGTTTCGTCAGCTGTCAAGCTCGTGGGCTGGCGGCGGAGGGTTGATTGTACGTCCACTGACGTGATCTACTGCGCTTCGAATCTTTTCGAAGGAGAAAGACCGGTGGGCAAAGTCACGTACGTCGCTGCTGCGGCAATGGCAGCCTTTTATTGCCTGTCGGGTACTACCGCTTTCGCCGATGAAATGGCGGTGAAGCGCCACGCCCGGAAGGCGGCGGCGCACTCGTCCGTCGTGCGCCCGGCCTGTCCCGATCCGTACTCGTGTTACTCGTTGTACGGCGCTTATGGGCCCTATGGCGGCCGCGCCTATATGACCAGGTACGTGTACTCCGGCTGGTATCGATAGACCGCTGACCAAGCTCAGCTAAATCCCGAACAATCCAGCAACATGTCGCGGTCGTGGTGTTTCCGACGCGGTCGGGCGCGACCGGCCCGTTTACCAGTTAAGTCTGGTGCCAATCGCCCCTTGACGGGGGGATCGTGGGATGTTGCACTGCCTCTATTGCGTTGCAAAATCAGCATTTTCGGTGGTGCATGACGGATGACATCGTCCATCGGGTTGTGAGTTCGTCAGGGTGTCCTGTCAGCATGCCAACCCGGCACAGGCTATCGAAGTATTTGCGGTTGCTCGCTTCGACCGGAAAGTCGGAGGAGCAACTCGTTAGACTGGGATCGGCCTACCTCAAGGAAACCCTGGATCCCGATCCGCGCTATTCGGGGTGCTGACGCCAATCAGTGGCGTCTGCAATTCGTGGCGTCTGGCTGTCTCGGCGCCGTTCAATGCGACAGCCTCGCCAGGATCGCTGCTATTCTATTTGGTTAGTCGTATAGATCTGAATGTTGTCCCAATGCCACGTGTAAAGACCGGTTGAGTTCGCCGCCGCTCCCCTCATGTCGAAATGCTTGTCCGGATTGTAGCTGTCGTCGGCGAACTGAACACGGATGTCTCCGCCGGGAATGCGGCCGGTGTTGGTTCGTGAGACTGTCCTGCCGTTCGGCTGCGCGATGGTCGTCGTCAGCGTCCCGTTGCCATTGTCAATTACACAGTGCTTGTAGCGGGCAGCCTTGTCCGATGTCGTGACGCCTTGTGCCCCGTCGCGGAATTGTCCGTTGGTGTAGCTGCGCATGCTGCCGCGGAACACCTTTACGCCGTTTGCTGCAGAGCCCTGCGGCGAGCTCGGGCCTTCGCCCTTCGGGAAGTCGGCTGCCGTGTAACCTAGGTCGGTCTGTCCTGCATACTCGGCGGGAGTGAGGAAGTTGACCACAGTCCACTTGCCGCCACCAAGATCGGTGATGTTCTGGTCCCAACAGACTTTGGACACGTTATGAAACGTCTGCTTCGGTGAGAACCAGACGGTGACGAAACCCTCCGTGTTGACGGTCGTCATCAGGTGCCCCTTGTCCTTATTGCCATCGGGCATGCAGTAAAAAAACGCGGCGTCGTTTGCCTGCTGTTGTGACGTCAGGTGGATGGTGCGGTGTGAGTTGTTGGGATTCTCGCAGTTCATCCCGTGGTCGGCATGCCAGTCGTTTCTTTCTCCGCCCCACATCGAGCCAGCGTTCCATTCACCGGACCAGCCGTAATCAAATCGCTCTTTGTAGGAGGTCGGTGTTGCGAATTCTTCGGAGAACGCAAGCGCGGGCTGGTTTGCAGGTGCGGTTTGCGCATTGGCAGGCGCTGCAATGGAAAATACTCCCGCACAAAGCACGAGCTTTGCCACAACCGTGAGGCTGTTCTTTGTCACACGACGCCTTGGCTCATTCATCTGGAATTCCCTGGATAAACCGATCGTGAGGTCGCTGGTAGCGCGCGGCTCGCCTTGCCAGCGTGTGCAGGAAGTCGGGATCGCCCGGCGGGCGCACAATGGCATCATAATGGACCGGAAACTCTTCGATATCAAATCTACGAAAGTTTGCGGGACGCTCCCGACAGGCCAATTCGTCAGCCGGAATCGTTTCTACCCGCGATGGAGTGCGCTTCGCCGATCCCGGCCGGCTGAAATGCTATTCCTGCGAGGTCGCCGGCTCTCCAGACCAGGCGGCACGCCAGCGTGGTGCGGAAGCCGTCGAACGAAAGATTGAACTCGGTTGGCAGGAGCGGAAGGTTATTGAGCCGAACGCCGATGCCGCCGTCGCTCAGATCCCGAACGCCGCACGAATAAACGCCCCTCAGGCGCGGAATAGAGAGCAGGGCGTTTCTGTGCGTCCGCTTCCTTTCGGCAGCGCGTCGGTCTCTGCTGGAACGCATCGGTAATGCCTCCCTTGTGGCCGGTCACCGCCGCCGTACGCAATACTCGCCGCCGCGCGGTTGAAGGTCGAGAATAATGCGCGGCATTGGGGCAGCAATGATAGTTTCTGGTTAAGCTTGATAGCCGGAATCCGGGTTAAATCCGGAACCCGTGTCGCGTCATGGCTGATCGAGTGGAATCGAGACGAATACGACGCGCGTTAACGATGATTGCTTCCGCTACCGCGAAGCCTCGCCCGCGATATGCTTGCCGGCGATGTAGCCGAACGTCAGCGCGGGTCCGAGTGTGATGCCGGCTCCGGGATAGTTGCCGCCCATGATGCTGGCCATGTCATTGCCGGCGGCATAGAGGCCTGCGATCGGCTGGCCGTTGGCATCGAGCGCGCGGGCGTGCGCATCGGTCTTGATGCCGGCATAGGTGCCGAGATCGCCGATCACCATCCTGATCGCGTAGAACGGCCCATCCTTGATCGGCGCGACGCAGGGGTTCGGCCCCTGCAGCGCGTCGCCCTGGTAGCGGTTATAGGCGCGCGACCCCTTGCCGAAAGCGGGATCGCGACCCTCTGCGGCCGACGCGTTGAACTCGGCTACCGTGGCCTCCAGCCCTTGCCGGTCGATGCCGGTGCGATCGGCGAGTTCGGCCAGCGTCGTGCCGCGCTTGAGATAGCCGGTCGAAAGATGATGGCGAAGCGGCATCGGAAACGGCGGCACGCAGCCGAGCCCGTATCTTCGCAGCGCGCGGTGATCGCACAGCAGAAACGCCGCGATCTCCTCGCCGGGCTTCGCCGCCTTCACCATCGCCTGTACGAAGTCATGATACGAATTGCCTTCATTGGCGAAGCGCCTGCCGTCGCGCATGACGGCGATGACGCCGGGTTTGGCGCGGTCGATGAAGTGCGGCATCACGCCCTTGCTGCCGTCCTTGCGCTCGGTGATCGAGACCGGCACCCAGGCCGCGGCGTTCGGCAGCGTGTCCTCGATGCGTCCGCCGGCGGCCTCCGCGAGCCGCAAGCCGTCGCCGGTGTTGCCGACAGGGCCGGGCGAGAAATGCGCGGTGCCGTCGCCGGCGTGCGGAAACATCGCCTTGCGCCGCGCCACGTCGTGCGGAAAGCCGCCGCAGGCGAGCACCACGCCGCATCTCGCGTTGATGCGGATCAGCTTGCCGTGGCGTTCGACGTTGGCGCCGCGCACCGCGCCGTCCTCGACGACGAGTTCGAGCACCGGCGACGACAGCCATAACGGGATCTTCAGGTCGAACGCCGATTTGGCTAGCCGCCCGGCGAGCGCGTTGCCGTTGGTCAGCGTCATGCCGCGGCCGTGGCGCATCACGTCCAGCGCGTGTTTCGACAGACGCCTGGCGACATAGAACGCCGAGGCCAGCGACTTCGTCGCGCGCATGAAATGGATGATCTCCTTGCCGGAGCCCAGCATCATGCCGAACACGGTGAGTTCGGGCAGGGGACTGCCGATATCCTTGATGTGCGGTCCAAGTTCGTGCGCGTCGAACGGCCGCGTCACCATCGAGCGACCGCCCTGCGTGCCGCCCGGCGCTTCGGCGTGGTAATCCGGAAAGGTCAGCGGCATGTCGAAGCGCAGCGCGGTCTTGCTGGTGAAGAAATCGACGGCCTTCGGCCCCTCCGTCAGGAACGCATCGACGCGCGCGGCATCGTAGCTGTTGCCCGCTTCATGCCGCAGGTAGGTTCGCGCCTCGTCGGGGCTTTCATGAATGCCCCAGGCCTTTGCCAGCGAGGTGCCGGGAATCCAGAGCCAGCCGCCCGAGCGGGCGGTGGTGCCGCCGAACCGCGGCTCCTTCTCGACGATGAGGACGTCAAGGCCGTGATGCCCCGCCGTGACCGCCGCCGACATCCCGGCGCAGCCGGAGCCCACCACCAGCACGTCGCATTCATGGGTTTCCTGTCGGTTGACTGCCACGCGATCCGCCCCTGCTTATTTTTTTCCCGGGCGAACATTTGGGTCGGTATCGATCGGCCTGTCAATCGCGCCAGTTTCTTCCTTTTCCCACAAGGGAAGAAGGGAATGATGGACTCAATTCCCCGTCTCGAACGAACAACTCGCGCCGCCGCCGGCCTTTTGCCTGATCTCGGCCGGATCGAGCGTGCAGGTCAGCTTCGAGAGGCTTTCGACGATCGAGCCGGCGGTGCCGTCGGCGGAAACGCCGGCCATCGCCTCGGTGGCAAAGATTTCGCTGGCGCGGCGTCCCGTTATGGTTTGCTTGTTGCCCTTGAAGGTCAGTTCGCAGGAGCGCGCAGTGATGTCGACGTTGCTGACCTTGCAGACGATCCTGTCCGCGGTCACGGAAATCTTCCTGGCGTAGCGCACGCCGCTCTGCCCGACGAACAAGGCGCTGACGGCTTCGCGTTCGTCCGCCGTCAGCAGCGGCGAATACAGCGCCACGACGCCGGCGAGCGCCAGCGCCGCGGGTCCGTTGGCCGTTGCCGATGCGGCCGAGGCGGCGGACGCGCCTGTCACAACGAGCGAGATGACGAGAGCCGCCAGCGTGCCGGTTTTCATGTTGGTCTCCCCAAGGTTCGGTCACAGGTCGCGCGACATTTGGATGGGGTTCGATTTGCCTGTCAATCGCGCAGGCTTTTTCCTTCAGCGGAGAAGAGAGGCCCGGTTCGCCTTCTACCTCACGCTGTGCATCCCGGGCAGGGCGCCCTGCGCAGTTATGCGCTTGCACGCCCCCGGCATCGGCGGCACATTTGCAGGCGCGACGCCAAGATCGCATCGAACAAGATACCCGAGGAACCTCCATGGCAGCCACGCGGATCGACTGCGACATCCATCCCGCGGTGGGCGGAACCCGCACCACGCTGCTGCCCTATCTCGACGACCACTGGAAAGAGCAGGTCGTCAGCCGCGCCATCGACGGCCTCGATCTCAACTCCTATCCGCCCAACATGCCGTTCTCCGGCCGCGCCGACTGGCGACCGGCTAACGGCAAACCGGGCAGCGAGCTTGCGATGGTGCAGCGCGGCGCGTTCGACCAGCTCGGCGCGAGCCATGCGATCTGCAACGTGGTCTACGGCGCGCAGGCGGTGTTCGATCCCTACATGGCGGCCGGCTTCTGCAAGGCGATCAACGACTGGATCGCGGCCGAGTGGCTTGCAAAGGATCCGCGGCTGAGTGCCTCGATCGTGGTGCCGATGCAGGCGCCGGATCTCGCGGTGGAAGAAATCGAACGCCGCGCTGCCGACGATCGCTTCGTCTCGGTGCTGGTGCTGGCGCAGGGCGACCTGCTGCTCGGCAAGCGCCACTTCTGGCCGGTCTGGCAGGCGGCCGAGAAACACAAATTGCCGGTCGCGATCCATGCCGGCAGCGCCTACCGCACCGCCCCAAGTTCGATCGGCTGGCCGTCCTATCGCTACGAATATTATCTCGCCGAGGCGCAGGCGTTCCAGGCCCAGATACTGAGCCTGGTCTATGAAGGCGTGTTCGGCAAATTTCCGGGGCTGAAAGTCGTGCTGATGGAATCGGGCGTGAGCTGGCTGCCCGCCTTCATGTGGCGAGCCAACAAGACCTGGCGCGGCGTCCGCGTCGAGGTGCCCTGGGTCGAGCGCGAACCGGCGTCGATCATCCGCGACCACATCCGCGTCACCATGCAGCCGTTCGATGGTCCGCCGGATGCCGCAGGCGTCGCCGACGTGATCGAGCAGATCGGCTCCGACAGGATGTTCCTGTTCGCATCAGACTATCCGCACTGGCAGTTCGACGGCGACGATCCGGTGCCGCCGCATCTGCCTGCCAGCATCGTCTCGCGCATGTGTGCTGATAATCCGCTCGAAACCTTTCCGCGACTGAAGCTTGCGGCCTAGGGCATGATCCGGAAAAGTGGGAATCGGTTTTCCGAAGAGATCATGCCCCAACAAAGAGTCTTATCAAGGAGGATCGCATGAGTGATGTCATCGACCGTCCCATCCTCGCGGAGGAATCTGCCGCGCGAAGCCGGCTGCGGATCATCGATTGCGACGTGCATCCGAGCATCCATGCGCATTCCGACATCGAGCAGTTCATGCCGAAGCGCTGGCGGGAGCACCTTCGCACCTATGGCAGCCACCTGCGCACGCCCTATATCGGCACCACGCCGTACCCGCGCTCCTCGCCGCTGATCGCGCGCCGCGATGCCTGGCCGCCGACCGGCGGACCGCCCGGTTCGGATCTCGATTTCATGCGCGAGCAGCATCTCGATCCGCTCGATGTCGAGTACGGCATTCTGCAGGTGCTCGACCTCTTCATCTTTTCGCAGCAGAATCTCGAATTCGGCGCCGCGATCCAGCGCGCCATCAACGACTGGCAGCTCTGGTTCTGGTCGGACCGCGATCCGCGGCTGAAGGCTTCAATCCTGGCCGGACAGGACGACACCGAGCTTGCCATCGCCGAGATCGAGCGCTGCGCGAAGATCGGCCGCTACGTGCAGATCAACGTCTGCCCGCGCGCCAACGAGCCGCTCGGACGTCGGCGCTACTGGCCGATCTATGCGCGCGCGCAGGAACTCGGCCTGCCGCTCGGCATCCACGTCGGCGGCTATGGCGGTCACGCGCCGACCGGCGGCGGCTGGCCGTCCTATTATGTCGAGGAGCATCAGTCGAACGCGCACACCATGGCGGCGCAGCTCACCAGCCTCGTCCTCGAAGGCGTTCCGGAACGCTTCCCCAACCTGAAGATCGTTTTCATCGAGGGCGGCTTCGGCTGGATCCCGTCGACGACGTGGCGGATGGACCGGCATTTCGAGGCGTTCCGCAGCGAGGTGCCGCACCTCAAGCGAAAGCCATCGGAATATGTGAAGGAGCATTTCTGGTTCACGACGCAGCCGATCGACGAGCCCGATGAGGGCAGGCATCTGCGCTCGCTGATCGAGTGGGTCGGCGTCGACCGCCTTCTGTTCTCGTCGGACTACCCGCACTGGGATTTCGACGATCCGCGCTACGCCTTCAAGACGCCGCTGACGGAGGCCGAACGCCGCAAAATCTTCAACGGCAATGCGCGCTCGGTCTACAAGTTCTGAACGCGGACCAGAGAAAGCGGATCAAGGACAACATGACCCGTCATATCGTCGCCCGCACGACAGACATCCCGCCAGGCGGCAACAAGGTTTTCGGCGTCGAAGGCCGCGACATCGTCGTGTTCCACGTCAACGGCGAGTTCTTCGCGCTGCTCAATCGTTGTCCGCATGAAGGCGCGCCGCTGGAAAAGGCCGCCTGCGTCGCGCGGCTGACCTCGCCGGAGCCGGGCGTCTACGAACGCTCGCGCGTCGGCGAACTCCTGCGCTGCCCGTGGCACGGCTGGGAATTCGACATGCGCAACGGCCAGTCCTGGTTCGATCCGAAGCGGGTGAAAGTCCGTTCCTATCCGGTTGCGGTCGAGAGCGGCGTGGAGTTGCAGAAGGGGCCGTATGTAGCCGAAACCTTCCCGGTGCATGTCGAGGACAGCTACGTCATCATCGAGACGTGAATCGCGCACAACCATCGCGTGAAAAGGACAATCCGGCCGGTCGTCATGAATCATTTGACGTCGCCGCACAATCCATCATTTACCTTGCCGCAACCAAAGGATGGCGCAGTCACCTGTCCTTAACGTGCGCGAGCGCAAGAATTCCGTACGGGTGCATCGAAGACGCGCGAAAGCGAGCGGTGCCGGCGAACGTTTCCAAACCGCGTGACCTGTGACGCGGTGGCTGGCGAAGGTGGGCGGCGGATGCTTCGGCTTCCGCCGTTCGCTTGTCTGCGGTAAGCCCTGCCCGTCCAGTGATCGAAGCCGCGCTGGGGCCGGTGTGGTGCATGCTCGCATCGACGCGGGAACCGGCGTGACCGGAGTGGAATTATGCTCGTTGCGTGCTATAGAACGCGCCGAACATTTTTCAGGACAGGTGCCGCCGATGTCGAAGCAGTCGATGCGCGAGGAGGCCGAGCGCCTGATCCGCGAGACGATGGAAAAGAAAACCATCGTCGTCAAACAGGGCCAGACCAGGATCGAGGCGGTGTGCGGCAAATGCGGCGCGCCCAATCGCGTCCAGGCGGAGAAGGGCGCAACCCGCGTCAGGTTCGCCTGCAAGCAATGCGGCCACAAGCAGGAAACGCTTTAGATCGCCGGCGGATTTTCAACGTCATTGCGAGCGCAGCGAAGCAATCTATGCTTCAGCACGCGCAGCTATGGATTGCTTCGCTGCGCTCGCAATGACGGTGACAGATGTCATCCCCGCGAAGGCTGGGGATCCGGTATTCCAGAGACGGTTATGGTTCAAACGATGGGCCGCGGCGTACTGGATACTCGCCTGCGCGGGGTATGACGGTTCGGATCTAATTGGCGAACTCACTCGCCCTTCACGAACTTCGCAAACGCCTCCGCGTAATCCGGATGCCAGCGCGACAACGCGGGGCGGTTTTCGACGATGTCGCCGATCGCCCACAGCATGCGCCGCTCGTCGAGCGGTCGAGGCACGTCGTTGTCCGGGCAGAGGATGTAGAAATCGCCGGCGTCGATGCGTGCGATCATGAACTCAACCGTCTGCTCCGGCGTCCAGGCGCCCGGCGGCTTCTCGGTGCGGCCGCGCGCGGTAAGGCTGGTGAAGACATGGCCGGGGATCATCAGGTGCGCGCTGATCTTGCAGCCCGGGATGTTGCGGAGTTCGTGCTGAAGCGCTTCGGTGAGCGCCTTCACGCCGGCCTTCGAAACGTTGTAGGCGGGATTGCCGGGCGGGGTGGTGATGCCCTGCTTGGAGCCGGTATTGATGACGAGGCCGGGCCGTCCACGTTCGACCATGTGGGGCGCGAACGCCTGCGTGCCGTGGATGATGCCCCACAAATTCACCTGAAGAATGCGCTGCCAGTTCTCCAGCGGTCCAAAGCTGTTGCTGTCAGGGCCGATGCCGGCATTGTTCATCAGGATATCCGTGCCGCCGAACCGCTTCTGCACCGATGCTTCGAGCGCCGCGACGTCCTCGAAGCGGCTGACGTCTACGGCGGCCGTCGTGACATCGGCGGCCCCGCCTCTTGCGACCGACGCCAGCTTTGCCGCGGCCTCGGCGAGGCGGTCGGCTCCGATATCGGCGACACAAACCTTCATGCCGAGGCCGGCAAAATGTGTCGCGGCGGCGAGCCCGATGCCGGAGGCGCCTCCGGTGATGACGGCAACATTGCCGGGCGACATGGCTGGATGGGGCAAGGCAGTTCTCCGGATCGATCAGGATCCGCGCACTTTACAGGCTTGTTCGCTGCGCGCCATCGTTTCTCATGCGCGTGCGGCACCGCGATGACAGGCAGAGAGCCGGGAGGGAAGGGGCCTACTTGGCGATTTCGCAGACGGTTGCGGGATCTCGCACGGCGGCGCGGCCGTCGCTGGCGGACACGCGGTCCCACCACGCGCGGAGCGCGGTGCGGTCGCAAGGCAGCTTGACGCTCATCCCGTCGGCGAACTTGATCCAGTCTTCGAAATGCTGGCTCGAGACCGCGATCACCACGGGAATATCGGCGTAGAGCGCGCGTTCGATCAGGTGGGCGAGACCCTTGCCGTCGCGCTCCCGCTTGCCGAAGCGGTTGACGACGAGAAGGTCGGCGCCGGCCTTGAGCGCGTCGGCGACACGGGCGCCCGCGTTCTGCAGCCTCGCGAGGTCAAGCCGGCAGCCGCTGGCGCTGGGATCGAAATCCTGCGCCAGCAATATCTTCTCTCCGCTGTGGACCAGCACTGCGGACAGGCTGGAGTCGGCACACTGGCCGGCCTGCACCATGCCGACGACGCGAAGGCCACGCGCGATCAGATCGCTTGCGAAGTCGCGCAGCACCGCGTCGGGGTCGTCGTGGTCGTGATAGACCAGAGCGGCAAGATCGAATTGGGCATCGAACATGGTGCGCCCTCTTGATTGTGGGAAGTGGCGGCCGCGGCGATGTTGCGCCGCCGCGGCCGCATGTCAAGGATCAGGCGGCTGGCGGGCCGTTGATGATCTGCAACTGGGTGAACTCTGCAAGCCCTTCCTCGGCGAATTCGGTACCGATGCCCGACTGCTTGGCGCCGCCAAACGGGATGTTCGGGGCCACGTCGAGATGCTTGTTGATCCAGACCGTGCCGGCCTCGATCTGGCTGGCGATGTCGTGGGCCCGCTTGACGTCGGACGACCACACCGACGCGCCGAGGCCATAGGTCGTGGCGTTGGCGCGCCGGATGACGTCATCCTTGTCGGAATACTTGATCACCGGCAGCACGGGGCCGAATTGTTCCTCGTCGACCAGCTTCGAGCCCTCCTTGATGTCGCGCACGATGGTCGGCTCGATGAAGTAGCCGGGGCGGTCCATCGCCGAGCCGCCGGCGATGACGTTGCCGTTCTTGCGGGCATCGTCGAGGAATGTCTTCACCTTCTCGTACTGCATCTTGTTCTGCAGCGGGCCAAGCTTGGTGCCCTGCTTGGAGCCGTCGTCGACCACGGTGTTCTTCGCGATCGCGACCAGTTCGTTGCAAAGCGCGTCATAGACGGATTCGTGCACATAGAGCCGCTTGATGGCGAGGCAGACCTGGCCCGAATTCTGGAACGCGCCCTCGAAGATGCCGGGGGCGACCTTCTTGGGATCGACGTCGTCGAGCACGATGCCGGCATCGTTGCCGCCGAGTTCGAGCGTGATGCGCTTCAGCGTCTGCGCCGCGCTTGCCATCACCTTCTGTCCCGTGGCCGAGGAGCCGGTGAAGGAGATCTTGCGGATGTCCGGGTGCCTGGTCATGTGGTCGCCGAGGTCGTTGGCGTCGGTGATGACGTTGAGAACGCCCTTCGGCAGGATGTCCTTGACGATTTCGGCAAAGCGCAGCGTCGACAGCGGCGTGGTCGGTGCGGGCTTGACCACCAGCGTATTGCCGGCGAGCAGCGCTGAGGGCAGCTTGAACGCGAGGATGAGAAGTGGATAGTTCCAGGGAATGATGGCCCCGACCACGCCGAGCGGCCGGCGATAGGCCTCGACCTTGCGGTCACCGGAATTCTCGATCACGCGCATCGGCAGTTCGAGCGAGCCGAGATAGCGGAAGAAGCCGGCCATGCCCATGACTTCGCCGGTGGCGTCCGCCAGCGGCTTGCCCTGCTCGCTGGTCAAAAGGCGCGCCAGTTCGTTGGTGTTTGCCTCGATCGCCTCGGCCATCTTGACGACGAGCGCGCGGCGCTGCTCGATCGGGGTCGCCGCCCAGGCCGGGAAGGCGGCCTTGGCCGCGGCGACGGCCTTGTCGAGCTGGTCCTTCGAGGCGCGCGGGCATTGCGCCAGCACCTCTTCGGTCGCGGGATTGAGAACCGGCATGGTCGTGGCGCCGGGTATCATCTTGCCGTCGATGAGAAGATTGTAGTCGCTCATTGGCTTTGCTCTCCCTGTCAACGGGCCGTTCGGGCCTCGTTATATTTAGACGTATATCATGTATGCGATCAGCTCGCCACGGTGAATGGCGGCTGGACGGACGTGCCGGTAACGATGTATTCTGCGAAATATAACGAGGAAATGATCGGGAGTTGCCGGCATGGAGATCGAAACGCAGGAGCTCACCACCTGCGAGGTGGCGCCTGATGGCTGCGCCATTTCGCTGGGCTTCGTGGATTCCAGGGGCGAGCCCGCGACGATCCGGCTGTCGGTCAACCAGGTCGGCGCGCTGGTCATGACCCTGCCCGGGCTGATCAGCAAGGCGCTGCAGACCCGTTTCGGCGACCAGAGCCTGCGCTACGCCTACCCCCTCGATTCCTGGGTGATCGAGCAATCCACCGATCCCAAACACGGCATGATGACATTGAGAACGAGCGACGGCTTCAGCGTCTGCTTCTCGATCCCGCGCGAGCAGCAAAACGAACTCGGCGAAGCGTTGACGGCTCCAGCACCGAGAGTGACGACACGGTCGAACTAGTAGCGCGATACCCTGCCAGCTTCGCATGGGTGACCGGCGCGTAGCCAGCTTACGAAATCAGGCCGAAGTTGTAAAACTTCGCAGATAACAATCCTTCCAAAAACATCGATCGCAACAACACAAGGGAGAGCAGACATGGCTGTCACGCAGGCAATTCCGATTACGCGCCATCCTTACGCGGATGGTTCCTACAAGAAGATGCTGATCGACGGAAAATGGGTCGACGCCGCATCCGGCAAGAAGTTCGAGACGCGCAATCCCGCGACCGGCGAACTGCTCGCAACCGTCGCCGAAGGCGACGCGGAGGACATCAACCGCGCCGTGGCCGCTGCCCGCCGCGCCTTCGAAGGGCCGTGGAGCAAGGTCAAGCCATTCGAGCGGCAGGCGCTGCTGCTGAAACTCGCCGATCTCGTCGAGAAGAATTTCGAGGAGCTGTCGCAGCTCGATACCGTCGACATGGGCGCACCGATCAGCCGTACCCGCGGCAACAAGCTGCGGGTGCTCGGCATGCTGCGCTATTATGCAGGCCAGGCGACGGTGATCCATGGCGAGACGATCGAGAACTCGCTGCCCGGCGAAATCTTTTCTTACACGCTGAAGGAGCCGATCGGCGTCGTCGGCGCGATCATTCCCTGGAACGGTCCGCTCGGCGCCAGCGTCTGGAAGATCGGCCCTGCGATCGCGACCGGCTGCACGGTGGTGCTCAAGCCCGCCGAGGAGGCGCCGCTCACCTCGCTGCGGCTCGCCGAGCTCTGCATGGAAGCGGGCATTCCTGCTGGTGTGGTGAACGTCGTGCCTGGTTACGGCGAAACCGCGGGCGCGGCGCTCGCCTCGCATCCCGGTGTCGACAAGGTCGCCTTCACCGGTTCGCATGTCACCGGCCAGTCGATCATCCGCGCCTCCGCCGGCAACCTCAAGCGCGTCTCGCTCGAACTCGGTGGCAAATCGCCGGACATCGTGTTCGCGGATGCCGATCTCGATGCGGCGGTGCCGGGGGCCGCGATGGCGGTGTTCGCCAATTCAGGGCAGATCTGCAGCGCCGGCACGCGGCTGTTCGTCGAGCAGAAGGTCTATGACGAGTTCGTCGGCCGCGTCGCGGAGTTCGGCAAGAAGCTGCAGGTCGGCAACGGCCTCGATCCGAACACCCAGATCGGGCCGCTGGTGTCGAAGGATCAGCTCGATCGCGTCTCCGGCTATCTCGACATCGGCCAGAAGGAAGGCGCGAAGGCGCTCGCCGGCGGCGCACGACTAACGGAAGGCGCGCTGTCGAAGGGCTATTTCGTGCCGCCGACGGTGTTCGCCAACGTCCAGGACAATATGCGGATCGCGCAGGAGGAGATTTTTGGCCCGGTCATCTCGGCGATCTCGTTCAAGGACAGCGACGAACTGATCCAGCGCGCCAATGCCACCACCTTCGGCCTCGGCTCCGGCGTCTGGACCACCAATGTCAGCAAGGCGCACCAGGTCGCGAAGGCGCTGCGCGCCGGCTCGGTCTGGGTCAACTGCTACCAGGCGATGGACCCGGCAGTGCCGTTCGGCGGCTACAAGATGAGCGGTTATGGCCGCGAGTCCGGCAAGCAGCACGTCGAGGAGTATCTCAACGTCAAGGCGGTCTGGATCAAGACCGCCTGAGATAATAGCGGGCTGATGGGGGGACGATGGCGGCTTCGGCCGCCATTGTTCGTTGAGGGCGTTATGCGTTGCCAGCCCCTCATGGTGAGGAGCGCGGAACGCGCGTCTCGAACCATGAGGCCACAGATGGGCCTGCATCCTTCGAGACGCCTGCTCCGCAGGCTACTCAAAATGAGGTTCCTAGAGCGTTTTCGAGCGAAGTGGAAACCGGTTCGCGTCAAGAAAACGCGTCAAAACAAGAATCTAGAGCCCCGTTCCGATTCAATCGGAACGGAAAAGGCTCTAGCGGCCGCCGGCCTTCTTCGGCCGCCCGATCTCGCTGCGCAGCGCCGCCAGTTCCTTGCGCGCCGCGCTGGCGGCGGCCCGCTCGATCCTGCGATAGCGCGCGACCAGCGTGGCGCCGAATTCCGTCAGGGTGGCGCCGCCGCCGTTCTTGCCGCCGGTCTGCCGCTCGACCGCAGGCTGCCGGCAGATGCGGTTGATCTCGTCGACGAGGTCCCACGCCCGCTTGTAGGACATGTCCATCGCCCGTCCGGCGGCCGAAATCGACCCGCAAGCCTCGATATTCTCCAGCAACAGAATCTTGCCCGGTCCGATGCGCGCGTCACTGGCCAGATCGATCCGGACGCTAAGGGTAGGCAGCGATCTGGCACTCGATTTCGGCATGGATGACTTGCTCTCAGGGATCGCGCGGCGAGATTGCCACTGGAGCCTTTTACGAACAAGCTGAAGCAGTTACATATCCGTATCAACACGGGGTTTTGGAAATCCACATGAACTATCCATCGTTGTTTTCGCCGCTCAGGCTCGGTCCCTACCAGCTCAAGCACCGTCTCGCGCTGGCGCCGCTGACGCGGATGCGGGCGGCCAAGCCTTCGCTCGCGCCGCGGCCGCTGAACGCGGAATATTACGCCCAGCGCGCGACGCCCGGCGGATTGCTGATCGCCGAAGCCTCGCCTGTCGTGGACACCGGTTTCGGCAGCCCCGGCGTGCCCGGTATCTATACCGAGCAGCAGATCGCCGGCTGGCGCGAGGTGGTCGATGCCGTTCACGCCAGGGGCGGGATCATCTTCCTGCAGCTCTGGCATGTCGGCCGCGTCTCGCACTCCTCGTTCCAGCCCGGCGGCGCACTGCCGGTCGCGCCGTCGGCGGTGCCGATCGCCGACCTGAAGACAGGTACGGCCGATGGCAAGGCGGTGCCCTACGAGACGCCGCGGGCGCTCGAAACGTCCGAGATCCCAGGCGTGGTCGACGCCTACCGGCAGGCCGCGAAGAATGCGCTCGCCGCCGGCTTCGACGGTGTCGAGATCCATGGCGCCAACGGCTACCTGATCGAGCAGTTCCTGCAGTCGCACACCAATCTGCGCACCGATCAATACGGCGGCTCGATCCCGAACCGCGTCCGCTTCCTGATGGAGGTGACGAAAGCCGTGGTGGATGTCTGGGGCGCCGACCGCGTCGGCGTGCGGCTGTCGCCCTATGGCGTCGCCAACGGCAGCGGCGAGCCGGACCCGATGCCGCTCTACACCTACGCAGTCGAGCAGCTCAACGCGTTCGGGTTGGCGTATCTGCATTTCATCGAGCCGCGTTCCTCCGGCGCCGGCCGCGCCGAGGTCAACCATCAGAACGTGCCTTCGGCGATGGTGCTGTTCCGTTCGATCTGGAAAGGCGTGCTGATCACCGCCGGCGGCTTCACCGGCGAAGCGGCGGACGCCGCGATCCGGGATGGCCATGCCGATGCAATCGCCTTCGGCCGCATCTTCATCTCCAACCCCGACCTGCCACGCCGCCTGCAGCGCGGCTTCCCGCTGACGCCCTACAACCGCGCGACGTTCTATGGCGGGGATGTGGCGGGGTATACGGACTATCCCGAGCATAACGAGCTGGAGCAGGCGTGACGCTCCGCCGTCATTGCGAGCGCAGCGAAGCAATCCATCGTGCCTCACGGGAAAAAGATGGATTGCTTCGTCGCTTCGCTCCTCGCAATGACGAGAGGGGAGGACAGAGCGCAAATGTTTCCGGAAGAGGAATTCGAGAAAAAGAAAACCAAAGCCGTCTCGCTCGGCAAACCCGCCGCGGGCCAATGCCTGTGCGGCAAGGTCGCCTTCGAGATCGACGTGCCGGCGCGCTGGGCCTGGCACGATCATTCAGCCGGCAGCCGCCGCGCCCATGGTGCGGCGTATGCAACCTATGTCGGAAGCTGGCGCAAGCGCTTCCGCATCACCAGGGGCAAGGCCAGCCTCACGCGCTACGCGGACAAGGCGACCGAGACCGTGCGAAGTTTCTGTTCGAACTGCGGCACGCCGATCGCCTACGAACGTCCCCGCTCGCCGCACATGGTCAATATTCCCCGCGCGCTGTTCTCGGGCCGCACCGGGCGGCAGCCGCTCTATCACATCGCGATCGAGGAATTGCAGGAATGGGCCTACACCGGTGAGCCGCTGGTGCCGCTGAAGGGCTATCCCGGCGTGGTCTGGCAGCGCTCGAAAAAGAAGAAGCGTATCGCTGGCGATGATCCGTTCAGCCTCGGCCGCGCAGGGCAGCCATGACTGCGCTCCATTGCACGCGTCGTTCAAGTTTGGTCATGTGTCGCCATCCCGCGGGTGAACGAGCCCGAGGGCTGGAGGAAACATGAAGAACAGGATCACCGGCCGCTCCGCATTTCTTGCCCTGCTGAAAGACGAAGGCGTCACGCATCTGTTCGGCAATCCCGGCACCACCGAACTGCCGGTCATGCACGCACTCAAGGACCATCCCGATCTTACCTATGTGGTGGCGATGCAGGAAAGCCTCGTCGTCGCCATGGCCGACGGCTTCAGCCGCGCCTCGGGCAAGCTCGTCGCCTGCAACGTCCATGTCGCGCCCGGCCTCGGCAACGCCATGGGCTCGCTCTATAATGCGAGCTTCACCGGCACGCCGATGATCCTGACGGCAGGCCAGCAGGAACAGGGCCACGGTCTGACCGAGCCGGTGCTTTACGGGCCGCTGGTGCAGATGGCCGAGCCGCTGGTGAAGTGGGCGGTGGAAGTAACGCGGCTGGAGGATCTGCCGCGAATCGTGCGCCGCGCCGCCAAGATCGCCACCACGCCGCCGACCGGGCCGGTGTTCATCTCGCTGCCGGGCGACATCCTCAATGCCGAGGCCGGCATCGAACTCGGCCGCTCGACCCGCGTCGATACCCGCGTCAAGCCGTCGGACGACTCGTTGCAGGCGCTGGCCGCGCGCATCCTCAAAGCCGAACGGCCGGTGATCATCGTCGGCGACGAGATCGTGAAAAGCGATGCGCTCAACGAAGCCGCGCAGCTGGCGGAAACGCTGGGCTGTCCGGCTTACCAGTCGTCGACGCCCTATGGCGCGCAGTTCCTCTCGGAGAGCCCGTGCTTCATGGGCGCGCTGGCGCGCCTGCAGAAAGTCGCGCGCGATACGCTGCAGCCTTACGACCTCATCATTGCGCTCGGCGGCGATCCGCTGCGGATGTCGGTCTACAGCGAGACCGATCCGCTGCCGGACGGGCTTTCGATCGTGCAGGTCGGCCTGGTCGATTGGGACCTCGCCAAGAACTACAGCGCCGAGATCGCGCTCAAGGCCGACGTGAAGGAAACCCTGCGCGCGCTCGTTCCGGCCTTGAAGGCTTTGGGCGGCGGCGCGCTCGAGAAGCGCGCGAAGCAGGGGCTCGCGGCACTCGCATTGAAGAACTGGACGGCGCGTCGCAAGCCGCTGGTCGAGCAGATATCGAAGCACGCGACTACGTCGCCGATCGATCCGGACTGGCTGGCGCTGCAGGTGGTCGAGGCGATGCCTGACAACGGCATCCTCGTCGATGAAGGCCTGACGTCGTCGCGGCAGATGATCGCGCTGCGGCCGCATAGAGATCGTTACGGCTATCACGCGCTGGCCTCGGGCGGCATCGGCTGGGGACTGCCGGCGTCCGTCGGCGTCAGCCTCGCCAACCCGAGCCGGCCGGTCGTGTGCTACTCCGGCGACGGCAGCTCGATGTATTCGATCCAGTCGCTGTGGACGGCGGCGAACCACAAGCTGCCGCTGACCTTCGTCATCGTCAACAATGGCGGCTACCGCATCATCAAGCAGCGGCTGCTCGCCTTCCACGGCGACGACAACTATATCGGCATGGATTTCAAGGATCCGCCGGTGGATTTCACCGGCCTGGCGAAATCGCTCGGGCTGGAGGCGACGAAGGTGACCGATCCCTTGCAGCTCAAGTCGGTGCTGTCGTCGGCGTTCAGCCGCCCCGGCGCGAAACTGATCGAAGTGGTGGTGAGCAATTCGGTGAATTGAGGAACGGTCTATCCCACTCGTCATTGCGAGGAGCGACAGCGACGAAGCAATCCATCCCCCCGCATGCCGCGCGATGGATTGCTTCGCTCCGCTCGCAATGACGGTTGATAAATCTCGCTTCTATTCCGCGGCTGCTGCTCTCGGCTTTGGACGATACCGCGTCGCCGGATGCGTCTCATTCAGCCGCGCGCGTCCGGTGCCGAACAGCTTCTCGCGCAGCGTTCCTTCCGCATACTCGCGCTTGTAGCGCCCACGCCTGGTCAACTCCGGCACCAGCATGTCGGCGATATCCTCGAAATCGCCGGGCGAGGTCGCGAAAGCGACGTTGAGGCCGTCGACGTCGGTCTGCTCGAACCACGCTTCGATATCGTCGGCGACCTTCTCCGGCGTGCCGACCACGACCGGCCCGGCGCCGCCGATGCCGACATGCTGGACGACTTCGCGCACGGTCCAGACCCGGTCCGGATCGGCGCGGGTGACGTTGTCGAGCGCGGTGCGGCCGGCGTCGTTCTGGACGTGGCGCACCTGCTGGTCGAGGTCGTAGGTCGAGAAGTCGACGCCGGTCCAGCCCGACATCAGCGCCAGCGCGCCCTCGGGATTGATGTGGCGGCGATAGTCGGCGTATTTCGCCTTTGCCTCGGCCTCGGTGCTCCCGAGAATGATCGTCATCATGCTGAACATCAGGATTTCAGCCGGGTTGCGGCCGATCTCGCCGGCCGCCTTGCGGATTGCCGCCACGCGCGGCCCGATGATCCTGGCCGACGGGCCCGACATGAACACGCATTCGGCGTGCTGGGCGGCGAATTGCCGGCCGCGCGGCGAGGTGCCGGCCTGGTACAGCACCGGCGTCCGCTGCGGCGACGGCTCGCTCAGATGGATTGCGTTGAGCCTGAAGTTCGTCCCCTCGTGCGCGATGCGATGGACCTTCGACGGATCGGCAAAGACCCCGCGCGCGCGGTCGCGCAGCACGGCCTCGTCCTCCCAGCTTCCCTCCCAGAGCTTGTAGACCAACTCCATATATTCGTCCGCGATCTCGTAGCGGTCGTCATGCGCGGTCTGCCTGTCCTTGCCGGCGCCGCGGGCGGCGCTGTCGAGATAGCCGGTCACCACGTTCCAGCCGACCCGGCCTTCGGTGAGGTGATCGAGCGTCGACATCCTGCGCGCGAACGGGTAGGGCGGCTCGAAAGAAAGATTGCTGGTGACGCCGAAGCCGAGATGTCTGGTGACGGCGGCCATTGCCGGGATCAGCATCAGGGGCTCGTTGGAGGGCGTCTGCGCAGCGTTGCGCAGGGCCGCGTCCGGGTTGTTGCCATAGACGTCGTAGACGCCGAGCACGTCGGCGAGAAACAGCCCGTCGAACCGTCCGCGCTCCAGCGTCCTGGCGAGGTCGAGCCAATAGGGCAGGCGGTTGTAGTCGAGCGTGCGGTCGCGCGGATGGGTCCACAGCCCGGGCGATTGGTGCGCCACGCAGTTCATGGCGAAGGCGTTGAGGCGGATTTGCTTGGTCATGACGGATGGCCTTGAACCTGCGCAGAGTTCCCCCTGCTTCTGCCCGATCGAATGCCGGGCTGTTGCCTGAAATTGCTGCATTCTCGCCGGGCTTGGCAAGCCCAATATCGAAGCCCCATTCGGCAGGTCGCGCCACTTCCAGCAGGTGAACTATCCCGATAGGTTGCGGCCGCAAATGCAAGCGAATGAAGGACAGGAAGTATGGCTGAAAGAGCGGACGCGATTGCGAGGGTACGCGAGCATCTCCATTCCGGCGCGTTTCTCGCCGAACTCGATCGCAGGGTCGCCTATCGCACCGAAAGCCAGAATCCGGTTACGGGCGAGGCGCTGCGCGCCTATCTCGTCGAGAACCTGCAGCCGGCCTTTGCCGAACTCGACTTCACCACGCGCCTGATCGAATCGCCGACCGGCAAAGGGCCGTATCTGCTGGCTGATTATCGCGAGGATGGCTCGCTGCCGACCGTGCTGACCTATGGCCACGGCGACGTGGTCGAGGGCATGGAAGGCGAATGGCGCGACAATCTCGATCCGTGGCGGACCACCATCAGAGGCGAGCGCGTCTATGGCCGCGGCACGGCTGACAACAAGGGCCAGCACAGCATAAATCTCGCGGCCTTGCGTGCGGTGCGCGAGACGCGCGGCGGCAGGCTCGGCTTCAACGCCAAATTCATCATCGAGACCGGCGAGGAGATCGGCTCGCCCGATCTGCGGCAGGTCTGCGAGGCCCATCGCGAGGAGCTGAAGGCCGATCTGTTCCTGGCGTCCGACGGGCCGCGGCTGTCGGCGGACCGGCCGACCATTTTCCTCGGCTGCCGCGGCGGCAACCGCATCCATCTCGATGTCAATCTGCGCGAGGGAGGCCACCATTCGGGCAATTGGGGCGGCGTGCTCGCCAATCCCGCGACGATCCTCTGCAACGCCATCGCAAGCCTGGTCGACGGCAAGGGGCGGATGAAACTCGAGGCGCTGAAGCCGCCGCGGATCTCGAACGCCGTCCGCGCGGCGCTCGCGGACGTGAAGGTCGAGCCGACCGCGGACGAGCCGGCGCTGGCGGAAGATTGGGGCGAGGAGGGGTTGTCGCCGGCCGAGCGGCTGTTTGCCTGGAACACGCTGGAAGTGCTGGCGATGTCGTCAGGCAGTATCGACAAGCCGGCCAACGCGATACCGGGGCGCGCCAACGCCGTGCTTCAACTCCGATTCGTCGTCGGCACCAGGCACGAGGAGGTCATCGACGCCGTGCGGGCGCATCTGCATGCCAACGGCTTTCCGATGGTGGAGGTCAGCGGCGCGCAGCGTTTCGCAGCATCCCGAACCGATGTCGACAGCCCCTGGGTGAACTGGACGGCGAACTCGATCCGGCAAACCACGGGCAAGGCGCCGGCGATCCTGCCGAATTTCGGCGGCTCGCTGCCGAACGATGTGTTTGCCGAAGGGCTGGGCCTGCCCACGATCTGGGTGCCGCATTCCTATCCCGGCTGCTCGCAGCACGCGCCGGACGAACACATCCTGCTGCCGGTCACGGAGGAGGCGCTGGCGATCATGGCGGGACTGTTCTGGGATCTCGGCGAAATGCCGCGCGCGCGATAGCCAGGCCCGTGGTTCATATGGCGGAATATCTGAAGGGATGAAACCTGAAGCTCGCTGTTTCGTGAAGTAAAATCAGATTCGGAGTATCGCTGGACGAAACTTTCCTCTGTTGCGGACAATCCATCCTCTCTAGGATCGCACCAACGGAGGATCGCAGCGATGAGGCACGTCCGGTTCGGATTGGAGTTGCCACGAGGCCGGGCAGGATGAGCGCGTCTTATGCCAGGAAGAAGCCGTCGCCGGCGATCGCCGGGCCGTCCGACAAGTTCAACGCCATCCAGAAGGTATGCGCGATCCTGCGCGTGCTCGCGCAGAACTCGCCGCTGCGGCTGACCGAGATTGCCGATGCGACGTCGCTGAACAAGGCGACGACGTTGCGCATCCTCGGCTCGCTGATCGAGGAAGGCTTTGTCAGCCGCGTGACCGGCGCGAAGACCTATGAACTCGGCCCGGAGGCGCGGGTGATGGCGGTCGGCGCGCGCCGCACCATCGACATTGCCGAACTGGCGCAGCCGAGCCTGCTGCGCGTTTCCGAGCGGTCGGCCGATACCGCGCTGCTGTCGGTGCGCAGCGGCGTCGAGGCGCTGTATCTGGCGCGCTCGGTCGGCAGCCATCCGCTGCAGCCGAACTATCTGCAGATCGGCAGCCGGCGGCCACTCGGCGTCGGCGCCGGCAGTCTCGCCCTGATGGTGTGGCTGCCCGATGCCGAGATCGACGCGATCATCGAAGTCATCGTGCCGCGGCTGGCGAAATCGCCGCGCATCACGCCGAAATACCTGCGCGAGCGCATCGTCGCGGCGCGAAGGCACGGCCACACCGTGCTGCTCGACGCCGCCTATCCCGGCATGGGCGGGGTCGGCGTGCCAGTGCGCGACGACACCGGGCAGGTCGTGGCGGCCTTGAGCGTCGGCGCCTCCAGCGACCGCATCCGCCGGCGCGAGGCCGAACTGGCCGAGATGCTGAAGAAGGAAGCGCTGATCCTGTCGCGCGCGATCACGCAGCCGGCGAAACCGAACACGCTCAAGGTCGTCAAGGCGGTCTAGAGCCTTTTCCCGTTCCGATCGAATCGGAACGGGGCTCTAGATTCTTGTTTGGACGCGTTTTCTTGACGCGAACCGGTTTCCACTTCGCTGGAAAACGCTCTGGCGCTATGCGCTAAACACCCTCGTCCAGCGCGACCATCTCGCGCTTCCGGCGCAGCGCCGGCAGCAGCGGTGCGATCAGCAGCACGACCGCGAACGCGAGACACACGGCCGAGATCGGCCGCTCGATGAAGGTCATCAGGTCGCCCTGCGACAGGATCAGCGACTTGCGCAGGTTGTTCTCCAGCATCGGCCCCAGCACGAAGGCCAGCACCAGCGGCGCCGGTTCATAGCCGAGCTTGCGCATGAAATAGCCGATCACGCCGAACGCGATCATCACGTGGACGTCGAACACGTTGTTGCTGGAGCAGTAGACGCCGATGATGGTGAACAGGATGATCAGCGGGAACAGGATATTGTAGGGCAGCTTGAGGAGCTGCACCCACATCCCGATCATCGGCAGGTTGAGCACCAGCAGCATCAGATTGCCGATATACATGCTGGCGACGATGCCCCAGAACAGGCCGGGGTTCTGCGTGATCATCAGCGGGCCGGGCTGCAGCCCGTGAATGACGAAGGCGCCGAGCAGCAGCGCCATCACCACGTTCGGCGGAATGCCGAGCGTCATCAGCGGAATGAAGGCGCCGCCGGCCGCGGCGTTATTGGCGGCTTCAGGACCCGCTACGCCCTCGATGGCGCCGTTGCCGAACCGTTCCGGCGTCTTGGACAACCGCTTCTCGAGCGCATAGGAGGCGAACGACGAAATCACCGCGCCGCCGCCGGGCAGGATGCCGAGGAAGAACCCCATGATCGTCCCGCGCGCCATCGGGCCGGTGCTGGCCTTCCAGTCCTCCCTGCTCGGCAGCAGGTTCGTGATCTTCGCATTGATGACGTCGCGCTTGATCGCCTGCTCGGTGTTGAGCAGTACTTCGGCGACGCCGAACAGGCCCATCACCACGGGCACGAGGCCGATGCCGTCGATCAGTTCCACCCGGCCGAAGGTCAGGCGCGGTTGCGCAGTGATGCTGTCGAGCCCGACCACACCCAGCACGACGCCGATGCAGGCCATCAGCAGCGCCTTCGGCATCGAGCCCTGCGTCAGGAAGGTCAGCACCACGAGGCCGAGCACCATCAGGCTGAAATATTCGGCCGGTCCGAATGCAATGGCGACGCTGGCGAGCTTCGGCGCCACCAGCATCAGCGCGACCAGCGCGAAGGTGCCGGCGATGAAGGAGCCGAATGCGGAGATGCCGAGCGCCGGACCGGCGCGGCCCTGCTTGGCCATCTGGTGGCCATCGATGCAGGTGACGACGGAAGCGGCCTCGCCGGGAATGTTGACCAGGATCGAAGTGGTGGAGCCGCCATACATCGAACCGTAATAGATGCCCGCCATCATGATGATGCCGGATTCCGGCGTTCCGGACAGCGTGATCGGCAGCAGCAGCGACATCGCCGAGATCGGGCCGATGCCGGGCAGCACACCGACCAGCGTGCCGATGAAGACGCCGATGAAGCAGTAGATCAGGTTGACCGGCTGCAGCGCGACGCCGAAGCCATGGGCGACATTGATGAGTGTGTCCATGGTGCGGTCAGCCGATTTCGAACATGCCCGAGGGCAACTGGATCAGGAGCAGGCGCTTGAGGATCCACCACATGCCGAGCGGAACCAGAACGGCGATTGGAATCGCGAGCGTCCAGCGCACCGGATCGACCACGCGCAACAGCAGCAGCATCAGCGGTATCGAGGACAGCAGGAAGCCGAGCGGGTCGAGCGCGAAGGAAAAGGCGATCAGGCAGACGATCACGAGCAGCGGCTTGGACCAGCGCGCATTCTCCCAGCGTGAGCCGAGCGTCGGCCCGCCCTCGGTCAACGCCGTGATGATGATCGAGGCGGCGAACAGGCACATCAGGATTCCGGTGTAGAACAGCACGAAACCGGCGCCGGGGTCGTTGATGGTGCCAAGCTTCAGCTTCAGTCCCGACCAGATGACAAATGCGCCGAGCGCAAGGCCGATCAGCCCGCCCCACAATTCGGAATTGTTGAGGCGGAATTTGACGTTGGTGTTGTTGTTCATTGAATTGCTCTGAAGCCGTTCCCCGGACGCTGCGCAGCACGAAGTGATGCGCCGCAGAGCCGGGGTCCATGAATTCGTGGCTGGATGGGTCCCGGCTCTGCGGAGCAGCGCATGCGCGCTGCACCGCGTCCGGGACACGACCGGTGACTAGTTCGTCTTCTTGCCGAGTCCGAGGGTCTCGATCACCTTGCGCTCGGATTCGGTCACTTCGACCACGAACTTCTTGTAGTCCTCGGTGTTCTTGTAGTTCGGCACCATGTCGAATTTCGCCAACGTCGCGATCACCGCCGGGTCGTCCAGCGCTTTCTTGAAAGCATCGTGCAGCTTGGCGACGATCTTGGGGTCCATTCCCTTGGGGCCTGCGATGCCGAACGGCGAATCGTAGACCATGGGATAGCCGAGTTCCTTCAGCGTCGGCACGTCGGGGAAGTTCGGCGAGCGTACCGAGGTCCACACCATCAGGAGCCGCAGCTTGCCGGCGTCGACCAGCGGCCGCCATCCCGTGGAGTCCGCCTGCAGCATGGTGTGCTGGCCGAGCACCGCGGCATTGGTTTCCGCGCCGCCCTTGAAAGGCACCTGTGTCAGCTTGATCCCCGCCATGCCAGCCATCTGCTCCATGCCGATATGCAGGGATGTGCCGGCGCCCGGCGTCGCGTAGGTTACCTTGCCGGGGTTCTTCTTGGCGAAGTCGACGACGTCCTGCCAGGTCTTGAACTGGGACTCGGCGCTGGTGGTGACGCCGAAGGTGTAGCCGGTGAGGTGGACGATGTAGGTGAAGTCCTTCGCCGGATCCCACGAGACGTCCTGCATCAGCGGTAGCCGGAACACCGTGATCGGAATCTGCGCGATGGTGTAGCCGTCGGGCTTGGCCGCCGCCGCCATGGTGGCCGGGCCGACCGTGCCGCCGCCGCCGGCCTTGTTGTCGATGGCGATCGGCTGTCCCAGGGTCTTCGAGGCGCTTTCGGCGATCGCGCGCATCGAGATGTCGGTCGAGCCGCCCGCGGGCCACGGCACGATCAGCGTGATCGGCTTGGTGGGATATTCCTGCGCGCCGGCCGCCGCAGAGATCAGCATGCCGATGGCGGCGATTGCGATGCTAAAAGAGTGACGTCCAGACATGTCCAAATGCTCCCTTGCAGCCTCGTTGATCCGAGGCGCGCTATTTACTTTCCTAGGCTCGATATTCCCCGAAATCGTCTGAGAAGAAAAGCCTATTGACCGCAGTAGTCAGCGCTGCGGGGAGGCGCAATCGCCGAAAAGCACCCATGCGACAATTGGCCTGCCGCAGCATCCCGAGATACGGAATTTCCTCGCTGTCTCGGGGTAACGGCGTCTCGGGGTGGTTGAGGGAGATGCCTTGCGATATCTGGATGTTTCGGGCCATCATATGCTGGCCGGAGCGACCGGTTCCGTTCCCTGCCGATGGCGGCATCGCAGGAAGCCCTGCCTGGAGCCCATGATTTCAGCTTCGGACGCAGCCGACGCCGCCATTATTGAGGCGTTCGCCGGCATTCCTGCCCTTCTCGACCAGACGCCGGCCCTGATCGCGCGAGGTCGTCTTCCCGACTGCGAATGTCTGCTCGGGCCTGCGAGCCTGCAAGCAGGGCGGGCCGGGCGTGTTCAAGGAGACCTGTACTTCTATCGGGTCGACGGCGATCTGCGGGGCAGGGTGGAGAGGATCGATACTAAAGTATGCCCGCTCTTTTTGCTCACCGGCGAGTATGATTTCTCCTGCACGCCGGAAGATACGAAACGGACCGCTGCCGCTATCGGGGGGGGCGCCAGTGTCACCATCATGGAGCAGCTCGGTCATTTCCCAATGAGTGAAAATCCAGAACGGTTTCGCCGCTACATGGCGCCGGTCCTCGACCGGATCGTGGCCACTTGAGGCGGAGCGCACCGGCGGCCGGTAGGCAGGCGATCGTATCGGATCTGTTTTGGTCCGAATTGTGCAGGTATAGTGCCGGGTATGGCGGGGCGGTCGTGAAAAACAGGTTCTGGGTTGCCGGCGAAACCATCCGGCGAACTGGTTCGTAAGCTAGCTGGCAAGTCGCCAGTTTTGGTCGATGAGCAATCATCTGTAGCCTTCCAGAGGAGAAGTTACGTGAAACACCGTCAGACTATCGGTTATCTGCTCGCCGCCGCGCTCTTTGCCGGACCGGCGACGGCGCAGGAACTCACCGGGACGCTGAAGAACATCAAGGACACCGGCGCCATCACGCTCGGCTTCCGCGATTCCTCCATTCCCTTCTCCTATCTCGACGATAACCAGAAGCCGATCGGCTACGCGATGGATCTCTGCTACAAGATCGTCGATGCCGTGAAGAAGGAGCTCAAGCTCGACAAGCTCGAGGTCAAGCTCAATCCGGTGACCTCGTCCACCCGCATCCCGCTGCTTGCCAACGGCACCGTCGATCTCGAATGTGGTTCGACCACGAACAATGTCGAGCGCCAGAAGCAGATCGCCTACACCAACACCCACTTCCTGACCGCGAGCCGCTACGTCAGCAAGAAGGCGAGCAAGATCAATGCAATCGACGATTTGAAGGGCAAGTCGGTGGTTTCCACCGCCGGCACCACCAACATCAAGCAGCTCACCGAGGCGAATGCCGCGCGCAATCTCAACATCAACATCATCCCGGCCAAGGATCATGCCGAGGCGTTCCTGATGGTCGAGACCGACCGGGCGGTCGCCTTCGTGATGGACGACATCCTGCTGGCAAGCCTGGTGGCCGGCTCAAAGGCGCCGGCTGATTACGTCATCTCCAAGGATGCGTTCTCGAAGCCCGAGCCTTACGGCATCATGCTGCGCAAGGACGATCCGGCCTTCAAGAAGGTCGTCGATGCCGCGATCGCTGCTGTCTATACCGGCGGTGAGGGCCAGAAGATCTACGACAAATGGTTCACGCAGAAGATTCCGCCGAAGGGGCTGAACCTCAACACGCCGATCAGCGCTGAGCTGAAGAACGTATTTGCCAAGCCGTCCGACTCGCCGGATCCGGATTCGTACAAGTAACGATAGACCCTCATGGTGAGGAGGCGCGTCAGCGCCGTCTCCGGACGATGCTTTGCATCGCCGGGCGAACCATGAGGCCACAGTTGGGGCCTTCATCCTTCGAGACGCCGCGCTATCGCGCGGCTCCTCAGGATGAGGGGATGAGAGGGATTTGACCGGGCCATTTTCATGGGGAGAATGGCCCGGTCATTGCATTGGCGTAGTATCGTGATGCGACGCGGCGGACGGTAGGGGCCCGTGAACTATAACTGGAACTGGCACATCTTCTTCGAGCCGAACCCGACCGGGAGCGGGACCTATCTCGATCTGTTGCTGTCGGGACTGTGGCTTACCATCAAGACGGCGCTGCTGGCCTGGGTCATCGCGCTGATCGCCGGCACGATCATCGGCATCCTGCGCTCGCTGCCGTCGAAGACGGCTTCCTGGATCGGCTTCTGCTACGTCGAATTCTTCCGCAACATGCCGCTGCTGGTGCAGTTGTTTCTCTGGTTCTTCGTGCTGCCCGAGTTGTTGCCGCGCGCCGCGGGGCTATGGCTGAAGCAGCTTCCAAACGCGCCGTTCTGGACCGCGGCGATCGGGGTCGGGCTGTTCATGTCGGCGCGCGTCGCCGTGCAACTCGCCGCCGGCATCGCTTCGCTGCCGCGCGGGCAAAAGCAGGCGGCGACCGCGCTCGGGTTGACGACGGGACAGGCCTATCGCTACGTGCTGCTGCCGATGGCGTTCCGCATCATCCTGCCGCCGCTGACATCCGAATTCCTCAACACCGTCAAGAATACTTCGGTGGCGATCACCATCGGCCTGATCGAGCTCACCGGCCAGGCGCGCGCGATGCAGGAATTCTCGTTTCAGGTGTTCGAGGCCTTCACCGCCGCGACCGTGATGTATCTCGCCATCAACATCGTTGTCGTCACCGGCATGCGTTTCCTCGAGCGCAGCCTGGCGATCCCCGGCTACATCACGGGGAAATAGCATGTTCGCCAACCTCGATTTCGACGTCATCCGCCGCTCGCTTCCCTACCTGTTTCTCGACGGCATGACGTTCACGCTGATGCTGACCGGGCTGTCGGCGCTCGGCGGCCTCGTTTTCGGCACGCTGATCGCGCTGATGCGGTTGTCGAGCTACAGGCTGCTCGGGCGCATCGCCGGGCTCTATGTCGACTTCATGCGCTCGCTGCCGCTGGTGCTGGTGATCTTCTGGTTCTACTTCCTGGTGCCCTATATCGGCCAGTGGCTGACGGGCGCGTCGCGGCCGATACGCGTCGGCGCGTTCACCTCTTCGCTTGTCACCTTCATCATGTTCGAGGCGGCGTATTTCTCCGAGATCATGCGCGCCGGCATCCAGTCGATCTCCAAGGGACAGCCGGCGGCGGCAAGCGCGCTCGGCCTGACCTACAGCCAGTCGATGCGATACATCGTGCTGCCGCAGGCGTTCCGGAACATGCTGCCGGTGCTGCTGACGCAGACCATCGTGCTGTTCCAGGACACCTCGCTGGTCTATGTGCTGTCGATCCCGGATTTCCTCGGCGCCGCCAGCAAGGTGGCGCAGCGCGACGGGCGGCTGGTCGAGATGTACCTGTTCGCGGCCGCGGTCTATTTCGTGATTTCCTGTATCGCGTCCTGGGGCGTCCGCCGCCTGCAGGCGCGCATTGCCATTGTTCGGTAGGGACACCGCATGATCGAGATCAGCCATGTCAACAAATGGTACGGGCCGACCTTCCAGGTGTTGAAGGACTGCACCACCAGCGTCGCCAAGGGCGAGGTGGTGGTGGTGTGCGGGCCGTCAGGTTCGGGCAAATCGACGCTGATCAAATGCGTCAATGCGCTGGAGCCGTTCCAGGAAGGCCAGATCATCCTCGACGGCATCAAGGTCAACGATCCCAGGACCGACCTGCCGAAACTGCGCGCCCGCGTCGGCATGGTGTTCCAGCATTTCGAGCTGTTTCCGCATTTGCGGATCATCGAGAACCTGTGTCTGGCCCAGGAGAAGGTGCTGGGACGTTCGCACGCGGAGGCGATGGCCAAGGGCGAGAAGCTGCTCAATCGTGTCGGGTTGACGGTGCATGCCAATAAATATCCGGCCGAACTGTCCGGCGGTCAGCAGCAGCGCGTCGCGATCGCGCGCGCGCTCGCCATGGACCCGATCGCGATGCTGTTCGACGAACCGACTTCGGCGCTCGATCCGGAAATGATCAGCGAGGTGCTCGACGTCATGGTCGACCTCGCCCGCGAAGGCATGACCATGATGGTCGTCACCCACGAGATGGGCTTTGCCCGCAAGGTCGCGCATCGCGTGATCTTCATGGACAAGGGCGAGATCGTCGAGGATGCGCAAAAGGATGAGTTCTTCGGCAGCCCCCGTAGCGAACGCGCGCAGCAGTTTTTGTCGAAGATCCTGTCGCATTGAGTCCGGCTGCTCACCCCGTCATTGCGAGCGAAGCGAAGCAATCCATGGTCACCGCAGAGAAGGCTGGATTGCTTCGCTTCGCTCGCAATGACGACCGCGGGTTACCATAATGGGCCTGGGCGAGCCGGCAGGGGTTCCTCGCCCCAAACAAATTGCCTATAAGGTGCGCCGCAACCAATCGTGCTACTTCCAGGAGACTCCCCTTTGGAACAGATCGCCTACGTCAACGGTTCGTTCGTGCCACTCTCGGACGCCAAGGTCTCGATTCTCGATCGCGGCTTCCTGTTCGCCGACGGCATTTACGAAGTGGCCGCCGTGCTGGACGGCAAGCTGATCGACAACGCCTCGCATCTGGCGCGGCTGGAGCGTTCGGTGGGCGAGATATCGTTGCCGCTGCCGGAAAGTGTCGAGCGCATCCAGGAAATCCAGAAGGAATTGGTGGAGCGCAACAAGCTCGTCAACGGCATGGTCTATCTGGAAGTGACGCGCGGCGCCGACACCGGGCGCGACTTTGCGTTTCCGAAGGGCGTCAAGCCGACGCTGATCATGTTCACCTCGGTGAAGGACATCGTCAACGCACCGTCGGCCACGACCGGCATCAACGTGATCACGGTGCCCGACCTGCGCTGGACCCGGCGCGACATCAAGAGCGTGGCGCTGCTGGCGCAGGTGCTTGCCAAGCAGGCGGCGGCGGAAGCCGGCGCCGGCGAGGCCTGGATGATCGAGGACGGCAAGGTCACCGAGGGCGGCTCGTCATCGTGCTTCATCCTGACCCAGGATGACGTGATCGTGACGCGGCAGAACGGCAGCGCGATCCTGCCCGGCTGCACCCGCAAGGCAGTGGTGGCGCTCGCCGAGGAGCGCCAACTCCGCGTCGAGGAGCGCGCGTTTTCGGTTGAGGAAGCGCTGGCCGCCAAGGAAGCCTTCATCACCAGCGCCACCGTGTTCGTGCAGGCGGTGGTGTCGATCGACGGCAAGAAGGTCGGCAACGGCAAGCCCGGTCCGATGACCAACCGCCTGCGCGAGATCTACGTCGACTTCGCCAGGGCGACGGCGGTGTGATGCCGATTGTTCGCCCGCTGACCGGGATATGAGGTGGCTCATCCTACTTTGCATGGGGTTGTTTTCGATATTTTGTGTTCGGACCACACGACCAGCGAGATGCGCTACGCGCTCCTCAGCATGAGGGGGTGGATTGGAGGCGCTGTTCCATCCCCGTCATTGCGAGCGGAGCGAAGCAATCCATGGCGCCGCAAGCTCAAACATGGATTGCTTCGTCGCTATCGCTCCTCGCAATGACGGAGCTTGAAAGATCCACTTACGCTGAGGATCTGGCACTTGCGCCGCAAGCTCAAACCTTCTCCTTCACGAACCTGTTGCGCAGCGTGCCAATGCCGGTGATGTCGATCTCGACGACGTCGCCGGCCTTCAGGTCGGGCGAGGCGCCGTCGGTGCCCATCCAGATCACGTCGCCGGGCGAGAGCGTGAAGTATTTCGATAGCTCGACCAGGAACGGCACCACGCCGAAGATCATGTCGTTGGTGCGGAAGCGGCCGGTCTCCCTGCCGTTGACCCGGATGGCGGTTTCCATCCTGCCGAGATCGACGTCGGTTTCGATCCAGGGGCCCATCGGCTTGAAGGTGTCGGCGTTCTTGGAGCGCCAAAGGCCGCGGTCGGCCTTCTGCCAGGTGCGTTCGCTGACGTCGTTGCCGATGGTGTAGCCGAACACGCAATCCATCGCGTTGGCTTCGGTGAGATGCTTGGCCTTCTTGCCGATCACGACGACGAGTTCGCCCTCGTAATGAATCTTCTCGGTCGCGCTTGCCGGGATCACCACGTCCTCGTCGTGCGCGATCAGCGCGTTCTGCGCGCGATAGCCGATCTCGGGCCGGTCAGGCACGTTCGGCACCGTGCCGGCCTTGTCGGCGGCTTCCTTGAGATGCTTGAGATAGTTGAGGCCGACGCAATAGAAGGTGCGCGGGATCAGCGGCAGTTCGATCTTCACATCCTTCAGGGCATACGACTGCGCTCCACGCTGCCATTCACTGAGCGGATCGCCGTTGACGGCGATCACCTTGTCGCCCTCGACGATGCCCCAGGAAGTCTTGCCGGCGGCGGTGAATTTGAGCCAACGCATGTGCTGTCCTCTTTTTCTTATTCTGCTGCAGCCTGCGGCCGGGTCTTCCACGCGCCGGCGGCGGGGCGCCGCAGGCCGAGATTCTCACGCAACGTCTTGCCGGCATAGTCCTTGTGAAACAGGCCGCGGCGCTGCAGTTCCGGCACGACGTGCTTGACGAAATCGGCATAGGAGCCCGGCACGATGGTGGCCGCGATGACAAAGCCGTCGCAGCCGCGCTCGACGAACATTTCCTCGAGCTTGTCCGCGACCTCTTTCGGCCCGCCGACGATCGCGTCATGCACCTGGCCGCGGCCGGAGAAGGTGACGAAGTCGCGCGCGGTGGGATTGGACTTGCCTGAAGTCTTGAGCACGCCATCACGAATGCCGAGAATGCCCTGCATGCTCTTGAGGTCGTCTGATGTCAGCGGCTCGTCGAGCGGCTTGGAGGCGAAGTCGAAGTTCAGGGCTTCCGCGAGCAGCGACAGCGCGTCGATCTCCAGCGGCAGTTTGTTGATCACCGCCATCTTGTCCTCGGCCTCGGCCCTGGTCGCGGCGCAGACGGGCGTTGTGAGATTGCAGAGCCGCATCTGGTCGGGATCGCGGCCGGCCTTCGCCGCTTCGTTTCGGACCGCGGCATAGCCTTCCTTGGCGGCGGCGACGTTGCGCGCCGCTGTAAAGATCACTTCGCCCCACCGTCCCGCAAAGCGCTGGCCGCGGCCGGATGCGCCGGCCTGGATGATGACGGGATGACCTTGCGCCGAGCGCGGCACGGTGAACGGCCCGCGCGACTTGTAGTACTCGCCACTGTGGTCGAGCCGCTTCACCTTGGAGGGATCGGCGAAACGGCCGCTCTTCTTGTCCATGATGAGCGAGCCGTCTTCCCACGTGTCCCAATGACCGAGCACGACTTCCATGAATTCGTCGGCGCGGTCGTAGCGATAATCGTGTTCGAGATGGGCGTCCTTGCCCATATTGTGGGCCTCGCCGTCGTTGAGCGAGGTGACGACGTTCCACCCTGCGCGTCCGCCCGACATCAGGTCGAGCGTGGCGAAGCGGCGCGCGACGTCGAACGGCTCGAAATAGGTGGTCGAGGCGGTCGACCCCAGCCCCAGCTTTGTCGTGGCCATGCCCATCGTGGTGAGCACGATCAGCGGGTCCATCTTGACGCAGCGGATGCCGTATTCGACGGTGTGGGCGTGGTCGTTGCCGTAACGGTCCGGCATCGCCAGGCGGTCGTCGAAGAACGCCATGTGGAATTTGCCGGCTTCAAGGATGCGGGCGATCTCCTGATAGTAGTCCGCGGACATCGAATCGTCGCGCGATTCCGGGTGTCGCCACGAACTCGGCAGGTTGGTGCAGTTCTGCGCCTGCAGGAATCCAACCAGCGCCATTTGTCTCGTCATGCCGTTCTCCTTGTCCGCGCGGGTTTGGATTTCATTTCAGGTCGAGTTCGGCGGCCAGCTTGTAGTCGGTGGCCAGCGCCTTCAGCTTTTCCCACGTGGCGTCCTCGATCTCGATGCCGTCGCGCCTGCGCTGTTGTTCGCGGATATGCTCGATCTCGCCGGGATAGAACACCCCGGGCGAGCCCTCCGACGGCGGCGTCGATTTGAGATAACGCGCGAACTCGCCGACTTCCTTCTCGAAATCCTTCAGGGGGCGGAACGCGCCGACGTTGAACACCGCCATGAAGCACCCGTCATTGTGACGGCCGGTCGGCTCGACGCCGAAGCCGAGGCCCGTGAGCAGGCCGCACAGCACCTCGACCATGGCGGCAAGCCCGCTTCCCTTGTAGCCCTCACTGCCGCCGAGCGGCAGCAGCGCGCCGCCCTTGCGATACTGGGTCGGATCGGTGGTGTGGCGGCCCTCGGGATCAATGATCCAGCCTTGCGGGATCTGTTCGCCGCGCGCGACCGACAGCGCGATCTTGCCGGCCGCCACCGCCGAGGTCGCCATGTCGAGATAGAACGGTGCTTCCAGATCGGACGGCACCGCAATCGAGATCGGGTTGGTACCGAGCCGGGCCTCGCGGCCGCCGAACGGCGCGACGTGCTTCGGCGAGCGGCCGGAATCGGCAGCCGCGATCCCGATCATGCCCGCCCGCATCGCCATCATGGGATAGGCGGCGAGCCGCCCGACATGGCTCTGGCGAAACACCGTGCAGGCGGCGACGTTGGCGGTCTTCGCCTTCTCGATCGTCAGCGCCATCGCCTTGGCGTTGACATGGAAGCCGAACCCCCAATGGCCGTCGATCACGGTGGTGGTCGGCGATTCCTGCACGATGGTCCATTTTGCGCCGGGCACGATATGGCCGGCCTTGACCCGATCGATATAGGTCGGGATCGCGATCACCCCGTGCGAGTCGTGGCCGGCGAGATTGGCGTTGACGCAGCCTGTGGCGACGGCCGTGGCTTCCTCCTCCGATGCGCCGGCGGCCTTGAGTAGCGCCGAGCCGATACGCGTGAGACGGTCGGCTTGAACGAGCGGCATGGGAATTCCTCGTGAATGCCCGCGCGAATGGCGGGTCTTGCTTGTTGGTCGGGCCTGCATGGTCTCAAAGCGGTGGCGGGACGGCAAGCGCAGAATGTCCTGTTAGCCATGCCGCCCGCAGGGTGCTTATGTCAGGAGTTTCATCGTACGAAACCGGTTGGTGGCCACGAGGGCTGCTCGGTGCCACGACTCGTATGGCTGACAAATCGTCAACGGGACCGTAGTTCTTCGGAGAAACCGCGCGGCCCATTCGTCCCACATTTACCCTGAATCGCATCTTCCAGCCTCCAATAACGAGCATTTAGGCCCGCCGCGCGCATAAGCTCCCGCGGAGGCAACTCTGACGTTGCCCGGAGGGGGCCTGGGGACGGTGAAGACCGATATCGCGCGGACATTCGCGGCGTTGAATGCCACCAACGAAGCGATTCTGTACGCAAAATCACCCGAAGAGCTGTACGAGAAGGTTTGCGAGGCCGCGTTCTCCAGCGGGGACTTCATGGCGGCGGCCATCTTCCTGCTCGATCCCGCGACCAACTTCCTGCGCTTTGCCGCCGGCTGTGGCGACGACGTTGCCCGCTTGCGCAGCGTCGACATTTCGATCGTACCCAACACCCCCGAAGGTTCCGGCGTTTGCGGGCACGCCTTTCGCGACCGGCAAGTATGCGTCAGCAACGATTTCCTGAACGACCAGCGTTCGCTGGCGTGGCGCGCGGGCGCCAGGGCCGCCCGGGTGGGCGCCGTGGCGGCACTGCCGCTGACCTGCAACGGCGAGAGCGTCGGCGTGCTCGTCGTCACGCGGCACGAGGCGCGATCGATCGATGGACAGGTCGTCTCGATGCTGCAACGGGTGTCGGCGAACGTTTCGTTTGCGCTTGAGAATTTCGACCATGAGGCTGCACGCAAGAACGGCGAGCGCGGGATGCGGCGATTGAACCGGATGTTCGGCGCCATCAGCGCGACCAACGAAGCCATTCTCCGCGCCAAGACCGAGCGAGAGCTCTACCAGCGGGTCTGCGATGCCGCCGTGAACAACGGAAAGTCAGCGGCCACGGTGGTCCTGCTTGCGCAGCCAAACTCGATCTGGCTGGAACCGGTCGCCGGAACGGGCGAGAGTATCGAGCAGATCAGGCAGTCGCGGCACTCGATCGACCCGGACAACATCCACGGAAACGGCGTCTGCGGCCGCGCGTTCCGAACGCAGAAGGCCTGCGTCAACCACGATATACTCAACTCCGCGCAGGGGCACCCCTGGCAGCAGACCGCGCGCGAGACCGGCGTTGCCGCCTGCGTTGCGGTACCGCTGATCAAGTCCGGGCAGAGCATCGGCGTGCTGTTGTTTTTCGTCGGCAAATTATGGGCCGAGGATGAAGAGATCGTGGCGCTGATGGCCCGGATTGCGGAGAACGTCTCGTTCGCTCTCGAAAATTTCGAACGCGCCAGCGAAAAGGCGAAAGCCGACGCCGAGAAGGAAAAGCTTGCGCGCATGCTGGCGGCGCTGAGCACGACAAACGAGGCGATCGTCCGCGCAACGTCGCGGGCCGAACTGTTCGAGCTGGTATGCGAGGCAGCGGCGAAGGGTGGGCGCTTCAACTCGACCAGCATCATCCTGGCCCGCTCCGACAGCGACATGATGGATACGGTGGCGGTGGCGGGACCGACCGCCGGCAACATGCGCCGCGTCAAGGTTTCGATCGACGCCGATCGTCCGGAAGGGCGCGGGCTCTGCGGCAACGCATTCCGCGCCCGTCAAGCCCGCATCGCCAACGACCTTCGTTCGGACCCGCGCGGGTCGGCGTTCCATCAATTCATCCACAGCGACGGCGCGATGTCGGGCGCGGCGTTTCCGCTTCTGGTTTCGGGCCAGCCCGCGGGCGTCATGTTCTTCATCTCCTCGGAGAAGCACACCTTCACGCCCGAATTCGTCGAACTGCTCGAGCGGCTCACCGCCAACGTGTCGTTCGCGATGGAGAACTTCGATCGCGCCGACGACAAGGCGAGGACCGAGGTCCAGAAGGAACGCCTGACGCGCATGCTGGCGGCGCTAAGCTCGACCAACGAAGCGATCATCCGCGCCGCCTCGCGGGCCGAATTGTTCCAGCTCGTGTGCGAAGCCGCGGCCAAGGGCGGCAAGTTTACCTCTACCGCCATCATGTTGATGAATCCGGATAGTGATTTCCTCGACGTCGTTGCCGCCGCCGGTCCGACCGCCGCCAGCGCGCTGCAGGTAAGGGTATCGGCCAGTGAAGATCTTCCGGAGGGACGCGGACTGACCGGCCGGGCCATCCGTTCGCGGCAGATCAGTATCATCAACGATTATCTGGACGACCCCCAGGCCAGGGCGTTTCACGGCAGGGCGCGCAGCGATGGCGCGAATTCCGGCGCGGCGCTCCCCCTGTTCGTGCAGGGACGGGTCGTTGGCATCATGATCTTCATTTCCCTCGAGAAGCACACGTTCACGCCCGAGTTCGCCGAACTGCTGCAACGGCTTGTCGGAAATGTTTCCTTTGCGCTGGAGAATTTCGACCGTGCCGACGAGAAGACGAGGGCGGACCAGCGGATCGAATATCTGGCGTCGCACGACAGCCTCACCGACCTGCCGAACCGCGAAATGTTCAACGGCATGCTGCGGCAGGCCATCGACGCCGCCGAGCGCTACCAGCGGCGGTTTGCGCTGCTGTTCATCGATCTCGACCGATTCAAGGTCATCAACGATTCGCTTGGGCACGACGCCGGCGACATGCTGCTGGTGGAGATCGGCGGCAGGCTGCGGCGCGCGCTGCGTTCCAGCGACGTCGTGGCGCGGCTCGGCGGCGACGAGTTCGTGGTCATTCTGGAGGAGGTTGCCGAGCGAAACGAGGTCGAGCAGGTGGCCGGAGAATTGCTGTCCGTGCTGAGCCAGCCGCTGCAGCTCAGCGGTCACGAGTGCCACACGACGGCTTCGATCGGGATCGCGATGTATCCGTCCGACGGCACCGACATGTTGACGCTGACCAAGAATGCCGACATGGCGATGTACCTCGCCAAGGAGGACGGCAAGAACGGCTTCCGCTTCTTCAGCCGGGAAATCAGGACGCAGTCGATCGAGCGGCTGAAGATGGAGAGCGCCTTGCGCCGCGCGCTGGAGCGCGACCAGTTCACGCTGCACTATCAGCCCAAGATCGACATGGCGAGCGGCCAGATCACCGGCGTCGAGGCGCTGCTGCGCTGGAACCATCCCGAATTCGGCAGCGTGTCGCCGGCGCAATTCATCCCGCTCGCCGAGGAGACCGGGACCATCGTTCCGATCGGACGCTGGGTGCTCAGGGAAGCCTGCGCGCAGAACATGGCCTGGCAGCGCCGGGGCTTGCGGCCGGTGACGATGGCGGTGAACCTTTCGCCGCGGCAGTTCGCCGACGGGCATCTGCTGCAGGACGTCGACGAGGCGCTGGTGTCGAGCGGCATGTCGCCGGTGCTGCTGCAGCTCGAAGTCACCGAAAGCATGGTGATGCGCAACGTGTCGCGCGCCATCAAGATTCTCGACGCGATCCAGAGCCGCGGCATCCGGCTTGCGATCGACGATTTCGGCACCGGCTATTCGTCGATGTCGCTGATGAAGCATTTCCCGATCGACACCATCAAGATCGATCGCTCGTTCATTCGCGACCTGCCGGCCGATTCGGAGGACCAGGCCATCGCGCAGGCGATCATCAGCATGGGCAAGGCGCTCGGCATGACCGTCGTTGCCGAGGGCGTGGAAACCCCCGAGCAGCAGGCGTTCCTGCGCAGCCACGCCTGCGACGAGATGCAGGGTTTCCTGTTCTCCAGGCCGCTGCCTTCAAGGGAAATGGCCGACCTGCTGCGGGCCGCGCCGTTGCTGGTCTCGCCGCCGCTGCAGCCTGATGCCGGATCAGGGCTGAAAGGCGCTGTCGTCTGACGGCTGCGGGTGGAGTTCGCGGATGTCCGTCGCTTCCGCCACGCCCGTTTTGCCGGGGAAATCGTAGGGCCATGGAGGAGCGGTCTGCCCTGCGAAGGCCCTGAGGAAGATCTCCGCGCCTGCCGCATACGTCGCCCCTTCGGGCAGTTCAAGTTGAGTGCACCATTCGGCCGGCAGGGGCTGCGCCATGTTGCGCAGTTCCATGGCCGGTCCCCACCACCACGCCGGCGCGGGCGACCGTTCCTTTTCGGGAACGGAACGCCAGCGTGCATACTCGCCGATCATGCGTTCGAACTGCTGTGTCGCCGCCGGGTGCATTCAAACTCCTGACGCCGGATGATAGCGGCATTCGCTGATGGCGCAACGCCGGCTGCTACTGCCGGCCGTGCTGCCAGTGCGAGGTCACGTCCGCGCCCGATTTGTTGAGATGCACGTGCTGATCGACGTGATCGACCCATGACACCGGAATGAAGTGATGATGCTGGCCATCGGGCGAACTCTGCTTCGTCAGCTTGATCTTGTCGGTTCCTTCGAGATGGTCGACCTTTCCGACCGTCTTCTTGTCGGAGGAGATGACGTCCATATGTTCCCGGATCTGTGAGGTATCAGCCATGTTTCATTTTCCTCGAATGGGTTGAGGATGTGAAACGCGCTGCAGCCGTAATGGTTTCTGATTGCTGGCCGGCACGCTTGACACGCATGGCGGCACAACACAACTGCAGCATGAAACATGGATCTACGCCACGGCTCGTGATGCTAGGTTGCGCGCCAACAAAAACAGTCGGCAGGACATGTGCATGAAGCGTATGTCGATACTCGCGGCCGGTCTGTTGCAGGGCGAATGCCGGCGCATGATCCGGGCGGAACCTTGAAATTGTCGCGGGATCGGACGCGTGATGGCGGCGGCTTCGGTAAGTCGTTGTGAGGCGAGGAGAATCGATCCGATGTGACCGGTTCGACACGGTCGCGCAAATTGTGTGCACGTTCTAGCTGTGTTCGCGAAAGTTCATGATCGCCCTTGCCGCAGAGGCGTATGCTTCGCTCCGGGTCAGGGACACTGGTGAATGCTGCCGTGGGGAGAGTCAACATGCCAGCCTACATCCACCATCACGATGACACCGAGCCAGCCTACGTCATCTGCCCGAGCTGCGTGGGGATTCCAATGTACATTCGCGATATCGAGCCGCATTGGAGCATGGCGAAGATCGAGTTCACTTACGAATGCGCGGACTGCGGCGCTGAGGTCCGCCAGACCGTAGTGAAGCCGGAGTCGCGGCACTAGCTGCGCGACTTGTAGGGTGGGTTGGCTTGGGGGGCGTCACGCACCATCTATCTTCGCCTGATGGCGAGTGCGCTGTGCCAATCCACCCTACGACGCTTCAAACGACGACGCTTCAAATCTGCCTTACCACGCCCGGCTGTCCGGGACCGCATTCAAGCGCTTCGCGATCCCATTTCGCCGCATTCGCTGCGGCCTCATAGGTGCTGTTCAGGAAATCCAGCAGCGCCGTGTCGGGGTCGTCAGCCTTGCGCACGGCGTCATAGGGAAGGATAAATTCGCCGACCGCTTCGCCGAAGAACGCCGCGTCCGGCCGCACCTTTGCCGTCCGGAAGCCTGACGGCTCCGGATAGGCGTAGGAATAGAATGCGGGATAATCGATCGCGCCGCTGCCGGGCCAGAAGCCGGCGCTGCTGACCTCGTGCGAATAGGCTTCATGCACAACTGCGTCGGGGAGATTGGGAACGCCGCCGGGATGGAGCGGCGCCCTCCGTCCGGAGAAGCGCGTCACCGCCAGATCGAAACTGCCCCAGAAGAAATGCACCGGGCTCGCCTTGCCGAGAAAACCCGTGCGGAACTGCTTGAAGACGCGGTCGCAGTTGACGAGGATTTGCAGGAAGCGCCCGACGGCATCCGGGTCGTAGGATGCGTGCGCGGTGTCTTCGGAGAATCGCACCGGGTCCGGCAACTCGTTGGGCATCTCGTCGATGACAACGATGATCCCGAGTTCGGCGAGCGCTGCCATGGTTGCCGCGTAGAAGCTGGCGACCGATTGTCCCGGAAGCGCAAAGTTCCGCTGCATGCCGTCGCTGGTCGAGACGCGCAGGTGATGATCGATGAAATCGAAGTCGATCTGGAACGTTCGCGTGCCGTCCGGCACCGGCGATGTCGTCAGTCCGCGCGGCGTCACATACAGTGTCACGTGCCAGGAATGATTGAGCCAGGGAGTTCTGGCCAGGCGGATCTTGCCGACGACCTGGGTCCACAATTGCAGCGTGGCGTAGGTATCGCGCCATGCCGTGGTCGGCAGTTCCGGCCAGGTAGCTTTGGGATCGCTGTTCATGCTTGAATCCTCTGCGTGGCCGCCAGCGTAAAACACTTATCATGAATTCGACGATGGGGCGGCATTGCTCGATGAGAATGCCGCCCTCGTCGTATCAGCCATGCAGCTTGTTGGCGGTCTCTGCGATCACGCGTCCCTGATAGCGCGCGCCGGCGAGTTCGTTCTCGCTCGGCTGGCGGCTGCCGTCGCCGCCGGTGATCGTCGTCGCGCCATAGGGCGAGCCGCCGGTGACCTCGTCGAGCATCATCTGGCCAGCGAAGCCGTAGTTCAGGCCGACCACCGTCAGGCCGAAATGCAGCAGGTTGGTGATGATCGAGAACAGCGTGGTTTCCTGGCCGCCATGCTGGGTCGCTGTCGACGTGAAGGCGCCACCTACCTTGCCGTGCAGCGCGCCCTTGGCCCAGAGACCGCCGGCCTGGTCGAGGAAGTTGGCCATCTGCGAGGC
>JAFAGM010000035.1 GCA_023422775.1 Pseudomonadota bacterium
GGTGTCCAGGTCGGTCATCTGCTTGGCGGCTCGATCCTGGTCGAAACCGTGTTCGGCTGGCCGGGACTGGGACGCCTTGTCCTCGATGCGTTGCTGCAGCGTGATCTCAATCTTTTGCTGGGAATCCTGTTCATTTCTTCCATTGTCGTCGTCGCTACCAATCTGCTGGTCGATCTCATTTATGGGATCCTCGATCCCAGGCTCGTCCACAAATGACGAACGCTCTCGAACTCTGGCGGCGTTTCCGCCGCAATCGCGGCGCGGTTCTGGGCCTCGGCGTCATGCTGCTGATTATCCTCGCCGCGATCCTCGGGCCGATGCTCTACGGCGCCGATCCGTTCGACATGATCGGCCGCCCGAACCAGAAACCATCGGCACGCTTTCCGCTCGGCACTGACGTTGCCGGCCGAGACATTCTCGCCGGACTGCTGCATGGCGCGCGGGTCTCGCTGCTGATCGGACTGTGCGCGAGCCTGGCTGCGATGTGCATAGGCCTCATCGTCGGCGGACTTGCCGGATACTATGGCGGGTGGCTCGACATGGCGCTGATGCGCACGACGGATTTCTTCCTGACGATCCCCTCGTTCGTGCTCGCCGTCGTCATCGTCGCGATATTCCAGCCGTCGATCCTCACCATCACCGTTGCCATCGCCATCGTGTCCTGGCCATCCGTGGCGCGCCTGGCGCGTGCGGAATTCGCGGCGCAGAAGGCGCGCGATTATGTCGAGGCCTGCCGTGCGATGGGCATGAAGAGCAGCGAAATCATGCTTTACCAGATCCTACCCAACGCCCTGCCCCCGGTGATCGTCGTGTCCTCGCTGATGGTGGCGACCGCCATCCTGACGGAGTCCGGATTATCGTTCCTCGGCCTTGGCGACCCGAACATCATTTCCTGGGGCTACATGATCGGGGTAGGACGAACAGTGCTGCGCAGCGCATGGTGGGTCTCGGCCATTCCGGGCGTCACGATCCTGGTCACCGTGCTCGCCATCAACTTGGTCGGCGAAGGCCTGAACGAAGCGCTCAACCCGCGCATGAGACAGCGATGAGCGCACTTCTCGATGTCCAAAGCCTGACGGTCCAATACGAGACGACGCGCGGACCGCACCGAGCCGTTGACGACGTCAGTTTCACACTGGCGCGCGGCGAGACATTGGCTCTGGTCGGCGAATCCGGGTCCGGCAAAAGCACGGTTGCGCTCGGGCTACTCAAATTGATCCGCGCGTCGAGTGGCAGCGTGTCCGGCGGCGCCGTGATGTTCAACGGGCGTGATCTGCGGCATCTGTCCGAACGCGAGATGCGCGCAGTGCGCGGCGCCGATATCGGTATCATCTTCCAGGATCCAGCGATGGCGCTGAACCCGGTCCATACGATCGGGCGCCAGATCGCGGAAGGCATGCTGCTGCACGGCACAGCGACGGCGCGTACCGCGATGGATCGCGCGGTCGAATTGCTTTCGCTCGTCGGCATCCCAGCGCCCGAAGATCGCATCCTGCAATATCCGCACAATCTCTCCGGCGGCATGCGCCAGCGCGTGATGATCGCATTGGCGCTGGCCTGCGGGCCGAGCCTGCTGATCGCCGATGAGCCGACGACTGCGCTGGACGTCACTGTGCAGGCCCAGGTGCTATCTCTGATCGCGGATCTCAAAGCCAAGTTGAATATGGCCGTGTTGCTGATCACTCACGACCTGGCTGTCGTGTCCGGCTTCGCGGATCGCGTCGTGGTCATGTACGCGGGGCGCATCGTGGAGCAAGGACCGGTTGGACAGGTGTTCTCTGATCCGCGTCATCCCTATACACAAGGACTGCTGCAGGCCTCGGACTGGTCGGGCGACAGTCGCGAGCGGCTACGCGATATTCCCGGCGCTATTCCTGCATTCGATGCGCTGCCCGCCGGATGTGCGTTCAGTCCGCGCTGCTCTGTCGCCGTCGAGCGCTGCGCGAGCGTTCGTCCGCTGGAACGCGTGTTCGCGCCTGGCCGGTCCGCAGCCTGCCTGCTTGTTGCCGGAGAACAGACATGAGCGGCGCCAAGCAGACGGCAGGCCGCACGATCATCCTCGAGGCCCAGGGGGTGACAAAGCATTTCGAAATCGGCGGACTGCTGGCGCGTAAACGCCGCGTTGTCCATGCGCTGAGCAACGTATCGGTCACTGTCGCCGCCGGAGCAACCGTGGCCATCGTCGGGGAATCCGGCTGCGGAAAATCGACTTTGGCGCGCTGCCTGCTGCGCCTGATCGAGCCGACGTCCGGACGCATCCTGCTCGATGGGGCGGACTCCTCCGATCTGATTGTTAGAGATCCGGCGAACTTCCGGCGCGCCGTGCAGATCGTTTTTCAGGACCCGTATTCCAGCCTCAATCCGCGGCGGACCATCGGCCAGACTCTCGACGACCCGCTGCGGATCTTCGGCATGACGGATCGCGGTCAGCGGCGCGAGCGCATCAAAGAATTGCTGCGGCTGGTGGGCTTGCCGGAGGACTTCGCCCAGCGCTATCCGCACGAAATTTCAGGCGGCCAGCGCCAGCGCGTCGCCATCGCCCGCGCACTTGCGCCGGAACCGCGCG
>JAFAGM010000043.1 GCA_023422775.1 Pseudomonadota bacterium
CCCGCACGCCGTACTTCTGCTCGGGCTGCCCGCACAACACCTCCACCAAGGTCCCGGAAGGCAGCCGCGCCTTTGCCGGCATCGGTTGCCATTTCATGGCGCTGTGGATGGACCGCAACACCGAGACCTACACCCACATGGGAGGCGAGGGCGTGCCGTGGGTCGGCGTGGCGCCGTTCACCAAGGAAGAGCACGTGTTCGCCAATCTCGGCGACGGCACTTACTTCCATTCCGGCAGCCTCGCGATCCGCCAGGCGGTCGCCTCGGGCGCCAATATCACCTACAAGATCCTCTACAACGATGCGACCGCGATGACCGGCGGACAGCATGTCGACGGCGAATTGTCGCCGCAGCAGATCACCTTCCAGCTTCACGCCGAAGGCATCCGCGAGATCTACCTGGTCTCGGAAAACCCGCATCTGTATCCGGCGTCCGACATCGCGCCCGGCGTCAAGGTCGCGCATCGCGACGAACTCGACGCCGTGCAGAAGACCTGCCGCACGCTGAAGGGCGCCTCGGCGATCGTGTTCGTGCAGACTTGTGCCGCCGAAAAGCGCCGCCGCCGCAAGCGTGGCCTGATGGAAGACCCGGCGCGCCGCGTCATGATCAATCCGGCTGTGTGCGAAGGCTGCGGCGATTGCTCGGTGCAGTCGAACTGCATCTCCGTCGAGCCGCTGGAAACCGAGATGGGCCGCAAGCGCACCATCAACCAGTCGACCTGCAACAAGGATTATTCCTGCCTGAAGGGCTTTTGCCCGTCCTTTGTCACCATCGACGGCGGCAAGCCGCGCCGCCGCGCGCCGGCAAGCCTCGATATCTCGGACCTCGGCGATCTGCCGGAGCCGGCGACATCGCCGTCGCTGGAACGGCCCTACAACATCGCGGTCGGCGGCGTCGGCGGCACCGGCGTGCTGACCATCGGCGCGCTGCTCGGCATGGCCGCCCATATCGAGGGCAAGGCCAGCATGATCCTCGACATGTCCGGTCTCGCGCAGAAGGGCGGCGCGGTGCTCAGCCACGTCCGGCTTTCCGAACACACCGCCGACGTGACCTGCTCGCGCATCGTCACCGGCACCGCGGATCTCGTGATGGCCGCCGACGAGGTCGTCGCAGTGTCGAAGGACATGGTCACGCTGTGCGAATCCACCCGCACCGTCGGCATCATCAACAGCCACGTGATTCCGACCGCGGATTTCATCCTCAATCGCGACTTCAACTTCCAGAGCCGCAAGCTCAACTCGGTGCTGGAGACGGAACTGCGCAAGGATTCTTCCTTCTACGATTTCACCAAGCCCGCCGAAGCGCTGCTCGGCGACTCCATCGCCACCAACATCATGATGCTCGGCTATGCCTACCAGAGGGGCCTGCTGCCGCTGTCGGCAAATGCGATCCTGCAGGCGATCGAGGTCAACGGCGTCGCCATCAAGATGAACACGCAGGCCTTCCAGCTCGGCCGTCTCGCCGCAGCCGATCCGGCGCGGCTGGCCGGCATGATGAAGGACCAGGATGAAACGGCACCGCCGAAGACGCTGGAGGCGATGTCGCTCGACGAGATCATCGCGCACCGCACGGGACACTTGACCGCTTATCAAAGTGGCAGGCTCGCCAAGCGCTACCGCAATCTCGTCACCCAGGTGCGCGATGCCGCCACCAAGGGCGGCTACGGTGACGCGCTGCCGAGGGCGGTTGCGATCAACTACGCAAAACTGCTCGCCTACAAGGACGAGTATGAGGTCGCGCGGCTCTATACCGACGGCCGCTTCGAGAAGCAGCTTCGCGACCAGTTTGAAGGCGACTTCAAGTTCAACTTCAATCTCGCGCCGCCGATGCTGGCCGGCAAGCCCGACGCGCTCGGCCGGCCCGGCAAGCGCGCGTTCGGCGCCTGGATGATGCCGGTATTCCGGATGCTCGCAAGATTCCGCTTCCTGCGCGGTACGCCGCTCGACATCTTCGGCTACAGCGCCGACCGCAAGCTCGAACGCGACCTGATCGCCGGCTACGAAAAGGACGTTGCAACCGTGCTGGGCCTGCTGTCGCCGGTCACGCACGATACCGCGGTCGAAATCCTGTCGCTTCCCGACCGCATCCGCGGCTACGGCCCGGTCAAGGAGAAGGCGGTCGCTGATGCCAAGGCGCGCTACGCGCAACTCGCCGCCGACCTCGTCAACCCGCCACCCGCACCGCGACAGATCGCGGCGGAATAGGTCTCTTGTCCCGGACGCGGTGCAGCGCGCAAGCGCTGCGCCGCAGAGCCGGGACCCATCTCACAGCACAGGCCCCGGCTCAGCAGCGCAGCACTTCGCGCCGCGCTGCGTCCGGGGCATGGGACCTGCGCTTTGCTAATCCTACAATCCGATCAACGCCTGTCGGGCAAATCAACGCGCGTTTCTGTCCGCGATGCCGTTGTCGCTCGTCCAAAAAAGTCGCAAAATGCCCTGCGCGCAGAATCGAATTTCGCCAGCCGATTCAACGTGATTTGGGTCGTCCAGCCTGCGGATTGAAAATAATCCGCTTCACCTTTTCCGCAATCGGTGGCCTCCTTGCGCCATCCCGCCTCATGAAGAGGGGCGTACGCGTCGTCACGATACGTGGAGTGCGGGTTGCGGTGGACGCGATGGCGTTGCGCGCGAGAGAGGTCGCAGGGCGGCGAAAGCCGTGAGCGGTCGATCCCGCGCAGGACGGGCGACGTTGTTGCGTACGGCAAAACCGTGTGGTCCTGGCGCCCGTGGCTGGCGTCAAGCTTTGCGGAGGCGAGGGGGCCCGACCGGGTCAACTCTCGCTGCCAATCTGCGAAGCGACGGAGGCAAAAGGAATTCGTCTCCGGGGAGAGCGCGGCATAAGCCGTCAAACCATTGCGCAGGGAAGGCCGGATGCTCTCCGCTGGACCTGTATGCTCGTGTGCGCGCTTTCTTGCGCACTATTGCACACGAGACCGCGGGTGCAGCGCGCACCCGGCCTTTCCTGCGCCCTCTCGATTCCTGAGGGCCGAGCGACCAGGTACAGCTCGGGCGCGTCGCGCCGCGAGAACGCGATGGCATATCCGCATGCCGCGGCCTGATACGATTTTGGCCGATAATCATCCCGACCTGGGTCCGGTCGCTACCGTCTCGCCTGACGGAATATTTCCGCGCTTGCCAAGGGGGCGGCGACAGGCCAGAAAACTTTCAGGAAGAAGAAACGCCAACGGAGCACGATTTGACTATCAAAGGCAAAGCCTACATTGCCGGGATCTACGAACATCCCACCCGGCACGCACCCGATAAATCAACCGCGCAGTTGCATGCCGAGGTCGCCAAGGGTGCGATCGAGGATGCCGGGCTGACCAAGGCCGATATCGACGGCTATTTCTGCGCCGGCGACGCCCCTGGCGGCGCCTGGCCGATGGTCGATTACCTCGGGTTGAAGGTGCGCCACGTCGATTCCACCGAAACGGGCGGCTGTTCCTATCTGATCCATCTCGGCCATGCCGCCGAAGCGATAGCCGCCGGCAAATGCTCGATCGCGCTGGTGACGCTCGCCGGCAAGCCGCGCACCGGACCGATGCCGCCGCGCGCAGCGGGCGCGGAGGTTGATTTCGAAGCTGCCTACGGCGCGACCACTCACAATGCCTACGGCATGTGTGCCATGCGTCATATGCACGACTACGGCACCACCAGCGAGCAGCTCGCGTGGATCAAGGTCGCGGCGTCGCACCACGCCCAGTACAATCCGCACGCGATGCTGAAGGACGTCGTGACCGTCGAGGACGTGCTCAACTCGCCGATGATCTCCGATCCCCTGCATCGCATGGATTGCTGCGTCGTCACCGACGGCGGCGGCGCGATGATCGTGACCACGCCGGAAATCGCCAAGAGCCTGAAGAAGCCGCTGGTGCGGCTGATCGGCCATGGCGAGGCCATGAAAGGCCCGCGCGGCGGCAAGGATCTCGACCTCACTTATTCCGCCGGCGTCTGGTCAGGCCCGCGCGCGTTCGAGGAAGCCGGCATCACGCCAAAGGACATCAAGTACGCCTCGATCTATGACAGCTTCACCATCACCGTGCTGATGCAGATCGAGGACCTCGGTTTCTGCAAGAAGGGCGAGGGCGGCAAGTTCGTCGCCGACGGCAATTTGATCTCGGGCGTCGGCAAGCTGCCGTTCAACACCGACGGCGGCGGTCTCTGCAGCAACCATCCGGTCAACCGCGGCGGCATGACGAAAATCCTGGAAGCCGTTCGGCAATTGCGCGGCGAAGCGCACCCGAAGGTGCAGGTGCCGAATTGCGACCTTGCCATTGCCCACGGCACCGGCGGACTCCTTGGCGTGCGCCACGCCGCCTCAACCTGCATTCTGGAGCGCGTGTGATGGCTGAAGCCAAAAAGTATCCGACGCCGGTCACCAATCCCGAGACCGCACAGTTCTGGGAAGCCGCCAAGCAGGGCAAGTTCCTGATCAAGCGCTGCACCGCCTGCGGCGAGCCGCATTACTTCCCGCGCTCGATCTGCCCGTTCTGCTTCTCCGACAAGACGGTGTGGGAAGAGAGCTCGGGCGAAGCCACGATCTATACCTACAGCCTGATGCGGAAATCTCCGACCGGTCCGTACGCCATCGCCTACGTCACTCTCAAGGAAGGCCCGTCGCTGCAGACCAACATCGTCGACTGCGATCTATCGAGCCTGAAGATCGGCCAGAAGGTGAAGGTGGTGTGGAAGCCCACCGACGGCGCCCCGCTGCCGTTCTTCACGGCAGCCTGACGGAATTGCCCGCGCTTCGCGCCAAACAACAGGTGGTCATCCCCGCGCAGGCGGGGATCCGGTAAACACCGGCGTTTACTGGATGCCCGCCTTCGCGGGCACGACAAACGAGAACAAATCGGGAGAAAGCGAAATGCCGATCAACTACGAACAACTGATGGCCCTGAAAAATCTCGGCCAGAAATACTCCTATACCGACCGCGATGTGATGCTCTACGCCTACGGCATCGGCATGGGCGCCGACCCGATGGACGAGAAGGAACTCGCCTACGTCAACGAAGGCACCCTCACCCCGCGTCCGCTGAAGGTAGTGCCGACCTTCGCCTCGGTGGCGGCGTGGGGCGCAGGCCCCGGCGAGATGAATCTCAACCGCGTGATGGTGGTCGACGGCGAACGCGACATCACCTTCCACAAGCCGCTGCCTGGCGCCGCCAACATCACGGCCGACTCCACCGTGCTCGACGTCTTCGACAAGGGCAAGGACAAGGGCGCGGTGATCCGCCACCAGACCGTGCTGAAGGATGAGAAGGGCGAGAAGCTCGCGACGCTCGTCGCGTCGCGGTTCGCCCGCGGCGACGGCGGCTTTGGCGGTCCCTCCGAAGGCCAGCCCGAACCGCACAAGGTGCCGACCCGCGCGCCCGACCAGATCGTCGACATCACGACGCGCCCGGACCAGGCGCTGGTCTATCGCCTCTGCGGCGACCGCAACCCGCTGCATTCCGATCCGGAGTTCGCCAAGAAGGCCGGCTTCCCGCGGCCGATCCTGCACGGCATGTGCACCTACGGCCTCACCTGCCGCGGCGTGCTGCAGACCTATGCGGATTACGACCCGTCTGCCTTCAAACAGCACGTCGCGCGGTTTTCCTCGCCGGTCTACCCCGGCGAGACCGTGACGATGGAATTGTGGAAGGACGGCAACGTCGTTTCCTTCGAAGCCAAGGTGAAGTCGCGCAACGTCACCGTGATCAAGAGCGGCAAGACGGTGCTGGGTTGATACAACAACTGTCATTCCGGGATGGTCCGTAGGACCAGACCCGGAATCTCGAGATTCCGGGTTCGCTTCGCGCCCCGGAATGACGGCAACCGATAGGTAGGAGAGAAGCACCATGGGACTGCTCGACGGCAAGGTTGCGATCATCACCGGCGCGGGTGGCGGGCTCGGCGAGGCCTACGCCAAACTGTTCGCGCGCGAGGGTGCGGCGGTCGTGGTCAACGACCTCGGCGGGCCGCGTGACGGTTCCGGCTCGGACAAGTCGATGGCGCAGCAGGTGGTCGACGCGATCAAGGCCGAGGGCGGCCGCGCGGTCGCCAATGGTTCCGACATCTCGACCATGGCCGGTGGACAATCCGTGTTCGAGGACGCCATCAAGAATTTCGGCCGCGCCGATATCCTGGTCAACAACGCCGGCATCCTGCTCGACGAGACCTTTGCCAAGGCCAAGGAGGCCAACTGGGACAGGGTGATCAAGGTGCATCTCAAAGGCACCTTCTGCTGCACCCAGCCGGTGTTCAAATGGATGCGCGAGAACGGCGGCGGCGTCATCGTCAACACCTCCTCGACCTCCGGCCTGATCGGCAATTTCGGCCAGACCAATTACGGCGCCACCAAGGGCGGTATCTGGGGACTGTCGAACGTGCTGGCGATCGAGGGCCGCAAGTACAACATCCGGATCTGGACGCTGGCCCCGGGCGCGCTGACCCGCATGACCGCGGACCTGCCGCGCTACATCGAGAACCCGAAGGCAGCGCTCGGGCCTGATGGCATCGCGCCAGCCGTGCTATACATGGTCAGCGACCTCTCGGGCGACCAGACCGGCAAGGTGCTGGGCGTCTCCGGCCCCCGCGGCGTCCGCGAGATGCGGATGATGGAAATGGAAGGCTGGAAGCCGCCGTTCACGGGGTGGAAGGCGCAGGATATCGTCGAGCACGCCAAGGAGATCTTCTTCTCGGAAGAGCAGATCAAGATGGGCGCGCGGCGGTTTTAGTTTTAAACGTCATTCCGGGGCGATGCGAAGCATCGAACCCGGAATCTCGAGATTCCCCGATGCGCAATCGCGCATCTGAGGTTCGATGCTTCGCATCGCCCCGGAATGACGAAAAAGGATAGACGCACACATGGCAAAGCTTACCGCCCAGGCTGCAGGCACCTTCGCAATCGCCCCGACGCCGTTCCACGACGACGGCCGCATCGACGAGAAATCGATCGACCGGCTGACCGACTTCTACGCCGAAGTCGGCTGCGACGGCGTCACCGTGCTCGGCATTCTGGGCGAGGCGCCGAAACTCGACGCGGCCGAAGCCGAGCAGGTCGCGATCCGCTTCGTCAAGCGCGCGAAGAACATGCAGATCATCGTCGGCGTCTCGGCGCCCGGGTTTGCTTCGATGCGCTCGCTGGCGAAGGCGTCGATGGATGCCGGCGCCGCCGGCGTGATGATCGCGCCGCCGCCCAATTTGCGCACGGACGACCAGATCACCGGCTATTTCAAGCAGGCGCAGGAAGCGATCGGCGACGACATCCCGTGGGTGCTGCAGGATTATCCGCTGACGCTCAGCGTCATCTTCACGCCGGCGGTAATCCGCAAGATCGTGATGGATTCCCCGTCCTGCGTGATGCTCAAGCATGAGGACTGGCCGGGCCTGGAGAAGATCACCACGCTGCGCGGCTTCCAGAAGGACGGTTCGCTGAAACCGATGTCGATCCTGGTCGGCAATGGCGGGCTGTTCCTCGATTTCGAAATGGAGCGCGGCGCCGACGGCGCCATGACCGGCTATGCCTTCCCCGAGCTCCTGATCGACGTCGTCAAACTTTCGAAGGCCGGCAAGCGCGACGCCGCCCACGACCTGTTCGACGCGCATCTGCCGCTGATCCGCTACGAGCAGCAGCCCGGCGCGGGCCTTTCGGTACGCAAGTATGTGCTGCAGAAGCGCGGCATCATTTCTTCCAGCGCGCAGCGCAAGCCCGGCGCGACCATCACGGCCACCGCCAAGGCGGAGGTGGATTATCTCTTGTCGCGCGTGGCGCGTGTCGACCGCCGCGCCAACCTGCAACCGCAATCGAGCGCGGCCGGTTAATCGTCCCTCATGGTGAGGAGGCGCAAAGCGCCGTCTCGAACCATGAGGCCCCCGATCGTGCCAATCATCCTTCGAGACGCGGCCCAAGGGCAGCTCCTCAGGATGAGGTCTCCAGGAGTAAAGCAGTATGGCTGAAGCCGTCGTCCCGCGTGCCGCATCCACCATCCTGTTGCTCCGCGACAGCGCGGAGCGCAAGGAAGTCGAAGTCTTCATGATGGTTCGCCATTACGAGATCGACTTCAATTCCGGCGCACTGGTGTTCCCCGGCGGCAGCGTCGACAAGGGCGACAAGGAGATCATCGCGACGCCGGCGCTGTATTCGGGCGGCGAGGAGCTCGACGAGGTCACATTGAGCTTCCGCATTGCCGCGATCCGCGAGACTTTTGAAGAAAGCGGCATTCTGCTGGCGCGGCCGAGCGGTTCGAACGCGCTGGTCGAGGCCAGGCGCGCCAGCGAGATCGAGGCGGCGCATCGCACTGACCTCTGCGACGGCAAGATCAGTTTTCTCAAGGTGCTTGCCGACAACGGCATGGTGCTGGCGCTCGACGAATTGATGCCCTACGCGCATTGGATCACGCCGGCAGGCATGCCGAAGCGCTTCGACCCCTGGTTCTTCCTCGCCGGCGCGCCGCCGGAGCAACTCGGCGCCCATGACGGCAAGGAATCCACCGACTCGATCTGGGTCTCGCCGCGCGAGGCGCTCGAAGGCGGCGAGAGCGGGCGCTTCAAGCTGCCGTTCCCGACCACGCGCAACCTGATCAAGCTCGGCAAACAGGATAGCGTCCGGGCCGCGATGGACGACAGCCGCGGCAAGTCCATCGTCACGGTGACGCCGGTCATGACCAAGACCAGCACCGGCCGCCAGCTCCGCATTCCGCTCGAGGCGGGCTATGACGGCGACGTGTTCGACGTCGGTCCCGGCGGCTGAAGGCTGCATACACACTTCGGCGTGTAGCGAAGTATCAAGGCGCTGACAGGCGGTAATGTCCGGTCCTGATATCGATCGAGACCGGGTTACGGACATGGGCGAGGGCGGGCAGCAACAACCAGGGACCGCAAGCGAGCTGGCGCTGCTGCTGGTGCTGGCGACACTGTGGGGCGCGTCCTATACCTTCCTGAAGATCGCCGTGGCGACGATCCCGCCGGTGACGCTGATTGCGGGCCGCACGCTGATTGCAGGCCTGCTGCTGGTCGCGATCATGCGCTGGCGCGGAATCAGAATGCCGGTGGATGCCGCGAACTGGCGTCGCTTCATGTTCCAGGCCTGCCTCAACAGCGTCATCCCTTGGACGATGGTGGCATGGGGGACGCGGGCGCTGGATGCCGGCATCGCGACCATCCTCAATTCGACGGCGCCGATATTCACGTTTTTCCTGACATTCGCGATCACCCGCCACGAGGCAGTAACGTCGCGCAAATTGATCGGAGTCGTCGCAGGTATGGTCGGCATCTGCCTGATCGTCGGCGTGCAGGCGCTGTCGGGACTGGGCGAGCAATTGGCGGCGCAGATCGCGCTGTTGCTGGCAGCCGTCTGCTACGCGGGGGCGGCGATTTTCGGCCGCGCGTTCGGGAATCTCGATCCGATGGCGCCGGCGGCGGGATCGCTGCTCTGTGGTGCTGCGATCCTGATCCCGCTGAGCCTCGTGATGGATCGGCCATGGACGCTGGCGCCGTCGATGAATTCGCTGCTGGCGCTGCTCGCGCTCGCGGTGTTTTCGACGGCGTTCGCCTTCGTGATCTATTTCCGCCTGATCCAGACGCTGGGATCGATCGGCGCCACCGCGCAGGCCTATTTGCGGGTACCGATCGGCGTCGCGGCAAGCGTGATCTTCCTCGGCGAGCAACTGAGCCCGACGGCGTGGATCGGCCTTGCCTGCGTCGTCATCGGCGTGGCCGCGATGACCATCCCGGCGCGAAAGGCGAAGCCGATCGAGAAGGACGTCTGAGCAGGCTCTCAGGGCGATTTCGGTCCGGTTCCGATATTGGCGCCACCGCCCGGCCGGCCAATTGCCGGTTGGCGTGGCTCCCTCCGGCACGGGGCCGAGGAATGCCGGGCCAATTTGGGCGTTAACCGGCGGCTCCAGCACGTTCCCAACGGCCCGAAATACATCGTATATTGCGGCCCGATTGGAGACTGGCCTCGATTACCATGACCTCTGAATTGCCGCCGAATTCGACGACGCCGAGATCGTTCTCCCTGTCGATCGGCCAACTGACATTCGGCAGCTTCATGCTGGTGCTGGCGGTGATCATCATCACCTCAACCGCCAGCGTCGTCGCCATTCGCCATATCGATTCGACCTTCGTGGAACTGCAAAGGCTGCAGAGCGTCGGCGACCTCGCCGAGGATATCGACCGCCGCATGAACGAATTGCGGCTGGCGGCGCGGGATTTCGTGACCGATCCTGGTACCCAATCGGTCCAGGTCGGGGAGGCCGCCACTGCGCTCGGCGAGGTCCTGAAGAAAACAAGGCTGGAGCTTGCCCCGGAGCAGCAGGAGATGATCGACGGCGTTGCCGAGCGCCTGACGACCTATCGATCCGGGATCGATCGCATTTCCGCGCTGATCAACCGCCGTGCCGAAATGATCGTCGCGCTGCCGCCGCTGCGCGAGCAGTTCGACGCCGCCATCGCCGCGACGTCCGATCCCCATACTGCGTCGACCTTGTTTCAGACCCAGAGCCGGATCGCCTCGGCGCTGCTGGCGCGCAATCCATCGGCTGCCGAACAGGCCGCGCAAAGCATGCGCGCGATGACGATCACGGAGCCGAACCTCCGCGCAGCCGTCGATGCCTATGCCGAAGCGATCATCGGCATATCGATCCGCGAGCGGCAGATATCCGATATCGACAGGGAGGTGCTGGGTACGGAGGGCCGCCTGATCCAGCGCGTCACGGAACTGGTTCGCGAGGTCAGCGATCGGCGGGGCCGCGTTCTCGCGCGCGAATTCGCAAGGACGCTGACGGAAGCGAAGTGGCAGAGCATCGTGCTCGGCACCGCGGGCGTGCTGATCGGGATATTCGCATCGCTCCTGGTGGTCCGCCGCACCGTGCGCCCGCTGGCCTCGATTGCGACCTCGATCCGTGCGGTGGCGGGCGGCGAGAAGAGCGCTTCGATCCCGGCCATCGACGTGGACAACGAGATCGGCGACATCGCCCGCGCGGCGGAAGTCTTCCGGCAGACCCTGGTCGACGCCGACACGGCGCGCGAGGCGGCGGTGCGCGCGCTCGCCGAACAGCGCCTCGCCGAGGAAAGCTATCGCAAGCTGTTCGAAGCCTCGGTCGACGGAATCTACGTCACGACACCTGGCGGCGCGCTGCTCAATGCCAACCCGGCGCTGGCGCGGATGATGGGTTACGCCACGCCGCAGGATCTGATCAACGGTATCGGCGACATCGCCGATACGATCTATGTCCATGCCGCGGCCCGGGCCGAATACGTGCGGCTGATGCAACGCGACGGCATGGTCCGTGAGTTCGAATATCAGGTTCGCACACGCACCGACACGGTGTTGTGGCTCTCCGACAGCGCGAGCGCCGTGCGCAACGAAGCCGGCGAGATCGTCCGCTACGAGGGAACGGTCCGCGACATCACCGACCAGAAGCGGGCCGAAGACGCGATCGCCGAAGGCCGCCGCCTGCTGCAGATGGTCATCGACACCGTGCCCGCCGTCATCAACGTCAAGGACAGGCGGCTCCGCTACGTCCTGATGAACCGCTACATGTCCGGCATTTTCGGGGTCGAGCCGGGGGACGCGATCGGCCGCACCACCGCCGAACTGATGTCCCGCTACGGCGCGGCGAAGACCGACGAGCCCGACAAGCGGATTCTGGCGGTCGGCAAGGAACTCGGATTCTACGAAGAGGAATACAAGGATTCCAGCGGCCAGATGCGGCAATGGCTGGTGAACAAGCTCCCGATCCTGGATGGGTCCGGCGAGATCGAGAACATCGTCACCGTGGCGCTCGACATCGGCGAGCGCAAGCGCGTCGAATCCGAGATGCGCAAGGCCAAGGATGCGGCGGAAGCGGCGCTGCGAAACCTGCGGGAAACCCAGAATTCGCTGATCGAGGCCGAGAAGCTCGCGGCGCTCGGACGGCTGGTCGCGGGCGTCGCGCACGAAGTCAACAATCCCGTCGGCATCAGCCTGACGGTCGCTTCGGCGCTGGAGCGCAAGACGGCGAACTTCAGGGCCGAGGTGTCGCGCGGCGAACTGCGGCGCTCCGCCTTGAATGATTTTCTCGACACCAGCCGCGATGCGTCGTCGCAACTCGTCGCCAATCTCAACCGCGCCGCCGAACTGATCCAGTCGTTCAAGCAGGTCGCCGCCGACCGCAACTATTCGGACCAGCGCAGCTTCGATCTCGGCGATCTCACCGAGCAGGTGGTGATGAGCCTGCGGCCGGGCCTTCGCAAGCACAACCTGACGCTCAATGTCGAGTGCCAGCCCAATCTGATGATGAACAGCTATCCCGGCCCTTATGGCCAGGTGCTCACCAACCTGTTCCTCAATTCGGTGGCGCACGCGTTCCCGGACGGCAAGGCAGGCACGGTCGACATCCAGGTCCGCGAGTCCGGCAAGAACAATGTCGAGGTCATATTCTCCGACAACGGATGCGGCATGAGCCTCGACGTTCGCCGCCGCGCCTTTGATCCGTTTTTCACCACACGGCGCGACCAGGGCGGAACCGGACTGGGCCTGCATATAGTCTACAGCATCGTCACCAACCGCCTTGGCGGGCGGCTCGATCTCGATTCAGAGCCGGGCGGCGGCACACGCATCCAGATGATCCTGCCGCGCACGGCCCCGCTCGAACTGGCGGCGGAATAGATGGATGTCGGAACGCTTGCCGGCTAGTTGATATCCGCGAGCTTGTGCAGCGTCGCGCCGAAGATCTGGCTGGCCTTGCCGACGAGCGCGGTTCCGTTCATGTTGCCGCGCGTGTCGGTGAAGGTGCCGGACACGCCGATGCCGACGGGATTGGGGCCGCCGAACAGCGGATTGGCGTCCTCGCGGGGAGTCGTGTGACGCTGTACGAGCACCTCGCCCTTGAAGGTGTCGCCCTTCACGGTGTAGCTGCCGGTGTAGAACAGATAGGCGTCGCCGCCGAGGATCTGGCCATCCCGGAACAGAATCACGCCGCTGCCCTTGCCGATGCGTCCATCCAGCAGGGTGACGTGGATCGAATACAGCCCGTTCTTCATGATTTCCCAATTCCGGCGACTGCCCGAGGAAGCCGGTGAGAAATTATGCCAAAGCGCGGCCCGCAGCGTCAACGCGTCAGGTTGCCCGCAAATTCCCGCACAGGAAGCAAATTTTAGGCGCGCCACTCCAGCGTTGGTGGAGCTCAAATCGAACTGGCCCGCGAAATGCATAGTCCTGGGCGGCACCGGCCGGCGGGTGCTGGAGCAAGAGAAACAGGTGACCCACTGGATCAAGTCCGGCGGCCACGTGCCGCAACGCTGCATCGAGAACAACGATCATGGAACCACACGCGGTCATCGTGCCGGTCGTTGGAGAATACCGCTGGCGATCGGGGCCGTGTTGCTGGCGCTGCCGCTGGCTTGCGGTCCCGGCCAGGCCCGCGACCCCGACGGCCGCTACGCCAATTCACCGCTGAAGCAGTGGTTCGACAGTCTGAAGAGCGGCAAGGGGCCTTGCTGTTCCGATGCCGATGGCAGCGCCGTCAGTGATGTCGATTGGGAATCGAAGGACGGGCGCTACCGCGTTCGCATTGAAGGCGAGTGGCATGAGGTACCCGAGGATGCCGTCATCACCGAACCGAACCGGGTCGGGCGGACCATGGTCTGGCCGATCAAGGGCTATCTGGGATTGAGCATCCGCTGCTTCATGCCCGGTAGCATGACGTAGCATTTCGCGCCGGCTCAGCGCTCCCGGGGGGCGGCGCGCCGATCCGCCGCGGGCGATGACGGACCCCGACTGTCCGGGATGCGGAAGGCCTCAGGCATATTTCTGGTCGCGCTCCAGCAGCTCGATCGAGATGCCTTGCGGGCCGCGGATGAAACAGATGCGCACGCCGGGCCGGATGGTGGTCGGCGGCTTGGTGAATTCGACGCCCTTGGCCTTGATCTCGGCGGCCACCGCGTCGATGTCCTTGACCGTCAGTCCGAAGTGATCGAGCCCCTGATACGGCGTCACCGGTGGCGCGTTGACACCGTCGCTGGCGGCAACAGGTGCGATGAACACGTTGGCGCCACCGAGCTTGACGTCGATCCGTCCCGGGCCGCGAATGATCTCGCCCCCCAGAATGTCCTGAAGCCATGCGGCAGTCGCCTCGGGATCGGGACTGCGCAAATGGATGTGGTCCCAGGTGACATTGATGTTCGGCATCTCGATCCCCCATTGATCTTGTTGCGGCTGTGGAGCCGGCACGCATGTCGCGCCAATCTAGCCATCTGCTTTCCGCAATTCCATCCCCGTGGCATTGGAACTGCCGCCGCAAGGCGGCGAGGTGGCATCGGCCAGTCAAATTTAACCTTGTGCACTCGAACCGGCATTCCGTACCCGAAAACGTGACCGACGCCTTTGAACCTGGCTCGCAGCCCGGGAACTAATCGCTATGTCGCCCGTTGGGCGAAGTGACCGCGCGGATTGTGCGGGGGAGCGATTCTGAGATGCCCGTGATTCGATATTTTGTGTTTGTCGGCGGAGCGCTGCTCGCGCTGTTGCTGGCAATCGGTGCGTTCTTCCCGGAGCCCGTTGCCGTTGCGGATAGTTCCGCATCGACGATGGACCAGACCGTCGTCCGAATTCGCTCCGATCAGAAATTGCCGGAGCGGGTGGTCTACGACACCAGCCTTCCCACCATTGTTCCACCGACCACGAACGTTCAGGTTGTGGCAGCGCCGACCGCGTCCGCCCCCGACAAGTCGGCCGAGGCCCGCGTGCGCGATACCTTTGCCCAGTTCGTTCCAGCCGAATCCAGCAAGAAGTCTGAGCCGCAGGTTCAGCGCAAACGCAAGGTTGCCAAGGTCCGCGCCAATCCGCCGGTGCGCGTCGCGCAGCAGTCGCCGTTCGGCTTCTTCGGCTCTCCGGGCTGGAACAACAGCTGGTAAGGCGCGCTGCCCGGCTTACCGTGGCAGCTGAGGAATTTTATCCGCAAAGCCGTTGTAGCAGGTCAACCGTTCGTCTTCCTCTTTCTGGAAGCGGCACTCGGTGACGCTTTTGGCGGCTGCCGCCTTCGGCTTTGGCTGCGGCGAATAGATCGCGTCATAGCAATTCAGTCGTTCCTTGGTTGCGTCGTCGATGTCCTGGCAGGCCTGCAGCTTCTGGGCGGGCGATAGCGGCTTTTCCTTCTTGCCCTCCGCGGATTTCTTCGACCCGACCACGACCAGCGGCTTGCCTCCGACGGTAGGCGGGCCGGCGGGCGTGCTCGTTCCCTGCGCAAGCACAGCGGCCGGATACAGAAACGCCAGCGCGAAAATGATCTTTTTCATGTCAGTTTGCTCTCGAATGCGTAGGATCGCCTGGATCGGTCTCTCGCCGAAAGAAAAAGGGCGCTCCGGAGAGGTTCGAACTCCGACCCCCGGAGTCGAAATCCAGCAGCGCGCCCGCGTTCTCTAGCACCATCCCAGAGCGTCTGTCTAACCTGTTGATAATGACCGTTCAATTGGCCTGGGACAACCGGACGATGTCGGTCTCGGTTGGATGAGCGGAAGGTCATCGGCAACAGTCACGGCAAAGAGGATACCGTCCTGCTACTACCGATCTCCAAGGGATTGCCGGGTTTCGATGCGGCTCGAGCCCGCCGCGATGCGCGAACTGCGCTGGCGCGCCACCGCGACCGAATGGGCGGAGATGCCGGCAGAAAGTCCTCCGTCGCTCGAGCATTCAAACGCAACTCGAACGCGCGGCGCGATCACCCTGCCTTTGCAACCAACAAAGGCTTACCCGCCTCCAAGGCGCGATGGGAAACTCTCAACACGGCTCCGCCGCGGTCCGACTAGCGCAGGCGATAGGCATCGAAGGCGTGGGCCAGGAAAATGCCGATGCTGATGAAGGCGAGAAGCGCCGTTACGATCTCGATCATGGCCTTCCTCCCAGTGTTGAAATGCCGGGAAGGGCGCGCTTGAGATACTCGCGGTAGATGAGGTTCAGGACCGATACTGACATGATCTAACCCCGTGGTTTACGCAAACGACATCGTAGGGCGGTTGTGTTTCCGGAGCACTTCGCGCATCACTGAAATGGTTTCGTCGCCCCCGTTTGCAACCCGTTGGGGATCACGGATCCGCGACGGAACTGGCTCCTCGGGGTTCCATTCCGATTCCCTGCCATGTGCGAGCGCGGACTGAACGAATCTGGCCCAAATTCGGGCCCGTTATGACCAAATTCCGCGGAGAGGCTGCGCCCGTAGCAGTAACGCCGGGTATTGGTGCAAGGTCACATTTGCTCCTATGGCAAAGCAGATTCAATTTGCGGCTTATGCCGCTTGCATTGCGGTTCTCCTGCCGGTCGGCGTGCCATCGGTTGAGGCGAAGCAATGCCTTGCCGCGCCTTCGAACACGCACAAGGCCTGGACCTACCGGCTGATCGACGGCCGAAAGTGCTGGTATGAAGGCAAGAGCATGATCTCGAAATCATTGCTGCACTGGCCCGCGCAAGCGCCTGCCACCGTCCAACGCGCTGTCCGCGAAGCGCCGCCCGCCGGCGAAGCACCGATCAAGATCCTCACAGTGAAGTCTGTCGATCTGCTGGATGCCCAGGCGTCGATGCCGAAAGACTCCGACGATTTCGAGTCGCGCTGGCGCGCGCGCGCAACCCTCGACTAGGCGCCCGTATCGAGGACGCGGGGCCCTTCCACGCCTCTCTCCGTTAACCTGTTGTTAACCATAAGCCCTCAGCATTCCCGGCATTGAAGAGACGTCCGGACGCTTTGTCCGAACACGCAATTGATCGTTCATCTTGGGGACGAGCAGTGGCTCGTGGGGCTCCAAGGAGTAACGTCATGTCGCTACCTGATGTGCGGCCCCGGGCGAATTTGCTTTCTGAGTTCGTCATGTCGATTCTCAGCGCGTTTGCCTTGGGGGTCCCGATCGCGATTGCGATCATCTGGATTTGCTCCTGATCGGCAGGTCGCTTGTTCCTGACGGCGCTTGTCCTTGTGCGGCATTCGCCTGCAAGGCGCGCTTCCGCGTACTGCCGTCAAGTTGGCTGCAGGCGCTCCTCCGTCGATGAATATCCGCATCACTCCCGTTCATTGTGGCAAGGGAACCCGTCCGTTCCCGCCAGCGCATGGCGCGCGTGGATGCAACGTCGTTCTGTGATTCAGCTCCCCTTTTTTTCGCCGCCATTTTCTTTCAAGGGACTGATCGGGTGTGGGGGCAGTCAGTGTGCCCAAAGGTTCCGTGTGATCGTTCGAGATTTGCTGCAGCAGGAAACCAACGTGTCTCGCCGCGCGCTCCTGCGCGGGCTTGCATCCGCAGGCAGCGTGATTGCGCTTGGCGGATGCGCCGGTTTGGGCGCGACAGGCGCGAGCTACGACGCTTCGTCGTTCGCAGGCAATCCCACCTTGCTGGTCACCACCACGCGCAAACGGGTGAACGGCGGGCGCGCAAAACCCTGGTTCGGACCGGAGCGGGCTTCTGCAATTACCGTTGCAACGGCGAAGCTCGTGCCGCCGGGCGATGGCCGCCTCTCGCTCGCCGCAGTGGGACTAGGCGACTGGCGCATCGATGGGGTCGAGCCCGTTTCAGGCGATGTCGGCGAACTTCTCGCGCAGGGCAGCGGTGGAGGAGACGTCCTGATCTACGTGCACGGTTTCAAGCAGACGTTCGAGACTGCGGCGCTCGATGCCGCCAATCTCTCCGATGGCATCAAGTTTCGCGGCCGGACGATGGTGTTCTCGTGGCCCTCCAAAGCGGGCTTTCTCGACTACGCATATGATCGCGAAAGCGCGATGTGGTCGCGCGACGGTTTCGAACGCGTGCTCAATTCCATCGTTGCCTCGCCCGGCCTCGGTCGAATCCACATCGTGGCGCACAGCATGGGAACCATGCTGACGCTGGAAAGCCTGCGCCAGCTTCACGGGCGGCTTGGTGACATCGTTGCGGACAAGATCGGCTCCGTGGTGTTCGCAGCGCCCGACATCGACATGGACGTGTTCTCGTCGGCCATCAGCCGCATCGGTCCGCTCGCCCGCAAGATCACCGTGATCACCGCAACGAACGATCGCGCGCTGGCGCTGTCGGGGCGGCTTGCCGGAGGGATGACACGGGTTGGCGCTGCCGAGAAGGCGGCCATCGAGCAGCTCGGCGTGCGCGTGATCGATGCGTCCGACGCCGGATGGGGCGTCATCAACCACGACCTGTTCCTGTCCAACGCGGAAGTGCGGCGGGTGATCCGCCGCTCGATCGATACCGCGGCGGCGTGAGCTCGGCCCCTTCGGAAACGAGGCTGCGAGCGAAGCCGCCCGCCGGCGATGTTGCGGGTTCAATGGCGCGCTCGGAGAGATTCGAACTCCCGACCCTCGGAATCGAAATCCGATGCTCTATCCAGCTGAGCTACGAGCGCGTGCGTGGGTCGCTTATCAGACTTGGCCTGACAGGGCCAGCAGGGTCCTCAGTAGCAGGGGTAGCGTCGGCGGTCCTGCCCGATATAGGCGGCCGAACTCTGGCGGCAGAGGTTGGCCGGGCCGTCATAGTAGGCGAAGGTGCCGGGCTGCAGGCCGGGGCCGTAATTGTGGAGGTAGCTGATCTGGTAGGGCAGTCCCCAGTAATGGTGGTGGCGGTGGTGCCGGTTGTGGCGCGCATCCGCAAGGCTCGGGGCGAGGGCCACGGCGGACAGGAGGGCCGCGCCAATCCAAAACTTCGCTGTTTTCATCTCGATTCTCCGGAAATCGCACTGAAACTAGCCAGTTTTGGCCGGTTTGGGTTCCCATTCTACGTGAATCGGCGGGAAAAGCTGCGGAAAACTGCTCAGCCATCACCCATTTTTAGACCCAGGGGATTTTGGGCCCAAGTGATGCCTAACGAATTGCCAACACAGTCTGGCCAGAATTCTGCTGTCTTGTCTTGAGCTTACGGCCCCCTTTATCTTCACCCGACAAAGGTTACCCGTTCTCCATTGCCCATGCGCATCACGTCCCTTGCCATGCTGTCTGTCTCGGTCTCGGTGCTGGTTGCGATGCCGGCGCGCGCCGACCTGCATATCAGGCGGGACCACGGCGGATATGTCGAGGAGTACAAGGCCAAGTACAAGCGCATCCGCGACCGCAAGGAGCGCGTGATCATTGATGGCATCTGCAATTCCGCCTGCACGCTGGTGTTCGGCATCGTGCCGATGAACAAGATCTGCGTGACGCCGAAGGCGAGCGTCGGCTTCCATCTGGCCTATTACGACAAGGCCTACACTTTCGGCATCAAGGTCACCAGCGCGGAAGGGACGTCGGACCTGATGTCCTATTATCCGGATACGGTGAAGGACTGGATCCGCCGTAACGGCGGGCTCACCAACGAGATGAAGAAGATCAAGAACGGCGGCGAACTCTGGAAGATCGTCGATCCCTGTCCGGAAGAATGGTGATCCCGCGCTGATCGCGGGATCTGTCGCGTTCCCCGCATTAAAACGTCACCACGCCGCGGATGGACTCGCCGCGCTTCATCAGTTCGAACGCGTTGTTGATTTCGGCCAGCGGCATCACATGCGTGATCATCGGGTCGATCTGGATCTTGCCCTGCATGTACCAGTCGACGATCTTCGGCACGTCGGTACGTCCCCTTGCGCCGCCGAAGGCGGTGCCTTTCCAGACCCGGCCGGTGACGAGCTGGAACGGCCGCGTCGATATCTCCGCGCCCGCCGGCGCCACGCCGATCACGATCGACTGGCCCCAGCCGCGGTGGCAGGATTCCAGCGCCTGCCGCATCACGGTGACGTTTCCGGTGCAGTCGAACGTGTAGTCGGCGCCGCCGATCTGGTCCGCGCCCGATTTCGTCATGTCGACGAGGTGAGGGACGAGGTCCTTCCCGAGCTCTTTCGGATTGACGAAATGCGTCGTGCCGAAGCGCTCGCCCCACGCCTTGCGGTCATTGTTGATGTCGACGCCGATGATCATGTCGGCGCCGGCAAGCCGCAGGCCCTGCAGCACGTTGAGCCCGATGCCGCCGAGCCCGAACACGATCGCCTTGGCGCCTTCCTCGACCCTGGCGGTGTTGATGACGGCGCCGATGCCCGTGGTGACGCCGCAGCCGATGTAGCAGACCTTATCGAAGGGGGCGTCCCCACGGATCTTCGCCACCGCGATCTCCGGCAGCACGGTGTAGTTCGCAAACGTCGAGGTGCCCATGTAGTGATGGACGGGCTTGCCGCCGATCGAGAAGCGGGAAGTACCGTCGGGCATCAGGCCCTGGCCCTGGGTGGTGCGGATCGCGGTGCAGAGGTTGGTCTTGCGCGACAGGCAGGACGGGCACTGCCGGCACTCCGGCGTATACAGCGGAATGACGTGATCGCCTTTCCTGACGCTGGTGACGCCCTTGCCGATGTCGACCACGACGCCCGCGCCTTCATGGCCGAGGATCGCCGGAAACAGGCCTTCCGGGTCGGCGCCGGATAATGTGAATTCATCAGTGTGGCAGATGCCGGTGGCCTTGATCTCGACCAGCACTTCGCCCTCGCGCGGCCCCTCGAGCTGGACGGTGGTTACTTCCAGCGGCCTTCCGGCAGCAACGGCGACGGCGGCACGAACGTCCATGGCAATTCCTCGTTCCCAATCTTCGGTATGTCAGGTCTTGGGCGTGTCAGGTCTACGATATGTGAAATCGCGCAGGTAACCCCGCGCGATCGGTTCTTGCCGCATAGCATATGATCGGGCAACAGGGGCGGCAAATGACCAGCGACTTCGAAAAATTTGCCGCGCGCGCGGCGCCGGCGGTTTTCGTCGTGCTGTGGAGCACGGGATTCATCGGCACCAAATATGTGCTGAACGGCGCCGAGCCGCTGACCTATCTTGCCATCCGCATGGCCTGCGTGGTGGGCTTGATGGCGATCATCGTTGCGATCGCGCGGCCGCAATGGCCGGATCGCATCGGGATCGCGCACAGCGCCGTCGCCGGCATTCTGGTGCACGGTTTCTATCTGGGTGGCACGGCGATCGCGATCGCGCATTCGATTCCGGCAGGACTCTCGGCGCTGATACCGGGCCTGCAGCCGATCCTGACCTCGACGATCGCGAGCCGCTGGCTCGGCGAGCGAGTCACGCCGCTGCAGTGGAGTGGATTGTTGCTCGGGCTCGCCGGCGTCGTGCTGATCCTGCATGACAGGCCGATGAGCGGCGAGGCGGGGTGGGGCTGGCTCGCCTCGGGCGTGTCGCTGGTCAGCATCACGCTCGGCACGCTCTACCAGCGGCGCTACTGCAATGCGATCGACTGGCGTTCCGGCAATCTCGTGCAATATATCGCGGTGACGATTTTCTTCGGCCTCGGCGCCTGGCTGTTCGAGACCAACGTCGTGCACTGGACCACCGAGTTCATCCTGGCGCTCACCTGGCTTGCGGTGGTGCTGTCGATCGGATCGATCGGGCTGCTGTATTGGCTGATCCGCCGCTCGGCGGCGACCTCGGTCGCGAGCCTGTTTTATCTGGTGCCGGCGGTGACGGCGCTGATGGCCTATGTGCTGTTCGGCGAACGGCTCGATGCGATCGCGATTGCCGGCATGGTCGCCTGCGCCGCCGCCGTGCTGCTCGTTAACCGCAGGGCGCCTGCGAAGTCCTGATTGCCGAAACCGCGAGACCTCAAGCCTTGATCGCAGCCGCGCAGCCTGATCGGGACACGCGGAGCGGATTGAGTGGCGCCGAAATTCTGGGTCGTCATTCCGGGACGGTTCGAAGCACCGAACCTCAGGGGTGCGATTGGACCCCTGAGAATCTCGAGATCCCGGATATGGTCCTTCGGACCATTCCGGGATGACCGCTTCGATTGCTTTGCAATCGCAGCGGTCACTTCGGCTGCGGTACGATCCGGATGTAGGGCTTTGGCGCCTTCCAGCCAGCGGGATAGATCGTCTTCGCCTCGTCGTCGCTGACGGAGCCGGCGATGATGACGTCCTCGCCCTGTTTCCAGTCGGCCGGCGTCGCGACGCGATGCTTGGCCGTCATCTGCAGCGAATCGATCGAGCGCAGAATTTCCTGGAAGTTGCGGCCGGTGGTCATCGGATAGACCATCAGCAACTTGATCTTCTTGTCCGGACCGATGACGAACACGTTGCGGACGGTCTGGTTGTCGGCTGGCGTGCGCGTGAGCGGATCGCCCGACGTCGAGGCCGGCAGCATGTCGTAGAGCTTGGAGACGTTGAAATCGGTGTCGCCGATCATCGGGTAGTTCGGCGCCGCGCCCTGCGTCTCCTTGATGTCCTCGGACCACTTCGCGTGCCGGTCGACGGGATCGACGCTAAGTCCCATCAGCTTGACGCCGCGCCTGTCGAATTCCGGCTTCAACTTTGCGAGAGCGCCGAGTTCGGTCGTGCAAACCGGCGTGAAATCCTTCGGGTGCGAGAACAACAGCGTCCAGCTGTTGCCGATCCAGTCATGGAACTTGATCTTGCCCTCGGTGGTTTCGGCTTCGAAATCGGGGGCGGTTGAGCCAATCTGGAGTGCCATGATGCGACCTCATCATATTCTAGTTACAGGGGAATTCGTTCTGGTTATTATAGGTCTTGCGACGGTTAAAGGAACCGCTTCACGTAAAAAGGTGAGATTCTTCTCCGCCGGCGCGGAACTCCTAGCATCTTCTTTTGATCCGCGCGCCTGTGACGAAAAGAACCCATCGCCCGCAATCGTCCGGCTTGCCCCGATGGTGCCCTTGTGGTTCTCAACACGCCCGGCAGATTTGCCGCGTTGCCACCCGGATCACGCCGGTCTGAACCGTGATCGATGTCACAGCGACCAATTGGCAACCATATAGGAATCTCGAAATGCGGGTATGGAATCGTTAACCGCCCGTTCATGCCCGATATGGAAATGCTGGACCCCAGAAAAAGAAATCGAGAAGTGCAACTATGCCTGCCCCGACTGCTGAAACATCCGCCGAAACGTCCGACCTTCCGCAACCTTCCTGCCGCCGGACCGCAGCCCATGCGCTCACGATCGTGCGCGATGGCGTGATCACCGGCGAAGGGCCCACCACCAGGGGCCGCATCCACTTTTCCCGCGCGCTCGATGCCGATGACGCCGCCTGGTGCGCGCGCATCCTGACCGCGTCCGCCGTCGAGCATCAGCCGGTGAGCCGCGCTGAAGCCGAGGCATTGTTCGAAATCAGCGACGCTGCAGCCGAACGCACCGACGATGGCCGCTTCGACGACCTGCTTGCCAAGGCGATCGCCCATCATGCGGCGTCCGAGTCCGGCCTGCCGGTGCCGCCGCGCACGGTGGCGCTGTCGCCGGATACCCCGATCGAAAGCTGGGCGCCGGTGAAGGCCGTCAACATCGACACCCAGGTGCTGGAATGGATCGCCGGCCAGATGCGCGGCAAGCGCCGCGTCAACCATCGCCTCGCAACCATGGTCGCAGCGCTGCTCGGCGTCGCCGTTATGCCGCTGGCCCAACTGCCGGCCATGCTGGATCTGGGGATGATGTAGTTTCTCCTTGCGATGATCTGATCTGAAGGCGGCGGGGTAATTCCCGCCGTTCTTTGTTTTGGTGGGTCTTTGCGTCGTCCTCGCTGCGGAGCCTCCGTCCGTCAGGGCCGGTATTCGGCGGCATCGAGGGAAACTTTGCCGCCTGAGGCCGTTCTCTGCTGGAAGGAGATCCAACATGAGCAGATTCCAACAGAAGGCCGAAGTGCAGCGGCACAAGGCGCTCGACCCTGAACGCCCCAAGGGCGGCAACGATCAGGGTATCGTTCGCGACGAACGTGGGCAGGAGCAGCCTCGCGACAAGGAGCGCGCCCAGCGTGTGAGCAGGGTGGACCGAGGCGGTGACCCGCCGGGAAAGAAGCAGGGTTAGAGGGCAAGGCTGGCAGGACGGGCGCAGCGGCGCCTGAACGCGATTTAAGAGGTTCCCATGAAGAGCAGACTCGTCGCCGCCGAAAAGGAGGCGCAGGTCCACGTCGTTGTTCTGGATTCCGGTGAAGAGGCGTTTGCGGCGCTGACCCGGTTTGTCGGGGAAGCGGGCATTTCCGCCGCTTCGCTGACGGCGATCGGCGCCTTCGAGCGGGCCACGGTGGGCTGGTTCGATTTCGCCTCGAAGAGCTACCGGAAGATCGAGGTCGACGAACAATGCGAGGTTCTCAGTGCAATCGGCGACGTCGCGGTCGGCGATGACGGCAAGCCCAGCCTTCATGTCCACATCGTGCTCGGGTTGTCCGATGGTTCGACGCGCGGCGGACATCTGCTGGCGGGCACGGTAAGGCCGACCCTCGAAGTGGTCCTTACCGAGGTCCCGGTCGCACTTCGACGAAGGAAGAGGGCGGAGCTTGGGATTGCACTGATCGATCTTGCGGCGACCAGCGGCTGAACGCCCGGACCGGTGTTGCGCTCCCGCATCCGGGCGAGGGGAGAGCACCCCGGCTCGCGTTTCTTCGATCCGACAAAAGAGCCCCGCCGACCCCGTTGACGGGGATCGCAGGCGGGGCTTCAGTTCGACGTCGCGGGGAGGAAACGTCGATTGAGGGAAAACGCGCATTTCGCGCGATCGTTCCTGACAGGTGTTATCCTGTCTCAAGCAGGCGAACGGCAGTAGGTAAGCTTGAAACGCTCAAGCTTGCGAACGCTATTGAAGTGGCTCCACTTTCGCAGCCATGTCGGGAACGCGGCTGACGCGATAGGTCGCGTTACTGCATCTCAGGACCCATACGGGGTGATCCGGCTTCGAGCGCTTCCTGTCCCGCACTGCGCCAAGCGACTTGTCACACGCAAAGCCTTGCAGGCGTATCTGGGCTGCGAGCACGTCCTGAGGCGTTTCTCCGGCCGCCCGGGCCGGAGAGGCGAACAGGCCGCGGCCCGAGCCGTCGACCGCTAGGAGCGAGGCGGAGATCACCAGAACCGGCGACAGAACAACAGGGAGATATCGACGAGCTTTCATGAGACGCCCCACCTTCAGACGATCCAAACCGATCGAACAAATGACTCTTTCAAAACCTCAAGACAATCGGGCGCCATGCGAACCGGGCTCGCCCGGGTTGCGGCTGCACGCCGTCAGGACACGTGCAAGAGTAGCGCGATCCGAAGCACGTACAAATACCTGCTTGCCCGGTTTCGGCCGTAAGCAAACGTTTAGCGGCTGCGGGTAGACTGCTGCGGATCAGTTCTGTCTTAACCCCCGGTTAGTCATGCGCCTCCTGCCGATGAGAGACCCTGACAGGTCCTGGCGATCGATCAAGAGCCAGTGGAAGAAGGACGCCGAGAGCGTCGGCGAGGACTTTTCTACCTTCTCCACCGGGAGTTTTTCAGCCTACGACGCCATGACCAAGGACGGCGACAGTCCGAACCTCTACTGCCTTTCCGACGGCGAGCGGGTTCATGCGGCCTGCCAGGTCAGCCGCCTGATGATGAGCAAGTTCCCGAACCCCATCCTGCGCGCGCGGTTCATCGTGGTGTCGCCGATCTACGACCTCGGCATAGCCGATACCGGCCAATACGCCCAGATGATGGTGGCGCTGTTCTCCGGCATCGTATGGCTGTCGCGGGACACGATGACGGCGGGCCACATCCGCTTCTTCCTGAAGAGTCCGGGGGATTCGCAGTACTTTGCGCCGCTGCGGGCAGCGACCGAACTGTCGCCGTTCTCGGAGTTCACGATCGACGGCGCGCTGATCGAGTGCAGCCTCAAGGAAGCCGAACTGGCGGAAACGGCCTGACTCCGCGCCCGCCGCCATTGGTGGCCTCGCTACGGGCGCGCTTTGGAAATCGCTTTCCTGAGAATCCGCGAAAGCAGTTCCACCGAATAGGGCTTCTGGATCAGCTCGAAGCCCCTGTGCGCGCTCTCCGCCAGCGCGTTGCTGTAGCCGCTTGTCAGCACCACGGGCAGGCCGGGGTAGCGCTCGCGAATGAGACCAGCGAGCTCGACACCGTTCATGCCGGGCATGATGACGTCGGAAAACACCAGGTCGGCGGAGAACTCGTCCTTCGCAAGGATGGCAAGCGCTGCGTCCGCGCTGGCGACGCGGCGGACCGTGTATCCGAGATCTTCCAATAGTTCGGTGGAAAACTGCCCGACGTCGTCATTGTCCTCGACCACGAGGACGCGGTAGCCGCGGCCCCGCGCTGCCGGCTCGCCGCCGCCCGCGGCGGCTTCGACCGCGTCCGCGGGCGCGGCAGCCCGGGGCAAATAGATCGTGAAGGTGGCGCCGCGGCCGGGCGTGCTCGCGACCGCGATGTCGCCGCGGGATTGCCTGGCGAAGCCGAACGCCTGGCTGAGGCCGAGGCCGGTTCCCTTGCCGACTTCCTTGGTCGTGAAGAACGGTTCGAAGATCGTCTCCATCAGCTCGGGCGCAATGCCGCTGCCGGTGTCCGTCATGGCGATGGCGACGAAGTCGCCGCTGCGGGCGGGCTGGGCGCGGAGGGCAGGGATGCCGCTCACCTCCCGCACGCCGATGGTCAGCCGGCCTTCGCCGCCCATTGCGTCGCGGCCGTTGACGGCGAGGTTGATCAGGGCGGTCTCGAACTGGGCGATGTCGGCATTCGCAAAGCAATTGCGGCAGGCGATGTCGAGCTCGATCCGGATCCGGCCGCCGACGAGGGGGCGGATCAGCTGGATCACCGCCTCGACCTGCGAGCCGACATTGAACACTTGCGGCTTCAGTGGCTGCCTGCGGGCAAACGCCAGCAATTGTCCGGTCAGCTTGGAGGCGCGCTCGACGGTGTCGGAAATGGCATCGATGTAGCGGCGGCGACGATCTTCCGGCAATTCGCGGCGGCGCAGGAAGTCGGTCGCGGAACGGATGATGGTCAGGAGATTGTTGAAATCGTGCGCCACGCCGCCGGTCAACTGTCCGACCGCTTCCATCTTCTGCGACTGACGCAGCGCTTCCTCGCCCCGCCGGCGTTCGGTAACGTCGACGGCCTCCGGGACCGCACCGATGACCGCGCCGTGCTGGTCGCGCAGCGGGCGCATCGCGAAGTCGAAATAGCGCTCGCCGATCGGCAGGTTCAGTCGTATCTCGGTCCGGATTTCCTTGCCCTTCATCACGGCGAAGAAGGTATTGCGGACGGCCTTGTGCATGCCTTCGGTTCCGGCAAACCACGGCGTTTCCCAGAACGGCTTGCCGATTACCTCGCTGGCCTCGGCACGGATGCCGGCCAGCGCCGTCCGGTTTGCATACAGGAGATCGCCGTGCAGGTTGAGCAGTCCCTGATACTGATGGCTGGTCTCGAATATCGCGCGCATCTGGGCTTCGTTGGATTCCAGTTGCGCGGTTCGCTCGGAGATCCGCAATTCGAGGATTTCGTTCAACTGGCGCAGATCGTGCTCGGCCTGCTTGGCGGTGGTGATGTCGTGGGCGACGCCGATGAAGCCGATGTGGTTGCCGGTCGGATCCCAGCGCGGTTGTGATTCCGAGCGCAGCCATCGCCATTCCCCGCCGGCGTTCTGGTAGCGGGCTTCCAGCACGAACGGCTTGAGCGCAGCTTCGCCGGCGATCGATTCCTGCACGATGCGTTGCCGGTCGTCCGGATGAAGCCGCTTGCGCCAGTCGAACGCGATGGCTTCCTCGAACGGCAGTCCGAGGAAGTCGACGTAGGCCTTGTTGGCGAAGGAGCGGGTGCGGTCGAGCTTGGTGACCCAGATCGGCACCGGCGCGCTGTCGGCGATCAGGCGGAAGCGCTCCTCGCTTTCGTGCAGCTTTTCCTGGGCCAGCATCCGCTCGGTGGCGTCGATATGGGCGCCGACCAGCCGCAGCGCGCGTCCCTCGCTGTCGCGCTCGATCTTGGCGACGACGTCGATCCAGCGCGTCTGGCCGTCGTTCGGCCGCACGATGCGGTAGGTGGCGTTATAGTCCTCGTCGCGGCCGGCGAGTGCGTCGAAAAACTGTTTGGTCGCGCGCTCGCGATCGTCGGGATGGATCCGGTTGACCCAGTCTTCATGGGTTTCGTTGACCGCATCCGGCGGCAGTCCGTGGATCATGAGATATTCCGGCGAGCGGCGATTCTTGAATCCGTCGCGGAAGTCAACCTCGACGCCACCGACGCGGCCGATGCGCTGGATCCGCGCCAGTTCGGCTTCGCGTTCCTGCAGGGCGCGATGCGCCCGGTCGCGTTCGCTCGCGATCTGCTGCAGATGCTGCCGCAGGCGTTCGGTGGCGGCTTCGGGTAGGACGTTCGAACTATCGGAGGTGGTCATACGGGCCGGCAACCTTTGCCGGCAGTCTCACACAGGAGGCGGCGGCTTTGCCAGCTTCATTTGCTCCTGGTTGGCGGGCGGCAATTGTAGGCCCGGCGGAACCCGGCTGCCTGGGCGTCGTCCTCGGTGCAAAACCAGCGGTCGGGGTTGCCGAGGCCCGGATAGGAGCGGCACGCCTGCAAATGATAGATGCCGAGATTCCCGGTCACGCGCGCGCGGACAGCATACTTGCCCTTGATGTTGCAACTCGCGGGCATCACGAGATCTTCGGGGAACAAGGCCTCACGGATTTCGCGATCGCGGTCGGGGCGGCACGCGCCACCGACCAGCGCGGCGTCCTTCTTCCCGAGGCGGAACTCTTGCGGCGCAATGAAGCAGCCTTTCCAGAGTCCCAGGCGATTTTCCCTTGCGCGGGCCTCGTCAGCCTGGAAGCGGCCGCCGGCGGAAGTGTCGACAAGACCAAATCCGCTGCGGATGATCATCTGGCTCAGGCTCGCCGTCTCGCCTTCGATCCCGCAAGCGCCGATGCGCCGCTTCTTGTAGGCGGGATCCGCGCCGAGATCGTCGCAGCGTACCTCGCGGTTGCCGATAAGCTTCGCCAATTGATCGCGGGCTTCGACGCCGCAGGTCCAGACGTCGGCGTGCTCGTCGATGCAGAGCTGGTCGAACGCCGGCGTGTCGATGCCGTCGAGCCGGTAGGTGACGTTGTCCAACTGCAGCGTGCCGCCATCGCGGACGATGGCGGTAGCGGCCGAGCTCTGGGTAATGGGGAGCAATGTCGATAGCAGCGCCGCAACGAGGAAAATACGTGACCGCATCTGTTTCACTTGAAATCCATTCCGCATCCGCGAGCGCCTTCTATCATAAGCCCGCGTGATTGAACCGAATTGCTGGTCCAGACCGGGGCAGGAGTCACCGTGGGAAAACGCCAGTGCCCAACTATCCGATTGTGTCGAACGGTGCATTGACTTCACTAGAACAAAAAGAGAACATAAGCCAGTCTCCCACATGGAATTTGCTCATGTCGTCCTCTTCACAGCCGAAACCTGAAGAGAATGACGAACTCGAATCCGCGGTGGATCAAGCCATTTCGGCCTGCGGCGGCGATATGAGGGCGGCTATCCGCGCGCTGATCGTTGCCAATGAGTATCTGGAAACCGAGGTCGGCGAGCTGATGAAGGCGGTCAGCCACGCCTATGCGCGGGGCCGGTTCAACTCCTATTCGGGGTGATTGGCCGCCGCCCGGGCAGGTCCTAGCCACGAGACCGTTGCCTCCACCGATTTTTGCTGTACCACGGGTTTGTTGCCCGCGTTCCCGCATGTCACATTGCGGGTGAGGATCCTGCCCAAAGCTCAAGCAAGAAGAACATGTTCAAAAGAATTCTGATCGCAAATCGCGGCGAGATCGCCTGCCGGGTCATCAAGACTGCCCGCCGGATGGGGATCGAGACGGTAGCGGTGTATTCCGAGGCCGACCGCGACGCGCTGCACGTCGAGATGGCCGACGAGGCCGTCCTGATCGGCCCGCCGGCCGCGGCCGAGAGTTACCTGTTGATCGACAGGATCGTCGAGGCCTGCCGCAAGACCGGGGCGCAGGCCGTGCATCCCGGCTACGGCTTCCTGTCCGAGCGCGAGGCGTTTCCGCGCGCGCTGGAGGCCGCCGGCATCGTCTTCATCGGTCCCAATCCGGGCGCCATCGCCGCGATGGGCGACAAGATCGAATCGAAGAAGGCTGCCGCCAAGGCCAAGGTCTCGACGGTGCCGGGGCATCTCGGCGTCATCGAGGACGAAAAGCATGCGGTGAAGATCGCCGACGAGATTGGCTACCCCGTGATGATCAAGGCCTCCGCCGGCGGTGGCGGCAAGGGCATGCGGATCGCTTATTCGAAGTCCGAGGTCGCCGAAGGCTTCACCCTCGCCAAGGCCGAAGCCAAATCCTCGTTTGGCGACGACCGCGTCTTCATTGAGAAATTCATCGTCGATCCCCGCCACATCGAAATCCAGGTGCTGGGCGACAAGCATGGCAACGTGATCTATCTCGGCGAGCGCGAATGTTCGATCCAGCGCCGCAACCAGAAGGTCATCGAGGAAGCGCCGTCGCCGTTGCTCGACGAGAGCACCCGCCGCAAGATGGGCGAGCAGGCGGTCGCGCTGGCGAAGGCCGTGAACTACGATTCCGCCGGCACCGTCGAGTTCGTCGCCGGCCAGGACAAGAGCTTCTACTTCCTGGAGATGAACACGCGCCTGCAGGTCGAACACCCCGTCACCGAACTCGTCACCGGGATCGATCTCGTCGAGCAGATGATCCGGGTTGCCGCCGGCGAGAAGCTCGCGATCGTGCAGAAGGATGTGGCGCTGACCGGCTGGGCGGTGGAATCCCGCGTCTATGCCGAGGATCCGTTCCGCAACTTCCTGCCGTCGATCGGCCGTCTGGTGAAATACCGCCCACCGGCCGAGGCGAGCCATGACGGCATCACCATCCGCAACGACACCGGCGTGCAGGAGGGGGGCGAGATCTCGATCCATTACGATCCGATGATCGCCAAGCTCGTGACCCACGCGCCGTCGCGGGCGGCTGCGATCGAGGCGCAGGCGACCGCGCTCGATTCGTTTTACGTCGACGGCATCCGCCATAACATTCCGTTCCTCTCGGCGCTGATGAACCATCCGCGCTGGCGCGAGGGCAAGCTCTCCACCGGGTTCATCGCCGAGGAGTTCCCGAAGGGGTTTTCCGCGCGACCGCCGGAAGGCGAGATCGCGCGGCGGCTGGCGGCCGTGGGCGCCGCGATCGACCATGTGCTCGGCGAGCGCAAGCGGCAGATTTCCGGACAACTGACCGGCCGGCTGGTGCAGCGCGAGCGCCGCCGCGCAGTGTGGCTCGACCGCGAGGAAATCGGCCTCGACGTGGCACGCGAGGCCGACGGCATCGCGGTGCGTTTCATCGGCGCCGATGGTTTGCCGGGCAATCTGCGCAACCTGGTTTCGAACTGGACGCCGGGCGAGCCGGTCTGGCAGGGCACCATCGACGGTCAGCCGGTGGCGATGCAGGTGCGTGCGATCCCGAACGGCATCCGCCTCGCGCATCAGGGCTTTGAGGTTGCCGTCAACGTCTTCACCGAAAGCGAGGCCGCGGCCGCGCGGCTGATGCCGGTGACGTCGGCTGCCGACACCGGCAAGAAGCTGCTGTGTCCGATGCCCGGCCTCGTGGTCTCGATCGCCGTGAGCGAAGGGCAGGAGGTCAAGTCCGGCGAGACGCTTGCGGTGGTCGAGGCGATGAAGATGCAGAACGTGCTGCGCGCCGAACGCGACGGCACGGTGAAGAAGATTCACGCCGCGGCCGGCGCGACGCTGGCGGTGGACGCGCTGATTTTGGAGTTTGCGTAGAGGCTTCCCGTTCCGTCATTGCGAGCGCAGCGAAGCAATCCACACTTCCTTCGCGGCACGATGGATTGCTTCGCTGCGCTCGCAATGACGGTGGATGGAATTGAGGGCACATGGCTTTCCGTCAACGCCGAGAGAAATTGCGCGCCATTCTCAACGGATCCGCCTGCATCCGGCCGGGCTCGGTCTACGACGCCACCTCGATTCGCATCGCCGAGGATATCGGCTTCGAACTCGGCATGTTCGGCGGCTCGGTGGCCTCCCTCGTCGTGCTCGGCGATCCCGATATTGCCCTGATCACGCTCACCGAACTCGCCGAGCAGATGCGGCGGATGTCGCGCGCGGCACATTTGCCGGTGCTCGTCGACGCCGATCACGGCTATGGCAACGCGCTCAATGTCCGCCGCACCGTGCAGGAGCTCGAGGCGGCCGGCGCCGCCGGCCTGACGATCGAGGATACGCTGCTGCCGCAGGCGTTCGGGCAGGCCAGGACCCAGTTGATCCCGCTTGACGAGGGCGTCGGCAAGATGAAGGCCGCACTCGATGGCCGCGGCGACCCCTCGCTGGTCATCATGGGTCGGACCGGTGCGGCCTCCATCAGCGGAATAGACGATGCGATTGCGCGGGCAAAGGCCTACGAAGCCACAGGCGTCGATGCGCTGTTCTTCACGGGCGTCACGAGCCGCGGCGAACTGGAGGCGATCACGGCGGCGACCACCCTGCCGATCGTGCTCGGCGGTGCGCCCGAGGACCTGTCCGCGCTCGACTATCTCGCCAGCCAGCGCGTCCGGATCGCATTGCAGGGCCACGCGCCGTTCGCTGCCGCCACGCAAGCTGTCTATGAGACACTGAAAGCCTTGCGCGAGGGAACCTCGCCGAAGAACCTCGAGGGGCTGGCATCGGCAGAACTCACGGGCCGCGCCATGCGCGACAAGGACGTGAAAGCGCGCAGCAGCGAGTTTCTCGGGCTGAAAAAATAGGATGAGCGATACGATCCGCCACGTCACGATACGGGGTCTGGTGCAGGGCGTCGGCTATCGCGCCTTTGTCGACCACGGGGCGCGGGCTGGGAAACTCGAAGGCTGGGTACGCAACCGGCGCGACGGCAGTGTCGAGGCGGTGTTCGCCGGCCCCGCGACGACGGTGGCGGCCATGATCGAGGCGTGCCGCCGGGGGCCGTCATCGGCGCGGGTCGAGGCCGTCCAGGATGAAGCCGGCAATCCCGATATGCTGAACCTGCGGCGGGCCGGCGAGGAGTTTTCGGTACTGCCCACGATCTGATCGCCCATCCATGGCTGAAGCGTTGCGCGAGGTGAATTGAATGAAGCCGCAAGATACCGGACGCGACTGGAGACGGATCCACCATTCGCCGATGTTCTGGATCGGGATCGTGATGTGTCTGGCCGCGATCGTGATCTATGTGCTGTCGGATGACCTCTCGTGGCGTCCCGGCGCGCGATAGGATTTCGGGACAGGCACCGCGGGAACAAGCCCGGCCTGAGATCGATGGCGTAAGCTACAGGTCAATGCGCCGGTTCGTCCGGCGCGAACTCGCCATCGTGCTGAATGGAATCGGTCTCGACATACTGCAGGTCGAGCGAAGAGGACACGACGGTGCGGTTCCGGCCGAGACGCTTGGCCTCGTAGAGCGCGATGTCGGCTTGTCCCACCAATGCGGCCTCGTCGAGGGTGGCGTCAGTGCGGGAGGCGACGCCTGCGCTGATCGTGATGTGTCCGCGGCTGCTGGCGGAGTTGGGAATGCCCAGCGCCCGAACCGTCAGCCGGATCGCCTCGGCGACCTTCAAGGCATCGTCTTCCCCGGTGTCCGGCAGCACCAGGGCGAACTCCTCGCCGCCATAGCGCGCGGACAGGCCCGACGTATTGGAGGTCGCGTCTCCGATCACTTTCGCGACCGCCTGCAGGCAACGATCGCCCGCCTGGTGTCCGTAGGCGTCGTTGTAGCCCTTGAAACTGTCGATATCGAGCAGCAGCACCGAAATCTCGTCACAGGATTCGAACTGCCGCAGCAGGAAGCCGTCGAAGGTCCGCCGGTTGGTCAGCCCGGTCAGTCCGTCGGTGGCGGCGAGCTGGGTGAGGCGGCGGTTGAGCTGGGTCAACTCGTCCTCCATCCGCTTTCGTTCGGTGACGTCGCGGATGACGCAGAGGAATTCCGTCGATGCGCGGTCGCTCGGCTGCGCCGCCAGCTTGAACTTGCTTTCGACCCAGGCCACCGTCCCGTCGGCCCGGCATGTTCGGAATACGACGGTGCTGACGGTATCGATTCCGTCGAGCCGCTGCGTTGCCGACCTGACGCTTTCCCTGTCCCCGGGATGGATCATGTCGAAGCAGGACTTGCCCAGCAGGTTCTCCGGGCGCAGTCCCAGCACCGGTTCGACGGATTGCGAGACATAGCGGAGCAGGCTGCGGGCATCGATCAGGATGATGATGTCGGCGATGTTGTTCGCCAGCAGACGGTAGTGCGCCTCGCTTTCGCGAAGCGTCCGCTCGGCCTTCATGCGGAAGCGGAGCTGCGAGAACAGCACGGTGGCGAGCAGCAGGATCGTGCATAGCAGCACGGTCGCAACGATCGCGTCGGTCCGCAACGTCTTGCGCCAGTTGGACAGCAGCCAGGCTTCCGAGATCGCCACCGTGACGATGGTCGGGTAATGCGGCGTTGCCTCATAGCCGATATATTTTGCGATGCCGTCGAAGGGGGAGATGATCTTGTAATAGCCGACGGAAGTCAGTTTCAGGTACCTTGAAAACAGGTCTGTTCCCGAAAGATCCGTGTTTTTTTCGGAGGCCGGCCAGCGGATCAGGACGACGCCGTCATTCCGCAACAGCGTGACACCGCCGTCGCGGCCGAGCTGGAACGTCTGGTAAAAGTGGTCGAAGTAGTCGCTGTCGATCGCCGCGGTGAGGACGCCGCCGAAGCTGCCGTCCTGCCTGTCGATGCGTTTCGACAGGATGATCGTCATCCGTCCGGTCAGCCGCGATTGGACGGGCTCGTTGATGCGGAGCGCGCTTCCCTGTGTCTCACGGTGATAGGCGAAATAGCCGCGGTCGGAGTTGTTATGCCTCGGTGTTTCCGGCAAGGAGGAATACACCCAGTTGCCTGCGGCATCGAGCACGCCGATCTCGCGTAGTTGCGGAAGCGAGTTGGCGGTCTCGGCGAGGTATCGATTGAAGCGTTCCGGCAACGGTTGCCGGTACTTCAGCACGTCGACCATCCCGGCCATGACGATATCGGCCGATTGGATGGTATGGGCGGCATGCTCGGCCAGCGAATGTGCCAGGTTCTGGATGTCGGTCTGGCCGCGCGCGAGTGTCGTCGCCTTGGCATCAAGAGCCTTCCAGACCACGACGCCCAGCACGCAGGCCGTCATCACAAGCGCAAACGCGATGACCACGACCGCGGGCGAGAGGCGGTGCAGCGGCCCGTCGGGGTCTGGAAGATTTCGATCGGGCATGTTTCGCCTTGATGGCCGCGTGCCAGAATCTGCTGGCCGACAAGAAGACTGAGCTTAAGAGGCCATCGGTGCCGAAGCGGTTAACAAGCCGATCGGGAAAAAGCGGAATAATTCGGCTCCGCCGGGTTCCAGGCGGGAACCGGCTTGCTTTTTCTGTGCCGGCCCTGGCGAGCGGCCGGCTTGGCGATCACCGCGCCAGTTTCGCGATCGCCTGGCTGAGCTGGTGGATTTCGTAGGGCTTGCGCAGGATGGGAAAATCGCCGTGCACGTTGATCGCGGCGTCGCTGTAGCCGCTCGCCAGCAGGATCGGCAGCCCGGGCCGGATCGCCCTCAGATGGCGCGCAAGGCTGAGGCCGTCCATCTTGCCGGGCATCACGATGTCGGAAAACACGAAGTCAATGCCGTCGTGCTCGATCTCGCGCAGCGCAGCTTCGGCGCTTTCGACCCTGCGGACGGTATAGCCAAGCTGCTCCAGCAGGTTGGCGCTGACGATCGCGACATCCGGATTGTCTTCGACCAGCAACACGGTGCCGCTGCCGCCGGTTTCGACGGCATCGGCTTTATCGATCCGCGTAAAATCATCGTTGCGCGGCAGCAACATCGTGACCGTGGTGCCCTTGCCGAGTTCGCTGTCGACCCTGATCGTTCCGCCGGCCTGATGCGCGAAGCCGTGAACCTGCGAGAGCCCCAATCCCGTGCCCTTGCCGATCGGCTTGGTGGTGAAGAAGGGATCGAAGATCTTGCCGAGCACATCCGGGGCGATGCCCACGCCGGTATCCTCCACCGAAACCGCGACATAATCGCACGCTCTGGCTTCTTCCCGGCGCGTTTCATCATGGGCTGAAACGGTGATTGTGCCGTCGGCGGCCATGGCGTCGCGCGCATTGATGACGAGATTGACCAGCGCCGTTTCGAACTCGGCGACATCGACCATCGTCGGCCAGACATGTTCGTCGATGTCGAATTGCAGTGTCACCGCGCTGCCGACGCCGGTCTGGAGCACCTCGCGCAGCGCATTGATGCGTTCGCAGACGTTGACGGCCTGTGGATTGACGCTCTGCCGTCGGGCGAATGTCAGCAACTGGTTGGTGAGGGCGGCGCCTCGCTGGGTCGCGGTTTCAATCGCCGATATGGCGCGCGCTCGCTTCGGATCGTCGTCCATTCCCTTCTTCAGCGTGTGAAGACTGCCGCTGATGATCATCAGCAGGTTGTTGAAGTCGTGGGCCACGCCGCCGGTCAACTGGCCGAGCGCGTCGAGCTTCTGCGATTCCGCAAGCTGTTGCTGCATTTGCTCGAGCTTGAGTTGCGCTTCGCGGCGCTCGGTGATGTCGCGGGTGATCTTGGCGAAGCCGACGAGCTTGCCGTCCTCGTAGATGGGATCGACGACGACGCTGGCCCAGAAAAAGGTGCCGTCCTTGCGCACACGCCAGCCTTCTTCTTCATGTCGGCCCTGGTCCCGGGCTATTCGCAAGGCGCGATGCGGCTTGCCGTTCGCGCGGTCGATCTCGGTATAAAATCGGGAGAAGTGCTGTCCGATGATTTCGCCGGGCGCGTAGCCCTTGATCCGCTGGCCGCCGATGTTCCAGCTGGTGATGATGCCGGTCGGATCCAGCATGTACAGCGCGCAGTCGGTAACGCCTTCGACCAGAAGTCGGAAATTTCGTTCGCTTTCGAACAGATCTCTTTGTTGTTGCTCGTCTTTCCTGAACATCCGACCTGCCCATTTAACAGGCCCAAACGCGCGAAAGACCGATTGGTTCCCACGTTTTCTGTTTCGAACACGCTGCCTCGGGATATGTGGCCCCGCCTGCGCGGAGCGGTAGATCCGCATCGGCCCGATCGGAAAAAAAGCCCGCGGCCGAACTTTGGTCAGAACGGCTAAACCGTTCCCTCGGGCACGCGCGCCCCCGTCGCGCCGAACACATGCTCGAACGCCTGCCGCAGCGCGACATCGACGTCCGCCATCGTTACCGGCAGGCCGAGATCGACCAGCGATGTGACGCCATAACGGGGATCGGCGACGCCGCAGGGGACGATCGCGGAAAAATGCGACAGGTCCGGCTCGACATTGATGGCGATGCCGTGGAACGACACCCAGCGCCGCAGGCGGACGCCGATCGCCGCGATCTTGTCTTCATGGCCGGCGCCCTTGTCGGGCCGCCGGACCCAGACGCCGACGCGATCCTCGCGCCGCTCGCCGCGGACGTTGAAGGCCTCCAGCGTGCGGATGATCCATTCTTCCAGCCCCGCCACATAGGCGCGCACGTCCGGCCGGCGCCGCTTCAGGTCGAGCATCACATAGGCCACCCGTTGCCCGGGACCGTGATAGGTGAGCTGCCCACCGCGGCCAGTGGTGAACATCGGGAAGCGCGGATCGAGCAGGTCGTCCTGCCTGCCGCTGGTGCCCGCTGTGTAGAGCGGTGGATGCTCAAGCAGCCAAACCAGTTCGGGCGCCTTGCGGTCGGCGATATCGGCCGCGCGGGCCTCCATTTCGGCGACGGCCTCGGGGTAGGGGACGGGATTCGCCGCAATCCGCCATTCGACCTCGCTGCCGCCAGCGGGCTGAGCAAAGGTCGTCAGATCAAGGCTTTGGCGTTCATTAACCATTGGCTAACCATAACGTGGTCAGGTGGAACCACACAATTTAGTCCCCGTTTGGCGGTTCAGAAGTGGCGACCCTCGATAAAGTCAGCGTCGATCTCATGGTGGTGCTCGGCACCTCGACCATGCCCATTCACCAGGTGATGCGGCTTTCCCGCGGCGCCATTATCGAACTGGACGCCACGGAGGCTGACGAGGTCAAGATCCTCGCCAACAACCTGCCGGTGGCTTCCGGCGTCGTGCTGGTCGATCGCAACCGTATCGCGGTCGAAGTCAAGCAAATGCTGCCGAAATCGCCTGATGTCAGGTAGTTATTCAGTCGCAAAACCGCCTTGTCCCTCCATCCCCGATTTGTTACATCGGCGCCGTTGATCCGGCGGACGGCATCCATCCAGCCGGTATCCCAAGCGCTCGTGGCGGAATTGGTAGACGCGCTGCCTTGAGGTGGCAGTGAGTAACATCGTGGGGGTTCGAGTCCCTCCGAGCGCACCAAGCTTCTAATTCTTTGAAGTACAATAATTATTTCTTCGCAAGTTGCTTGGAGAGCACTTCGCGAACTGATACGTTGGGTTCTCATCATAGAAGGCCGCCTCGATGGGGCGCTGACGTTCGACTTTGGCCTGTCACGCCGCCTTCTGTAACTTGATCCCGGGGCGCAACCCAGCGCGTTGCGCAAGCCGGACTAGCATGCTCAGGCTGAACCGGTTGATCTTTCCGTTCTTGATCTCCGATATCCGAGCCTGAGTGACGCCGAGTTGCTCCGCCGCCTCGGTCTGCGTCAATTCGGACTTGCTCAGCCATTTGTTGATGCCGGAAAGTAATTTGGCCCGCATCTCAAGTTCTGCAGCTTCTTCCTCGGAGAAGAGGTCGTGGAATACTGATCTTGCCATTGTCGTCACCTGATCTGTCTAAGTCGTGCTTTGGCGAGGTCGATGTCCCGCTTGGCCGTTGCCTGTGTTTTCTTCTGGAACGCATGCAGCACGTGAACTACGTCGCCGATCGTTGTCAGGTAGATGATCCGGTAAGCGCCGGACGTATCCTGATCTCGCGAACGCCGGGGCCGACCGATGGCATGGGTTCCAGTCAGAGGGTTTTCGCCGATCTGAACCTGAAACAACTGATATCCAGCTTCGCGACGTGCGGAAAGGCTTCGACATCAGACCGGCTGCTGCCGTGCCATCTCACTTCCTTCATGACTGATTATGCCAATTCTGGCATAATCAGTCAATGTGGTTTTGCGTCGGACACTGGCCTTGAGACCGCCGGGTGGTACTGTGGGTGCTTGCGGAAGGCACTTTTGGGTGTGATAAGCACCTTATTGGATGGTGTGTTCGAACAAGCCCTTGAAATCGCAGCAAATGCGATCGTCCTCCGAGCGCACCACAAATCACGCAGATAGATCAATCCAGCTAGCTCAACCGGAAGTACGCGTGTCCGCAATGCCACGGCGCGTGATTCCTTGGAGGCAGGGTGCTGGTTGATACCTTGCTTTAGCAGCGTTCGCGTAATCTGGGGGGAGCCGCCGGCCGGTGATTCCGGTCCGCCCGCCGCAGTTCGGCACTCTCAAAGACCACCTGGAGCAGATCAATGTTGTTCCTGAGCTACGCCTACCGGTTCCTCTCCAACTTCGTGTTCCTGGCGCTGGTCTATCTCGCTCTGAACTTCCTGGACAAATACCAGCATCGCGTGGTGGTTGCGGTTCTCGTGCTGGTCTATGCCGGCATGCACGCCGCATCCGCCCTGCGGTCGTTTCACTTCTTCCAGCGCATCGAGCGGCTGGAGGGTGAGGCGCGGCGCCTGGCGACGGCGGCTGCAGAGGGGCCGAACTCGGCAACCGCGCGCAAGCAGATCGTCGGCGATGTCACCGCGCTCCGCTACGCCGGCGAGATGAAGTCCTATATCGACCTGCTGTTCCTCGCCCTCGTCATCCTGCTCTGCATCGTCAAGATCGTGACGAACTGAGCCTCATCGGGGGCGTCAGCGCTTCTTCAAACCCGCAACGTGAACGGATCGGCCGTTCTTCTTGCCGGCGAGCTTGGCGGAGACCTCGGTAGCGCGCGGTGCTTGCGCGCCTGGTCCTCTGGCCAGCATCGTCACGCGGGGTGATTCCGGCACCCTGAAGATGCTCGCGGCCGGAACCGGCAGCGCGGCAAGCGCCTGTTGCTGCGTCGGTGGCATTTGTCTCGGCCACGGCGTGGCGCGCGGCAACGGAACACCGCGCGCGCGCCGCTGCGTGCGTGCGCCGAGATCGATGTTGCGCCAGTCGAAGCTGGACAGCGCCGGGGCGGGGAGTGCTGTGGCGCCGGCAAATGCGAACCTCGGAATCTTCGGCCAGTACGAGACGGCCACCATCTCCGTCGCCGGATGCAACTGCCATTGCTGCGGCACGGTCGGCGTCGCCGGCCGTCCCGGCGCTGCGGGCACCACGTGAACGATGCGATAGCCGCGCACTTTCAATTCGTGCAGGATTCTCGGCAGCGCGGCGACCGTGCGCGGCTGGATATCGTGCAGCAGCAGGATGCCTTTTCTCTTGGCCTCAATGCGCTTGATCGCGAGTTCATAGACGCGCTCGGCGGAGACGTGGCGCCAGTCGTCGGCGGGAAAATCCGCGCTCCAGACCTGTAGTCCCCTGGCTCTGGCGAATGCCTCGATCCCGTCGTTGCTGCGCAGGCCGGGAATGCGCACGAACGGCGCGGGCCGGGTGCCGTCGGCCAGCGCCGCGGTCACCGACGCGATGCCCTGTTCGATTTCCTTCAGGGAGCGTTCGAGCGGCATGCGGTCCATGCCGGTTGGATGGTTCTGGGTGTGGGTGGCTACGGTATGTCCGGCATCACGCACCTTGCGCACACCCTCGGGATTGCCATTGGCCTGACTTCCCACCAGGAAGAAAGTTGCTTTGGCGCAGTGGGCGGCGAGAATGTCGAGGATCTGGTTGCTGTATTTCGGCAGCGGCCCGTCGTCGAAGGTCAGCACCACCTCATGGTCTTCGAGCGGCAGCGTCTTGCCATATTGCATGGTGCCGATGATGGGATACTGACGCGGATCGACCACAATCGTGCGCGACGTGCCGATGGCGTCGGGATGGCCGGGGCAGTTTGCGGCCCAAGCGGTCTGTGCGGCGACGCAGGCCAGCATGGCCACACCCACAGCGGCGGCAGACCGCAGCCGAAACTCCCCAAATACGCTTGCGATCATGCAACCCCGGCTTCATTCCCTGACCCCGGGTCTGATTAATCAGAACCAGGGTCCAATTACTATTTTGACGCGAACCACTCTGCTCGAAACGCCGTCTGAGAACGCCATGCTTACACGAGACATCGGGAATCGTGTTTTAATGCCATGAATTCCATGCCGATTTTGGCTTTAATGTGCCTTGCCGGTCACGGTTTTGGCATCGGCGGGAACGATATGGACCACGCGGTAGCGGTTGTCGCGGAGCCAGCGCAGAAGGGCCGGCAGCATGGCCGCGGTCTGCGTCTTGGGATCGTGCAGCAGGATGATGCCCTTGCGGGCGGCTTGCAGCCTTTCGGTGAGCAGCTTCAGTTGCTGGTCCGGCGTCATCGGCAGCCAGTCGCTGGCCCAGAGGTCGGCGCCGAATACGGTGATGCCGCGGCGCTGCAGGTTCTCCAGCGTCCCCGGCGACATGGCAAAAAACGGATATCGAAAAAACGGCGTGCTCGGGGTGGTCGTGGCCTTGCCGTGAAGCGCCGTCTCGACGGCGGCGATGCCCCTGTCGATCTCCGCGGCTGCCGCGTCCGGCTTGATGTATTTCAGATTGCGATGGCTCCAGGTGTGATGCCCGATGGTATGCCCCTGTGCGGCCAACGCTCGCACCAGATCGGGGCGTTCGGAGGCGGGCTTTCCGATCAGGAAGAAGGTGGCGCGCACGCATTCGTTCGCCAGCGCCGCCAGCACGCGCGGCGTCGTGCCCGGCCATGGTCCGTCGTCGAAAGTGAGGACCACTTCGTGGTCCGCAAGGGGCAGCGTCTGCGGAAAACTCTTCAGGCCCACCCGCGGGAAGGCAGCGGGATCGACGGTGAGAACGCGTGAGGTGCCGAGCGCATCCTTGCGGGCGCATTCGGCGGCCTCTGCCGCCGCCACAAAGACGATCGATGCCGTGACTGCCGAGCACAGCGCGGCGATGAACTTTCCGGTCATTCGCGGTTCGACATATTTGGCATTGCGCTGCGTGTTGCCCATTGGGTAATGCGTGCTCGGATAGCTCAGACGAGTTCTCTCATTCTGTCAAACCGGCGAGGCGCGGCATGGCCGAGGATATCGACGTTGCCCAAGCCGACGGAGCGCGACGTGCGCAAGGCACTTCTGAAGGCTCCGCGCTCGACCAGCCGATGCGCGATGAAGAAGGACAACTCCGGCACGAATTCGTCGAGGAAGTTGCCCGCGCCATCGCCGTGGCCGACCGGCCGTTGCTGTGCGAAGTGGTGGCAGAACTTCACGAGGCCGATCTCGGCGATTTGATCGCCGCCCTCGAAGCGGAAGACCGCGTCAAGCTTGTCGAACTGACCGGCACTGATTTCGACTTTTCGGCGCTGAACGAGGTCGACGATGCCGTCCGCGAGGAAATCCTCGAGGAGCTCGAACCCGAGACGGTCGCCGAAGGCGTGCGCGAACTGGAGTCCGACGACGCGGTCGAACTGCTCGAAGGCCTCGACGCGGAGGACAAGGAAGAGATCCTCGACAAGCTGCCGCCGGCCGAGCGCGCGCCGCTGGAACGCGGCCTGCTTTATCCGGAGAATTCCGCAGGCCGCCGCATGCAGTCGGAGTTCATCGCCGTGCCGCCCGACTGGACCGTTGGCCAGGCGATCGACTACATGCGCGACACCCCCGACCTGCCCGACCGCTTCTACGAGATATACGCGGTCGATGCCGAGCAGCACTGGCAGGGCGCGGTGTCGCTCGACACGCTGTTGCGCTCCCGCCGGCCTGTGCCGCTCTCCGAACTGATCGAGGAAGACCGCCGCCGGGTGCCGGTGCTCGACGACCTCGCGGAAGTCGCGCGGATGTTCGGCAAGTACAATCTGGTCGCAGCCCCTGTCGTCGACACCACCAACCGGCTGGTCGGCGTCATCACCATCGACGACGTCGTCGACGTCATCGAGGAAGAGGCGGACGAGGACCTGAGGGCGCTCGGCGGCGTCACCAGCGACGAAGAACTCTCCGACAACGTCTGGACCATCGCGCGCGCCCGCTTCAACTGGCTGCTGGTCAATCTGGCGACCGCGTTTCTGGCGTCCTCGGTGCTCGGCCTGTTCGAGGGCCAGCTCGAAAAGATGGTGGCGCTCGCCGTGCTGGCGCCGATCGTGGCGAGCCAGGGCGGCAATGCCGCGACCCAGACCATGACGGTAGCGGTACGGGCGCTCGCAACCCGCGAACTCGGCTCCAACAATGCGTACCGCGTCGTCATGCGCGAGGCGATGGTCGGCCTCGTCAACGGTCTCGCCTTCGCCGTCATCACAGGCGTCGCCGCCGTGGCCTGGTTCAAGATCCCGGGCCTCGGCTTCGTGATCGGGCTTGCCATGATCTGCAACCTGATTGCGGGCGCGCTCGGCGGCATCCTGATCCCGATGGTGCTGAACCGGGTGCGGGCAGACCCCGCGGTCGCATCCGGCACCTTCGTCACGACCATCACCGACGTTGTCGGCTTCTTCTCGTTCCTCGGCATCGCCACGCTGTGGTTCGGGCTGAAATAGCCTTCTTTTTATCGTTAATCGAACCTTAACGCGCTTGATCGATGATGCAGGCCTCACGAGGTCGACATGCAGCGCTTGCGGCTGAAAGCGGACGGACGGATCGTCGAGCTGCGGGACGGGCAGGAGTTTCCGCTCGCGCCGGCGATGCCCGCACGTTCGATCTCCCCGGCAATGCCCACTGAAGCGACCTGCGAGAGCACTGCGCTGCCGGCCGTACGCGACCTTCGCCGCCGCGCGCAACTGACGCAGATGGAATTCGCGGCAAGGCTCGGCGTCCCCGTCGAGACCATCCGCAACTGGGAGCAGGGCAAGCGCGCCCCGCGCGGCCCGGCGCGCGCGTTGCTGGCGGTGATCGCGCATTCGCCCGAAACTGTTTTCGCCGCGCTCGCCACAGAATCCGAGCCCGGTTGAGTTGGCACGGCGGTTCCCGCGGGCCATAATGGCGGCTCGATCCGGGGACAATCCTGATGAACGTCATCGAGGCCAACGGCGCAAAAATCCCGGCGATCGGGCTCGGCACCTGGGAATTGCGCGGACGCACCTGCGCGCGCATCGTCGAGCAGGCGCTGCGGCTCGGCTACCGCCACATCGACACCGCCCAGATGTATGACAACGAGCGCGAGGTTGGCGAGGGCCTGCGCGCTTCAGGCGTGAAGCGCGACCAGGTCTTCATCACCACAAAAATCTGGCCCTCGCATTTCTCGCCCCACGATCTGGAGCGTTCGGCCAGGGAGTGCCTGGTGCGGCTCCGCATGACCGAGGTCGACCTTCTGCTGCTGCACTGGCCAAATCCACAAGTGCCGCTGGTGGAAACGCTTGGCGCGCTGGCGCGGGTCAAGCAGCAGGGGCTCGCCCGCCATATCGGGGTGTCGAATTTCACCGTCGCCCTGATCGAGGAGGCGGTGGCCGCTTGCCCGGAGCCGCTGGTGTGCGATCAGGTCGAGTACCATCCCTATCTGGATCAGAGCAGGGTCAGCGAGGCCTGCGCGCGCCACGGCATGGCGCTGGTGGCCTACAGCCCGATTGCCAAGGGCCGCGTCAGGAACGATCGCGCGCTGCTGCGGATCGGCGACCGCTATCGCAAGTCGGCCGCGCAAGTCTGCTTGCGCTGGCTGGTGCAGCAAGGTGTCGCGGCGATTCCGCGCACCTCGAAGCTCGAGCGGCTTTCCGAGAACATCGAGATTTTCGACTTCGAACTGTCGGATGAGGACATGCATGAGATTTCCGCCATGGGAAGCGCGGGCGGCCGGCTGACGGATTTCGGGTTGGCGCCGAAATAGGATTGAGGAACTGTCGCGCTCGAAGCTATGCTGGCAGGAGAGACAATAAGCACCTCCTGGCACGATGGACCTGCGGCGGATCATACCTTCGGAAATCGCCGCCTCGGCGATTGTGCATCTGTCGTTGCTGGCGCTGCTGGTGCTGTTTTCCGACGTGCAGCCGTTCGGTTCGGTGACCGCCGAGGAGATACCGGTCGAAATCGTCACGGTGCAAGATCTGGCCGAAAAGCAAGATCTGGCCGAAAAGCAGGATCTGGCGGAAAAGCAGGAGCCCTCCGAGCAACCGCTCGCCGACAATAAGCCGGAACCTGCGCCAACGCCGCAGCCGGATGTCCCGCAGACCGAGAAGCCTGCTGCAGCGAGTGCGCCTCTGCCGCCCGCACAGTCTCCCACCGACGCGCCACTGCAGCAGGCTGCCCTGGCCACTCCAGCCGCGCCGCAGCCGCTGGCGGTGGCCCAGCCCGATCCCTCTGCAGCGTCGCCTGGCTACAAACAGCCCGCGCCCGACCTGTCGATCAAATACCAGGTGCTGCTGGGCTTGCCGCCGGACCTGTCGCCAACAATGCCGCAGGGCCCCGACAAGGCCGACGACAATTTTGACGCACCGGCGACGGAGTCGGCCGATATCGCCAGCAATCTGGTTGCGGAATTCCGGCGCCACCTCAGGACCTGCTCGAAACTGCCGACGTCGCTGACCGCGACCGACGACGTGAAGGTCAAGCTGCGCGTGCTGATGACACCGGAAGGCCGGCTCGCCGCCCAACCCGTCCTGATCGAAGCTAGCGCGTCCAGGAAGGGGCCGCTATTGATGCAGGGAGCGGTCCAGGCGCTCGCGGCGTGCCAGCCCTATGCCATGCTGCCGGTGGACCGCTACGGTGAATGGAAGGTGCTCGATCTCAGTTTCACGCCGCAGGATTTCAACGCGTCCTGATCGATCAGAGCTCTTTATACCGCCGCCGGGCGACGGCGGAGACGAATGCCCGGTCATGCTAGTGTTGAATGCCTGCGGCGCACTATGGCAAGATCACGATCCAACCGGATATTTCCGCATATGTTGAAATTGGTCATCGGCAACAAGAACTATTCGTCATGGTCGATGCGGCCGTGGCTGGCGCTGCGCGCCAACGACATCTCTTTCGAAGAGGTGTTCATTCCGCTCTACACCGACAACAAGGCCGACAAGGAGCGGATCCTGAGCTTCTCGCGCGCCGGCAAGGTGCCGGCGCTGATCGATGGCGATGTCACGGTGTGGGATTCGCTTGCGATCATCGAATATCTCGCCGAGAAATTCCCGCAAAGCCGGCTGTGGCCGGACGACGCGGCGCGCCGTGCGCACGCGCGCTCGATTTCAGCCGAGATGCATTCCGGCTTCATGCCCCTGCGCAACGAGTGCGGCATGAATTTGCATCGGGGCATTGGCGCGGTCGAACTGTCTGATGACGCGCGCGCCAATGTGACGCGCATTCAGGAGATCTGGGCGGATTGCCATCGCCGTTACGGCAAGGAGGGGCCGTTCCTGTTCGGCGCCTTCGGCGGCGCGGATGCGATGTTTGCGCCGGTGGTGCATCGTTTTCGTACCTATGCGATCGAGGTATCAGACGAGGCGCGGCACTATTTCGATGCGATGATGTCGCTGCCCGCGTTCCAGGAATGGACCCGCGGCGGCCTTGCCGAGACACTCGTCATCGAACGGTTCGAAACGGTTTAGGCGGCCGGCGATCGGGTGCGCCGGGCAGGCGGGTTCCCGACCGGCGCCGGGCTGCGACAGGCTGCCGGGAAAAGGCGTTGGAATACCGCCGCGCGGATTTTCGGGAACCGCCAAAGCGCCGGTTTATCACCCTGAAAAATATGCAGAATTCGCGTGTTTGCCATGCCTCGATGCTGCTGGCTTTTGGGCCGGCCGGTGTGCTAGGTTGTCGCGGGGTTTTCAAATAGGCCGAAAGCTGGCGGGACCGTGAGCACGGCCGGTGTTCTTGCGTGATGGAGAGGGCGTTGAAGCATAAGTACTCCGTTGGAGAGACTGTCTATTTTACTGCCAGCAATGTTGCCCGTCCGGCCGCGAGCGGCACTTACGAGGTGATCCGGCTGCTCCCTACCGATGGCGACGATTGCCAGTACCGGATCAAGAGTTCGACCGAAGCGTTCGAACGGGTCGCCAAGGAAAGCCAGCTCGCGGTTACCTGAAACACTTGTGCGCAAGCAGGCCTGCGACGTGGTTCCATTTCGAACGCCGTCAAATGGCCCCGTTCAAGGGACCTTCTGCCGCAAGGCGATGCCGTAAAAACGCATTCGTCTTGCGCCGATCGCGTCTTATGCTGCGTTGAGGGACACCGCGCATGAACTGGGCCTTGCCTGCTACGCTGGATCAGATCTGGCGTTCACCGAACTTTCCGATGTGGCTGACGCTGGCTGCGGCGGCGTTCTTCGGGATCGTCGTTCTGGTCATGGTGCTTCGCGCCGACAGGTCCGTGGCCAACGGAATGCTGGCGGTGCTCACATTGCTCTCGGTCGCTGTCGCCGGGACGATGATCGTCCAGGGCTTCAGCGCGGGCAGCCGGACCGCGGCGCCTACCGAGGCCCGCTATGTTCCGCCGGCCAGTGCGGCATTGCCGCAGCTTTCCTGTATCGACGACCTCGCAGGTGACGCTGTCCTGAACGCCTGCGAGAAGGCGCTGTTCGGCTCCGCCGAGTCGGCCGCCGCGGCGGTGGCCTACGCGGCCAACCAGATCACGCTGCTGATTTCGCTTGGCGATGTCGCTACCGCGAACAAGGGGGCCGGGTCCGACCTGATGGCGCTGCGCCGCGCCGTCGAGCGCGACCGCTATGGATTGATGGCCTACGTGCTGACGACGCGCGACCGCTGCACACCACAGGCATGCCCGCTGTTCCGCTCGCTGACCAACAAAAACCAGATTGCGGCCAACATGGACGAGCGCGTCTATGAAAACCTGGTCATGCGCTATGCGTCGTCCTGGAACGCGCCGCCGCAAGCTGCCTCGGGGCTTCTCGCCGGGCTGCCGCCGTCGATGCCGACGGGCAAACCGACCAACGCCGAGTTCCCGAGTTCGGCCTCGACCCCGGCGGTCAGCATCATGACTCCGGAACCGCCGATCGGCGCCGCGCCGAAGCCGCCGCCCGCCGCGACGGCCACACCGCGTCACGCCCCGGCCGCAGCGGCGGCACAGGCTGCGCCGGCCGCCGCCAGGAAGCCACCGCCGCCACCTGCGAAACGGGCGCCGGTTCAGCTCGCGCCGACCGCTGCGGCGCCCACAGCTGATAACAACGAGTGATCTTTTCAAAGCGTGCGTGGGCCGCTACATCGGCGGGATCATGCCGCTTCATCTCATCAAGCTTGCCGTCGGCTGCGAGTCGGTCAAGGAACTCAAGGGCTGGGTTGCCGAACGGATGGCGACCGCGAAGAAAAAGGGTCTGCCGCTTCGCCACGTCCACGTCACGCGGATGACGCCGAAGCGCGATGGCGAGCTGCTCGCCGGCGGATCACTCTACTGGGTGATCAAGGGTGAAATTGCCGCCCGAGAAAAGATCATCGCGATCGAGCCGTTCCGCGACAAGGACGGCATCGGCCGGTGCCGCCTGGTGATGCAGCCAAAAGTCTTCGCCGTTTCGCCGCGG
>JAFAGM010000110.1 GCA_023422775.1 Pseudomonadota bacterium
GAGCTTGCTTATAAGTAATTTGCCCTTTTTCTACTTCATGTACCACCATCATTTTAAAGGCAAAGCTATAGTCACGTTGTGTACGTTTAACTCGTTGTTCTCGTTTATGTTCCATAAAATAAGTCTCTTAAGGTGTAAACTTATTTCAGGACGGGACAAGTTAATCATTTTAAAAGCCTCGCTTTGCGGGGCTTTTTTATGTTGCATCTGCTAAGTTATTTTGTGGCTTTCTTCATTTCCAGACCGGAAATTAAAGCATCCAATCCATATTCAAAGGCAAAATCGGCACCTTCCGCATCGAATGTATCAAAGGCATGAGATAGAAACTGTGATGGCTGTGCAGGGGCTTCTTTTGAGGCTTGTTTGCGTTCAGAACTATCTTCGAGGGCTGCTTGCTGCTCACTGACAGAGCCCGTCGTATAATGACTGACAATCACTAATGCCCGTACGGCATCGGGCTGTTCAAATCCGCTCTCACATAAAAATCTGATCTGTTTTTCCACGCGCTCATATTGCGCACTGGTTGGGCGTGTGCCCGCATGAATGCGTGCGCCATCACGATAAGAAAGCAGTGCGCTACGAAAGCTGAGTGCATTTTCTTTTAAAAAGACACGCCAGTCTTCTCCTGTCTGAGGCACGGTGCGGGTGTGATTTTTTTCTAACATGGCTTCAGATAAGGCATCAAGCAGGGCGCGCTTATTGCGAAAATGCCAATAAAGAGCAGGTTGCTGCACCTTCAGGCGCTCGGCCAATTTTCGCGTTGTTAAATTGTCAACACCGACTTCGTTGAGAAGTTCAAGTGCAGCCTGAATAACGGTCTCACGATCCAATTTGGTCATTTTATTGCATTACCTCTTGACAATTTATCGTTGATAAAGTTTATTATCGCCAACTTATCAATGATAAATAAAAGTCACATCTATGTCAAAATCACTTATAACCGCACTCATTGTTGTCGCGCTTGATGCGATTGGTTTGGGATTAATCATGCCGGTGGTTCCGGCTTTATTAAATGAATTTGTACCGGCAGAGCAAACAGCATTTCACTATGGTGTTTTTTTATCGCTTTATGCGTTTATGCAGGTCTTTTGCGCGCCCGTTTTAGGGCGGTTATCTGACCGCTATGGACGGCGGATTATTTTGCTGGTTTCATTTTTAGGTGCCACGATTGATTATAGCATAATGGCGGCAGCGCCTGTTTTATGGGTGCTTTATATCGGCCGGATTATCTCAGGTGTTACCGGAGCAACTGGTGCAATCGCGGCATCAATTATCGCTGATACAACTAAACAGGAAGAACGTGCGCGTTGGTTTGGTTTTATGGGGGCGTGTTTTGGTGCAGGTATGATTGCAGGGCCTGCTATTGGCGGTGTTCTTGGTGATATATCTGTGCATGCGCCCTTTGTGGCAGGGGCTCTTCTCAATGCAATTGCCTTTTGTTTGGTGGCTTTCTTGTTGCCCAAAACGCCGTCACAACCGCCTGAAGGACAGCCAGCCAAAATCAATTTGTTTGAAGGCTTTCGCTTCAATTTTGCAGTTCAGGGACTTGCCAGCTTTTTTGCGTTGTTTTTTCTTATGCAGCTGATTGGGCAGGCGCCCGCCGCTTTGTGGGTGATTTATGGCGAACAGCGCTTGAATTGGGATATTGGCACAGCAGGTGTGTCGCTGGCCGTTTTTGGTGCAGCACATACATTCGTACAAGCTGTTTTAACCGGCACTCTTTCAAAGCGACTGGGTGACCGCGGTGTGTTGCTGCTTGGAATGGGCGCTGATATGTGCGGGTTTTTATTGCTGGCTTTTATCACGCAAAGCTGGATGGTTCTGCCGGCAATTTTTATGCTGGCCACAGGCGGCATTGGTATGCCTGCTTTGCAGGCCATTATTTCAGGTCTTGTTTGCGATGAAAAACAAGGTGCTTTACAGGGAACTTTAACGGGGTTGACGAATATAACCTCGATTATCGGGCCGGTCGGATTTACGACGCTTTATGGCTTAACCGCGGGGCAGTGGGATGGTTGGGTTTGGCTCGTCGCAGCAAGCCTTTATCTTATTGCTATACCATTATTGCGCCAGTCAGCCAGTTTATTGCGATCTTAAAATCTTGGCGGGAGATCAAGCAATCCCGCCAATAAAACCGCTGAGTTCATCAAGACGCACCATTGCCATGCGCATGGTGCCACGGCAATTTTGAGCTTTGCAGCGTGCGCGTCGTTCAACTTCGTCCAAATATAATTGCTCGTGTCCTCGAATTGAGCTGATCATTGCCTTATTGATATAAACAAGGCGGTTACATTTCTTGCAGGTCATTTCTAATCTTTGATGGTCTGCAAGATCACTGGCTTTATAGCGGGTTTTCCAGTTTCCGGGTGGGGATGCCATTTTCATCACCAGAAGTCTTCAGGTGAGGGAATACGGACATAGCTGATTTTACCGCCCACATGGGGTCGTTTGCGGGAGAGGGCGAAATCCTACGCTAAGGCTTTGGCCAACGATATTCTCCGGTAAGATTGATGTGTTCCCAGGGGATAGGAGAAGTCGCTTGATATCTAGTATGACGTCTGTCGC
>JAFAGM010000118.1 GCA_023422775.1 Pseudomonadota bacterium
GGGCGAGTGCGCTCAATATGCGTTTCATGGTGGTGTTCCCCTTTTTGGCTTCTTTGGGTTGATATTGTTTCATTTCAATAGGCCTGCGGGCGTCACGACGCGCATCCAGGGCGATGCCTCGCCCCACTGCGCCGTCAGGCTCCAGACGCTGCAGATATTGGAGGCCAGCACCGGAACCGCGATTTCGCGGGCGGTGGCGGCCAGCATGTCGATGGTGCGCATGCCGGTGCCACTGAGGATAATCGCGCCGTCCGGCGCGGCATCCATACGCTTCAGGGCATTGCCGATCTCTTCCGGCGTGACGTGATAGGCGACCAGCTTGTCCTCGAACTGGCTGACGCTGTGCACCCGATAGCCGGCGTCGGTCCAGTAACGCACCGCAAGCTCGGTCTGGTAATTGGGATAGGGCGACATCAGGCTCACCGTGTCGATGCCGAGCGCCTTCAGCGCCTTGTCGATGGCGATGGTGCCGGTTTCCACCGGAATGCCGGCCTGATCCGACAGGCGGTCGCACAATTCGCGGTCGCCCTTGGGCGACAGGCGATATTGCGAACCGGTCAGCGCGATGGCGATGGCGTCGAGCTTCAGCGAGCCGAAGCCCTTGATCATCTGCGGGAAGCTCTCGACATAGCCGCGATTGCGGTCGTCGAGATCGCCCGGCAGCACCGGCAGCCGCATGGTGTGCAGCGCCACATCGGCGGGCAGCAGCACCGGATATTCGATCTCCACGGTCGGATTGGCCGGAGGTACCAGACCGCCGAAGCGGAATTTGGGTGCGGGAAGCGTGGGAAGAGCGGTGGTCATCGAAACGGTTTCCTCAAAAATCAGGCGCGGGCTGGAAGCTCGACCATGTCGAGCATGGCGGTCTGCGCCAGATAGGCGCGGGCCTTGTCCTTGTCGGAAAGCAGGCCTTCGACCTTGGCGATCCAGGCCTTTTCCTGCGAGACCATCGTGTCGGTACGTGGCAGAAGCATGTCGCGGCTGACGCGGTGGCGCTCGGTGATGGCGGCGTCGAGTGGCGCTCGCTCGCCGGTACGCACGCCCTCGACCATGGCATTGGCTATGACGAAACCGTCATGGATACCGCAATTCATGTTCATGCCGCCGCGCGTATTGGTCAGATGCAGCGCATCGCCGGCGAGGAAGACATTGCCGGCAAAGCCCGCCGAGGCGAGGCATTTGCGCGCCGCATAGCAATCCTTGTCCACCACGTTCGGCATGGTGAAATCCGGGATCAGCGCTCGCAGGCGCTCCAACGCCCAGGCGTCGGTAAGCGCGGTTTCTTCCGAAATGCCCTCCGGCACGCGCAGGATCACGCGCCAGTTGTCGGGCATGTGCAGGAAGCTGACCGAATGGGTCTTGCCGACCAGATAGGTGACCGGACCGATATCCTTGACCACGTCGCGGATGGTGTCGTCGGTGCGGATGCGAAGCTGGAAGCCCGGATAGGCCGAACCATCGAAAGCGATACCCGCCGCCTGCCGCACCGCGCTGTGCGCGCCATCGGCGCCCAGAAGGAAGCGCGCGGTGACGGTTTCGCGGCCGCCCTCGCCGCCCACGGTCACGGCGACGCCGTCACCCCGGTCCTCGACGCCGAGAAATTCGGCGTTGAAGCGGAAATCGACATTGGCGAAGCCTTGCAGCTTTTCGAGAAGGATTGGCGTCAGCAGCGACTGTTCCAGATGCTTGCGGAAGGGAAACGGCGTCACTCCTTCCAGAAGCCCGAAGGTCAATTCGCCCAGCACGCCGCCCTCGACGGTGCGGTATTGCAGCCGGTCGATATGCAGCGCCTGACGGTTGAACGCCTCATAGACGCCGACGCGGTCGAGAATATCGAGCGTCGGCGCATGGAAGGTCGAAGCCTTCGAGACGCGGTTGAGTTCGGCGCGCTTCTCAAAGACGGTCACACGCAGGCCGGCTTCGGCCAGGACGAGCGCCGCCACCAGACCTACCGGCCCAGCGCCCGCCACGATGACATCACGATCCAACATCATTGACCCTTTCAAGCCTGATCAGCGACGGACGAACGGATTGGGAATGTTGGTTTCGGTGGAAATCCAGACACTTTTCAATTCCATATATTCCTTCATGCCGGCGATGCCGCATTCGCGCCCGACGCCGCTCATCTTGAAGCCGCCGAAGGGCGAGGTAACGCTGGTGGAGCGGTAATTGTTGATCCAGATCGTGCCCGCGCGCACGCGGTTCGACATGTTGATGGCGCGTCCGATGGATTGGGTCCAGATGCCGGCGGCAAGGCCGAATTCGATATCGTTTGCGATGCGAACCGCATCGTCCTCATCCTTGAAGCGGATGATGGAGAGGATCGGGCCGAAGACCTCTTCCTGCGCGATGCGCATGTCGTTCTCGACGTCGACGAAGACGGTCGGTTCGAAGAACAGCCCGTTCGGGCAACCCGGAACATTTGCCGGCTTGCCGCCGAGCGCCAGCTTCGCGCCGTCGGCCAGCGCGACCTCCACATAGGACTTCACCTTCTCGAACTGCGGCTTGGTCGAGATCGGCGCGATCTGTGAATCCGGCTCGCCCGGATGGCCGAATTTCGCCTGTTTCACCGTCTCGATCAGCCGAGCGACGAAGGCGTCGTAGATGCTGTCCTGCACCAGAAGGCGCGAGCCGGCCACGCAGGTCTGGCCGGAGGCCGCGAAGATGCCGGCAATCGCGCCTTTCAGCGCATTGTCCATGTCGGCATCCTCGAAGATGATGTTGGGCGACTTGCCGCCGAGTTCCAGCGTCACCCGCTTCATGTGCTTGGCGGCTTTTTCGTTGATGATCTGGCCGGCAATCGGACCGCCGGTAAAGGCGATGCGTTCCACATGCGGATGGCTGACCAGCGCGTCGCCCACTTCGGCGCCAAAACCGGTCACCACATTAATGATGCCCTTCGGCACGCCGGCCTTGTCGAAGATTTTCATCAGCTCGATCAGCGAGGTGGAGGTGAATTCGGACGGCTTAAGCACGACCGTGTTGCCGGAGGCGAGCGCAGGCGCGATCTTCATGCTGGCGAGCGGCAGCGGCGAATTCCACGGCGTGATGCAGGCGACGACGCCCAGCGGCTCGTATTTGGTGTAGTTGAGCACGCCCGGCTTGTCGGTCGGGATGACCGCGCCTTCGATCTTGTCGGCCAGGCCGCCGTAATAATAGTAGTAATTGGCCATGTAGCGCATCTGCATGGACAGTTCGGCGATCAGCTTGCCGTTGTCGCGCTGCTCGACATAGGCGAGCCAGTCGGCATTCTCGGTGACGAGATCGCCGATGCGGCGCAGCATTGCGCCGCGCTGGCTCGGATTCATCTTCGGCCATTCGCCCTCGTTGAAGGCGCGGTGCGCGGCCTTCGCCGCGCGATCCACGTCTTCCGGCGTGCCGCGCGTGATGCGCGCCCAGACCTCGCCCGTGACCGGATCGACGGAATCGATCATGTCGCGGGCGTCGGTGGCGGTGAATTCACCGTCGATATACATGCCGTAGAGATGCACGCCTTCGGCGTCGGCCTTGGTCTGCGGCAGGGTGGTTTCGGGCGCCTTGGGCGTGAAAGTCGTGGTCATGGCGTTGTTCTTCCGGTGACGGTATGGGGTTCAGCCGCGCTTGGGCAGCGCGCGCAGGTAATCGGCGACCTCGTTCGTCGGGATGACGTCGACATATTTGCAGTTGAGGTCGAACAGGTTGATGGCGTGGCTCGCCTCGAACCGGTCAAAGGCGGTTTCCTCCGGGATCACCACCTTGAAATTGAACGAATAGGCGTCCACGGCGGTGGCGCGCAGGCAGCCCGACGTGGTGCAGCCGACGAGGATCAGCGTGTCCACGTCGAGGAAATTGAGCTGGCTCATGAAGGTGGTGCCGAAGAAGCAGGACGGCTTCTGCTTGGAGATCAGCATGTCCTGCGGGCGCGGCGCCAGCGGCTCCACGGTGCGGGTGGCATGGGTGCCGGCGATGACGGTCTTCTCGCCGCCGCGATGGTTCTTGCCCACCTGTACGCCGCTGTCGAGCAGATCGGGACGGCGGCCGCTTTCGGTATAGAAGACCGGCAGGTTCTTCTCGCGCGCCAGTTCCAGCAGCGGCACGATGTGCTCCACCGCCGCCCATGCCTCGCGGCCGCAATGGGTGCGGTACTGCTTGAGGCCTTCCAGGATGTCCTCCGGCGTGTCGCCGCAGAAATTATACTGTACATCGATGATGAACAGCGCCGGGCGCGTGCCGAACCCGCCGCGCTTGCCGTAGCCGGCGGCCTTGTAGACCTGCTTGTCACGCTCGGTCAGGAAGCGGTCCCAGATTCTCGTCTTCTCGGTCATGTTCTTGCTCTTGCGGTTTGGATGGGTTCAGGCGTGGCGGTCGAGATAGCGGCCCCAGGGTGCGGCGCGCGCTTCATCGGTGATCCTGCCGTCGAGCATCACGGTGCGGCCGCGCACCAGCGTGCGCACCGGCCAGCCCTTCAGCACCATGCCCTGATAGGGCGAATAGTCGGAGTAGGACTCCGAGACGGCCTGATCCACCGCGCGCTCCAGATCGGGATCGACCACCAGCAGGTCGGCGTCCTTGCCGACCGCGATGCCGCCCTTGGACGGCATGTTGTAGATCTTCGCCGCATTGGCAGAGGTCAGTTCTACGACGCGGTCGAGCGGCAGGCCGCGCCGGTGATAGCCCTGATCCAGCAGCAGCGGCAGCAGCAGGCCGGAGCCGGGGAAGCCGGCGCTCGCGCCCCAGATGTCCTTGTCCTTGGTCTCGCGCTTGCGCGCCACATGGTCGGAGCCGATGGTGGTGACGGAGCCGTCGAACACGCCTTCCCACAGGGCCTCGATATCGGCCTTGCCGCGTACCGGCGGGTTGACCTTGGCGAGAATGCCCGCCGGCCATTCATCGTCGACGACGAGATAATGCGGGCAGGTTTCCACATAGATCGGCGGTCCGGCACGGCGCGACGGCTTCTGGCGCAGATAGCGCACAATTTCGAGCGACTCGCCGCTGCTCATATGCACGATATTGACCGGCGTGCCCGTCTGTTCCGCGAAATAGCAGACGCGGAACACGTTTTCAGCTTCGAGAAAGCCGGGGCTCTGCTCGTTCCATGCCTTGAGATCGTTGCGTCCGGCCGCCTTCAGCACGGGGCGGAGCGCCGGGATCACCTCGACATTCTCGCAATGCACGCCCATCACCGCGCCGGGAATGGCGGCGGTGGCCTTCAGCGCCGTATAGAGCAGCGCGTCGTCGATCTCGGTGAAGCCCTTGGCCGCACCGGCCGCGCCCTTATACATCAGATAAAGCTTGAAGGAAGTGACGCCGAAGCGGCGCGCGACCTCGTCCAGCGTATCGACATGCAACTGGCTGGTGAGGCCGAAATGCAGGCCGAAATCGATGCAGCTCTGCCGTTCCGCCCGCTCCTTCACGATCGGGAACGAATCCCGCAATTCCTTCGAACGGTGGAAAGACAGGATCGAGGTGGTGCCGCCCAGCGCCGCCGCGCGCGATTCCGTCTCGAAATCGGTTTCAGGATTGCCGAAATCGAAATGCACATGCGGATCGACCACGCCCGGCATCAGCCACAGGCCGCCACAATCCACCGTCTCGCGCCCGGTCAACTCCTCGCCCTTTTCGGCGATGACGGCGATGCGGCCATCCTTGATCCCGACCGAACCCGGCGTCAGCCCTCCGCCCGGAAGGGCCAGTTGCGCATTCTTGAGAACCAGATCGAGTGTCATTGTCTTAACCCGTTATTGCCACGCCCCGCGGGCGAAAAATCGTCAAGCACCTGCCGCAGAATGCCGCCCGCGACCAGAAGCGCGCGCTCGGCTTCGGTGAGAAGCTGCGGCTCGGCCTCGAACACCACCGCGCCCTGTTCGCCTTCCGCCGTCACCCGCACGGGCGCGCCGCTATGCACCGCTTTCTCGATGCCCTCGAATGAGAAGCGCTCGCTGCCGGTCAGGCCTAGTTGACGCCAGCCCTTGCCGGGCCGGAAGGCCAGCGGCAGCACGCCCATGCCGACCAGATTGGCGCGGTGGATGCGCTCGAAGCTTTCGGCGATGACGGCGCGCACGCCGAGAAGCGCGGTGCCCTTGGCCGCCCAGTCGCGGCTCGATCCGGTGCCGTATTCCTTGCCACCGAGCACGATGGCCGCCACGTTCTCCTGCCGGTAGCGCATGGCCGCGTCGAACACGGTCATCGCTTCGCCGTCCGGGAAATGCCGCGTGAGGCCACCCTCCACTTCCGGCATCAGTGCGTTCTTGATGCGGATATTGGCAAAGGTGGCGCGGGTCATGACCTCGAAATTGCCGCGCCGGCCGACATAGGTATTGAAATCCTTTTGCGCGATGCCCGCACCGGCAAGATATTGCCCGGCGGGCGTGTCGAGCGGAATCTCGCCGCTCGGCGAGATATGGTCGGTGGTGAGCGAATCCCCGAAGGCGGCCAGCACGCGCGCATGGCCGAGGCTGCGCGCCAGATCGGCGACCGGGTCCGCGCCGCCGGTGCGGGCGAAGAAGGGCGGCTCGACCAGATAATGCGACTGCCGGTCCCACGGGTAGGTGACGCCTTCCGGCGCCTCCAGTTCCTCCCAGGCGCCCGCGCCCGCCGCCTTGCCGTCATAGACGGCGGCGAACAGTTCGGGATCGCGCGCGAAGGGCAGCAGCGCGTCGATCTCGGCCTGCGTCGGCCAGAGGTCGCGCAGATAGACCGGTGCGCCGTCGCTGTCATGGCCGACCGGCTCACTGTCGAAATCGATGTCGATGCGCCCGGCCAGCGCGTAGAGCACGACCAGCGGCGGCGCGCCGATATAATTGGCGCGGATCAGCTTGTGGATGCGGCCTTCGAAATTGCGGTTGCCCGAAAGGACGGCGGTAGCGACCAGTCCGCTCTGTTCGATCGCGGCGGCTATTTCGGCCGGCAGCGGACCGGACTTGCCGCCGCAGGTGGTGCAGCCATAGCCGATCACATTGAAGCCGAGCGTTTCGAGGAAGGGCAGCAGGCCCGACTTTTCCAGATAGCGCGTGACGACGCGCGAGCCGGGGGCCATCGAAGTCTTGACCCATGACGGAACGGACAAGCCCTTTTCCACCGCGCGGCGTGCGACCAGTCCGGCGGCGAGCATCACGGCGGGGTTAGAGGTGTTGGTGCAGGAGGTGATCGCGGCCAGCGCGATGCCGCCATGGCCCGGAAAGACATCGGACGCCGCCGCCATGCCCGCCCCGAAGCCGCCTTCGGACAGGGGCTTTTCCAGCCGTGCGCGGAAATCCGGCGCAACGGCGGCCAGCGGCAGACGGTCCTGCGGACGGCGCGGCCCGGCCATGGCCGGGGCGACGACCGAAAGGTCGATCTCGATGACGCGGTCATAGGCCGGGCGCTCGTCGGCATCGGCGCGCCACAGATAATTGGCCTTGCAATAGGCTTCCACCAGCCCGACATGGCTTTCGCTGCGGCCGGTCTGGCGCAGATAGGCGAGCGTCTGTTCATCGACCGGGAAAAAGCCGCAGGTCGCGCCATATTCCGGCGCCATATTGGCGATGGTGGCGCGCTCGACCACGGTGAGATGCGGCACGGCGGGGCCGAAATATTCCACCATGCAGCCCGCGACACCCTCGGTGCGCAGACGCTGGGTGATCAGAAGCGCCGCATCGGTGGTCATGGCTGGCGGTGCGATCCGGCCGGTGAGACGCACGCCGACGACCTGCGGGCGGGGGAAGATATAGGCCTGCCCCAGCATCGCGGCTTCCGCGTCGATGCCGCCCACGCCCCAGCCCAGCACGCCGAGCCCGTTGACCATCGGCGTATGGGAATCTCCGCCGATGACGAAATCCGGGAAGGCCCAGCGCTTGCCGTGATGGTCCGCGCAGGCGACGACCGAAGCGATGCTTTCGATATTGACCTGATGGATGATGCCGGTGCCGGGCGGATAGACCCGCAGCCGCCGATAGGCTGTCTGCGCCCATTTGAGAAAGCGGTAGCGCTCGGCATTGCGTTCCAGTTCGCGGGCGAGATTGCGGCGCTCGGCATCAGCCGTGCCCCACACATCCACCTGAAGCGAATGGTCGACGATCAGATCGACCGGCACCAGCGCATCCACCACCGTCGCGTCACCGCCCGCGCGGGCGACCGCATCGCGGAGCGCTGCGAGGTCCTGCAAGGCGGGCAGGCCGCTCGAGTCCGGCAGGATGACGCGGGCGACGTAAAGCGGAAGGTCGGCCCCATAGTGCGCTGCGGCAAAGATTTTCCAGGAGAACGCGGGTCGCATAGGGCAGCCGGTCCACCACCGTTCCGTGCGCCGCAGCGGCGTCCGCCACATCGGCGAAGCACAGGCGCCCTCCAGACCAGTCGATTTCCCGTTCTATCGTCATGCGGTTCCCTGCCCGGACTTGCTGTCCGGCTCGGCGGGGATTTAGAGTCAGTGATTTCAAAATGTCAACACTTAATCGCAAAGTATGCTATAAAAGCCTATATACATTAAAACGTGTTGACATTCAGCCTTGGCAATGCTCAAAAAGTTGACACTTTGCAAAGACCAGCGACAATCGGGTTCAAAACCGATGTTGGAGGAATGCCGACTTGACCGCCTTTAGCGACGAAATGCAGATTGCGCCCGGAGAGACGGGAACGCCGCGTGCCGACACAATCTATCACGCCGTTCTGGACGCCATCTATCAGGGACGGCTCGCGCCCGGCAGCGTGGTGAACGAGGCGGCGCTGGCGCAGGAATTCGGCGTCAGCCGGGGACCGGTGCGTGAGGCCGTGCGCCGTCTTCAGGGCATCCAGATGATCACGCGCGAACCCTATCTCAAGGCGCGCGTGGTGACGCTCGACGCCAGCACCGCGCGCGAATTGTTCGAACTGCGCATGGCACTGGAAGGCATGGCCTGCAATCTCGACGCGCGCCGCATGAGCGATGCCGAGATCGACGCGCTGATCGCGGAACTGGAGCGCAGCCGCCACACCTATTCCGCCTCCGCGCCGCGGGAAAAAGGCGTCTTCGATTTTCACGAGCGCATCGTGCGCGCCTGCGGCAATGCCCGCATCATCAATCTCCTGTGCGGCGACCTCTATCACCTGCTGCGCATCTACCGCCGCCATTCCGGCGCGATCATCGAGCGCAAGGAAGAGGCGTTCGACGAACACTGGCAGATCCTGCGCGCCATGAAAGCGCGCGATCCGCACCTGGCCGAATCCCTCATGCGCTCGCACATCCGCCGCGCGGCTCGAAATCTTTTCGACCATCTCGACGGCGAGAGCCTGCCCGACATCTGAAACTTTCTATCCGGAGAACCATCTGCATGACCACAGGCGCCAAGAAATTCCGGGCTCTTCTGGAGTCGGGCGAATTCATCGTCTCGCCCGGCGTTTACGACGGCTACAGCATCCGCCTCGTCGAGGCGGCAGGCTTCAAGACCGCCTGCACCAGCGGCGCGGCAGTGTCCAACGCGCTGCTCGGCATCGCCGATATCGGCGTGATGGGCCTGACCGAGAACGTCAACCATTGCCGCAACCTCGCCCGTTCCGTCTCGATCCCGCTGACCGCCGACGTCGACAACGGCTACGGCAACCCGGTCAATGTGTTCCACACGGTCAGGATGTTCGAGGAAGCCGGTGTCGCCGGCGTCAATATCGAGGATCAGGTTAGCCCCAAGCGCTGCGGCCACATGCCCGGCAAGGACGTTGTCAGCACCGCCGAAATGGTCAAGAAGATCGAGGCCGCCTGTCTCGCCCGCCGCGACGACGCCTTCGTCATCGTCGCCCGCACCGATGCGCTCGCCATCGAGGGCATCGAGGGCGCGGTCAAGCGCGCAAAGGCCTATGCGGAAGCGGGCGCGGACATGCTGTTCCCCGATGCGGTGCGCACCGAGGACGACATCAAGCGCATTGTCGATGCGGCCGGCATTCCAGTGAGCGTCAATATGGGCTTCGGAATCCGCCAGCGTCCCACCACGCCGCTCATTCCCCTGCCGCGCCTGAAGGAAATCGGCGTGCGCCGCATCAGCTTGCCGCGCATGCTACCCGCCGCAGCCATCCATGCCATGCAGGAAGCGCTCGTAGTCATGTGCGAGGTCATGGAGACGGGTGTCCCGGTCAACCGCGAGGACCTGCTGGTCGGTATCGAGGACATCATGAAGCTGATGGATTATGACAATATGCGCGCGCTGGAAAAACGCCTGACCACATTTGACAATTGAACGGCCCTCAAACCGTCGTGAATGCGGGAGTGGCTCCGGGAGTAAAATGCCGGGGCCGTTTTCCGCACGATCCGCGCAAGCACAATGACCGCCCTGTCAACGAAAGTTACACGCTTTGAAATACATCAGTCGGGGGCGCGGCCCAGCGTCCACGCGACTGCTTGAGCGGTTCTGTCGTCTTCGTTTCAGTCGGCTTTGACAGCTTCAGTGCGAGGAATGTTACTACCCTGTGACGATCATTAAAATACCTTATCGGCAGCCGCTTTCCCGTCCCTAACAGACGGCGTTCCAAATCGTGCGATAAGCATCAGTAAGGGTTCGCACTTTTCGAGAGGGATACTGGCCGGGCGGCCTCACGACGAAGATACCGGCCGGCGGAATCGGATGACGCGTCATGACTGGCACCAGCGCACCCGAACGAATATGATCCACGACCAGCGGCTCTGGCAGAATGGTGATCCCTATTCCATCCAGAGCCGCCGCTACGAGAGACATTGCATTATCAGCTATGAAACGTCCCTACGGTCGCACCGTTACGATCTCATCGCCATCCATGAATTGCCACTTCTCCGCGTTCCGCATTACGACCTGATGCTTCACAATCTCGTCCGGTGTCTCGGGCGCACCGTGAGCTTCGATATAGGCAGGACTTGCAACCAGTTTGCCAAAGATCGGTCCGATACGTCTTGCAACAAGGTTCGAGTCCGACAGATACCCCAACCGGATAGCACAATCAAAACCTTCCCCCACGAGATCCGCGAAACGATCCGTATAGGAGGAAACAATTTGTAGCTGCGGGTGTTGGCTGGCCATCCGGGAGAGGATGGGAGCAAAACAGGTCGGACCAAATGACAATGGGGCGGCTACGCGCATTCGACCTCGAAGCTTACCGGCGGGCAGGATCGTTTCGCGCACCAGATCCAATTCGGCTGAAGTCCTGGCTGCGTAATCGCGGAATGTGGCGCCTGCTTCCGTGAGCGCTATGTGTCTGGTTGTCCTTGCAAATAGCGGCGTTGTTGCATGAAACGAATTGGTGGCGGATTCCGATCTTTGATGCTGGCTTATGTGGTTTCAACTTTGACGCGGACGGATTTCGGGCGTGGTGTCTGCAGCATGCGGTTACGGACGCCG
>JAFAGM010000015.1 GCA_023422775.1 Pseudomonadota bacterium
CCTGCGACCGCGGCGAGACCACGCGCGAGGACGCGGCCGGCGCCATTCTCTACGCGGCCGAAAAGGCCACCCAATGCGCGCTCGACGCCATCCAGCTCCTGGGCGGCAACGGCTACATCAACGACTATCCGACCGGGCGGCTGCTGCGCGACGCCAAGCTCTACGAGATCGGCGCCGGCACCAGCGAAATCCGCCGCATGCTGATCGGCCGGGAACTGTTTGAAAAGACGGCGTGAAACGCACGAGACTATCCTCGTCATTGCGAGCGCAGAGAAGCAATCCATCTCTCGGCACGGGGATAGGTGGATTGCTTCCGTCTTCGCCAAGGCTTCGGCGGACAAGTCGCTGCGCTCGCAATGACGCCGAGAAGGCGCTCTGCACGGTGGAGCCCGTCGTGATCGGCGAATCGAGTTGTGCCTGGGAGTTTTGCGCGCCAGCCGGCGAGTAAGCCGCCGTTGCTGACATCGGAGGAATGGCTCGCACTGAAATCGATCTGCAACGACAGGATCTGATTCGCTGCAGAACGCCCCGGGACTACCGCATCGCGCTTTCTTGCGGACTTGCCGGGACGACCGGCGCGGGCACGGCATTGAGCGGCTTCAGATCCCACACCGCCCGCATCGCCGCGAAGGCGTTCGAGATCAGCGGCTCATGGCGCCGCGCCGCCAGACAGGCGAAGCTGAGTTCGCAGGTCAGGGTCAGCTTGTCGGCGATCACGAATTTTCCCTTGCTCGCGGCACGTTCGAGCATGCAGTTGCGGGCGAGGCAGAGGCAGATGCCGGACTCGACGAAGTCGATCATGGCGTCTTCCTGGTCGGTGAAGGCGACCCGCTTCGGCAGCGTTCCCATCGGCCGGAAGACGTCGTCGAGCAGCCGCCGGTGCGCCGAATGATGCGGCGTCGCAAGCCAGGGCAGGCCGGCGAGGTCAGCCCAGTCCTTTCCCATCACCTTGTCGCTCCATTCGGCGGGTGCGACCACGTGGTAGTCGTAACGTACCAGCGGCATCAGCTGGAATTTTCCGTCCTCGATGGTGCGCTCGGGCGGCGGTGTGAACGCCGGGGTGCCAGCGGGCGCAGCATCGACATAATATCCGACGTCGAGTTCGTATCGGCCGATCTGTGCCAGCACGTCGTCGCTCATGCCGTAGCGAAGGAAGACCTCGGTATTCTTTTGCGCGGTGGCGAGGCCGCGAACGAACGGCCCCAGCCGGATCGATTCGGGATCCTGGATGGTGCCGACACGCAGCGTCGCGCGCACCGATTCGCGCAGGGAGTCCGCCATCGTCCTGAAGTCCAGCGATGCCGAGATCACCTTGTGTGCCAGCGGCAACAGGGCGGCGCCGGCTTCGGTCAGGGTGAAGCCGCCTGGCGTCCGGTTGAAGAGCTGCAGCCCGATGCTCTCCTCCAGCCCCTTCAACTGCAGGCTGACCGCCGGCTGGGTCAGGTGCAGCGAGGCCGCCGCGCGGGAAACGGTGCCCTCGCGGGCCACCGTGATGAAACAGCGCAGGGCTTGCGTACGCGGCAGGTCGCTCATGTCAGAAGCTTATAAGGGAACTCATGTCTCATTAGACAGCATTCTCGCTCCGAAGTCACAAGATTTTGCCGATAAAACTTTGCGTTGTCCCCTGGGGTGGAACCGGGCTGAGTGGCGCTCCCTGCGAGGAAGCCGGTCCGGGGGTGTTACTCCGGCAGATTGTTGACTTTTCGCACCCACACGCGGACGTCGCGCAGCACGTCCGGCAGCACCGTCTTGACCTCCTGCACGGTCATGCCCGCCTTGATCCGGGGATCGTAGAGCAGGTTCAGGAGATACTGGTCGTAGACGTCGAAATAGCCCATCGACACATTGTCGTTGAACATCGTCCACGGCACGCTCGATGTATCGTTGATCGGGCCCAGAGACTGCAGCAATTCCTCGTAGGCGCAATCGAAGAAAACGAAATCGCCGTTGTCGACGGTCAGGATCACGTCGGAACGCTCGATTTCGAACCGCTCGTTCTTGCGGAAGCCGCTCAGGCATTGCGGGTCGAGCGACGAGCGGATCTCCTTTGCGCGCTCGCTGCCGTAGAATGTCGAGATGGTGCGATAAAGGTCGCGGTCGCGCACCATCTTGACCAGCACGTTGGCGTCGTCATTGTCTCCGGTCATGGCGATGTCGAGATGCTGAACCCGCGCGCCGATGTCGGTCACGATTTTCGCGATCTGCGCCTTGCGATCGGCACGGGCGCCGTCAGCGAACACGCGCACCGGTGCCTCGTATTTGCGGATGCGGTCGACGCGTCCGGCAAGATGATATTCGGCGCCGAAGGCGATCTTCAGGAAGCCTTCGACGATATCGCTGTCGGTGAACACCTTTTTCTCGGTGCGCTGGCGGCGCGCTATCGCCGGGATATCCGCCGCAGCCGCCGGCGGCGCCGCGATTTCGCCGAGCGCGGTTGCGCACAGGACCGCCGTCAGTGTCGAGAGATACAGGAATTGGCGGGACGCGCGCATCAACAGGACGCTGCCGCAATCTGCGCGGGCGCGCAAGGCTTGATCGCACCTTGCGCGCATCTGCGCCGGTTCCTTGATGCCTCAGTTCTTCACGATGACGGTGGTGCCGACGGGCACGCGGCTGTAGAGGTCGGTGACGTCTTCATTGGTCATGCGGAAGCATCCGGACGACACCGCCTGGCCGATCGTCTCGGGTTCGTTGGAGCCGTGAATGCGGTACAGCGTCGATCCCAGATACATCGCGCGTGCGCCGAGCGGATTGTCGATGCCGCCGGCCATGTGACGCGGCAGATCCGGGCGCCGCCGCAGCATCTGCGCCGGCGGCGTCCAGCTCGGCCATTCCTTCTTCGCCGTGATGCGATGGGTTCCGCTCCAGCGGAAACCGTCGCGGCCGACGCCGATGCCGTAGCGGATCGCTTGGCCGTTGGCGAGCACCAGATAGAGCCTGCGCTCGGCGGTGTTGATGTAGATCGTGCCGGGCGCGTAGTTTCCGGCAAAGTTCACGGTCGTGCGCGGAATCGGGCTGGATCCGCCGTAGCCGCCGCCCCCGAAATTGGGGCCGCCACCGAAGATATCGAAAAAGCCGCGTTCCTGGGCTTGCGCGTGGCCAGCACCCGCCAGCACCGTCACCACCGCAAACAGCAAAGCAAAAGCCCGGATCATTTTCTTCCTCGCGAAAAATCACAATATACAATCAGACAGGCCACAATTGCCGCGATTTCGCAACCAACGAGCCCGTGACCCGCGCCATTTTCGATCCGTCCGGTTCAAAAAGGCAACATGCCCCAGGCGATGGCTGCATTGTGCCGGTAATCCTTTGACGAAACGTGCGAAGAATGATTGATCGTCGGCAGCTTGTTGAACGATCGTGAAGGGGAGCGAGAGGCATGAACGGTGCGGAAAGTCTGGTGCGGACATTGGTCGCAGGCGGCGTGGACGTCTGCTTCACCAACCCCGGCACCTCGGAGATGCATTTCGTCGCCGCACTGGACCGGGTCGAGGGGATGCGCTGCGTGCTCGGCCTTTTCGAGGGCGTCGTGACGGGGGCCGCCGACGGCTATTACCGCATGAAGGGCACGCCGGCCTCGACCCTGCTGCATCTCGGGCCCGGCCTCGCCAACGGCCTTGCCAATCTGCACAACGCCAAGAAGGCGAACTCCGGCATCGTCAACATCGTCGGCCAGCACGCGACCTACCATATCGGCTACAACGCGCCGTTGACCTCTGACATCGAGGGGCTGGCGCGGCCGATGTCGGCCTGGGTGCGGACCTCGCCGGACGCGAAGTCCGTTGCCGCCGACGGCGCCGCCGCGATCGCGGCAGCGAAGAGCGCGCCGCCGCAGATCGCAACGCTGATCCTCCCGGCGGACACCGCCTGGAACGAGGCCGACGGCATTGCGCAGGTCCCGGGCGAAAGCCAGCGCGCCAGTTATTCCTCGCAGGCCGTGGACAATGCCGCCAAGGTGCTGCGCAACGGCGGCGCGTCGACGCTGCTGCTGATGACCGGCAGCGCGCTCACCGAGCACGGGCTGGCGCTGGCTGCCCAGATCGCGGGCAAGACCGGCTGCAAGGTGATGGGGCAGACCTACAATCCGCGGATGGCGCGCGGCAGGGGCCGCTACTCGATCGACCGCATCCCTTACGTGATCGAGCAGGCGCTGCCGATCCTGAAGGACTTCAAGAACATCGTGCTGGTCGAGGCCAACGACCCGGTAGCGTTCTTCGCCTATCCGAACAAGCCGAGCATGCTCAAGCCGCAGGGCTGCGAGGTGCATCGCATGACTTCGGGCGCGGAGAATTCCGTCGCCGCGCTCGAGGCGCTGGCCGGTGCGCTGGGCGCCAAGCCGGCCGACCGGCAGCCGCAGAAGATGGTCGAAATCGCCAAGCCGACCGGCGCGCTGACGCACGCCTCGATCGCGCAGGCGATCGCGATGGCGATCCCGGAGAACGCCATCGTGGTCGACGAATCCATCACCACCGGCCGCGGCTTCTTTCCGCCGACGGCCGCGGCTGCCCCGCACGACTGGCTGCAGAACATGGGCGGCTCGATCGGGTTCTCGACGCCGGTCGCGACCGGCGCTGCGGTGGCGTGCCCGGACCGCAAGGTGATCTGCATGGTCGGCGACGGCAGCGCGATGTACACGCTGCAATCGCTGTGGACGCAGGCGCGCGAAGGCCTCAACGTCGTCACGATCGTATTCGCAAATAAGATCTATCAGATCCTTCGCGGGGAGTTCGACGGCGTCGGCGCCGGCGAGCCGGGCAAGCGGGCGCAGGACATGCTCAAGCTCGATCGCCCGGATCTCGACTTCGTCGCGCTCGCCAGGGGCATGGGCGTGCCGGGCCGCTCGGTCGCCACTGCCGACGACTTCAACAAGGCGCTGGCGGAAGCCGTCGCCGAACCGGGGCCGCGGCTGATCGAAGTGCAGATGTAAAGGCGAACTTCGTGTGATGACGATATCTTCGATATCGTCATCACACCGTGTCCATGATTGGAGCATGATCTTATCGGAAAACCGGTATCCACTTTTCCGGATCATGCTCTCGCCTTCGTGGAGGGCGTGCCGTGATGCAGACCGAGTTGGACAAGGTCGTCGGCGCTGTCCACGAATTCTACGCCCGCGAAACTTTCCTGCTCGACAAGGACGTGGGCGAGCGCGCGCTGACGCACCGGCTTGCCGTGCAGCTCGAAAGGCAGTTTCCGGGCTGGGCGATCGATTGCGAATACGACCGGCTCGGCGAGCGCACGCTGCGGCTTCCGCACGGGTCGATCGTCTCCACCGACGATCATCTCGCAAAATCCATCTATCCCGATATCGTCGTTCACCAGCGCGAGATTCCCAGCAATCTGCTGGCGCTCGAGGTCAGGAAGGCCGCCAACCATCAGCCGCTGGCGCATGACCAGCACAAGCTGCGGGCGCTGACCGATCCGCATCTGTGGTTCGCCTACTGGGGCGGCGTGCTGCTGATACTCGGCAGGAAGCGGGTGACGATGTCGGAAATCTATACCAGCGGAGCCTACGACCAGACGCTGTCCGGATGGTTCGCCGGACGGCTGAAGGATGCGGGTTTGAGTGCAACGAGTAGTACGAGCTTGTGAGCGCCTGGTACGGCCTCCGCCCGAGATTCTGATCGTGCCGGTACTGGCCGGCCTCAACGGCGTCACCAGGCCGGCGCTTGTGTGCAGTCGCGGAAGGAGGTCAAATAATAGGACCGGGTGACCGCTGAACCGGCCCAGGACGGCTCTCGTGCCGCCCGCCGTGCCTCCGATTGGACAAACTATCGGCAAACTACCGTCAAAGCGGTAGCGGAACATGTTCCCCGGTAAGTTCCAGGTGCGTAGGGGATGTGGCATGGCGTACAGGATCGTGGCGGAACGCGGAAACGAGACCGTCAGAATGGATCGCAGCAGCTCGCTGATGGCGCTCGCCAAGGCGCGGGTCTGGGCCAGCGAAGGCTGGGAAGTCACCATCATCGTTCGCGACCAGGAGCCGGAGATCGCTCCGCCGGTTCAGACCAATCGCAGGCTGCTGGCCTGCGCATGATGTTTTGGCCTTGGCGGCGGTAGGCCCGCCAGGGACAAAGTTCTGCCCCAGAGATGGAACCGGCCGCCTCGGCCGGCGTTATGGTTGCAGGCAGGGCTTTGAGGAGCGGTGCCATGCAGTGGCGCTCAGCAACCACGGATGCCGACCTGATGAGCGGCACCAACGACGACGGTATCAGCTACGCAACCGGATGGACCATCAGCGGCCTGGCAACGCTGGGCACGATCCTCGTGATCTGGGTGTTTGCGATTTAGGTTTGCGCTTCGCCGGCATCAACACGGCGACGGCGAAGCCGCGTGCCTGCCTCAGCTGAATTAAAAGCCCCGGCTCCTGTCAAAAGAGCCAGGGGCTTTTGTCGCAACATGGGACCGGCCTTGTCCGCTGGCGAAATTGCGAAGTCGGATATGCCGGCGGCAAGGCCAAACTACTTGACCAGGACGTAATCGCCTTTGGGCCGAGGCTTGCTCGATATCCTGGGCCCGAGCTTCAGGCCAAGCGCATCCGCTATCTCTTCAGGTGTGCCTTTGAGCGTGCGTTTCCGCATCTTCCTGTTGCGCAGGTTTGCCGGGACGGTGACGCGGCGTTTCCAGAGGTCCTGAAGGGTTTTTGAGAAGACCGAGATATTTCCGTCGACCGTCACATGTGGAGGCTTCGAGGAGTGGCCTTCGGCCGTGAGTCCAGTCCCCGAGGTCGACCAATCGCCACACGTCACGGTCCAGGTGCATACACTGCTTCCTGCCGGGCACACGCAGGAAGTGCAGCTGCTGGGATACCTGATGGTCTTGCTGCCACAGGTATGCTTTTTCTCCGCCATCGTTTCTACTCCCTTTTTACGTGTAAGAAGAGAACAGCACTACGCGGGCGCGATCTTATTTTGTCTGGCCGTCCTTTTCCAGCCATGTGCAACGCTGACGGAAGATCGCAAACTTGAACTCACGACGTGCCGTTCCATGATGGCCTGGATTTCGGTGGCATCGGCGCTCTCATGGGCGAAACGGCCATGGCGGCGGCCGGCGGCTACTTTGCATGAGGTTGTTTTCGATATTTTGTTGAACGAACACGAAAGTCGGGCAACCAGTTCAGGCAGCCATGACGATTCTAGCCGCTGCCTTTCGCTACTCCATGAGGCCAGCTCCATTCTTGGATCTCGGGCATGTCCTCGCCGTGTTCGCGGACATAGCGATTGTGCTCGATCAGTCTATCGCGCAACTGCTGCCTGAAATGGGCGGCCGTAGTGCTTAGTCCCGGCACTCGATCGATCACGTCGATAGCAAGATGAAAGCGATCCAGCCGGTTAAGCACGGCCATATCGAAGGGGGTGGTTGTCGTGCCTTCCTCCTCAAACCCGTGGACATGCATCTGTGCGTGGTTCACCCGCTTGTAAGTCAATCGATGGATCAAGTAGGGATAGCCGTGGTACGCGAAGATCACCGGCTTATCGCGGGTGAACATCCCCTCGAACTCTCGATCGTCCAGGCCGTGGGGATGCTGGCTTTTCGGCTGCAGCGTCATGAGATCGACGACGTTAACGACCCGGATCTTCAGATCCGGCAGTGCTTGTCGCAATAGATCGACCGCGGCAAGCGTCTCCAAGGTCGGCACGTCGCCGGCACAGGCCATCACCACGTCGGGTTCGCCTTCCTCGCTGTTGTTGCCCGCCCAGGTCCAGATGCCGATGCCGGCCGCACAATGCGTCGCAGCTTGATCCATGGTGAGCCATTGCGGCGCCGGCTGCTTGCCGGCAACAATCACGTTGATGCGGTCATAGGTCCGCAAGCAATGATCGACGACCCACAACAGGGAATTGGAGTCCGGCGCGAGGTAGATGCGGACGATATCCGCCTTCTTGTTGGCGACCAGATCGACAAAGCCCGGATCCTGGTGGCTGAAGCCATTGTGGTCCTGCCGCCAGACGTGCGAGGTCAGAAGATAGTTGAGCGACGCGACGGGGCGCCGCCAGGGCAGCGCGCGTGCGACCTTCAGCCATTTGGCGTGCTGGTTGAACATCGAGTCCACGATGTGGATGAAAGCTTCGTAGCAGGAAAACAGGCCGTGCCGGCCCGTCAGCAAATATCCTTCGAGCCAGCCCTGGCACAGATGTTCGCTCAAGACCTCCATCACCCGGCCATCATGGGCCAGGTGAACATCGTAAGGTTCGATATCTTCCATCCAGACGCGATCAGTTGCGTCGAATACCGCATCGAGGCGATTCGACGCGGTTTCGTCCGGGCCCATGATGCGGAAATTACGCGCTTCCATATTGAGCCGGACGACATCTCGCAGGAACTCACCGGCGACGCGTGTCGCTTCGGATCGCGAACCGCCGGGGCGCGGGACGTCGACGGCATGATCGTGGTAGTCGGGAAGCTTCAGTTCTCGCTTTAGCAGCCCGCCATTAGCATGCGGATTGGCGCCCATGCGCCGATCGCCGGTTGGCGCCAGCGCCTGCAGTTCCGGATGTAGCCGACCATCGGCATCGAATAATGTTTCCGGCCGATAGCTGCGCATCCATTGTTCCAGTAATTCCAGATGCTCTGGGTTGCCACGTGGGTTCGCGATCGGCACCTGATGTGCACGCCAGAAACCTTCAACTTTCAGGCCATCGACTTCCTTGGGACCGGTCCAGCCCTTCGGGCTGCGCAGCACAATGACCGGCCATTTCGGGCGCGCGATCGTGCCGCCTTCGCGGGCGGCGCGCTGGATGCCGCCGATACGATCGAGCGCGGTCTCCAGCGTACCAGCCATCAGACGATGCATCGCTGCCGGTTCGTGGCCTTCAACGAAGAACGGCTCGTGACCGTAGCCGAGCAAGAGATGGCGCAGTTCCTCATCACTCAGCCGTCCGAGCACGGTTGGATTGGCGATCTTGTAGCCGTTGAGATGCAGGATCGGCAGCACTGCCCCATCCGCTGCGGGGTTAAGAAATTTATTGGATTGCCAGGAGGCCGCAAGCGGCCCAGTCTCTGCTTCGCCGTCGCCGATGACGCACGCCACAATCAGGTCCGGGTTGTCCAGAGCCGCGCCATAGGCGTGCACCAGTGCATAGCCAAGTTCGCCGCCCTCGTGGATTGAGCCCGGAGTTTCGGGCGCGGCATGGCTCGGAACTCCACCCGGAAAGGAGAACTGGCGAAACAGCTTCGCGATCCCGTCGGTATCGCGGGTGATGTCAGGATAAATTTCGCTGTAGGTTCCTTCTAGATAGGTATTCGCGACCATACCCGGACCGCCATGTCCCGGGCCGCATACATAGATCATGTTGAGATCACGGGCCCGGATCAGCCGGTTAAGATGGACGTAAATAAAATTCAGTCCGGGGGTGGTACCCCAATGCCCGAGCAAACGGGGCTTGATGTCCTTGACCTGAAGCGGCTCGCGCAAGAGAGGATTGCCCAACAGATAGATTTGGCCCACGGAGAGGTAATTTGCCGCGCGCCAGTATCGGTCGATCAGGTCCACCTCCGAATCGTCGGGGCGGTATTTTGACGACGTTTCCAGCATGGTCATCACTCCTTCGATGGCTGGAAGTTAGTGTACCCGCCGCCGGCGATGGCGCCCTCCACGGATATCCGGATCGATCTCGCCCGGTCGATTGGTATCCGATATGCGGCTATCGAGCCTCTCCACTTCCACCGTGTCTAAACGTTACATTCTGCAAAATGGTCCAAGAGGGTGTCACGAGTGCGACATACGCGAACTTGGAACCGATGCATGATCCGAAACGTTAGTGAGGCAGCGATGCTGACAACCGAAATTATGCGAAGTTCGTTCGCAAGCATCAGACCAACCACGTTGGTACTCGATGCCCTGCGTCTCCTGCTGGAGACCAATCAGGGTGGGTTGCCCGTGATCGACGATAGTGGCGCTCTGATCGGGATAATCTCGGAGGGCGATTTTCTCCATCGTCAGGAGTTGGGGGTTCACTGTCCTGAGGGATTCTGGTTCGAATGGTTGCTCGGAAGGGAGGAGGGCCATGCCGTCCGGGAGAAAATGCGTGCCTTGCGGATCGACGCTTTATTGACCCGAGACCCCGTATGCGTAGACGAAGCGTCAACCGTTGACGACATCGTCGCCGAAATGGATGCGCACGAGATCGCTCAGGTGCTGGTGGTCCGCGCGGGGAAAGTTGTGGGCATCGTTGGCCGTACGCAATTGCTCGCCGCTCTGGAGCGATGCTTGGATTCTTCCGCCCCGCTCACCAGATAGATGGGGTGGCGTGCATCGCGGTTTATCCCCGGAGCGTCTTCCGGCGCAGGCTCCAAAGCGCGGCCGTGACGACAGGACCGACAACCAGGAGCACGGCCACCAGAGTCTGGAGCACTCCAAAATTCAAGGCATCGCGCGCCACGAACAGTACAGTGATCGGCGCTGCGAGCATCAGAAGAAGGCGGACGATCCAGGCCATCGCTAGTGAGACATCAGCGTCGGCACGGTCATCGACCGCAGCATTTCGCGCGTAACGCCGCCAAGAACGGTTTCTTGCAAGCGCGAATGGCCGTAGCCTCCCATTACGAGTAAGTCGAGGCTTTCGTCCGCCGCGATTGATAACAAGCCAGGTTGAATGTCTGCTCGGCCTGCCATGAAGGACACGATCTTCGCCGGCAGGCCCGCCCGTGCGAGATGTCGGACCAGATGCTCGCTCGAGCTCTCGATTGGCGCCCTCTGTTCGTTCATGACGGTGATAACCGCGAGCGCGTCGGCCCGCCGAAGCAGCGGCAGCGCATCGCGCAATGCGCGTGCGGCAAGCCGGCTTCCGTCCCAGCAGATTCCGATGCGTCTTGGCGTGAAGGCTCCGCGAAAAGTGTAGGGCATGAACAATATCGGGCCACCTGCCTGAAGCAGGATTTCCTGCGGAACGGTATTGTCGGGAGTCTCGCGATCGAAATCGGGTTGCAGGGCGACGGTGAGATCGTAGAGACGTGCCATTGCACCGGCGGTCGATGCCGCTTCGGCGGGCATGGCGATGAGCGCACGGCTCGAATAGGAGATGCCGGCGTTTCTGGCTTCCGCCTCAAAAACGCGCAGCGCAGCTTCGGCGCGCTCGCTCGCGCGTTGGGCTTCCTCTTCGAAAATCGCCGCGACGGCTGCGCCACCTTCAGCAACGACGGGGACGTTGGCGACAGTCTCATAGCCGACCGAGAATGCGTCGAGGTGGGCACAACAAGCGTGAGCCAGGGAAACCGAACCTTCGATGACCGGCCGTGGCGATCGCTCGGTAGGAATGTGCACGAGCAGATTCTTTATCATGGTCGCTTTCGATGTGCGCTGCCCGGAGGCAAAATCAAGTCAGGCGATCAAGCCGATTGCGGGTCGATATCCCGAAAATCCGGGAGCCGGTGTGCCATCCTTGACGATGTATGCGACGAGGGTGAGGCCGACGACAATACGAAGGAACTGATCGACGCGTCCGAGATTGCGGGTCATGGTTCAAAATCTCTGGGTCCAAGCGCACCTTGACGCATGCCGCCCAGACGACGTTGATCTGCCTCAAACTTTGCGCTGCTTCCAGTCGAGAAAGGCCGATTTCCACCAAAGCTGGACGAGCGTTCGCATCGACGGTGCAGGCGTACTGGGCGAGGAATATTTTGCCCAGCGACGCGACATGCCGCAAGACAACGGCAAAAACGAAGAGCGAAGTTCACTGAACTTCGATCCGCAAGTTTTCGAAGCTCACAGACGATCGCGCCGCGATAGCGACTGTTGCTGCCAAGGGGGCCTGCGTATCTCAAGCTATCGACCGAAGCCAGGCCAATCTGGCTATGGCCTTCATCGCCATGCGCTGCAACTGATCGACGCGGCCTTGATCGGCTGCGCGTTCCGCCTCCTGCAGGTAACCATCGGCCAAGGCCTCGGCCATGGCCAGGGCGTCGTGCTGCGCGATCTCGATTGGAAACTTTCCGACTCCGGTCGCCTCGTCAGCCATCCCAAGAGCTTCATCGCGAAGCTCGCGCAAGCGGTCCGCCGCAGCATCCCATGGATGGCGGTCGAGACTGTCCAGGCGCGCAGCGAGCCGAAGCTCCAAGGCCCGCGCATCCACCTGTTCCGGCACGTCTTCGGCGCCGGTTCGCGCCGGCTGATCGGATCTGGGCGCACGTTCGCGGTGGTAGGCGAGACGGCGTTCCTTGCGCAGGATCGCAACATGTCCGAGTTCCTCGCGAGCCATGGCCTCAGAGGCCGTCTTGACGGCTGGATCGTGCGCGAACGCCGCCATGTACGACCAGAACGCGAAGGCGCGCTCCTCATTCTGAACCGCCATGGCAAGCGCCTGATAGGGCGTGATCAGTTGCGATCCCTTGATTTCGGCGGTCGCATCCCTGTCGAACGTCTCCGGTGCCTGCCAGCGGACGAGGGCTGGATCCGGCAACTTGCCCAGACGCGATTGCGACCACCGGGCTACGCTGTCGACATGCTCGCGTTCGGCGGCGGCAAGCTCGGCGAAGACCGCTGCCAGGTTCCGCTTGCCTTGATCCTGCATGGCGGTGGCGAGCTCGTCGTACTTGTTCGCCGCCTCCTGCTCCATTGCATTGGCAAGCGCGAACAGCTCCTCCAGCGAGTGCAGAGTTCCCTTGGGTTGATCCTTCAACAGCAATGTTCGCGACAGCAGCATGAATCACCGTCCGATTGCTCATTTTGCTCCCCGGCGGCTTTCGCTCAAGCCAACCGCCAGATGATCTTATACCCGCTCGGGACTTGATGGTTTGCGCTCGCTCAAAGCGAGCCCTGACTCGGCCGGAACTCAAAGAACAAATCACGCGACGGTGGCGACACATGGTCGCGGGCGCACCCGCTTAGTCGATGACCTGCTCGGCGATTCGGCGAAGGTCGGCAGGTTTTGAGATCGTCAGAGCCTGTCCGCGCGTGACCAACAGGCCGCGCTTTTCCCAATTCGTCAGCGCGCGGCTGACCGAATAAAGCGTCGTCCCGGCGATATCCGCGATGTCCTTCCGTCGCAGCGGAAGCTCAATCGTCGTCCCGCCAGGACCATCTCTGCCGAATTGCCGAATCAGGCGGAGGATCGTGTGCGCTATGCGTCGCCGGACAGGTTGGGTAGAAAGCTCGCGGAGCCGCTCTTGCACCTCATGAAGACGGCGGCTGGTGAACTTGAGCGCATTGATCGCGATCTGCGGATGACGGTGCATCAGCTTGAGCAAATCGCTCTCGCTCCAGCTTACTTCGACCGAAGGTTCCATCGCATCCGCGTCCGCGGGATATCGGCGATTGGCGAAGGCCGCCGCAGCCCCGAACATTTCCCCGGGACCGATGAATCTGAGGACGATGTGTGCGCCGTCGCTGCCCGATTGCGTGATGCGCACACTTCCTTCGAGAAGCGCGTGCGCCCGCACCCGAGGATCTCCCTGATCGAACACCCGAGCATCTTTTCCGTAACCGAGCCGGCGGGCCGACCTTCGCGCGTCATCAAGAGCCGCTGCCGAAACGCCACGAAATAGTTCGATGTTCGAGATCTCTCGCCGGGAAACCGGCTGATGGGAACGGATCATCCTCGCCTTCAATTCGTCGCTTGAATCCGGTCGGCGCATGAACTGCATGATCGAAAAAGTTCCCCGTATTTAAGCGGGAGGTCGGCTGCCGAGTTTGCTCCAGCGCAAATCCAACCGCTTTCGTTGTTGATAGATTGCCGGTGATTTCCAGGATTGGGAGCCACCCGTGATGGATACGTTCGCGAGCTCGAGCATGGAGCCGACGCGCGATGTGACGGCGAGCCGAACACGCGACCTCTCCGCGTCCGCTCCACGCTCGGAACGCCTGGCGTGAAACGGAAGGCTCATTGGGCATTCGTTCTTGCCGCCGTCCTCATGACGTGCGCGGCATTCTCGTTATGCAGCGCATGGGCGGCCGGGACCGTCTCGTCCTATCTGCCGAAGGTTGCGCCCGCCGATTTTTTTCCGGGGGCCGATCGCTTCGGTCCGCCGCAGGGCGTTCCTGCCGTCGTGCCCGTCTATCGCGGCGATCAGTTCCTGGGATTGGTGTATCTGAATTCCGATTTCGCCAACGCGACCGGCTATTCGGGAAAGCCGATCCAGCTTCTGGTCGGCATCGATACCAAGGGCATACTCACTGGGCTGAAGCTCGTTGAGCACAAGGAGCCCATCGTTCTCGTGGGAATTCCCGAGAAGCGAATCCTGGAGGCAGTCAACAAGCTGATCGGCGCCGATTTGGGGAGCGTTGCCCGCGGGGCCGCCCCGGCGCCGCAAGTCGATATCGTCAGCGGCGCTACGGTGACCGTTCTGGTGATCGGCGACAGCATCGTTCGATCTGCCACCAAGCTGATCAGGAGCGGCCGCCTCGGCGGGCAGGGGAGTGAGGCTGCGGCTGCAGTGCCGCGTGTTGCGAAGGCTATCGACCTCGAAAAGAGCGAAGTCCGCGATTGGCAGACCCTCGTCGGCGACGGCTCGGTCAGGCGGCTGACCCTTTCCGTCGCCGACGTCAACCAGGCCTTCGAGAAATCGGGCAACGCGGCTGCCGCAGCGCATCCGGAGGAAGGCGCGCCGGACGATGCCTTCATTGACCTCTATGTCGCGGACGTCGCGGTGCCGACCATCGGCCGCAGTCTGCTCGGCGACGACGGCTACAATCGGCTGGCCGGACGATTGAAGCCCGGTCAACAGGCGCTCGTCGTCGCCGGATCCGGCCGTTATTCCTTCAAGGGAGCCGCCTACGTGCGCGGAGGAATCTTCGACCGGATCGAATTGATCCAGGAAACCAACAGCATCCGCTTCCGGGATCGGGATCACACCCGGCTGGGCAACCTGGCGGCCGAAGGTGCGCCCGATTTTCCGGAAATCGCGCTGTTTGTCGTGCCGCCAGACTTTGCGTTCGACCCGACCGAGCCTTGGGTGCTGCAGCTCCTGGTACAACGCGTCGTCGGTTCTCGGGACAAGGCTTGGGTCACCTTCGATCTCGGCTACACACTTCCCGAAACCTACCTCAAGCGGCAAGCGCCTGTTCGGCCGGTCGCCGCCGCGGCGCCGACCGCCAAACCGGCGCCGGCGGCCGCCCCCGAAGCCGGCGTGCCGACGACCGACGACGACCCGTTGTGGATGCGGATATGGCGCGCCGACACTGTCAAGATCGTCACCACGATCATCGCACTCGGGGCTCTCACTCTTATCTTCTTCTTCCAGAACTTCCTGGTCCGTCGGCCCGAGGTCTACACGTGGGTCCGGCGGGGTTACCTGCTCTTCATCCTGGTCTGGCTTGGATGGTACGCGAATGCGCAGCTTTCCGTAGTCAACGTTCTGACCTTCGCCAATTCGCTGTTGACAGGCTTCAGTTGGGAATACTTCCTCTCGGCTCCGCTGATTTTCGTTCTCTGGGCCTCGATTGCGGCCGGGCTCCTTTTCTGGGGGCGCGGACCGTTCTGCGGCTGGCTCTGCCCGTTCGGCGCCCTGCAGGAATTGCTCAACACCGTCGCCAAGGCGCTCAAGGTCCCGCAATATCGTGTTCCCTGGGGCCTTCACGAAAGGCTGTGGCCGATAAAGTACATCATCTTTCTCGGCCTGTTTGGCATGTCGCTCTACTCGACGGCGTTCGCCGAGCAACTTGCCGAAGTCGAACCGTTCAAGACGTCGATCATCCTGAAGTTTGCGCGCGAATGGCCGTTCGTCGTGTACGCCCTGACCCTGCTGGCAGCGGGGTTGTTCGTCGAGCGGTTCTTCTGCCGTTACATGTGCCCGCTCGGCGCGGCGCTGGCGATTCCGGGGCGCATCCGGATGTTCGAGTGGTTGCGACGCTGGCCGGAATGCGGATCGCCCTGTCAGCGCTGCGCCAACGAATGTCCTGTCCAGGCCATCCACCCCGAGGGACACATCAACGTCAACGAGTGCATCTACTGCATGCACTGCCAGGAACTCTATTTCGACGACCATCGCTGCCCGCACATGATTCAGGTGCGCCTGAAGCGGGAGAAGCGCCAGGCGCTGTCGTCACCTTCGATGCGCTCGGGCGGCAAAGGCCCGGACACGGTCATCACCGCCGGCGGGAAACCTATCGGCGGATCACCAGTCGGCGCCATCACTCCACCTGCAACCTGAAGACCGAAAGCCGAGGAGGCAAATCATGAGCGACAATGAGAATGGAAAGGGCGTCAGCCGACGAACACTGCTGGGGACGACCGCCGCCGCCGCAGGCGTCGGACTTGCCGGCGGAACGGTGGTGATGAAGGACGGCGGTGGCTTCGTCTCGACCGCCGACGCGCAGACCAAGGCTGCAGCGCCCAAGGCGCCGGCGCGTCCGGCCGTGCAGAAGACGGAAGTGCACCCGGGCGAACTCGACGAATACTACGTATTCTTCTCCAGCGGCCAGTCCGGCGAGATGCGCATCATGGGCCTCCCATCGATGCGCGAGTTGATGCGCGTCCCCGTCTTCAACCGCTGCAGCGCCACGGGATGGGGGCAGACCAATGAAAGCCTGAAGGTACTGACTGAAGGACTGCTGCCGGAAACCAGGGAGTTCCTCAAGAATCGCGGCGGCACCTATTTGAACGGCGACCTGCATCATCCGCACGTCTCATTCACCGACGGCACCTATGACGGCCGCTACGCCTTCATGAACGACAAGGCCAACAGCCGGGTCGCCCGGGTGCGCCTCGACGTCATGAAGTGCGACAAGATCATCCAGCTTCCCAACCAGCATACGGTTCACGGTCTGCGCCTGCAAAAATATCCGCGCACCGGCTACGTGTTCGCCAACGGCGAAGACGGCGTGCCGCTGCCGAACGACGGCAAGGTTCTCGACGATCCCAAGCAGTACCGTTCGATCTTCAGCGCCATCGATGCCGACTCGATGAAGGTGGCCTGGCAGGTCGTCGTCAGCGGCAATCTCGACAACGTCGATTCCGATTATCAGGGCAAGTACTGCTTCTCGACCTGCTACAACTCCGAAGAAGGCGTCACGCTGGCGGACATGACCGCCAGCGAGCAGGATTGGGTCGTCATCTTCAACATCAAGCGGATCGAGGAGGCGGTCAAGAAGGGGGACTTCAAGGAGATGAACGGGGTTCCCGTGCTTGACGGTCGCAAGGGGTCGGCCTACACGCGCTACGTTCCGGTCTCGAACAATCCGCACGGCATGAACACGGCGCCCGACGGCATTCATATCGTCGCGGCAGGCAAGCTGGCGCCCACCGTTACGGTCATGGACGTGCGGCTGTTCGACCAGTTGTTCGACGACAAGATCAAGCCGCGCGACGTTGTGGTTGCGGAGCCCGAACTCGGACTCGGTCCGCTGCATACGGCCTATGACGGCAAGGGCAATGCCTATACGACCCTGTTTCTCGATAGCCAAGTCTGCAAATGGAACATCGATCTCGCCAAGCGGGCCTTCAAGGGCGAGAAGGTCGATCCAATCATCCAGAAGCTGGACGTGCACTATCAGCCCGGCCATAACCACTCCTCGATGGGGCAGACCAAGGAGGCAGACGGAAAATGGCTGATCTCGCTGAACAAGTTCTCGAAGGACCGCTTCCTCAATGTGGGTCCGTTGAAGCCCGAGAACGATCAGTTGATCGATATTTCCGGCGACAAGATGAAGCTGGTCCATGATGGTCCGAGCTTTGCGGAGCCACATGACGCCACGATCGTGCACCGTTCCAAGATCAATCCGATCTCGATCTGGGATCGCGCCGATCCGATGTTTGCGGATGCGGTCAAGCAGGCCAAGGCCGACGGCATCGATCTCGAGGCGGACTCCAAGCTCATACGCGACGGCAACAAGGTGCGCGTTTACATGACGTCGACAGCGCCGGCCTACGGCCTCGAGCAATTCCAGGTCAGGCAGGGCGACGAGGTGACCGTCTTCATCACGAATATCGATGCGGTCGAGGATCTGACGCACGGCTTCTGCATCGTGAACTATGGCGTCAACATGGAAGTCGCGCCGATGGCGACGGCTTCGGTGACCTTCACCGCCGATAAGCCGGGCGTCTTTTGGTACTACTGCTCCTGGTTCTGCCACGCCATGCACATGGAGATGAAGGGCCGCATGTTCGTCGAGCCGAAATCGGTCTGATCGGGAGCGACACCGTGCGTCTCCCGTCACGCATGCTTCCGGCGGCGCTCGTCGCCGCCGGATTGTCCGGCTTCGCCAGCGCCGAGACGCTGACGGCTGTCCCGGGCCAGCCGCTGCAGGCGCTGCTGGATCGGGCACGCGACGGCGACGTCGTCGAACTCGCTCCGGGGGAATACATCGGCCCGATCCGTATCGATCGACCTCTTGTGCTGACCGGACGCCCCGGCGCCGTGCTCGACGGCGGCGGTGCCGGCAACGTCGTCACGGTAACCGCACCCGATGTGACCGTCCGCGGCGTGACGGTGCGGGGATCGGGCCGCGACCTGCAGGCGATGAATTCCGGAATCTTTCTTCAGAAAACAGCCCAGCGCGCGACCATCGAGGACAACCGCCTGGTTGGAAACCTGTTCGGCGTCTACGTGCACGGGGCCGCGGGATCGCGGGTCGCCGGCAACGTGATCGAAGGACTTCGCGGCGGCCGCGTCAGCGAGGCCGGCAACGGCGTGTCGCTCTGGAACGCGCCGGACGTCACCATTGCCGACAACACCTTCCGCTACGGCCGCGACGGCATCTTCACCATCTCCAGCCGCAAGGACCGTTTCGTCGGCAACCGCTTCGAGCAGGTCCGCTTCGCGGTGCATTACATGTACACCAACGACAGCGAAGTCAGCGGCAACGTCTCGATCGGAAACCATGTCGGCTACGCTATCATGTATTCCAACCGGCTGGTGATCCGGGACAATGTCTCGGATCGCGATCGCGACCACGGCCTCCTGTTCAACTACGCCAATTACGCCGAGATCGACGGAAACAGGGTGACAGGCGGTCCTCTGGATACGATTGCGGACAGGGGAGATGAGCGCCCCGACGACGAGCGGGGCATGATTCCGGACGCGAAGCGGGAGCGAGGTCTGCGAAGCGGCCCGGAAAAATGCGTCTTCATCTACAACACCAACCACAACCGGTTTCGGAACAACTGGTTCGAACGCTGCGCCATTGGCGTTCACTTCACCGCAGGTTCCGAAGGCAACGAGATCACGGGAAACGCGTTCGTAGGAAACAGGAACCAGGTCAAATATGTCGGTACCCGCAACCTCGATTGGTCCAAGGGCGGCCGTGGCAATTATTGGAGCGACAACCCGGCCTTCGACCTCGACGGCGACGGCGTTGCCGACACCGCCTACCGGCCCAACGATCTGGTCGATCGGGTGTTGTGGACCGCGCCCTCCGCAAAGGTCTTGATCAACAGCCCCGCGGTCCAGGTGCTGCGGTGGGCCCAGGCCCAGTTTCCGGCGCTCTATCCGGGCGGCGTCGTCGATAGCCACCCTCTGATCGCGCCGCCGCCGAAGCCTGCGGGCAAGGAGGCCGGGAAATGATCGCGACCGTTGCCATAACTGGCGTCGTGAAGAACTACCGTGCGGTACGCGCGCTGCGCGATGTCTCCTTCGACCTCGTCCCGGGGCGGCTGAGCGCGCTGGTTGGACACAACGGGGCAGGCAAAACGACGCTGATCAAGCTAATGCTGGGACTGATCCGCCCCGACCGGGGTTCCATCCGGGTGCTAGACGAGGATCCCGCCGCCGGTGAATTTTCTGCGCGGAGGCTGCTCGGCTATCTGCCGGAAAACGTCGCGTTCAATGCTGCGCTTACCGGGCGGGAAACGCTTTCGTTCTATGCGCGGCTGAAGCACATCAAGCCGTCGAAAGCGTGGGCCTTTCTCGACCGCGTCGGACTGACCGATGCGGCCGACCGCCGGGTTAGCACCTATTCGAAGGGTATGCGTCAGCGCCTCGGACTGGCGCAAGCGCTCCTCGGCCGGCCTCGAGTGCTCCTGCTCGACGAGCCGACGACGGGGCTGGATCCGGCGCTGCGGCAGACTTTCTATGAGATTCTGGACGAACTTCGAGACGACGGCGCCACCGTGCTGATCTCATCTCATGCGCTGAACGAACTCGAGGATCGCGCCGAGCACGTCCTCATCATGAACCGCGGTCTGCTCGTCGCGCAGGGCTCGCTGACGGAATTGCGCACGATCTCGCAACTGCCGATCCGGATTTTGCTCGATTTTGCGCCCGGCGCCAGCGCTTCCCCGGCCTGGATAAACGGCGCAAATGTCGCAACTCCGCGCGGACGCGTATTGCTGGTGCCAAATGAAGCGCGCAAGATGGACGTGCTGCGCGCTGCGGTTAGTGATCCTGCTGTCACCAATATCGAGATCGCGGCGCCAACCCTCGACGATCTCTACGCGCACTTCCTCAACACGCAGGAGAGCGCCGCGTGAGGACGATCGCCATCATCGCGTTCAAGGAAATCCAGGAAGGGTTGCGCAACCGCTGGGTTCTGGCGACCACGCTTCTTTTGGCCGCGCTTGCGCTGTCGCTGACATTCTTGGGAAGCGCCCCCACCGGCAATGTCGGCGCGGGCGCGCTGGACGTCATCGTCGTCAGCCTGTCGAGCCTGACGATCTTCCTGCTTCCCCTGATCGCACTCCTGATCTCGCACGACGCCGTGGTCGGCGAGATAGAACGGGGCACCATGACGCTTCTCCTGAGTTATCCAGTGGGTCGGGGCCAAGTGATCCTTGGCAAGTTCTGCGGCCACGTTCTGATCCTGGCGTTCGCGACCGTCATCGGCTACGGCGCCGCGGCCGCTGCTCTTGCGATCACCGGTGCCTCGGTAATTGCCACAAGCTGGTACGCCTTCGCCTCGATGCTGGGAACGTCGATCATGCTCGGCGCCGTCTTCGTCGCGCTCGGATATCTGATCAGCAGCCTGGTCCGGGATCGCGGGACCGCAGCCGGCATCTCGGTGGGGGTCTGGTTGCTGATGGTGCTGGTGTTCGACATGGCATTGCTCGGGGTGCTGGTCGTCGATCAGGGACAGATCGTCACCGCACCCGTGCTTGAAGCGCTGTTGTTCCTCAATCCGACGGACCTGTACCGGATGACGAACTTGACCGGCTTCAACGTCAGCCAGTTTTCCGGCATGGCCGGGCTCGCCGGCACCGCGACGGCCAGCGCTAGCGCGCTGTTGATCGGGCTGACCGTCTGGGTGGTCGCGCCGCTCGGGCTTGCGGCCGCGTTCTTCGCACGGAGGGAGTTATGACTCTGCGGATTTTGTGCGTGATTGTCGCACTCGTCCTCGTCGGCTGCAATCGCGACGGAAGCGATTCCGTCATGCCGCCGCCCGCAGCCCTTAACAGCGATGCAATGGGGGTCTTTTGCGGCATGAACTTGCTCGAACACCCGGGCCCCAAGGGGCAGATCATCACGGCGAGCCGCATCGACCCGTACTGGTTCACATCGGTGCGCGACACCGTGGCCTTCACCCTGATGCCGGATCAGCCTCGTGATATCCGCGCGGTCTACGTGTCCGACATGGCGCGCGCCCAAAGCTGGGAGGAGCCGGGAGCGACCAACTGGATCGATGCCAGGAAGGCATTCTTCGTCATCGATAGCCGCAAGCAGGGAGGAATGGGGGCCGTCGAGGCCGTGCCGTTCGGCAATCGCGCCGCAGCCGACGCCTTTGCCGTCGCCAACGGCGGCAAGGTCGTCACGTTCGCGGAGATTCCGGGCGGCTACGTGCTCGGCAGCGACAGCGCCGCCGGGGGTCAAACCGAACATGAACCCTCCGGCGTCCGTGTCAACTGACGAGGCTTCCGATGGCACCAAAAAAACTCACGCGCCGACGCATGATCGCCATCGCAGCCGCGACCGCAGGCTCGACGTTTCTTTCCGGCGGACGACGCATCCGGGCAGGCGAAGCCGTGCGCTGGCGCGGATCGGCACTCGGCGCGCAGGTGTCGATCGACATTTTCCATCCCGATCGGGAGGAGGCTGAAAGGATCGTCCAGGTTTGCCTGGCGGAGGTGCGACGGCTGGAGCGGCAATTCAGCCTGTACCGAACGGATTCCGCCATCTATGCCTTGAACCGAAGCGGCATCCTCGTCGCTCCGGACCCCGACATGGTCGCGCTGCTCAAGGCCTCGCTGCAATTCTCCGACCTTACCGACGGCGCGTTCGATCCCACCGTCCAGCCGCTGTGGCGGCTCTACGCCGAACACTTCTCGTCGGAAAATCCGGATTCCGAGGGGCCGCCGGCCGAGAAGCTGACAGAGGCGCTCGCGAAAGTGGGCCGCAGCAGCCTGCGCGTGAGCGACGAGCGCGTGTCGCTCGTCAGGCATGGCGCCGCGATCACGCTGAACGGCATCGCCCAGGGGTACGCCACCGACCGCGTCGTGGACGTATTGCGCACCCGCGGCCTGTCGACGACGCTCGTCAATATGGGTGAGATACGCGCGCTCGGAGCGAGAGCGGACGGGACGCCGTGGCGCATCGGGCTTGCCGATCCGGACGCCCCGGGCGCTCTCACCGAAACCGTCGATCTCGTCGATCGAGCGGTCGCGACCACGGCGAGCGCAGGCTTCCGCTTCGATGCGGCGGGCCGGTTCACGCATTTATTCGATCCCCGGACGGGACGCAGTCCCGCACTCTATCGGACGGTCAGCGTCATTGCGCCGACTGCCACCGAGGCGGATGCGCTTTCGACCGCTTTCAGCCTCATGCCTGTGGCGCGGATCGGTGACATCGCGGCCGCACGGCCGGGTATGCAGGTGCGGCTGATCACCAGTGATGGGGGCTTGCGCGTCTATGGCGTTTGAGACGACTGGTCGTCCGGCGTCGGAAACACTCGGGTCGAGCAAGCGAAGGAAGCCAACGATTCGCGCCGGGAGCGGGCGAACGCAAAAAGGAGAATGGAAATGCGAGGATTTATTTTCGTAGCGCTCTTCGCGGTAGCATGGTCAGGCGAAGTCCGGGCCCAGGATGCTGCCGCCGGGGAGAAGGTCTTTGCCGTCTGCAAGGCCTGCCATCAGATCGGCGAAAATGCGAAGAGCGGCGTCGGGCCTGCTCTTAACGGGTTGATAGGACGTCCGGCCGGCAGCGTGCCCGGCTATTCCTATTCAGCCGCAAACAAGAACTCCGGCATCACTTGGGATGAAGCCACCTTCCGCGAATACATCAAGGATCCGAAGGCGAAGGTTCCGGGCACCAAGATGATCTATGCCGGACTGAAGGATGAGCAAAAGACCAGCGACTTGCTTGCCTACCTCAAGCAGTTCGACGCCGACGGCAAGAAGAAGTAGGCAGGTGCCCCCGTGAGCGCTTCCCGCAGTCATCGGACGCTCCCCTCATTCTCGTCATCGAAGACGACGATGCGTTGCAGGGCGTACTCGAGGATATCCTGGGGTCGCGGCTTTTGTTCGCCACGCACCGTAGCGAGATCAACCGCCTTCATGTGACCGGGGACCTTGGTCGAGAAGTCGGAGGCCATTCTCAACCGCCCGTGTCAAAAAAGTTTGCTGTGGCCGGCATGCCACAGAATTGAGGCGAAATATTCCGTAAAGGTTGTAATTGCGACTCAACGGGGAAGATATTTTGGCATGTTTGCGGCGCGGCCCGAGCCAAAGAGGCTTCCTGCAACTTTTGTTGCGGTGATAGCACTTGTGATTGCCACGCTAAGACTAAGCGTTCCTTTGTATTCAACGGGGAGCGACTTTGAGGAATGCGCAGAGTGGAGCCGAAAGATGTTTCTGGGCGCCGAGCGCGTCGCCCGGATTATGGATTGCGGCGCCCGCTTTGCCGGACGTCGAAAGGCGAACGGAGGTTATGCCTACTACGATCTATTCCAGTACCGCAGCTTTGATATCGCCGGTCCGAACCCGACCGCGAACGAGCGCACACGGATCTATTCGGAGTATAAGCACTTCCTTGATTCGAAACGTCGCGAAGCGGCTTTAGCGGAACTTCAACAGCCGGTCGCCGAAGGACCCCAAGTCCTCGCAGGGCCCCAAGTCCTCGCAGAGCCCCAAGCCCTCGCAGAGCCCCAAGTCCTCGCAATGTCAATGCCCACCTACCTGCGCCGTTCAAAGCGGTCGAAAGGAGAGGCGTGCATGATAGAAGGCTCGCTGTCGTGTACTTGGGTTAAGTTGGCGTCCACGGTTAGAAACGCTTTTGCTTCGAGCGGCTCCAAGCCTATCGCCCCCACGAACTCGCGCTAGCGACAATCCGGTGCTCGCGAGGTGCCAGTTTGGCTGACGGAGTGGTTCTTGAACATTCACGGTTTGCTCGCATCGGGCTTGGCGGCAAGCAGGGCTCCAGACCGAAGCGCAAATTTCTGCCCGGAGCTTGTTGGTACGATGCTTCTCGAGCTGCTCGCTGACGAATGATCGGTCGCTCGACTCGCACGTCGCAGCGACCAGCTACCGGATGGCGTCACGTTGAAGCGGACGTGGATTCCAGTGCGGATGACGCACGCTCAGCGCACGAGTTGCCCAGGAATGCCCGATCAGCTCTTCGGGGCCAGTGCATTGGTGACGGCTTCGTCTACGTTCTCCAGCCAGATGAACTCCAGCTTCTCGCGGGCGCCTTGCGGGATATCGTCGAAATCGCGCCGGTTGCGCGCCGGCAGCATGACGCGGGTGAGGCCGGCCGCGGCCGCCGCAACGACCTTCTCTTTGATGCCGCCGACCGGCAGCACCAGCCCGCGAAGCGAGATCTCGCCGGTCATGGCGGTATCGTTCCTGACGGTCCGGTTGGTCAGCAGCGATGCAAGCGCAGTGAACATGGCCACGCCTGCGCTCGGACCGTCCTTCGGCGTGGCGCCCGCCGGCACATGGACGTGAATGTCGCTCTTTTCGAACACGGATGTATCTATGCCGAGTTGCGGGGCGCGACTCTTAACCAGCGTCATCGCCGCCTGCGCGCTCTCGCGCATGACGTCGCCCAACTGGCCGGTGAGGATCAGTCCGCCCTTGCCGGGCACGCGTGTGGCCTCGATGAACAGGATATCGCCGCCGACCGGCGTCCACGCAAGGCCGGTAGCTACGCCGGAAACGCTGGTGCGCAGCGCAATCTCGCCCTCGAAGCGCGGCTGGCCGAGGATGCCGGGCAGATCCTTCGGCTCGATCACCACCTTGCTCGTGGTGCCTTCGGCGATCTGCACCGCGGCAAAGCGCAGCGCCTTGCCGATTTCCCGTTCGAGCGACCGGACTCCGGCCTCCCGCGTATAGCCGTTGATGATTTGCCCGAGTGCTTCGCTATCGATCTCAGCCTGGTCCGGCCTGAGGCCATTGGCCTCGAATTGGCGGCGAACCAGATAGCGCTGCGCGATCTCGAGCTTCTCGGCCTCGGTGTAGCCGGGAAGACTGATGATCTCCATGCGGTCGCGGAGCGGGCCCGGGATCGTGTCGAGCATGTTGGCGGTTGTGATGAACGCAACGCGCGAGAGATCGAAGGGAACGCCAAGATAGTTGTCGCGGAAGGTCGCGTTCTGCTCGGGGTCAAGTACTTCGAGCATCGCAGCGGATGGATCGCCCTGGATGCCGCGTCCCATCTTGTCGATCTCGTCGAGCATCATCACGCAGGCGCGCGATCCGGCTTTCTTGATGCCCTGGATGATATTGCCGGGCAGTGCCCCGATATAGGTCCGGCGGTGACCGCGGATCTCGGCTTCGTCGTGAACGCCGCCAAGGCTGACGCGCACGAACGGGCGCTCCATGGCGCGTGCGATCGACTGCCCGAGCGATGTCTTGCCGACGCCGGGCGGGCCAACAAAGCAGAGGATCGGCGCCTTGCCGTCGGGCGCGAGCTTGCGCACCGCAAGATATTCGATGATGCGCGACTTGATCTTCTCGAGGCCGAAATGGTCCTCGTCGAGGATGCGCCTGGCTTCACGGATGTCGATCGGCTTCTCTTCCGGAAGCGCCCAGGGCAGTTCGATCAGCCAGTCGAGATAGCTGCGGATCATGCCGGCTTCACCGGCGGCTTCCGGCATCCGCTCGTAGCGGCGCAGCTCCCGCTTCGCCTGGTTCTCGGCCTCGGGCGGCATCTGCGCCTTTGCGATCGCAGCGGTGAGCTCCGCGACCTCCTGGGCCTTGCCGTCGCCTTCACCCAATTGGCGCTGGATCGTGGCCATCTGCTCGCGCAGGATCGCCTCGCGCTGGCGCTCGTCAAATGCGGCCTTGGTCTGCTGCCCGATCTCGTTGGTCAGCCGAAGCACCTCCAGCCTCTCGGCAAGGAACTTCGAGACCTTCTCCATCCGCGACGGCAGATCGATGGTCTCGAGGATCTCCTGCTTGTCCTGCGGCTTGATGTCCATATAGGACGCCGCCAGGTCGGCGAGCCCGCCGGGAGCGGTCGTCGACTGGAACACGCCGACCAGCTCTGGCGGCGCTTGCGGCAGCAACTGGATGGCCTCGATGGCCTGGCGTTGCAGGTTGAGGAAGCGCGCCTCGATTTCCGGCGAGGTCGTCGTCGGCTCCGGAATGTGCACGACGCGCGCGACCGGGAATGGCGTGCCCGGAAGAAAATCCAGGATGCGCGCGCGTTGCACGCCCTGACAGACGATGTGATGGCTTTCGTCCGGCGCGGTGATGTAGCGGACGATATTGGTGAGCGTGCAGACTTGGTAGACATCGCTTGGGCCGGGATCGTCGACGTCGGGGTTTCGCTGCAGCAGGATGCCGACCTGCCGCTGCTCACGCAGCGCCTGCTGGGCTGCGGCAATCGATTTCGCCCGTGCAATGGCAATGGGAGCGAGCACGCCGGGGAAAAGCACGAACTGCCGCACCGGGATGATGATCAACGAATCCGAAGGAATCGCGACCGATTCCGCCTTCGAAGCTGCGGCAGCCGGTACGGGCGTTTCGTTTTCGCTCGACATGGTGCCTCTCACGCAGATTTCGCCAGGCGCAGTACGACGCAGCCGTTGGTGGCGTGCCGGCTGACGGCATAACGTCCGGCCGGCAAGGCGATGCGGCGTTCGAAACGCCCTTGTGGCAGCTCAAGCCGGAGGATCAGCGCTTCGCGCAGCTCCGGAGGCAGGACGCGCTGTCCTGTGATGATCAACGTGTCGCCATCGATGGCGGCTACCACCTCGTCAGGATCGACGCCGGGCAGCGCGACGAAGATCAGGAGCTCGCGTTCGGTTTCCAGCACGTCAATGGGCGGCTCCCAGGCGGGGCCGCCGCTTTGCGGCACGGTGAAGAGCCTTTTGTGGAGCCGCTCGGCGCGCGTCAGCGATTGCATCGCCTCGGATAACATCCAGTTGAACGGATCTTTTGTCGACATGCGTCACGGCCTCTCAGCTCAGTCGCTCCGCCATAATTTACGCCCAACTCGACTGGGTTCAAGGATCCTCAATCCATGTTGCGGAAAGCATGGCCGTTGGCCTCTATCTGTTTCACCAGTTCCACCGGCAGGTTGGCCTGCGCCGCAGTGCCATCGAAGATCCAGTCCTTTGAATCGGCGAGATCGGGAAGACCTGCGCCCTTGCGAACGTAGAGACCCACCGATGCCTTCTTCGGGTTGATGTAGAGGTCGTATTCCTGCATGGATCGCCTCCTCTTCCGGCTGGAATTGCGCGAGATGACCGCCGCATCGGAAGGAAGTCCAACTGCGGCTAGGCGGGCTTGCCTGCTTTCGTCTCCGGTATAAGCGCCACCGACGCCTCGCTTGTCAGCATCAGGAAGGTGATCGTCTCCTGAAAATAGAGCTGGACGGTCGTGGCCGTATGGCTGAGATATCCAATCGAGAGATCCTGACCGATGACAAGCTGGAAGTCACCGCCGCGGGCGGTCAGCACGACGCCGCCTTCGATGGCGGGGGCCCAGATGATCTTGCCGTCGACCAGACGCTGGATGTGTTGCAGGACCGGATAGCCGTCATCGGTCGCGCCGCCGATGGCGGTGTACGGCGCTGTGCCCAGGAGAAGCGTGTAGGGACCGTTGACACCTGCCAGCCGCAACTGGCTCACCGCCTGCGCGACGGCGCCGGGATAGCCCTTTACCGCGGATGGAAGCGTCAGCGCCGGATTGCTGCTGCCCTCGCGGATGCCCTGAATTCCGGCTGCGGCGTAGCCGTCGAACACCGCCCGGTCTTCGGCAAAGGCGATCTTGCGTGCCGCTTCCTTGAGTGGGTCCCAGTCGGAATCGTTGGCGCCGCGTTCGACATCATCGACCGCCTGACGCGTGAGCTCGAATGGCACGCGCAACTCGACGAGTGCCTTGGTGTCGCGCTGCGCGGCTTCGACACCATCGTCCGGCCTCTTTATCTGCCGCTGATGGCCGGTCCCGACCGCGGAGAAATCCGTGCCCTTCGGGCCATCGACATCCACTACACGGCGCGCTGCCAGGTGACGCTTGAGAGTGCGGGAGGCCTCCTCTTCGATCTGGGCCCATGCCGCTTCCGAGATAGGGGCTAGTCCCCGGTGAAGATTATTCATGCCCAGCCTCTCCTTTCAGTGAGCCGATACCGAGCGAGCCATCCGGCGCCGGCATTCCTGGCGCAGGTGTGTCGCCGGCGGAATCGTCGTCATGGGTCGGTGCGGTGAACGACGCCGCAAAGTCCGCGTTCGCAACATCCTCCAGCAACGTCGCCGACGGTACGAAGAACAGCGTGCCGGTCACGGCGCGGCTGAAGTCGAGCAGGCGGTCATAGTTGCCCGGCGGCTTGCCGACAAACATGTTCTCCAGCATCTGCTCGATCCGGTGCGGAGACTTGGCATAGCCGATGAAGTAGGTGCCGAACTCGCCCTTGCTGATGTTGCCGAATGGCATGTTGTCGCGCAGGATGTCCAGTTCCTGGCCGTTCTCCACGATCGTGGTCAGCGCATTATGCGCGTAGCTCGGCTTCACCGCATCGTCCAACTTGATGTCGGACAGTTTGGTGCGGCCGATGATCTTCTCCTGCATCTCGACCGGCAGTTCGTTCCACTTCGCGAGATCGTGTAGGTACTTCTGCACGATCACGTAGCTGCCTCCGGCAAAGCTTGCATCCTCATCGCCGATGATGGTGGCGTCGCTGGCCGCCTGGTCCTCCGGATTCTCCGTGCCATCGACGAAGCCGAGCAGGTCGCGCTCGTCGAAGTACTTGAAGCCGTGCACCTCGTCCGCAGAGGCGACCGCTTCGCCGAGCCGGCTCATGATCTGAGTCGCGAGCTCAAAGCACAGGTCCATGCTCACCGCGCGGATATGAAACATGAGATCGCCTGGCGTCGCGACGGCGTGATGAACGCCGTGGATCTCGCGGAACGGGCGCAGGTCCTTCGGTTTCGCCGTGCCAGACAGGCGATCCCAGGCGTCGGAGCCGATGCCCATGACACACGAAAGCCGGCCTTCGAGGTCGCGGAAGCCCACGGCACGCAACAGAGCGGGCAGGTCGCCGCATAACGAGCGTACGACGGCATCATATTGCGGATCGGGCTTGATCGTGACCACGATGAAGATTGCGGCACGCGTCAGCTTCGCAGCGACCGGTTGCGGAACGGCTGATGGCACGCATCTCTCCTCAACTGGACCATCATTCCAGATCCGCTGCGAGCAAGGCTGCATGCGCACGCTGGAGGACCAAGAGACAAGGAGAGGAGCACGCAGCCATTGCCTTTACAAGAGCGTAAACGCCTGAGCTTTCCGCACAAGGACTGGCCGTGCAGGGCGAGGTTGGCGTCAGCATAGCTGCGGGCCTGGAGAGTTTGGAGTTTGGCCGGGAAACCCTTGAGGCCATGATACGTTTGCTGGCGAATGTTCGTGCTCCGCCGGGTTTCTTTGCCGGCGGACCACGGACCTCTGAAGGGGCACCTCGCTGGAGGCCGGACATGGAACCGAGGCACGGAGGCAACGGGCAACTCGACGATGGAAAGCCCCGATTGACCGAGGACGATCTCCAAAGGACCCAGCTCGGCCCGAGAGGAGTGCCGGGCCAGCCGGACACCGGCACTGGCGGGCGGGTCCGTGGGCGAAGCATGTTGCAAATTCGCCGATTTTGAGCCCTCATGATTTTGGGAAGTCAATGTTCTTGCGGAGCAGGTCGTGAGAAATCCGTACGAGGTTCTTGGCGTGGTCCCGACGGCTTCCGCAGCCGACATCCAGAAAGCCTACCGGAAGCTGGCGAAGAAACTGCATCCGGATCTCAATCCGGGAGACAAGGCGGCCGAAGAAAAGTTCAAGGAAGTCGCCGGTGCATACGACCTGCTTGGCGATCCCGCGAAGCGCAAGCGCTTTGATGACGGCGAGATCGACGCCGTAGGCGCCGAGCGGCCGCAGCAGCATTTCTATCGGGACTTTGCCGCGGCGGACCACGGCCATTCCTATACCGACGATTCCGGCTTCGCCGACTTCGTGGATTCGGACGATGCTTTTGCCGAGCTCTTGAGACGCAGCCAAAAGGCGCGCGCGGACCGGCGCGGCCGGGATCTGCATTACCAGCTGCCGGTGAGTTTCGCAGAGTCGATCGTGGGAGCGAACAAGCGGTTGACATTGCCGGATGGCGGCATCCTTGACGTGGCTATTCCGCCGGGCCTCTTCGACGGACAAATCCTGCGTCTGCGCGGCAAGGGAGCGCCCGGCGCCGGCAAGGGCGGCCCCGGGGATGCCCTGATCGAGGTCGAGGTCGTGCCGGACCGCCGCTTCACGCGCGAGGGCGACGACATCACGCTGGAATTGCCGGTTTCGCTATCGGAAGCCGTGCTCGGCGGCAAGATTCGCGTTCCGACGCCAACCGGCGACGTGACCATGACAGTACCGAAGGGATCGAACACCGGTACGACCCTCCGCTTGAAAGGCAAGGGCGCACCCCACCGTGGCGGCGGCCACGGGGATGAGTTCGTCAAGCTCAAGGTGGTCTTGCCCAGAACCCCGGACGATGAACTCGAGGCATTCGTTTCGAAGTGGGATAAAGGCAGGTCGTTCAACCCGCGGGAGGAAGGCACACGATCATGAACAAGCAGCAGTTCCTCGCGAGTGCCGGTCTTGAAGTGCGGACGCTGGAGTTCTGGATCGAGCAGCAATGGCTCATCCCGGAGCAGACGGCCGCCGAAATCAGCTTCTCGGATATCGACGTGGCTCGTGCGCACCTGATCCAGGAGCTGAAAAGCGACTTCGGCGTTAACGACGAGGGCGTTGACGTCATTCTTCACCTCGTGGATCAGCTCCACGGCCTGCGCCGGGCGTTCGAAGAGTTGCGCAGCGATATCAGGCAATCCTAGCGGCAGGGTTTTCACTCGGCCGGCGAACGATCCGGGAGAGCAAAATGACCGAAAAGCTGGCGCGGCTTGCACATGGCGAAATCGACACCCTCATTCTCCAGGCCCTCGTCCGCAAGCTCATTGCCAAGGGCGTGCTTTCGCCGGACGACGTGCGGGCTCTGTTGTTCGAGGCCGCAACCCATCTGGACCTCGTCGGCAGCGACCTGACGCCGGAAGCGGCCCGCATCATCGTCCACGAGGATCTGGCGCCTCCGTTCCTGGGGACTGGATAGCCGAGCGGCTGGAGGGAATGTTGGCACGACACCGCTTCAGGACAGGAGATCACGTCAGTTGGAACTCCGAGGCCGGCAGAGTGAGCGGCAGGATCGTCAAGGTCCACACGAAAGACGTGGTCTACAAGGGATACACCCATCATGCGAGCCGCGACGAGCCGCAATACGAGATCAAGAGCGACAAGACGGATCACGTCGCCATGCACAAGGGCTCGGCGTTGACAAGGATCAACGACTAGAGGCGAGGGCGCCGATCAGGCAGGCCCGCGCACGATCACAGCAATGTCGCCTGATCGGGCGGATAGGTGATTTGCATGCCGTTCACGCGCGCGAACGCCGTGAGCTTGTGGGGCCGAGAGTCGGTCTCCGAAAATATGTCGATCACCGGGATGCCGCGCGTGATAAGCGCATCGGACACGAGCAAACGATGGCAGCGCCAGGGCACGGCCTCGGCACACATGATCGCAACCCGCTTTTCACGGCTGAGATCAATGAGCGTTTCGAGCTCGCGCTCAAAGGCCTCCGTTTGCATGTAGTCGGCGTAGCCGCGAAAGCTTTCGTTGCGCCAACCCGTGTTGGGCGAGTCCTTGCGCGGACGCCGGAGGCCTCCGAGGCCCTGCAGATGGCAGTATTCGATGCCGGCTGAGCGAAGGCTGCCGGCCAGCGCCGGGCTTTCGAACTGCGGATTGCGGCGTGACCGGGGTATGGTGCGGATATCGACGAGGCGTTCAATGCCGCAGGATTTCAGCACCGCGATGAATCGGTCGATCGGCAAGGTCGAGTGTCCAACGGTGAAGATCGTGCCTTCGGGCCAGTGGGTTTGTTGCGGAGGTGGATAGCTATCCATCGGTATGATCTCGCCGGGCGGAGGAGGCGGAGTCGACTATGGGTGCGGATACCATGGCTATTGTATTGGACATCTGAAACATAGGTCGTGATAGCAACCGGAGAAGCCCGATGACTCCAAGGGAACTTGCCGACGCGCTCGAAAGAATCGACGAGGAGGCCTTTGCCTCGATGCTGATCGAGTACGAGCTCAATCACGATGCGGGGCCGAGCGAGGTCAAGCGGATGATCATCGACGCGCTTCGCTTTTCGGACCGGCACGGGATGCAGGCACCACGTCCGCCGCTCGATGAAGCGGATTAGGTCGCTCTATCACGGCCTGCGCCTGGCTTTGCTATCCTCTGAAGGTCGACCACCATCCGCTCGTGGGTGCCGCTACCGATCTCCTCGATTTCGTCACGGGCGGTCACCGCGAAGACGATGCGCCGGTCGTCCACCAGCGTAACCTCCGCCTCCGCCGTCACGCGCTGCCCGGCCGGCGTCGAAGTTTGAAAACGCCGATCTGCTCGCGACAATGTGACCGCAGCCACGCCCGACTTATAAGCATCCGTTGTGTGAGACGGCACTGTGGGAAAAACCGGGAAGGGCTCAGAAACCCTTTTAAAAATGGTGGACGCACAAGGGATCGAACCTTGGACCTCTCCCGTGTGAAGGGAACGCTCTCCCGCTGAGCTATGCGTCCGGGACTGACGGAAATACGAGCCCTGCCAGAGCCCGCGATTTACGAAGTACGGGCCCCTGGTGTCAAGCGATCACTCGGGCCGCTACATCGCGATTTCGCGCGGGACGGACCGGAATTACGCCCCTTGCTGGCGGGCGCGGGAGGCGTGCGACTGCAGGGCGCGGATGCGTTCGGCCAGCGTGCCGCCGCCTTCCGGGGCGCCCATCGGCGGGGTTCCGGTGACATCGTTGGCCGGCTTTGCCGGCGCTTTCGGCGCGGCCGGTTCGGCGGCCAGCATGGCCTCGATCGTCGAATTCGGCCCTTCGAGCTGGATCGCGAGCTTGGCGACCTCGGCGGCGATGTCGTTGATGCGCTCGCGCAGCAGCGCGTTTTCCATCCGCTCGGTCTGCCAGGAGCTTTCGGCCTGCTGCTGGATCGTGTTGATCTCGCGCTGCAGTTTGGCGCGCTCGTCGCGGGCGGCGCGCAGCTGCTCCTCGACAGCGGCCTTCTCGCTGCGCAATTTCTCCATCGCCGCCGAATTGCCGCCGCCCGACAAGGCTGCGACCTCGCTGCGCAAACCGGTCATGATGCGCTCGGCGGAAGCATTGGTCTGCTTGAGCTGATTGTTTTCGAACTCGCGTTCGGCCAGCAGCTTGCCCTGCTTGGCCAGCCGCGTTTCGAGATCGCTGACGCGGGTGCCCAGCATTTGCGCTTCCTTGACCTGCACGATCAATTGCCGGTCGAGATCGGTGACGCGCTGGCTCAGGTCCTGGACGCGGCTGCGCGCTTCCGCCAGTTCGCGCGTCGCGTTCTCGGATTCGGCGCGCTCCTGCGCGAGCCGCGATTGCGTCGCCGAAAATTCCTTCTCGGCGTCGCCGACGCGGCCCTTGAGTTGCTCGATCTGCGTACGCACCGCGATCAGTTCGACCTGGCGGCTGTCCGCCATCATCGAGCGGTCTGACAATTCGTGATTGATCTTGCCGAGTTCGGCCTGCTTGTCGTTCAGCGCCGCTTCGGCACCGCGCAGCAGTTCGGTCTTGGCCGCGAACTCCTCCTCGGTGGCGCGCAGTTGCTCCTTCATTGCCTTCTCGCGCGCTTCGAGCGCGAAGATCGTGGCGTTCTTCTCGCCGAGTTCGATCTTCATGCGGTTGATGGCGTCGGTCTTCTTGCCGAGCTCGGCAAGCTGGCTGGTGGTCTTGTTCTTGAGCTGATCGACGCTCATTTCGAGGCGCCGCGCCGACATCGCGAATTCCGCGCGCAACTGATCCTTGTCTGCCTGGATTTCCGCCATCGACAACGGGGTCGCCGCTTCGAGCCGCCGGGTCGTCAGCCGGACTGCGCGGTTGTGCACCAGCGGCACGATCATCAGGCCAAACAGCATCGAGATCAGAAAACCGATCGCCAGATACATGATCGGTTCGATCATGGACGGTTACTCCATGCCAGACGGGAATTGTTCATCACAATGCCATGGCGGACCGGGACAATGCCAGCCCGACAGCGCATTATGCTCAACGCGGCCGGCAATATGCGCGCTTTTTTTTCGAGCATGGTCTCCGCGCAACGCATCCCACGCTGGTCGCAGGAGAGCGGAGATCAGAACGGGTTCCAGGTCGCGCGCGGGGTGAATTTGAGATAGCCGACGTTGGCGCCCAGCCGCAGTCCGATGCCGGAGCGGATCGGCACCAGCACGATGTTGTTGGCGGTGAGCGCGGTCATGCCGAAGCCGCCGACGATATAGGCAGAGCCGTCGATGCCGACGAAGCGCTGATAGATCGCAGCGGTGGCGGGCAGGTTGTAGACCAGCGTCATGGTGCGCGCGCCGTCGCCGCCCCAGTCGAAGCCGACTGACGGTCCCTGCCAGTAGACCCGGAGGTCGCCGGCGTTCTTGGTGTAGAGCGTGCCTTCGCCGTAGCGCAGACCCGCGACAAAGGCGCCGCTGCCCTCTTCGCCGAGCACGTAACCGTTCGGAAGTCCCCATTGGCTGACCGCGCGCTCGATGATGGAGGCGAGGCCCCGCGAGACGTTGCCGAAGAACTTGTGGCCCGCCGAGACCAGTTCATCCGGACCGAACGTCTCCGGCCCCGCCTGGCGTTGCGGCGGCGGATAAGGTGCCGGATGCGGCTGCTGGTAGGGCGCCTGCTGCGGCGGCGGATAGGGGGCCGCCTGCGGTTGCTGATACGGCGCCTGTTGCGGCTGCTGCGCCGAAACCTGCGCGGTCCAGCACATCAGCGCAGTGACAGTCACCGCGGCAAGGCGTGAAGCAAACGTCATGAAAGAACCTCTGGCATCGAAAATTCTGGCCGCCGCCTTAACCTGACGCCAACAAGCTGGCTCTAGGTTGCGTCCAGTGACCCCTTCGACTCGCAATGTTATCGGCATCAACTATGACGGCACAACGGCAGGAAAGATATGGCTCGCGCCTCGGAAAGGCCGCTTTTGGTTTAATTGCAAGCTTTTTTGTCGCCCTCAGCCTTGATTTTGCCGCGCAGGCGGCAACCACCGAGCGCGTGGTCGTCAACCGCTATTCCGGCCTCGCCATCGAGGGCTTCGACCCCGTCGCCTATTTCACCGAATCGCGGCCAATGCGTGGGCTACCTGACTTCGAGGCCCGCGAAGCGGGCGCCGTCTGGCGTTTCCGCAACGAGGGTAACCGCGCCTCCTTCGTCGCGCATCCGGAAATCTACGGGCCCCAGTTCGGCGGCTATGATCCGGTCGATCTGGGGCGGGGCGTGACCTACGCCGGCAGCCCGCGCTTCTGGGCCATCGCCGACCAGCGGCTCTATCTGTTCGGTCGCGAGGAAAACCGCGATGCGTTCGCCGCCAACCCCGCGCATTTCCTGAAAGATGCGGCCGTGCGCTGGCCGGCCCTCGAGCAAGGTTTGGCGCAGTAGTCAGGGCGCCGCGTTCGGGTCGCCCCAGGCGATGAACTCGGGAACGATGAAGTCGCGTCGTATGCCGCCAAAACGCAGCGCGCCGCCGTTCGCATCCGTGATTTTGCCGCCGGCGGCCGTAACCAGCGCGTGTCCGGCCGCCACGTCCCATTCGGAGGTCGGCGAAAGGCGCGGATAGATATCGACCCCGCCTTCCGCCACACGGCCGAACTTGACGGCCGAACCGAGCTCGGAGCGCACGGCGTGGGGTCGTGCGGCAATGAAGGCCTCGGTCCGGGCATCGCCATGCAGGCGGCTGACCGCCACGGTCCATGGCTGGCCGCGCGGCGGGCAGGGCCGGGTACGAATCGGCTCGATCAGCGGCTTGCCCGTGCGAAGCGTCAGCCGCTCCGCCCCGCGGCCGACGATGCCGCGCCAGATCAGCCCGAGTGCAGGCGCGCTGACGATGCCGAGCAGCGGCACCCCGCGGGTTATCAGCGCGAGGTTGACGGTGAATTCGTTGCGTCCGGCGACGAATTCCTTGGTGCCGTCGAGCGGATCGACCAGGAAAAAGCTGTCCTTATAGGGCAGCGCGGCATGCTGGGTGCGCTCTTCCGACAGCGAAGGTACGTTCGGGGCCAGGCGCGCAAGGCCTGCGGCGATGATGCTGTCGGCCGCCAGATCCGCCTCCGTTACCGGCGATCCGTCGGTTTTGCCGTCGATCTTCATGGCGGAACGGTTCACGGCAAGGATGGCGGCGCCGGCGCGGGTCACGATTTCGGTGAGCGGTTCGATCAGTTCCGCGGCGGCGTCGCGGTCGAAGGTGGGCGGTCGTGCCTCATTCATGAGCTGGGCCCATTTGCTGTTCGTCCTGCCTTACCATTGCCGCCCCGTGCTGGCAGCACGCGGCTGCGCAGTGTATCAAACCATCGAGCATGCGTGATTCGTAACTGTCCGCCAGGAACTTCGGAATCGGCGGCTTTCCAGGAACATATGATGTCTGGCACTTCGTCTCCCGGTCCGGCTCCCGACGCCCTCGAGCTTGCGGCGTTATTGTGTTCGCGCGTCTGTCACGATCTCATCAGCCCGGTGGGCGCGATCGTCAATGGGCTTGAGGTCCTTGACGACAACCCGAAGCCTGAAGATCGCGATTTCGCGCTCGACCTGATCCGCAAGAGCGCCAAGACCGCTTCGGCGCGGTTGCAGTTCTGCCGCCTGGCGTTCGGCGCGGCGGGGTCGGCGGGCGCGCAGATCGATCTGGGCGACGCGCAGACCATGGCGCGCGGCCACATCGAGGACGGCAAGATCACCCTCGCCTGGAATCTGCCGCGGCTGCTGCTGCCGAAGAATCGCGTCAAGCTGCTGTTGAACATGCTGATCATCGCACAGCAGACCATTCCGCGCGGCGGTACGCTCACGATCGATCCGATCGGCGACGGCGAGACCATGAGCTTTCGCGTCACGTCCACCGGACTGAACGCCCGCCTGCCGCAGAACATCGCCGACCTCCTGAGCGCGGGTTCGACGGCCTCCGTCGATGCGCATGCGGTGCAGCCTCATTATACGCGGCTGTTGGCCGAGGCCTGCGGGCTGAGCGTGACGCTCGCGCTCGACGGGGAAAAGGTGGTCGTCACGGCGGCATGAGCGCCTTCCGGGCGCGAATCCTGATCGCGCTTAAGCGCGATCATGGTTAACCAAAGGTTGACAAGTGGCGGCTGAATTCAATGCCGCCGCCTTATCTCTTTGTTGAGCCCGTTCTTTTCCATTTGCTCAACCAATATTAAACGGTTTGCCTACAAGCTGGCCTCGTTCCGTAAGGCGCGTCGATGTCGCGTGCCGGTGCGTGCGAAGGCCAGTTTCCATGGATGATCTATTACGCGAGTTTTTGACCGAGACCAGCGAGAGCCTGGACACGGTCGACAATCAGTTGGTGCGGTTCGAGCAGGACCCGAGCGACGCGAAGATTCTGGATAACATCTTCCGCCTGGTCCACACCATCAAGGGCACCTGCGGCTTCCTGG
>JAFAGM010000017.1 GCA_023422775.1 Pseudomonadota bacterium
GTGCGGAGAGCGGACAGACGGCTCAGTTCTTTTTCATGCCGTCTTCTTTCTTCATCATCCCTTCGTGCTTCATGCCGTCCTTCTTCATCATTCCGTCGCCCTTCTTCATGGCATCCTTCGACATGGAATCTCTGGACATGGACTCCTTCTTCATGCCGTCGTCCTTGCCCATTTTGTCCTGTGCGAACACGGCGGGCGCGACCGCGAGGCTGAGGGAAACGAGCGCGGCAGAAACGCCGAGGCCGAAACGGGTCGTGATGGTCATGGCTTGATTCCTTTGTGTTGGGTTCAGTTGTGTTGGGTTCAGTTCGATCAAGCGACGTCTGCCGCATTCCCAACGACGATCCCGCAACCGGGTTTGTTACCTGCCGCACCCCGAACTTGCGGCGCTGTCACGGTTAATTGAAGGCCGCTGTTTCAAGGTCACTAAACCTCCCCGTGCGCGCAGGGCTGGAGGTATTAAGGCTGGACCTATTGTTGACGGAGTCTTGAATCAGGCTTGCCGCCGGGCGCTTCGTTGCGCTCGCAATGATGCAGTTAACCCTTCGCCCGCGCCTTCGCGTTCAGTGCCGCCGCCACGCGGCTGACCGGTGGGCGGCCGATCAGCCCGCTCACGACATTGGTTGCAGCCACGAGCCTTTCCATATCGACGCCGGTCGGAATGCCCATGCCCTCAAGCATGTAGACGACGTCCTCGGTCGCGACATTGCCGGTCGCGCCGGGGGCGTAGGGGCAGCCGCCGAGACCGCCGGCAGCGGAATCGATCACGCGGCAGCCCTCCTCCATCCCGGCATAGAGATTGGCGAGCGCCTGGCCGTAGGTGTCGTGGAAATGCATCGCCAGATTGGCCATCGGCACATGGCCGGCGACCGCGCGCAAGAGTTGCCGCGCTTTCATCGGCGTGCCGACGCCGATGGTGTCGCCGAGCGAGATCTCGTAGCAGCCGAGATCCCATAGCACCTTTGCAACGTCGACCACCGCCTGCGGCTTGATCTCGCCCTCATAGGGGCAGCCGAGCACGGTGGAGATGTAGCCGCGCACCCGGACGCCGTCGGCCCTCGCGCGGGCGAGCACCGGCTTGAAGCGCTCGATCGATTCCGCGATGGAACAATTGATGTTGGCGCGCGAAAAACTCTCCGACGCTGCGGCAAATACCGCGATCAGTTTTGCGCCCGCAGCCTGCGATGCCTCGTAGCCCTTCTCGTTGGGTACCAGCACCGGCAATTCGTATTCCGCATGATGGCTGACGCCGCGCAGCACCTCGGCCGAGCCCACCATCTGCGGGATCGCCTTTGGCGAAACGAAGGCACCGACCTCGACCGCCTTCAGCCCGGCGCCGATCAATGCCTCGATGAAGGTGATGCGGTCGGCAACGCTGATCGGGGTCTTCTCGTTCTGCAGGCCGTCGCGCGGGCCGACCTCGACAATCTGGATGCCGCCGCTCATGACGCTGCCGCCGCCTCGACTTCGGCGAGTTCGACGCCTTCGCCGACGATGTCACCGACCTTGCACTTGATCTTCTTCAGCACGCCCGCATAGGGAGCGCGCAGGGTCTGCTCCATCTTCATGACCTCAAGGGTGAGGATCGCCGCGCCCTTTTCCAGCGTCGCGCCCTCCTCGGCCAGCAGCGCCACGACAGTGCCGGGCAACGGCGCCACGATCTTGTCCTCGCCGACGTGCTCCTCGGTCTCGCCGCCGAACGGATCGACCCAGTGCAGATCGAAGCGGCCGTTGCGGGTGCGCAAATAGAGTTCATGGCCCTCGATGATGGCGGTCACGCGCGATTTCATGCCGTCGATCGTGAGGTCGAAACCGTCACCGTCCGCAGGCGACGTCGTAAAGGCAAATTCGTGCTTGCCGATCGAGAGCGTCGACGGCCCCGATCCATATCGCAGTGTCACCTTCTGCTCGGCACCCTGCCCCTGGCGGAACGAAAATACGCGCTGGCGCTGGCCGGCCGGCATCCAGCCGAAGGTCTGCCATGGCGAATGCGCTTCCTTCCTCGCCGACTTCCGTTCATCGTGGACGATGGCGGCTACCGCTGCGCACAGTTCGAGATCGCCGGGCGCGCCTGAGAATTCCGTCAGCTTCTTCAACTCGCGTTCGATGAAGCCGGTGTCGATGCTGTTGGCGCGCACCTTGGGATGCGTCACCAGCGCCGACAGGAACGGAATGTTGGTGACGATGCCCCTGACGTCGGTCTCCTCCAGCCCGCGGTTGAGCCGCTCGATCGCAGCCTGCCGCGTCGGAGCCCACGCGATCACCTTGGCCAGCATGGCATCATAGTATGGCGACACCGCATCGCCGTCGCGATAGCCGGCATCGATCCGCAAGCCGTCCACGGCTTCAGGCGTGCGCCAGGTCTTGATCCGGCCAACCGAAGGCATGAAGTTCTTCTGCGGGTTCTCCGCATAGACCCGCGCCTCAATGGCGTGGCCGTTCAATTTGATCTCGTTCTGCGCCAGCGGCAGCTTTTCGCCGAACGCCACCCGTAACTGCCATTCCACCAGGTCGACGCCGGTAATCAGTTCGGTCACGGGATGCTCGACCTGAAGGCGCGTGTTCATCTCGATGAAGAACACTTCCTTGCCGTCGGAGACGAATTCGATGGTGCCGGCACCGACATAGTTGACGGCTGCAGCAGCCTTGCGTGCCGCGGCGCAGACCGTCTCGCGCTGCCTGGCGTCGAGCGTCGGCGATGGCGCTTCCTCGATCACCTTCTGGTGCCGCCGCTGCAGCGTGCATTCGCGCTCCCACAGCGAAAGCAGATTGCCGTGGCTGTCGCCGATGATCTGCACCTCGATGTGGCGCGGGTTCTGCACGAACTTTTCGATCAGCATCCGGTCGTCGCCGAACGCAGCCTTGGCCTCGCGCTTGGCGCTGACGATCGCAGCCGAAAGTTCGCCGGCCGAATTGACCACGCGCATGCCGCGCCCGCCGCCGCCGGCGGATGCCTTCACCAGCACCGGGAAGCCGATCCTGTCGGCGGCCTTGGCCAGCGTCCCTTCGTCCTGTGCCTCGCCGTGATAGCCGGGCACCAGCGGCACATCGGCTTTTTCCATCAGCTCTTTCGAGCCGGACTTCGAGCCCATTGCGGTCATCATCTCGGCGGTGGGACCGACGAACACTATTCCTGCATTCAGGCAGGCCTGCGCGAATTCGGCATTCTCGGACAGGAACCCATAGCCGGGATGCACGGCCTCGGCGCCGGTCTGGCGCGCCGCTTCGATCACGCGTTCGATGTTGAGATAGCTGTCGCGGGCGCGCGCCGGTCCGAGCAGTACGGCCTCGTCGGCCATGGCGACATGCATGGCGTCGCGGTCGGCCTCGGAATAGACGGCGACGGTGCGCAAGCCCATGGCGCGGGCGGAGCGGATGACGCGGCAGGCAATCTCGCCGCGGTTGGCGATCAGAAGCGTGCGAAAACGCCGGTAGAGTTTCGAGCGGTCCATCATCGTTTCCTGCATCACATCCTGAACAGGCCGAATTTCGTCGGTTCGATCGGCGCGTTGGCCGCGGCAGACAATCCAAGACCGAGCACGAGCCGCGTATCGGCAGGATCGATCACGCCGTCGTCCCACAGCCGCGCGGTCGCGTAATAGGGGCTTCCCTGGTGTTCATACTGCGCGCGAATCGGCGCGCGGAACTTGTCCTCCTCCTCGGTCGACCAGCTCTCGCCCTTGGCTTCGATGTTGTCGCGACGGACCTGGCTCAGCACCATGGAGGCCTGCTCGCCGCCCATGACAGAGATGCGCGCATTCGGCCACATCCACAGGAAGCGCGGGCTATAGGCGCGGCCGCTCATGCCGTAATTGCCGGCGCCGTAGGAGCCGCCGATCACAACGGTGAATTTCGGCACGCCGGCGGTCGCAACCGCCGTGACCAGCTTGGCGCCGTCGCGCGCGATGCCGCCGGCCTCGTATTTCTTGCCTACCATGAAGCCGGTGATGTTCTGCAGGAACACCAGCGGGATATTGCGCTGGCAGCACAGCTCGATGAAGTGTGCGCCCTTCAGCGAACTCTCGCTAAACAGGATGCCGTTATTGGCGATGATGCCGACGGGGTAGCCCCAGATATGGGCGAAGCCGCAGATCAGCGTCGTGCCGTAGAGTTTCTTGAACTCGTCGAACTCGGAGCCATCCACCACGCGAGCGATGATGTCGTGCACGTCGAACGGCTTTCGGCCATCGGCGGAGACCACGCCGTAGATTTCCTCCGCCGGAAACAGCGGCTCCCGCGGTTCCTGCATGTTGAGCGCAGCACGCGTCGGCGGCTTCAACGTGGCGACGATGCGCCGGGCGATCCCGATCGCGTGGGCGTCGTTCTGCGCATAATGATCAGTCACACCGGAATGGCGCGAATGCACGTCGGCGCCGCCGAGTTCTTCCGCCGTCACCACCTCGCCGGTGGCGGCCTTCACCAGCGGCGGGCCACCGAGGAAGATCGTGCCCTGGTTGCGAACGATGATGCTCTCGTCCGACATCGCCGGCACATAGGCGCCGCCTGCAGTGCAGGAGCCCATCACGATGGCGATCTGGGGAATGCCCTGCGAGGACATCTGCGCCTGGTTGTAGAAGATGCGGCCGAAATGCCGCTCGTCAGGAAAGATCTCGTCCTGCATCGGCAGGAAGGCGCCGCCGGAATCCACCATGTAGACGCAGGGCAGATTGTTCTGCCGAGCGATATCCTGCGCGCGCAGATGCTTCTTCACCGTCATGGGATAGTAGGTACCGCCCTTGATGGTGGCGTCATTGGCGACGATGACGCATTCGCGCCCGGAGATGCGCCCCACGCCCGTAATCACGCTGGCGGAATGGACATCGCCACCATAGAGGCCATGGGCGGCGAGCGGCGACAATTCGAGAAACGCGGTACCGGGATCGACCAGCAGGTCGACGCGCTCGCGTGCCAGCATCTTGCCGCGCGAGGTATGCCGCTTGCGCGAAGCCTCGCCGCCGCCACCGGAGACGACCTTAAGCTTGTCGCGAAGCTCCGCCACCAGGCTGCGCATCACGTCGGCGTTGCGGGCGAACTCGGGGGACTTGGGATCGATGGTGGAATACAGCGGCATGATCGGCGTTTCTTTGGGGGCTGGAGAACCGTCGGGGGTGCTTCGGGACGGGTACAGGAGGCGACAGCCTGTACTATCTTGGCCGGAATGTGAAGTTCAGGCGGTCTTTTCAAACAGTTCCCGGCCGATCAGCATGCGGCGGATTTCGCTGGTGCCGGCGCCGATTTCGTAGAGCTTGGCGTCGCGCAGCAGCCGCCCGGTCGGGTAGTCGTTGATGTAGCCGTTGCCGCCCAGGAGCTGGATGGCGTCGAGCGCGCATTGGGTGGCCTTTTCGGCCGCGTAGAGAATGGCGCCGGCCGCGTCCTCGCGCGTGGTCTCGCCGCGGTCGCAGG
>JAFAGM010000102.1 GCA_023422775.1 Pseudomonadota bacterium
ACGTTCCCACGCGTTACTCACCCGTCTGCCGCTGACGTATTGCTACGCCCGCTCGACTTGCATGTGTTAAGCCTGCCGCCAGCGTTCGCTCTGAGCCAGGATCAAACTCTCAAGTTGGACTTGAAACCTTGAACCGGCTGATCACAACGTTTGACGAGGTCCCACCATATATATCGCCGACGATTCACATCGCTGACGACGATGGTGTAACCTATGTAAAACGTGTACCGCCGAAGTCTTTCGTCCAGCCCCGAAAGATGAAAACCGAAGTTTTCAAGCATTCGAGACTACGCAAGGACTCCGCCGTCCACGTTTCTCTTTCTTCATCTTCACTTGTCAAACAGCCCGGGATCCTTGGGACCCCACCCTTCCATCTCAGGAAGGTTCCGTACGCACCCATCCGACGACGAATAACAACCGACTGTTATCGGCTGTTGGTTCACTCATCGTAATGAGGAGCATCACGGGCGCGAGAAGATGCCTTGGCCTCGTGGCCAATGCATCGCCGCGCTCAGTGGCCGGGTTATAGGCCCGCCCGATCGGGGTTGTCAACGGTCATCGTCAACAAATTGTCGCATCACGTCGAAGATTTTTGGGACGCCAAGAAGTCCCTATGTTTGGGGGCTTTGGCCGCACTTGGGCCACAATCCTGCGACGTTCTGACTATAAGGTAAGCATTGAATCGCCGGACGCCAGTGGGGGCTGCCGGCGGTCATCTACCCGGGAGAGGCGATCTCGATGAACCCGTCGCTTTTCCCATGCGGCCGAGAAAACTTCGAGAGATCTGTGCACCGTTGAGTTCGAGATTCCGGCCGGTCCTTATCCGGCCTCTGATTCCCGAAACTCTTTGCGTGCGGCAGTACTACTCCGGACGAACGCCCTTCAAAGGGCGGAAATGCAAAGTCTGGATAGTGTGCGAGGTCTTGTCGATGTTGATGAAATTTGGGGGGACACAGGGTTGAGCCAGAAGGCGCAACGCGGAAGCGGCTACGGGCGCGAGATCGGGATCATCGATCTCGGCCACGAGCCGCCGCTTTCCGTCGATGGCTCCGAGGCTGCGGTGATCGATCGCCGCCGTGTCTCCGTACAATGGTTCAGCGGTACGATCCTGACCGGCTTGTGCGGCGCAGCCCTCATCGGCGGCGCCGTTTTCGCGTCGCTCGACGGCGAAATGACCTTCGCCAAGGTGCCGGAGCGCGTCGAGGGCGCGCTGCGCGGCGCCTTCGGCGCCAATGATCGCACCGCGAGCCTGCACAAGAGCGACCGCCTGCCGCCGCCAAGCGAATCGAGCGCCTCGCGCAACGTGATGCGGGTATCCACCGTGACCAGGGTCGGGAACCGCGACGTCATGCGGGTGCGCCCGTTCATTCGTATCTCCGGCAATTTGTCGATGACGACGAGCGATCTCAGTTCCAAGATCCCGCCGTACAATGCGCAGCGCCTGCTGACCGATGTCGGCTCCGCGGCCCCGGCCGCCTCCGACGATCCGAACAATCCCGAGGCCATCGAGCCTGACGCCGAGGTTTCCTTCATTACCAAGGACCTTGCGACGGTGCTGCCGAAGGCGAAGCTTGCCGCCGTGGTCGCGCTCGACGAAGTCCTGATGCGGGTGCGGGACGCCGCCAACTGGCGCGGCTCGGGCGACGGGGTCCGCTACACCGCGCTGGCCAGCGCGGCAGCCGACGCCACCGGCGCCCAATCCGATCTCAAGCTGGCCTACGCCACCGAAGGCAACGTCAACGATCCCTACGCCGGCTTTGAAACCCGCGTGGTTCCGGAAAACGTCACGCTGCTGCCGAAGACCAAGGAACAGATCACCGGCGGCAATCCGACCGGCGAGCGCGTCCACGTCGTCAAGAAGGGCGACACCATCGTCTCTATCCTGCACGACCAGGGGGCCACGCCGGACGAGGCCAGGGCGGTTGCGCTGATGCTTGGCGCCCGCGGCCGCGATGGCGGCCTCAAGGAAGGCCAGAAGGTCCGCATCCTGATGGCGCCCTCGGGCCTCGGCGTTGCCGCCCGGCTGCAGCCCTATCGCGTGATCGTCGCCAGCGATACGACCGTCGAGGCCGTGGCCGCGCTGTCTGACGTCGGCAAATACGTCGCCGTCGACGTCCAGAGCATGAATACAGTGGCCGAAGCGCTCGGCAGCAAGGACGACGACGAGGATGAAGATGACGGCAGCGGCGTCCGGCTCTACCAGAGCATCTACGAGACTGCGATGCGCAACAAGGTACCGGCCGCCGTTATCGAGGACATGGTGCGCATCTATTCCTACGACGTAGACTTCCAGCGCAAAGTACAGCCCGGTGATTCCTTCGATGTGTTCTTCGCCGGCGACGACGAAGCCACCCCCGTCACCGAGAAGACCGAGGTATTGTTCGCCTCTCTCACCGTCGGCGGCGAAACCAAGAAATACTATCGCTTCCAGACCCCCGACGACTCCGTGGTCGACTACTACGACGAGACCGGCAAGAGCGCGAAGAAGTTCCTGGTGCGCAAACCCGTCAACAACGCGATCATGCGTTCGGGCTTCGGCGGCCGCCGCCATCCGATCCTCGGCTACACCAAGATGCACACCGGCGTGGACTGGGCCACGCCCTACGGCACGCCGATCTTCGCTTCCGGCAACGGCGTGGTCGAGAAGGCCGGCTGGGAGGGCGGCTACGGCAAATATGTCCGCCTGAAACACAACAACGGCTACGAGACCGCCTACGGTCATATGTCGGCATTTGCCAAGGGCATGGAGCCCGGCAAGCGGGTTCGCCAGGGTCAGGTGATCGGCTTCGTCGGATCGACCGGCATGTCGACCGGCGCCCACGTTCACTATGAAATCCGGGTCAACGGCCGCTTCGTCGACCCGATGCGCGTCAAGCTGCCCCGCGGCCGTTCGCTCGAAGGCCCGCTGATGGCGAGCTTCGAAAAGGAGCGCGATCGTCTCGATACGCAGATGAACAATCGCAGCGGCGCCGCGCGCGTTTCCGACGCCGCCGGCACCACGCCGCAGCCCCGCCAGATCAGCCGCTGACCCCTCTATTAAGGCTTTCAATCGCTGAATCCGCGCATGGACGCCGTGCGCCGGATCCTACGGCAGCGCGCCGCGCGAGGTTCGCAACGGTTTCGTTTGCCAAAACGCCCGCCGCGACAAATACTGCCTCCCATAAAAAACAACCGGAGGTAACGTCATGATGGGCAGGCATGCTCTTGGTGCGACAGTCGCGGCGATCGCTCTTTGCACCACCAGTCCCGGCGCTTCGGCGCAAACCTATGAAGTAACCAAACTCGTGCCCGGCTCCGCGTTTCACGGCGTGCATGGACTTGGGATCGACAAGACCGGACGGCTGTTCGCCGGCAGCGTCGCCGGTGCCGCGCTCTACGAGGTCGATCGCACCGGCGGCACGGCGAAGGTCTCGATACCATCGCCCGAAGGCATGGCTGACGACATCGCCTTCGCGCCCGACGGCACCATGGCGTGGACCGGATTTCTGACCGGCGACCTCTACGCGCGCAAGGGCGACGGCCCGGTGAAAAAACTCGCCTCCGGCCTGCCCGGCATCAACTCGCTGGCGTTCCGCAAGGACGGGCGCCTGTACGCGACGCAGGTGTTCCTCGCAGATGCGCTCTACGAGATCGATGTCGAGGGCGTGAAGCCGCCGCGCAAGATCATGGAGAAGATGGGCGGCCTCAACGGCTTCGAATTCGGGCCGGACGACAAGCTGTACGGCCCGCTGTGGTTCAAGGGCCAGGTCGCCAAAGTCGACGTCGACAAGGCCGAGCTTTCCGTGGTCGTCGACGGCTTCAAGATTCCGGCGGCGGTCAACTTCGATTCCAAGGGCAATCTCTGGGTGGTCGACACCGCGCTCGGCCAGCTCGTGCGGGTCGATCCGAAATCGGGCGCGAAAAAAATGGTCGCGCAGCTCAAGCCCTCGCTCGACAATCTCGCCATCGACGGCAAGGACCGCATCTTCGTCTCCAACATGGCCGATAACGGCATCCAGGAGGTCGATCCGGAGACCGGCGCGGCGAGGCAGGTCATATCAGGCAAGCTGGCCCTGCCCGGCGGCATCGGCGTCGTCTCCGACGGCGGCAAGGACACCATCTATGTCGCCGACGTGTTCGCCTACCGCACCGTGGACGGCACGACCGGCGAAGTATCCGAGCCCGCCCGCATGCATGCCGACGGCGGGACGCTGGAATATCCGATGAGCGCCACCGCCAGGGGCGACGACGTGCTGCTGTCGAGCTGGTTTACCGGCACGGTGCAGCTGATCGACCGCAGGACCGGCAAGACGAAGGAGATGCTGCACGATTTCAAGGCACCGCACGACGCCGTCAAGCTCGGCGACGGCAGCATTCTCGTCAATGAGCTCGGCAGCAAGTCGCTGGTCCGCGTCAGCGGCGAGCACGGCAAGGACCGCAAGGTCGTGATCAGCGGCCTCGAAGGGCCGGTCGGCATGGTCGCAGGCCCTGGCGATATGGTGTATGTGACCGAAGCCTTTGCCGGACAGGTGTCGAAGGTGGGAGCCAACGGCGAGAAGTCGGTTGTGGCCAAGGACCTGAAGGGACCCGAAGGCATCGCGCTGGGGCCTGACGGCAAACTGGTTGTCGCGGAGGTCGGCGCCAGGCGTATCGTGTCGATCGATCCGAAGGACGGGAGCGTCACCGAGATTGCCGGCAATCTGCCGATCGGCCTCCCCGCCGCACCCGGCGGATTGCCCAGCAACATCCCGACCGGCGTCGGCGTCGGCGCAACCGGGGTGATCTATTTCTCGTCGGATATCGAGAACGCGATCTACAAGGTCACGAAAAAATAGGCGCCTGCAGCGACGCCTGCCGGAACTCCGGTCGCGCGCACCCGTTGACCGGGCGGGGCCAAGCCGCCGGCGGCGCGCGGCCGAGTGACGGAGGTCATCATGCAGATCACGCGTGAGGACGTTGCCAGGGTCGTTGGCGCAGCCGACGGCGTGACCATCGCCCAGATCATTGGAACCGGCGCAACGGTGGACGAACTCGCGGAGGCACAGGCATGGCTCGCCAATGACGAGCCGATGCTCAATGCCGGACGGCCGCTGGCAACGGGCCGTGTTCGCGAACTCGTCGACATCCTCTCCGAGCTTGAACCGGGCGAGGACGAGGATGACAGGGGTGGAACCCCGGCCGTCGAGCAGACCTCATAGACGCGCGTTGGGCGCACCCCTGACGGAATGCGTCCAATCGCTTTCAAGCCTTTATCAATTCAGCTTGCGCTTCGGCACCGGCGTTTCGAACTGCGCAATTTCAGCGGTCTGCGGCGCCTTGCCGTTGAAGGTCAGCACATTGCCTTCCGCCGAGATGACGACGCGCTCGCCGTCGGTGATGTCGCCGGCGAGGATCATCTCCGCCAGCGGATCCTGCAGGCTGCGCTGGATCACCCGCTTGAGGGGCCGGGCGCCGTAGGCGGGATCCCAACCCTTGGCCGCCAGCCAGTCGCGCGCCGCCGCATCGAGCGTCAGCGTGATCTTGCGGTCCTCCAGCAGCTTCTGCAGCCGGGCGAACTGGATCTCGACGATCCGGCCCATCTCGCTCTTCTGCAACCTGTGGAACAGGATGATCTCGTCGACGCGGTTGAGGAATTCGGGCCGGAAGTGCGCCCGCACCATGCCCATCACCTGCTCGCGCACCGCCGAAGTGTCCTCGCCTTCCGGCTGGCTCACCAAAAACTCCGAACCGAGGTTCGAGGTCATGATGATCAGCGTGTTGCGGAAGTCGACGGTGCGGCCCTGACCGTCGGTCAGCCGGCCGTCGTCGAGCACCTGCAGCAGCACGTTGAAGACGTCAGGATGCGCCTTCTCGATCTCGTCGAACAGCACCACCTGATAGGGCCTGCGCCGCACCGCTTCGGTGAGCGCCCCGCCCTCATCATAGCCGACATAGCCGGGAGGCGCGCCGATCAGGCGCGACACCGAATGCTTTTCCATGAACTCGGACATGTCGAGGCGGACCATCGCGGTTTCGTCGTTGAACAGGTACTCCGCCAACGCCTTCGTCAGCTCGGTCTTGCCGACGCCGGTGGGGCCCAGGAACATGAACGAGCCCATCGGGCGGTTCGGGTCCTGCAGGCCGGCGCGCGAACGCCGCACCGCGGTCGCGACCGCACGCACGGCCTCGGCCTGGCCAACCACGCGCTTGCCGAGCGCGTTCTCCATCTTCAGGAGCTTGTCCTTTTCGCCTTCCAGCATCTTGTCGACGGGCACACCGGTCCAGCGCGACACCACCTGCGCGATGTGGTTGGCCGTGACGGCCTCCTCCATCATCTCGCCGGAAGCCTCGTTGGCCTCGATGTCGGCCAGCCGCTTCTCCAGTTCGGGAATCTTGCCATAGGCGAGTTCGCCCGCACGCTGGAATTCGCCCCGGCGCTGCGCGTTGGCGAGTTCGATGCGAAGGGCGTCGAGTTCGCTCTTCAGCTTCTGCGCATTGGACAGCTTGTTCTTCTCCGCGCTCCAGCGCGAGGTCAGGTCCGCCGACTGCTTTTCGAGGCCGGCGAGTTCCTTCTCCAACGTCTGCAGCCGGGTTTTCGAGCCGGTATCGGTTTCCTTCTTCAGGGCCTCCTGCTCGATCTTCAGCCGGATGATTTCGCGATCCAGCGAATCCAGTTCTTCCGGCTTGGAGTCGACCTGCATCTTCAGCCGCGCCGCCGCCTCGTCCATCAGGTCGATGGCCTTGTCGG
>JAFAGM010000104.1 GCA_023422775.1 Pseudomonadota bacterium
TCCCATGTGGGTGTAGGTCTCGGTCGAGCGGTCCATCCACAGCGCCATGAAATGGCAGCCGATGCCGGCAAAGGCGCGGCTGCCTTCCGGCACCTTGGTCGAGGTGTTGTGCGGGCAGCCCGAGCAGAAATACGGCGTGCGGGTGACGGGTGCGACCGCCTGCATCTGGGTCGCCTGCCGGCCGTTGAACCAGTCGGCCTTGGCGCGCAGCATCGCGGCGACTTCAGGGTTGAGGTTGAGCCGTAGCAGCCGCTCGGTCAGCGAACTGGCGAGCGAGGCGACGGAAAGTTCGGCGGCGAAGGTGAGGAAACGCTTGTCGTGATCGTCCATCTTGCCGACGATGCGCGGGCGGACGTCGTCGCGCCAGTTGAACAGCTCCTGCTTGACCTGGTTCTCGACGATCTCGCGGCGCTCTTCGACGATGAAGATCTCTTCAAGTCCGACCGCGAATTTGCGCACGCCTTCCGGCTCGAGCGGCCAGGGCATGCCGATCTTGTAGAGGCGGAGCCCGATCTTGGCAGCAACCTCCTCGGTGATCCCGAGTTCGCGCAGCGCCTGGCGGATGTCCTCGTAGCTCTTGCCCGACGCCATGATGCCATAGCGGGCGTTCGGCGAGTCCATGGTGATGCGGTTGATGTTGTTGGCGCGCGCAAAGGCGATCGCGGCATAACCCTTGTAGTCCTGCAGGCGCAGGTCCTGCGCAAAGCGGTCGTCGGGCCAGCGCAGGTTTAGGCCGCCCGGCGGCATTTCGAAATCGGTCGGGATGACGAAGGGCTTCATCTCGTCGGTGAGATCGATCTCGGCCGTGGTCTCCACGGTCTCGGTGATCACCTTCATGCCGACCCAGCAGCCGGAGTAGCGCGACATCGCGATACCCAACAGGCCCATCTCGATCATCTCGTGGATGCTGGAGGGATAGAGGTAGGGCATCAGCGCCGAGATGAAGGCGTGGTCGGACTGATGCGGCACGGTGGAGGATTTGGCGCCGTGGTCGTCACCGGCGAGGCACAGCACGCCGCCGTTCTTCGCCGAGCCCGCGGTATTGGCGTGGCGGAACACGTCGCCGCAGCGATCGACGCCGGGGCCCTTGCCGTACCAGATGCCGACCACGCCGTCATACTTGGCGCCGGGCGACAGGCTGAGCTGCTGCGAACCCCAGACCGCGGTCGCCGCAAGGTCCTCGTTCACGCCGGGCTGAAACTTGATGTTGTACTGTTCGAGATGCTGGCGGGCGGCAAACAGTTGCTGGTCGTAGCCGCCGAGCGGCGATCCGCGATAGCCGGAGATGAAGCCCGCGGTGTTCAGTCCCGCGGCGTGGTCGCGGCGGATCTGCGCCATCGGCAGCCGCACCAGCGCCTGAATTCCGGTCAGGAAAACGTGGCCGCTGCCTTGCGTGTACTTCTGATCGAGACTGATTGGACCCTGGTTGATTCCCATTTAAGCCCTCATTGCCTCTTTGGCCTTGATCGAGACGACGCCTTTTATCTAGGCACCTGAACTCGTTAGAACCAGTCTATGTCGGATTTTTCGCGCCGCGCACCACAAATCTTGGCAACGCAGCCGCGCTTTGAAAGATCGCAACTTCGTGCCGGGAATGGCGCCGTCCCTTTTCGGTTTGTGTCGCAGGCCTGCCCTGCGGCGAAATGGCGTGACGTCGCCACACGCCCTGCTTTCACGCTATAACGCTCGACGTGGCCAACGGGTGCAGGGACGACATGTGGACGATTCTCGCCGGCTTGCTTTTGTGCACTGCGTTCTTCGTTGGCAATGCCCATGCCCAGCTCAGGGAAGAGCCGACGGCGGACGATATCGCGCGCGGCAAGGCGCTGACGGACGCTGGCGGCTGCGCGGCTTGTCACACCGCCGATCCCGCCAAACCGTTCGCGGGGGGAAAGCGGATCGAGACGCCCTTCGGCGGTGTCTACTCGCTTAACCTGACCCCGGACCGCGGTACCGGGCTCGGCGCGTGGAGCGACGACGATTTCTACCGTGCACTGCGGTTCGGCACGGCGCCCGATGGCTCGCGTTATTATCCGGCGTTCCCCTACCCGAATTTCACCAGACTGACCCGCCAGGACATCCTGGCCATCCGCGCCTATCTGGCGACGCTGACGCCGGTGCAAAATGCACCGCGTGCGCCCGAGTTGGGCTGGCCGCTGAACTATCGCATCGTGATGCGCGGCTGGAACTGGCTGTTCTTCGAGCCCGGCATCATCATGCCGGACCAGCAGAAGAGTACCGAATGGAACAGGGGCCGCTATCTGGTCGAAGGCATCGGCCGTTGCGGCGCCTGCCACACGCCGAAGAACATGTTCGGCGCCGACAGGCCTGACGAGGCCTTCGGCGGCACTCTCGTGCAGGGCATCCTGGCACCGCGGCTCGATGCGGCTCCGAACAGCGGGCTGAAATCGTGGAGCGTGGAGGACATCGCCACCTATCTGCAGAGCGGCCGCAACGGCAAGAGCCATGCCGGCGAACTGATGGCGAAAGTCGCGGCCAATTCTCTGCCGAAGACCAGCGATGCGGATGCCCGCGCGATCGCGGTCTACCTGAAGGATCTGCCGGCAGCCGCGCGGTAGTGCGTGATCAAGCGACAAGCGACGTCGGAGTCCCTCATGGTGAGGCGCGCGGAACGCGCGTCTCGAACCATGAGGCCACAGACGGGCCTTCATCCTTCGAGACGACGCTCACGCGGCTCCTCAGGATGAGGATGACCATCATCGATCCCCGTTGAACACGAATTTCGGCATTTCCCATTTGTAGCGGATTGCCAGCAGGCGCAGCGTCAGGCCGAGCGCGAATGTCAGCGCGGTCCATAGTTCGTCATTGACCCCCAGACCGGAGGCGGTGGCGTAGAACAGCCCCGTCACCACGGAAACGCTGGCGTAGAGTTCGGCGCGAAACAGCAGCGGCACGTCGTTGCACAGGATATCGCGCAGCACGCCGCCGGCGCAGCCCGTTATCATGCCCGCCACGATCACGATCGGCAGCGACGCGTTCATCTGCAAGGCGACATCGCAGCCGGCCATGGTGTACACCACGAGCCCGATCGCATCGAGCACCAGAAACGCCACGTTGAGCCGGTGCACGTGCCGCGCGATCAGGATGGTGATGAACGCCGCCGCCGCGGTGAGCCCGAGATAGGACGGGTTCTGCACCCAGACCAGCGGATAGTGCCCGAGCAGCACGTCGCGGATGGTGCCGCCGCCGAGCGCGGTGATGCAGCCGAGCATGCAGACCCCGGCCCAATCCATGCTGCGCCGCCCTGCAGCGAGCGCCGCCGTCATCGCATTGGACGTCAGCGCCACATAGGTCAGCAGATGCAGCACGGTATCGCTGGGCGGCAGGTTCCACATCGCATCCTCTTATTGCTCCGTGGGGGAACCGGGAATCACCGGTTCCATCATTAACGGCAAGCAACATTGGCGCGGAACATCCGCGCGCGCCAGCCATTGTCCTGGCACTTGTCTGGGGCGCTACAGGAGGAACCTGTTCATGGCATACCAACCCGATCCCAACGATCCCTATCGTGCGGGCCTGAGCGAAGAAGAAATGCGGCATCAGGCGCGCCTCAACAGTCTCGACAACGAACTGCAGGCCGACCCGCTCGCCGAAAGCTCCGCCAGCGGCGCCAAGGTCGCCATGTTCGCGCTCGCCGTCGCCGTTGTGCTGGGTGCCGTGTTCTACGGGCTGAACAACACAAGTGTGAACAACGCGGGGACGACGCCGCCCAGCCAGACCGCGCAGCAGACGCAGCCGGCCAATCCGGCCACACCTTCCGGCATGCGTGACGTGACGCCGCGCAGCAACAACGAGCCCGGCACCACCACGGGCGCGGCGCCTGCCCGTCCGCAGGCGACGTCTCCGTCGCCGAGCACGGACATGAACAAGACCACGCCGCCGGCCGATACCGCACCGGCCAGCAAGCAGTAAGCGAACGACGGTCTAATTGATATGGAAACGCCGCGGGCCGATGTGCCCGCGGCGTTTTCTCTTGCGCCTAATGTCTTGCCTCAGCCGAACATCTTGTTGAGTTCGCCGCCGGGATAGCCGTTGGCGAATTCGCCGAACGTCCCCTGCTCCGCCATCTCCCTCGATGCCTTCATGAAGCCGGCCCACGCCATTCGCGCCAGCGCGCCGCCGACGCTGATGCGGCGGACGCCGAGCGCGCCCGCATCCTTCAGCGATGGACCCGCCGCGCCGACCAGCAGATTGACCGGCCTTGGATGCACCGCCTTCACCACCGTGGAAATCTCCTCCGCCGTCGTGATGCCGGGCGCATAGAGGCAATCGGCGCCGGCTTCGGCGTAAGCCGTGAGCCGGTCGACCACGAGCTTCAGGTCCTTCTGGCCGCGCAGGAACGCCTCGCAGCGGCCGGTGAGCAGGACGCCGCTGTTGTCGGCGTCGATCGCCTGGCGCGCCGCCCTGATGCGGTCGACCGCGAGCGCACGGTCGAACAGCGGCTTGACGCTGTCGCCGGTGAAATCCTCGATCGAAAGGCCGGCAACGCCGGTCTTCACGGCGCGCGCGACGTTGGCGCCGACCTTTTCCGGCTCGTGCGCAAAGCCGTCCTCGAAATCGGCATTGACGGGAATATCGACCGCCGCGCAGATCGCGGCGAGATGGGCGCAGACGTCGTCGACGGTGACGCGGTTGTCGGGTTTGCCGATGGTCCATGCAAAGCCTGCGCTGGTCGAAGCCAGCGCCTTGAAGCCGAGGCGCTGCAAGGCCAGCGCGCTGCCGATATCGAACGGGTTGGGGATGATGAAGCACCCGCTCTCGTGCAATTTCCTGAACGCGGCGCGCTTGTCAGCAGTTGTCAGCATGGTCGCTTCCTTCTGTTCTTGTTGGCGCCGCGAGCATAGTGACGCAGCATCCATTCCGCCAGCCGCCTCACGCCACGACCTTGCGCAGGAACGTCCGCTCCTCGGCCAGGATGAACTGGTTCTGCTCGGCGAAGCCGAAATTGGCCATGCCTTCCCTGTCGGCTCGCAATCGCGCCCGGTAGCTTTCGTAGGCTGCAAGACTCTCGAACGAGATCAGCGCGAAGGCGATGTTGTTCGTGCCCTCGTGCGGCATCCAGTAGCCGACCAGGTCACCACCGCATTTCGGGATGATGGCGAGCCAGTTCTTCGAGTACTCCTCGAACATCGCACGCTTGAACGGATCGAGCTGGTAGCGGATGAAAACGGTGACGGTCATGACGTTCTCCAATGCTTCCCCGTCATTGCGAGCGTAGCGAAGCAATCCATCTATCCGCGCGTTGAGCCATGGATTGCTTCGCTGCGCTCGCAATGACGGAGTCTGTCTTTGAGTCCTGAGAATAGCCGCTTGATTGTCGATTATGCTTCGGCTATCATCGAACTATGAAAGCAGGTCCTGACATCGCCGTGGTCGCCTCGCTGGTCGGCGATCCCGCGCGCGCCAACATGCTGACCGCACTGATGACCGGCCGCGCGCTGACCGCAAGCGAACTGGCGCAGCAGGCCGGGATCACGCCGCAGACCGCGAGCTCGCATCTTGCCAAGCTCGAGGCCGGCGGATTGATCGAGCCGGAAAAGCAGGGCCGCCATCGCTACTACCGCCTCACCGGCCCCGACGTCGCCGGCGTGCTGGAGGGGCTGGCGGGGCTTGCCGAGCGCGCCGGTCACACGCGCCTGCGGACGGGACCGAAGGAGCCGGCGCTGCGCCGCGCGCGGATCTGCTACGACCATCTGGCCGGCGATCTCGGCGTGCAGATGCTCGACAGCATGAAGGCGCAGCGGCTGGTCCGGCAGAGCAAGCAGGCGATCGAACTCACCGGCGAAGGCAAGCGCTTCATGGCAAGCGCGCTGCAGATCGATGCCGATGCGCTGGCTCACCCGCGGAGGCCGGTCTGCAAGGCCTGCCTCGACTGGAGCGAACGGCGCCATCACCTCGCCGGCACGCTCGGCGCCGCCGTCATGAACCGCTTCACCGAACTGAACTGGGCCGCGCGCGATCCCGCGCCGGGCAGCCGCGTCGTCAATTTCACCCGCACCGGCGAGAAGCGATTCGCGGCGCTGTTCGGAAACGGCCCGGCGCAATCCTGACATCTTTGAACTTTACGGGCGTGAGCGCAGACCAAGCAATGGCTGGGTGGCTGCGCGATGACGAACGACCTGCATTCACGGTTCCCTGAACATTCATGCTCCTGGAACATTCATGTTCCATTCAGGACTTCGTGACTAGTTTCGCCTCCGCGCCGCCTGGCGGTCAAAAACGGGAGAAAACATGAAGTATCTTTTCGCTGCAGCAGTTTTGGTCGCGGGCACGTTTGCCAGCTTTAGCGCCGCGAACGCCGCGGGCGGATGCGGTCCCGGCTGGCATCGCGGCCCCTATGGCGGCTGCCAGCCCAACCGCCGAGCCGTCGTGGTTCGACCTGCCCCGGTCGTCGTGGCTCCTCCGGTCGTCGTGGTAAGGCCCCGCGCCCGCGCCTGCCCCTACGGCACCGTGTGGCGCAATGGTCGCTGCCGCAGCTGGTAAGTTCGAGATTTCGACAAAAGCCCCGCGCGATGCGGGGCTTTTTTTGTTGCGGCTTCCGTGGCCGCGATTTGTCCGGAACGAAGTGCGCGCTACGCGCCAAGTTCCTCTGCCAGCACCAGCGCCTCGCGCGTGCGCGTCACATCGGGCCAGTCGCGGTTGAAATCGTCGATCAGGCGCTTCAGGTGCGGCCCTTCCATCGCGCGATCCAGCGCCGCAGGATCGGAAAACTGATACATCGCGTGATGCAGCGATGGATCGGTGAGGCTCCAGTAGCGCCACGCCTTCACCGCGCCGAACGATTTCACCGCGTCCGGCAGGTGCTCGCGCGAATACCAGGCGTCGAACGCCTGGCGTTTGGCCGGATCGGTCACGGTGGCGCGAACGACGAACAAGGCTGCGGGCATTTCATTTCTCCCTCGAGTTTTCTTTGCAGGATAGGCAGCATAACCTTCAACACGCAACTGTCACATGCTCCGTGATATCAAGGCCGCACACAACGCGTTATGCGAGGACCCACCCATGCCTGCCCGCCATCGCTCCGTGCTGACCACGCTTCTCCTGCTGGCCACGATGCTGCCCGCCGCGGCCCAGGATGTCGCCCTGCCGCGCGAGCCGCAGATCGGGCCGAGGCCGTTTTACCTGGTGGACAAGATGAAGGACGGGCCGCTGAAGACACAGCTTGCCCAGTGCACCGGCCCCTTCCGCAAGACCGATTTTTCCATCGGCCACCGCGGCGCGGCGCTGGAATTTCCCGAACACACCCGCGAATCCTACATCGCGGCCGCCCGCATGGGCGCCGGCATCATCGAATGCGACGTGACGTTCACAAAGGACCGCGAACTGGTCTGCCGGCATTCGCAATGCGACCTCCACACCACGACCAATATCCTTTCCGTGCCGGCGCTGGCAGCGAAATGCTCGCAGACGTTTGTGCCGGCGAACCCTGCGACCGGCAGGAAAGCCGCCGCCAAATGCTGCACCTCCGACATCACGCTCGCGGAGTTCAGGACACTGAGGGCGAAGATGGACGGCTTCAATTCCGAAGCGAAGACGCCGGAGGAATATCAGAACGGCACGCCGCGCTGGCGCACCGATCTCTACGCCAACTCAGGCACACTGATGACCCACGACGAAAGCATCGCGCTGATCAAAAGCATGGGCGCAAAGTTCACACCGGAGTTGAAGGCGCCTGAGGTGCCGATGCCGTTCGACGGCGACTATACCCAGGAGAAATACGCTGCCCAGATGCTGGACGCCTACAAGAAGGCCGGCGTTCCGCCCGAACAGGTATTCGCCCAGAGTTTCAACCTCAACGACGTGCTGTTCTGGATCAGGACCGAGCCCGCATTCGGCGCGCGGGCCGTCTACCTCGAAGACCGCTACGAGAAGCAGGGTCTCGACCCGAACAAGCCCGAGACCTGGAAACCCTCGATGGCTGAACTGAAGGCGCAAGGCGTGAAGATCCTGGCCCCGCCGATCTGGACCATGCTGGCGCTGAACGACAGCAAGGAAATCGTGCCGTCTGAATACGCCAGGGCCGCGAAGGCCGCCGGCCTCGACCTGATCGCCTGGTCGCTGGAGCGCGACGGCCCGCTGCACAAGGGCGGCGGCTTCTACCACCGCTCGGTCAAGAGCGCGATCGATCGCGACGGCGACACGCTGGCGGTGCTCGACGTGCTCGCCAAGCAAGTCGGCATCCGCGGCATGTTCTCGGACTGGCCGGCGACGACGACGTTCTATGCGAGCTGCACGGGGCTGAAGTGAAAGTCCGTAGCAACCAATGGACCCTCATGGTGAGGAGGCGCGCAGCGCCGTCTCGAACCATGCGGCCCGGCTGGTGCCATTCATCCTTCGAGACGCCGCTAGCGCGGCTCCTCAGGATGAGGTCTGACAGGGAAAACGCGCGCTTCTTGCGCGACATTGGCTAACGCCCTACGCATCCGCAAGCGCGCTACGCTTCTTCTCTTGTCCACTCAATTCGCCTTGCGGCCGAGGAAGGATGGAATCTCGATCACCTTCTCCTCGCCCGGGCCGCGCGCAGGGGCGGCGCGTCCGTAGGGATCGAGGCGCTGCGGGGCGGGAATGCGCGGCGCCGCCGGGCGAAGCGGCGCGGTCTCGAATTGCGGCGGCGGGGCCGCACGCTCGACCCCGGCCGCGATACGACGCCGATCCGTGCTCAGTCTGCCGGCGAGATCGGTGAGCGAGTTTTCGCCCGGCTGCGGCTGGCGCGCGCCGACATTGTCGATGCCGGTCGCCACCACGGAGACGCGGACCATGCCCTCCAGAGTTGGATCGAAAGTCGCGCCGACGATGATGTTGGCGTCTTTGTCGGCCTCGTCGCGAATGCGGGTCGCGGCTTCGTCGACCTCGAACAGCGTCAGGTCGTTGCCGCCGGTGATCGAGATGATGAGACCGCTGGCGCGCTTGATCGAAGGATCCTCGATCAGCGGATTGGAGATCGCGGCGACCGCGGCGTTGAGCACGCGCTTCGGGCCGGATGCTTCGCCTCTGCCCATCATCGCCTTGCCCTTCTCGCGCATCACCGAGAGCACGTCGGCGAAATCCAGATTGATCAAGCCTTCCTTGACGATGAGATCGCTGATGCAGGCCACGCCCGAATACAGCACCTGATCGGCCATCGCGAAGGCGTCGGCGAACGTGGTCTTGTCGCTGGCCACCCGGAACAGGTTCTGGTTCGGGATGATCAGCAGCGTATCGACCGCCTTCAGCAACTCCGCGATGCCGGACTCCGCATAGCGCATGCGGCGCTGGCCCTCGAACTGGAACGGCTTGGTAACGACGCCGATGGTGAGAATGCCAAGGTCACGCGCGGCCCTGGCGATGACGGGCGCAGCCCCCGTGCCGGTGCCGCCGCCCATGCCGGCGGTGATGAACACCATGTGCGCGCCGGCCAGATGATCGCGGACCGTTTCGATGGCCTCTTCGGCTGCGGCGCGCCCCACTTCGGGCTGCGCGCCGGCGCCGAGGCCTCCGGTCACCTGGGTGCCCAACTGGATCACGCGCCCGGCCTTCGAACTGATGAGCGCCTGCGCGTCGGTATTGGCGACGATGAAGTCGACGCCCTGCAGTCCGGCCTCGATCATGTTGTTGACCGCATTGCCGCCGGCGCCGCCGACCCCGAACACGATAATGCGCGCCCTCAGTTCGTGGATGTCGCTCATGTCAGTCATCCTTGTCCCACGATTGCTGCACCAGGCCGCGGAAGGTGGGAACAGGGATTGTTACCCACGGGCGGCAGCCTTTCGGTCTGCTTCTACCAGAGTCGCGGCCAGACTACCCAGCCGGCGCGGACCCTGGCTTTCGGTCGGGGCCACCGTTCGGGTACCGGCCCGCAGCGCGGCCAGTTCGCCTTCGAGCCTGGCCGTCGCCGCCTTGGCTGCCGTGGTCTCGGCGGCGGCCTGCAGCAACTCGCCGATCAGCCGATCGGCACGCTCGCGCTCGCGCTCGAAATCGGCGCGGTGGCCGGCGGCGCTGCTCTCGAGCTGCGCGTTCTCCGCCTGCAGTGCCTCTATCTGTGCCGCCAGCAGGGCGACGTTCCCCGCCTGGCGATGGCTTGGCGGGTGCGGCCTATGCCTGACTTCAGTGAGATCGATGCTTACCAGCGCCCTACCCTCGTCCGACAGCGAGCGCGGGAGCTGGAGGCGGCGGGCAAGCGAGCGGGCCGCAGCGGGCGAAATATTCAGGCGCTCACCCAAGGCAGCGTAGGTCAGAAACTCAATACTCATCGGCTGTTCTCCTGGAACGACCGGGCGGGAATCGCCTGCAAATGACCGGGTAGTGGCGGAAAGCTAGGCCCGGCATGGTTAATGAATGGTTAACGCAACGGACTATGACCTGCCTGGAGCCTGCCGCCGGGCCGCCTGCCGCTGGGTTTGCAGCCCGGAAAGGCGTCACAAATCCCTGGTAACGTCGCACGGCCCCTCGGCTGCCCGCCCGAAGCGGTCGAGCCCGTAAAGCCTGGCGGCATTTAAGCCGCCGAAAGCTGGTACGGGATCAATAGGTTGCGTTATATTCCGGCGCTATGGCCGACACGCCCATGACCGACGAAGAACTTGCTGACCTGCACCGGTTTCTTGCCGAATACCATCGCAGGCTCGCCAGGGAAGCCGTGCTCGACGTCGTACAGAACTATCACAACGATCTCGCGCAGCGCTTCGCGGACGAGGCCGCGCTCATTCCAAGACGATCCGCGATCGCGCAAAGACTGCGTGAGGGCGAGCAGCAGAAGCGCAGCGAGATGGAATGAGCGGCGGCGTCTGACGCCTGCTCGTGAGTGCGCCACGCCGCGCGTAGCCGCACTGCTCTGGTCACGCTGCCCCGAGGTCGACCCTACAGCGCCATCAGTCGGCCTCTAACCGGCCCGAATTGATTTTAAAGCTGCCGAGCGCCGTCGATCCCGGGCTTGGGGGATACGGCCGATCTTCTATTCGATGGCCTCGGGAAAAGACAATGAAGCAAACCTTCATGTGGCTGGCATTGGCGGTGTTGTTCGCGATCGGCGTCACCCTCTCGATCGCCGCGGACTCCTTCGGGCCAACGGCCACGGCCGAGATGACCGCACCCGCAACCCTGGCGCAGCCGCCACAGCCCATCGTCGCGGAGACGGTACGACCCGTCGTCGTCGAAACGCCACGCCCCATCCTTGCGGCGGCCGCCAAACCGGCCGAGCCGGAGGTTCCCGTTGCCATGCTCGATGACGCGCCGCCAAGATCAAGCATCAGGCCAGACGCGCTTGCTCGCTGGTACGCCGAACCCAGCGCATCAACTCCAACACGTGCAGCCGAGGCGCCGCCCGCTCCCTTGCCGCTTGCTGCAGCAACGACCGTGGCCATTGCCGGCCAAGCCGCGCAAGACTCCAAAGCAGGCATCAAGCCGCCGGGAGGCGACACCCGGCCAACCAGAAAGCCGAAGGACAGCAACGTGCAAATGTCCGGCAAGCGGCGAACAGCCAACGCCAGGGCATGTGGATCGCACGGCCGATTTTCGGACCTGTTGCGGAAATTGAATATCGGATCGCGCTGCTCGACAAGGCGGCCGGCGGCGTAAGATCAACTGCGCATCGCGAGATGGCATGAAAAAGTAGAGTTGCAGAATCCTATTCGGGCAGCTTTCCACCCGCGGCCTGGTAAAATCCAGCCAGTTGCTTCGCAAGCAATGCAGCCAGCAGAGTTTCCATCTTCGACACATCAATTGTCCCTCCGCGGTAAGCGGAGTCGGCAGCATCCAGCGCCTCGAAGTAGGGATTGCGATTGTCGACAATTTGGTCAGGAATAGTTGGCGTGCCCGGCAATACTGCCCCAGCGCGAATGGAAAGCACGACATACGAAATGATTCTCGACGTTCGCCCATTACCGTCGGCGAACGGATGGATCCAGTTCAGGCGCCACATTGCGTACGCCGCCAAATGTAGCGGCGTACTCTCAATCCAATGATCATTGACGTAGTCGCACATCTCCTCCACCAACTCGGGAACAAGGTGCGCACCCACTGGGTCATGCTTGCTGCCTTCGATCGCAACACCGCCGGGTCGATAGTTACCAGCATATGAACTGATTCCTGCCAAAGCTTCGCGTTGAAGACCCAGGATGAGGGACGGCCGGAGCTTGAACGAGCCTCGCTCGAGTGCGGTATGGATTGCTCCGATTGCCGCATCGTACTGCCGAAAGCCATTACGCGCTTCAGCAGCGGCTTTTTCCTGAGGATCGGTAATTAATTCAGGCTCGAGCGCGCGGCTATCCCGCCGTTCACGCCCGTCACCCGTCATTTCTCGCCCTTGGCCAGCTTTTCGGCTTCCCTATCAACCAGTTCGCGCGTGATTAACTCATTCTCGAAATGAGTGTTCCCATAGACGAAACTCCGCCTCTGCAACTCCCGGTGTTCCGGAGTCGGTTTGGCGGTTTTAGCAGCTTCAAGAAGCTTTTTCAGGTCGTCGGTCATAGCCAAAATATAAGCGACTCGGCCGATAGATTCCATTCCGATTTTGCAGAAATGCTCGCTCGGTCGCCTCACCCCTCACAACGGCAAATTATCGTGCTTCTTTGCAGGCATCTCGACCTTCTTGTCCTTCAGCATCGCCAGCGCCCGCGCGATCCGCTTCCTTGTCGAGTGCGGCATGATGACGTCGTCGATGTAGCCGCGTTCGGCGGCGATGAAGGGGGAGAGGAAGCGGTCTTCGTATTCCTTGGTGCGCTTGGCGATCGCGTCGGGGTCGTTCATGTCGGCGCGGAAGATGATTTCCACCGCACCCTTGGCGCCCATCACGGCGATCTGCGCGGTCGGCCAGGCGTAGTTCATGTCGGCGCCGATTTCCTTTGACGCCATAACGTCGAAGGCGCCGCCATAGGCCTTGCGGGTGATGACGGTGACCAGCGGCACCGTGCATTGCGAATAGGCGAACAGCAGTTTCGCACCGTGCTTGATCAGGCCGCCATACTCCTGCGCGGTGCCCGGCAGGAAGCCCGGCACGTCCACGAACGTCACGATCGGGATGTTGAAGGCGTCGCAGAAGCGGACAAAGCGCGCGGCCTTGCGTGACGCATCGCTGTCGAGCACGCCGGCCAACACCATCGGCTGGTTGGCGACGAAGCCTACCGTGCGGCCGGCGATGCGGCCAAAACCTGTGACGATGTTCCTGGCGAACGTCTCCGACAGTTCGAAGAAGTCGCCCTCGTCCACGACCTTCTGGATCAGTTCCTTCATGTCGTAGGGCTTGTTCGGGTTATCAGGGATCAGCGTGTCGAGCGACATGTCGACGCGCTCGATGTCGTCGAAGCTCGGCCATACCGGCACGCCGTCGGTGTTGTTGGCCGGCAGGAAGTCGATCAGCCGGCGCATCTGCAAGAGTGTCTCGACGTCGTTCTCGAACGCGCCGTCCGCGATCGAGGAGCGCGTCGCGTGCACCGAGGCGCCGCCGAGTTCTTCGGCCGTGACCACCTCGTTGGTGACGGTCTTCACCACATCGGGCCCGGTGACGAACATGTAAGAGGTGTTCTTCACCATGAAGATGAAGTCGGTCATCGCAGGCGAATAGACGTCGCCGCCGGCGCACGGGCCCATGATGACGGAGATCTGCGGGATCACGCCCGAGGCGATGACGTTGCGGCGGAACACATAGGAATAGCCCGCGAGCGCGGCCACGCCTTCCTGGATGCGCGCACCGCCGGCATCATAGAGGCCGATGATCGGCGCCCTCGCCTTCATCGCCATGTCCTGCAGCTTGGTGATCTTCAGCGCGTGGGTCTCGGACAGCGAGCCGCCGAACACGGTAAAATCCTTGGCGAAGACGAAGGTCTTGCGGCCGTTGACGGTGCCCCAGCCGGTGACGACGCCGTCGCCCGGCACCTTGGTCTTTTCCATGCCGAATTCGGTCGAGCGGTGCTCGACGAACATGTCGAATTCCTCGAACGAGCCCTTGTCGAGCAGCAGTTCGATGCGCTCCCGCGCCGTCAGCTTGCCGCGGGCGTGCTGCGCCTCGATCCGCTTCTGGCCACCGCCGAGCTTGGCGCCGGCGCGACGTTCTTCGAGGGTGTCCAGGATATCCTTCATCTGCTTCCGCCCGTCCTTAAGGTCTGATTTGGGGGCCTTCTAACACGGCCTTTTCCGGACAGGAAACACCCCCTCCGGCATCTGGTACCGCCACCCGGCAGGCCCCATATCAGCCTCCTGACCAGGGGGACCGGCAGTGACCGACATCGCAAGCACTGAGGCGTCAGGCGCCGTCACCGGAGGCCTGCGAAAGCTGCTTCGGCTTGAAGGCCTGGCGCTGTTTCTCGGGATGACGCTGCTCTACTATGTCTGGAAGGATCGTGGTGGGTCTACGTCCTGCTGTTTTTCGTGCCCGATATCAGTTTCGCGGCCTACCTGTCGGGACCGCGTTTCGGCGCGCTCATCTACAACGCCGCCCACAGCTACCTCGCCCCGGTGGCGATGATGACCGGTGGATTTGCCACCGCCTCACCGCTCCTGCTCTCGATCGCGATGATCTGGCTGGCCCATATCGGCTTCGACCGCGCGCTCGGCTACGGGTTGAAATACGCCTCGAGCTTCACCGACACCCACCTCGGGCGGATCGGCAAGCTTCCGCTTTGAGCGCTGCGCGCGCCTCGTCATTGCGAGCAACGCGAAGCAATCCATGTTGCAGCAAAGAAAGAATGGATTGCTTCGTCGCTTCGCTCCTCGCAATGACGACCCAAGTTGACGACCGGCTCAAATCGCCACGATATCGGTCAGGCACTGCTGCGTCACCGTCATGCGCGCGGCGATGTGCTCCGGGGTCTTGCAGTCCATGTTCATGGCGAACACGGTCAGCTGGCTACCCTTCTCGGCCCAGCCAACCATCCAGCCCAGTGACGGCTTGCCCTGTTCGGCGCCCAGCAACCCGCTCTTGGCGCGGATCGTGGCGTCGCCGACCTTCGTCACTGTGAGGATGTCACGCACCAGTTCCTGGCTGCGCTTGGAGACCGGCAGCACGCCGCGGCGCAGCCGATCGAGGAAATCGATCTGCTGGATCGGATCGATGCGCAGGTTTCCGGTCAGCCAGAACTGGTCGATGCCGCCGCCGATGTCGCGGTTGCCGTAGTCCATCAGGTCGACATATTTCTGCATGCGCTCGGCCCCGATGCGCCGCGCGATCTCCTGGTAGACCGGCACGGCGGACACCGCGATGGCCGAGCGCAGGGTGTGGTCCTTGTTCCAGGCCGCGATGCTGCGCTTCACCCCGTCCCACTTGAAGATGTCCTTGTCGGGGTCTTCGACCACGCCGGTTTCCAGCGCGATGATCGAATTCGGAATCTTGAAGGTCGAGGCCGGAAGCTTGCCCTCGCCCGAGCGCACCTTGTCGCTGGCGATGATCAGGTAGTCGTCGACCTTGTAGCCGACGAAGGTGCCGACAGTGCCGAGTGCGAAGAACCGCCGGGCGAGATCGTCGCGGAACTCGCTGCGCTGGTAGGAGACATTGGCGAGGCTGCGCGCGGGCACGAGAGTCGTTGCGGCAAGCAGGCCCAGCGCATGGCGGCGGTTGATCACGGCGGTATCCGACCTGGTTGAGGGAGGCTTTCGACGATGCTGATGGCATCGTGGAAAAGCCATGACAAGCGGGATCTTTGCATGACGGGCTGTCTTTTCGGGTTTCGCGGATGAAACCCGATATCAGCGGATCCGTCCTGACAGCCGCAGCACGAAAACCAGCACCTCGGCGACGGCCTTGTAGAGCTCGGCCGGAATCTCGTCGCCGATTTCGACGTGGGACAAGGCGCCTGCCAGCACCTCGTTCTCCTCGATCGGAATGTCGTGGGCCCTGGCGAGTTCGATGATCTTGTCGCCGATCGTGCCCTTGCCCTTGGCGACGACCCGGGGCGCGCCGGTCTTGTCATAATGCAGCGCGACCGCAAGCCTTGATCTGGTATTGACGCTCACAGCGCGCGGTCCAGGAAGTGACCGGCGCGTGCGGGGGTTGCCTGCGGTGGCGCGCCGTCGCGGATCACGATTTCGCCGGGGGCGAGTTCGGCGCGGCTGAGCGCCTGGCTCAGTTGCGACGCGCCCGCGCGCAATTGCGCTGCGGTCTCGGGCCGTTCCGCCCACATCCGTACCGAGGTCTTTTCGCCAGTCAGGGAAACCTGCGCGTGCACCGGGCCGGTCGGCTCGACATCGATCGAGAAGCGCGCCCGCCACACCCGCTTGACCGCCTCGACCTGCTCGGCGCCGCCGTCGCGGGAGATCTCGAACTGCGCCATCGCCGTGCCCTGCGGCGTCACGAACGGAATCTCGAAATTCCAGCGCGGCGCGCTCACGTCGATTTTCGGCGCTGATGCGTCGATGCGGTCCGGCAGGGAGGCCACCTGCAGCAAGGTCTGTCGCGCAATGGCGGCGTCGGTGTCATCGAGCAGATGATGCGCGGTGGTCGCAAGCGGCGCGTCGGGTGCGATCGTCGGTGCGGCGATAGGTTGGGCAGCGGGAAGCGCCCCACGGAACGGCGGCGGCGGCGTGTTGGTGTGGACGGTCGCGTCGCCGCCGCGGGCTTCCTTCGGGACAATGACCGGTCGCACCGGATTGCCGAGCGCCTGCAGCGCTTGCTGCAACAGGTTGAGCGTTGCGCCAGCCGAGGGACCGGCATTCAGCGCGGCCGTAAGCGCGCCGCGGGCGGCGTTGCCCGGCAACGCGGCATCTGGAACGGCAGGCCGCGCCTGCGGCAGAAGGATCTGGTGGACGTCGGACTCCGGCGACGGCGCAAGACCGGCGCCGGTGGCATTGGGGGCCGCCGGCGCGGCGCTGGCTCCCGGCGCGGCATTGGCGCCAAGCGCCGACCGCAGCGTCTGGCGCAGCACGACCAGCGCGGCCTTGAGATCGGGAACGCTCCCTGCAGGCACCGAGCCCGATGCCAGCGACGCTTCGAGGAAAATGCCCGACTTCTGAAACGCCGTCTTGATGTCGTTGCCGTCGAGATTCTGGTCGAGGCTCGTCTGCTGCGCCAGCACCTGCGCAATCGCCGCCTGCAATTTCGGCGGCAGGTTGCTGGCGGAGACGGCGGCGCCCAGATTGGCAAACAGCGGCGCCAGGCTTTCCTGCTCGCCGGCAGCGGCTTGCGCCGCGACTGACACCGCAGCGCGCTCGAGCGGGGTCAATATGTTTCGGGGCGAGACGATGGTTGGACGGTCGATGGCGGCATCGGCCAGCGCATCGGGCGAAAGCGTGACGGCGTCAGCCGCGGCCCCTGCAGCGCCGCCGCCCTGCCCGACCATGGCCAGGCGGATGCTGCCGTCCTTGCTCTGCGTGACCGCGAGCTGCAGGTTCTGGCCCTGCTGCAGCGGAACCTCCGATCCCACATCGATCGAGAGGCCGGCGATCGCGATCCGCACCAGATCGGCGGCGAGAACTTTCAGGACCTGCGCATTGACCACGCTGCCCGGCTGCAGCACGAGCTCGGGCGCGATGCCGCCAACCTCTTGGGCGGCAAGCACGGGAGAGATAGAATTGATGGAGATCGCCATTGCTCAAGATCCCGGCCAGGCCGCAAGGCTAACCCGGCGTCGTAAACCTGTCGTTAAGAACCGGACTTGTTTCCGGAGCCTCGATGGGCTGTAGTCGCCGTCGGCTTGTCCACTGCGCTGTCGCGTGGCCTGCTTCACACCAGCAACGGGACATCGGATGGACCAGGCCCTCGCCGACATCGGCGTTATCTCCGCCTATCGTTTCGCGGACGACGGCTCCGCGACCAGGCTCGACGTCACCAGCCTCGATGCGGAACTCGCCGATCCGAACGGCTGGCTGTGGCTGCATTTCAACCTGTCCAACCGCCGCTGCCACGACTGGCTCAGCAGGAGCGCGCCGCTGTCCGACGTCGCGCGCGAAGCCCTGCTCGATGCCGACGAGCATATCCGCCTCGATATCTTCGACGAGGAGATCGCCGGCGTGCTGCCCGACCTGCATCAGGAGTTCATGCAGGAAGGCGACGACCTCGTGCGGGTGCACTTTGCGATTTCGACGAGGCTGATGATCACCGCCCGGCGCAAGCCGCTGCGCGCGATCGAACTGACCCGGCGTGCGCTCGACAGCGGCCGCAAGTTCCGCACCCCGGTGTCGCTGTTCGATGCGATCGTCGACCAGTTCGCCGACGTGATCGGGCGTTTTTCGGCGGGCCTCGGCGACGAGCTCGACATCGTCGAGGATCACGTGCTGCACGACGAGATCGACGACGAGCGGCTGCGGCTCGGCCGGGTGCGCCTGCAGGCGATCCGCACGCGGCGGCAACTGTCGCAGATCCGCGCGCTGTTTCACCGCATGGAAATGCGCGAGGACGTCGAATCCGAAACCCTGCTCTCGGCGATGCGCAAGCTGGCGCAGAAGTTCGACGCGCTCGACTACGAGTTCAGCGCCATCTACGAGCGCGCGCGGCTGCTGCAGGACGAGATCGCCGGCCGCGCGACGGCGATCACCAACCGCCGGCTGTTCACGCTGTCGGTGCTGACCGCGTGCATGCTGCCCTCGACGCTGGTCACCGGCTTCTTCGGCATGAACACAAAGGACATGCCGTTCCAGAACGGCGACGGCGGCACCTGGTACGCATTTCTGCTGGTGGTCGCCGCGGGCGCAGTGACCTGGTGGCTGCTCAGGCGGACCAAGGCGCTGTAGGCGAATTCACGACAAGCGACAATGGCCTGTTAACCGAAGCTCCAAATAGCTTCATTTGCCTTGATTCCGAAATGTTGCGCTCAATGGGCGTTAGCCACGATCTCGGCAGAGCGTCCGTTCGGGAATCGGCAGCGCGCCGCGCCGTCCTCCGAAGCGCCGCTCTGCGGCAAAACGCCGTAGTTGTCAGCAGTTTGTGCGTATTCCGATGCGCGAACCGGACTTTCGCGCTGCTGCCAACAGCGATCGGCAATTGGAACCGGCCGGCAGGATTGGTTAACCGTCCGTTGCCGGTCTCGTTCGTATGCACAGCATCGTTTTACGAGGACTTCATGGCCCCCGAGCTAGCTTGAACGCAGTTTCATTCACCGGGATAGCGCCATGAAAAACCAACCAGCGGTGGTCCGCCTCCAGAGCCTTCTTGGAAGATTCGGCCGGTCCGAGCAGGGCAATATCGCAATGCTCTTCGGCATCGCCGTGGTGCCGATCATCACCTTCGTCGGCGCGGCAGTCGATTATACC
>JAFAGM010000105.1 GCA_023422775.1 Pseudomonadota bacterium
GCCGCCAACAAGATCATGCTGCGCGACGACTTCTCGATGCTGCGCAAGATGTTCAACGAGCCGAACGTGCCGATCAATGTCGATCTCTGGCTGGAGGAAGGCAACCTGATCGACCTCGGCAACTTCCGCCTCACCGTCATGTACACACCGGGCCACACCTCGGCCTGCATCACGCTGTTCGAGCCGGACAAGGGACTGCTGTTCGCCTCCGACACGCTGATGCCCGGCGGCGTGATGGGCGGCGTGTTCGGCTCCGGCAGTATCGCCGACTACATCCAGTCGCTGGAGCGGCTGAAGGGCCTGAACTCGAAGATATTGCTGTCGGGCCACGGGCGGCTGTCCGACACGCCGCAGGAGGACGTGCGCATCGCGATCCAGCGTTCGCACGGGCTACTGTCGGACACCGCGCAACTGTTCGAGGCGCTGGATGCCCGTTCCAATTTTGAACCGATCATGCAGTCGGTGCGCGACCTCAACAAGCTCGACGACTGAGCCGTCATTGCGAGCGAAGCGAAGCAATCCATCTATCCGCGAATGAGGTGAGATGGATTGCTTCGTCGCTATCGCTCCTCGCAATGACGCGGCGAAAACTTCGAACCTATTTGACAAAAGTTGCGGCGGCCTGTTCAACAGCTCTCAACAACCATGCCAGACAAGAACAACAGGGAGAGAAGACGCCATGAAGTTCTACGACTCGGTCGGCCCCAACCCTCGCATCGTCCGCATGTTCATGGCGGAAAAGGGCATCGAGATGCCAAAGCAGACCGTCGATCTGCGCAAGGGCGAAAATCGCGAGGCCGAGCATTTGAAGCGCAATCCGCACGGCCAGATGCCGACGCTCGAACTCGACGACGGCAACTACGTTTCCGAGATCACCGCTATCTGCGAATATCTGGAAGAGAAGCACCCGACGCCGCCGATGATCGGCGCAACGCCGGAACAGCGCGCCGAATGCCGGATGTGGACGCGCCGCGTCGATCTCAACATCTGCGAGCATATGGGCAACGGCTTCCGCTTCGGCGAAGGCCTGAAGTTCTTCGAGAAGCGGATCCCTGTCGCGCCCGAGGCCTCGCCCGGCCTGAAGATGATCGCCGCCAACCGCCTGCAATGGCTCAACGGACAAATGACAGACAACCGCGACTATCTCTGCGGCAAGCGCTTCACGATGGCCGACATCCTGCTCTACGGCTGGCTCGACTTCGCCGCCACGGTCGGCCAGCCGCTGGATACGGCCAATGCCAACCTCGTCGCATGGATGGCGCGCGTGGCAGAGCGGCCCTCGGCGAAGGCTTAACTCTCTCCACCGTCATTGCGAGCGAAGCGAAGCAATCCATCTCACCCCACGGGGATAGATGGATTGCTTCGTCGCTACGCTCCTCGTAATGACGTGGATGGTTTCGGTGACCTACATCACCACCGGCGCATCCGGCAGTTCGTTTGGCCCGCCGCCGACCTTCGGGAAATGCGCGGCCAGTTCGCGCGACACGGCTTCGATGCCCTTGATCACGCCGCCTTCGAAATCACCTGCCCGGAAATCCGTTTCCATCTCCTGGCAGATTCTTTCCCAGCCGTCGTGGCCGACGCTGCCATCGATGCCGCGGTCGGCCACGATCTCGAAGTCGTGGTCGGCCAGCAGCAGGTAGATCAGGACGCCATTGTTGTGGGCGGTATCCCATATCCGCAATTGCGAAAAGACATCCAGCGCCCGCTCCCGCGCCGGCTGATTGCGAAGCAGCGGCGCACCCTCGAGCGCGCCTTCGACCACGAAACGCACCTGCCCGGAATGCGTGGCCTCGCCCGCCTTGATCGCCTGCTCGATCCGCGCCAGCGCCTGCGGCGGAAAGATGCGCCGCAGCCGCCAGCGGTGTTCGACGAGATGTCTGCCGATGCGCCTGATGCCCATGCTACCAGCTCCCCGATGCGCCGCCGCCGCCAAAGCTGCCGCCGCCGCCACTGAAGCCGCCGCCGCCCGAACTGCCACCGCTGGACCACGAGCCGCCGGAGCCTCCGGACCAACCGCCGGCGCCGCCCCGACGGCCCGGGCCCGCCGACGTGAAACCGTCGCTGATCAACACAATGAGGGATGCGATCACGCCGACGATCACCGCCGCCATTACCGAGCCGACCAGGAACCAGGCGATCAGAGCCGTCAGCGCGCCGGCCGTCACCGAGCCCAGCAGGCGTCCCATCAAGCTCCGCAACAATCCGCCGAACAATATCGCCGGAATGATCAGGAACGGGTTGAACAGGACCTCCGGATCGAACGACTGCGAATCCTGCCAGTGCGGCGGCTCCGGCTCCGGCAGCTTCTCGCCATCGACGACCCGCACCATCTTGTCGACCCCGGCGGCAACGCCGCCGCCGAAATCGCCGGACTTGAACTTCGGCGTGATGTCCTCGTCGATGATGCGCTTGGTGGTGGCGTCGGTGAGCGCGCCTTCGAGGCCGTACCCCACCTCGATCCGCAGCCGGCGATCGTTCTTGGCGATGACGAGCAGCGCGCCGTCGTCGATCTTCTTGCGGCCGATCTTCCAGGCCTCCGCCACGCGCAGCGCATATTGTTCGATGGCCTCGCCGTCGGTGGTCGGCACGATCAGCACCGCGATCTGGCTGCCCTTCCGGCTTTCGAGATCCCTCAGTGTCTCCGTCAGCGAGGCGACGTCGCCGGCCGCGAGCGTGCCGGTCTGATCGACCACTCGTCCGCTCAGCGGCGGCACCGCGACGAGCGCCAGCGCCGCACCCGCCCAACAGAGCAGCAGCGCAAGAATGGTGGCTCTTGCAGCGTTCATCGCGGTGGGTCTTTTTCAGACGCTACTTTGCCGGCGCCGGCGTCGGATTGAAATCGACCTTGGGCGCCGTCGAAATCGACTTTTCGTTCTCGACGGTGAAATTCGGCTTTTCCTTGTAGCCGAACAGCATCGCCGTCATGTTGTTCGGAAAGGTGCGGATGCCGACGTTGTAATCCTGAACCGCCTTGATGTAGCGGTTGCGGGCGACCGTGATGCGGTTTTCGGTGCCTTCGAGCTGCGCCATCAGGTCGCGAAACAGCGCATCGGACTTGAGCTGCGGGTAGTTTTCGGTCACGACCAACAGCCGCGACAGCGCGCTCGAGAGTTCGCCCTGGGCGGCCTGGAATTTCTGGAACGCTGCCGGATCGTTCAGCACTTCAGGCGTCGCCTGGATGCTGCCGACCTTGGCGCGCGCGTTGGTGACGCCGAGCAGCACGTCCTTTTCCTGCTGCGCAAAGCCCTTCACGGAATTGACCAGGTTAGGCACCAGGTCGGCGCGGCGCTGGTACTGGTTGACCACCTCCGACCAGCCCGACTTGACCTGCTCGTCAGTGGTCTGGATGGCGTTGTAGCCGCAATTGGTCAGGCTCAGCGACGCCAGCGCCGCCAGCACGGTCCAAAATCTGCGCATCGAGCTCTCCCCTGCTATTTCCGGCACACGGTATCAGAACGGTCGCGACAGGTAAGTATCCAAAGCCGTTCCGGTTCCATTTCGCGGCCGATGGCCCCTTGCGTATCTTTTCCCGAAATAACAACATGGCCGGATAACAATAAGGGAAACGCGAGGGCTGAATGGAGTTCGAGACCATCGTCGTGGAGCGGCCGGAGCCGCGCATCGCGCGTATCGTGATGAACCGGCCCGAGGCGCGTAACGCGCAGAACCTGCAGATGACCTACGACCTCAACGCCGCTTTCGATCAGGCGGTGCAGGACGATGCGGTCAAGGTCATCATTCTCGCCGGCAACGGCCCGCATTTTTCGTCGGGGCATGACTTGCGTCCGGGCGGGAAGAACACCGCTGGCACAGATTTTCCGCCGGTCGGAAATTGGGGCGGCTTCGCCGAACCGAATGCCCATGGCCGCTTTGCGCGCGAGCAGGAAATCTACCTGCAGATCACGCGGCGCTGGCGTAACCTCGCCAAGCCGATGATCGCGGAGGTGCACGGCAAGTGCATCGCCGGCGGGCTGATGCTGGCCTGGGCCTGCGACCTCATCGTCGCCAGCGACGACGCGGAGTTCTGCGATCCCGTCGTGACCATGGGCGTCTGCGGCGTCGAATGGTTCGTGCATCCCTGGGAGCTCGGTCCGCGCAAGGCCAAGGAATTGCTGTTTACCGCCGACGTCTGGAATGCAGAGGAAGCGCACCGGCTCGGCATGGTCAATCACGTCGTGCCGCGTGCCGAACTTTCCGCCTTCGTGATGAAGCTTGCGGAAAGGATCGCGGCAAAGCCCGCCTTCGCGCTCAAGCTGACGAAGGAGGCCGTCAACCGCTCGGTCGACGTGATGGGACAACCGGCGGCAATCGACCAGGCGTTCGCGCTGCACCAGCTCTGCCACGCGCACAATCTGCAGGAATTCGGCATGGTGGTGGATCCGGCCGGACTGCATCCCTCGGTCCGGAAAGCGGCACCGGTAAAGTAGAGAAAGCAAAGCAGATCAGATGGACCTCACCTTGAGCGACGAGCAGCGGCTGCTGCGCGAAAGTGCCGACCGCTTCGTCAACGAGACCTATACCGCCGATCATCGCCGCCGCATCGCCGGCGATCCGCTCGGCTTCAGCGCCGACATCTGGAAGCAATTCGCCGAGCTTGGCTGGCTGGCGCTGCCGATCGCCGAGGCCGATGGCGGCCTTGGCGGCGGCGCCATCGAGGTCGGCATCCTGATGGAAGCGTTTGGCCGCGGTCTCGTCTCCGAGCCCTATCTCTCCACCGTCGTGATCGGCGCAGCGCTGATCGCCGAATGCGGCAGCGAAGCACAGAGACAGGCGTTGCTGCCGAAGATTGCCGACGGCTCGCTGGTCCTGGCGTTCGCGCATTCGGAACGCCAGGCGCGCTTCGATCTGAGGGACGTCCGCACCACCGCAAAGAAGACACCTGACGGCTGGCGCCTCGACGGCCACAAGACCGCTGTGCTGGACGGCAAGGCCGCCGGACAGATCATCGTTTCGGCGCGCGTCGATGCGGGCGATGGCAAGCCGGGCCGACTCTGCCTGTTCCTGGTGCCACAAGGCACAAGAGGCCTTGTCTCTCGCGACTTCGAAAGGCTTGGCGGCGGTCGGGCCTGCAACCTCGAACTCGGCGATGTGCGTCTCCCCGCCGACGCGCTGCTCGGCGACGGCGGCGACGCCTTGCCGGCGATCGAGGCCGTGGTCGATCGCGCGATGGCCGCGCTTGGCGCGGAAGCCGTCGGCATCATGCAGACGTTGCTGGACCAGACGCTCGAATACACAAAAATCCGAAAGCAGTTCGGACGCCCGCTGTCCGCCAACCAGGTGATCCGGCACCGGCTGGCGGACATGGCAATGCAATGCGACGAGGCGCGATCAATGGCGTTGCGTGCTGCGCTGATGGCGGATGCCGAACCGGCGGCGCGCGGCCGCGCGGCATCCGGCGCCAAGGCCAAGATCGGCAAATGCGCGCGCTTCGTTGCCGAGCAGTCGGTTCAGCTTCACGGCGCCATGGGCGTCACCGAGGAACTCGACATCGGCTCCTACTTCAAGCGGCTGCTCGCCTTCGACACGTTGTTCGGCGGCAGCGCTCATCATTATCGCCGTCACGCCGCCCTGGGCGGCCGCGCGGTCCAGGCTTAACGGAGCGCAACATGGATCTTACCTTCAACGCCGAGGAACGCGCTTTCGAGAAGGAAGTGCGCGACTTCATCGCGGCCAACCTCACGCCGGAAATGAAGCGCGCCACCGCGCTGACGCCGTCGGTGTTCTCCGATCCTGACATCGGCATGGCCTGGCAGCGCGCGCTGCACAGGAAGGGCTGGGGCGCGCCGGGCTGGCCGGTAGACCATGGCGGTCCGGACTGGACGCCGGCGCAGCGCTGGATCTTCGAGGCCGAATGCGCCCGCGGCGGCGTGCCGAACGTGAATGTCATGGGCGTCAAGATGGTCGGCCCCGTCATCATCGGCTTCGGAACACCCGAGCAGAAGAATTTCTATCTGCCGCGGATTCTCTCCGGCGAGGACTATTGGTGCCAGGGCTATTCCGAGCCCGGCTCCGGCTCCGACCTCTCGTCGCTGAAAACCCGCGCCGTGCGCGACGGCGACGACTACATCATCAACGGCACCAAGATCTGGACCACGCACGCCCATCACGCCAACCGGATGTTCGCGCTGGTGCGCACCAGCGAGACCGAGCGGCAGCAGGACGGTATCTCCTTCATCCTGATCGACATGAAGAGCCCCGGCATCACCACGCGGCCGATCCTGACCATCGGCGGCGACCACGAGGTCAACCAGGTGTTCTTCGACGACGTGCGCGTGCCCGTTGCCAATCGCGTCGGCGAGGAAGGCAAGGGCTGGACCTACGGCAAATACCTGCTCGAGTTCGAGCGCGGCGCCGGCATCGCCTCGGCCAAGCTGCGCGACGCCCTGAAGACGATTTCAGACCTCGCGGAATCCGAGGCCACCGGCCGCGCCATCGACGATCCCGAAATCGCGGTGCGGATGTCCGAGATCGAGGTCGATATCGATGCGCTCGAGATGACCGAACTGCGCGTGCTGTCGGCGCTGCAGACCGGACAGAATCCCGGCGCCGTGTCGTCGCTGCTGAAACTGCGCAACAGCGAAATCCGCCAGGCGGTGACGCGGCTCGGCGTCGACGTGATCGGCAATGACGGCCTCTATGTCGAGCCGGTGCGGCCGCTTTACAGATTGAACGAGACGCCGGGAATCCCGGAAGAGCTACTGCCGGTGGTTCCGGAATATCTCAACGGCCGCGCCTACACGATCTTCGGCGGCTCGTCGGAGATCCAGCGGGAGATCATCGCGAAGATGATGCTGGGGCTGTAGCTTCGCGAGCACCCCCGTCATGGCCGGGCTCGTCCCGGCCATCCACGTCTTTTGTTGCCGCGAGTTTGTTAAGACGTGGATGCCCGGGACAGGCCCGGGCATGACGAGCATCTTGTTACGACCTTGCGCTACCCTGCCGCCCGCGCATCCCTTATCGCCTGCCACACCTTCGCCGGCGTCAGCGGCGTGTTGAGCTGCTTGATGCCGAGCTCGCTCAACGCATCCATCACGCCGTTGGTGACGCAAGGCGGCCCGCCGATGGCGCCGGATTCGCCGCAGCCCTTGGCGCCGAGGGGATTGGTACGGCACGGCGCGGAATCGTCCAGCGTCACGGCAATCGACGGGATGTCGTCGGCGCGCGGCACGCAGTAGTCCTGGTAGCTCGCCGTCAGCAACTGGCCTTCCTCGCTGTAGGCGACGCCCTCATACAGCGCCTGCCCGATGCCCTGGGCTACGCCGCCGTGCACCTGGCCGGTCACCAGCATCGGATTGACGGCGATGCCGACGTCGTCGACGGTGGTGTAGCGCACCACCTTGCTGACGCCGGTTTCCGGATCGATCTCGACCTCGCAGATGTGGGTGCCGTTCGGCCAGCTCGGCCCGTCGACCTCGCCTTCGGAATCGACGGACAGTCGCGCGCCGTCTTCCTTTTTCGCGATCTCGAACAGGCTGATGCGCCTGTCGGTGCCGACCACCGTCAGCCAGCCGTCGCGATACTCGATGTCCTCGATCGATGTTTCCAGCACGTTCGAGGCCTTCTCGCGCGCCTTGTTGATCATGTCGTTGGTCGAGACCGCAACCGCCGTTCCGCCGACGAACAGCGAACGCGACCCGACGCTGCCGAAACCGGTGGCGAGATCCGTGTCGCCCTGAACGACGTCGATCTTGTCCATGGCGATGCCGAGCGTGTCAGACACCATTTGCGTGTAGGTCGTCTGCAGCCCCTGCCCCATCGCCATGGTGCCTGAGTGCAGGATGATGCGGCCTTCGGCAGTCGCATGCAGGCTGACCTTTTCGGTGTGCGCGCGCCCGCCGGTCCATTCGATGTAACTGGTGAGGCCGCGGCCGTAGAGCAGGCCCTTCTTCTTCGCCGCCTTCTTGCGCGCGGCAAAACCGTCCCAGTCCGCCAGTTCGGAAGCGCGCGACAGCATGTGCGCGAAGGCGCCGGAGTCGTACACCTGGCCGACGGCGTTGGTGTAGGGCAACTGCGCCGGCTTGATGTAGTTCACCTTGCGGATGGCGCGCGGATCCATGCCGATCTGGCGCGCGGCGGCATCCATCAGCCGCTCGACGATGAACACCGCCTCCGGCCGCCCTGCGCCGCGATAGGCGCCAACGGGTGCGGTGTTGGTCATCACCGACTTCACTTCGAAATGCACCAGCGGCAGATCGTAGACGCCGGTCTGCACGAACGGCCCGAGCACCAGCGGAATGATGTTGGCCGCGCCGGAAGAGTAGGCGCCGGTGCCGCCGACCGAGCGGACCCGATAGGCAAGCACGCGGCCCTTGGCGTCGAGCGCGAACTCGCCGGTGGAAGTGAGATCGCGGCCGTGGGTGCCGCCGACGAACTCGTCGGTGCGATCGCCGCGCCAGCGGATTTTCTTTGCCAGCTTCGTCGCGGCATAGGCGACGATGCCGTCTTCCGGATAGAGATTGGTCTTCTGACCAAAACCGCCGCCGATGTCGCCGACCAGCACGCGGACGCTGTCCTTGGGCCGCTTCAGCACGGCTTCCGCCAGCACGTCGCGGGTCGAGGCCGGTGTTTGTGATTGCACGTGCAGGATCAGCCGGCCGGACTTCTTGTCGATCTCGGCAATCGTCGAGCGCGGCTCCATGGCCGACGGCACCAGCCGCTGGCTGATCAGGTCCAGCGAGACCTTGTGCGCAGCGCCCGCAAAGGCTTCCTCGACTTTGGCGGCGTCGCCATAGCTCATCGCGGCCACGACGTTGTCGGGCGCCTCCGGCCAGACCACCGGCGCGCCGGGCTTGATCGCTTCCAGCGGATCAACCACCGAAGGCAGCACCTCGTAGTCGACCATGATCGCCTCGGCGGCGGTCTGCGCCAGCACACGCGACGTCGCCACGACCGCGGCAACCGCTTCGCCGGCGTAACGCACGACCTCATGGGCGAGCAGCCGCCGCGGCGGCACCGTCATCGGCGAGCCGTCCGCACGCTTGAAGATCGCAAGCGTCGGGATGGTGCCGATATCGTCCCTGACCAGATCGGCGCCGGTGTAGATCGCCTCGACGCCAGCCATCCCGGCTGCCGCTCCGGTATCGATCGAGACAATTCTGGCATGAGCATGGGGCGAGCGCAGCACGTGCAGCCACAGCGCGCCCTCCTCGGGCTTGTCATCGATGAACTGCCCCTTCCCGGTGAGCAGTCTCTGGTCTTCCAAACGCCTGACCGGCTGGCCCGCACCAAAACGCATGTTGCCGGGAAGAATGTTCATCAGTTTGTCCTTCGAGCTTCTTGTTCGGATTGGGCGGGGTTTTAGCGGTTTTTCGCTGCGAGACAACTCGCGCCGTCATTCCGGGGCGACGCAAAGCGTCGAACCCGGAATCTCGAGATTCCGGGTTCGCTTCGCGCCCCGAAATGACGAGAGGCAAGATTCCATGCAACTCGTAAGCCAGGCGCCCGCAGTGGAGGATACCCGCGCGCCGCGAACGGGTAAGAATCTGCCGTCAGACGGGATTACTGGCCTCGGCTGATGTCCACGATATCGACGTTGACGTCGCGCGTTTCCGATCCGCGCTTGAGGCCGACGCGGACGCTCTTGCCGGCGCCGACCTGCTCAAGCTGGTCGGTCAGGTCCGACAGGCGGTGAACCGGCTTGCCATCGGCCTGGACGATCACGTCGCCGATCGCGCCGGAGTTCAAATTGACTCCACGGATGCCGGCACGCTCGGCCGGACTTCCGGGCGCGGTGCGGACGACGATTACCCCTTCGATGCCGAGCCGCGTCGCAACGGCCTCGCTGGCGGCGACAATGCCAATGCCGGGCGTCGGGACGCGGCCGTTCTTGATCAATTCGGGAACGACACGATTGACGATATCGGCAGGGACCGCAAATCCGATGCCGGCGCTGGTGCCCGACGGCGAGAGGATGGCCGTGTTGACGCCAATCAGCCGACCTGCCGAATCCAGCAGCGGCCCGCCGGAATTGCCTGGATTGATCGCGGTATCGGTCTGGATCACGTTCGCAATCTCGCGACCGCTGCTGGTCGGCAACCGGCGCTTGAGCGCACTGATGATGCCGCTGGTCAGGGATTGATCGAGCCCGAACGGGTTGCCGATCGCGAACGCCAGTTGACCGACCTTGAGGTCGTTCGAACTGCCCAGCGCCACGGGTGGCGGCAATTGGCGGGCATTCTTGATGCGCAGCACGGCAAGATCATAGTTCGGCGCCACGCCGATCACTTCGGCCTGCGCCACCTCGCCCGAGGCAAAGCGCACCGCGACCTCGTTGCCGTTCTGCACGACGTGATTGTTGGTGACGACATGACCATGGCTGTCCCAGACGAAGCCGGTGCCTGACGACCCTCCCGCGCCCTGCTCCTCGTCCTCGTCCAGCGGATTGGCGTCGGCGGAACGCGCCGCGACCTGCACCACCGACGGCGACACGCGCTCGAACAGTTCGATGTTGGCGCGCTCGGCATCGGATAGCGGACCGCGCTGATCCACCGTCCGTGCGACGGTATTCGTCCACGGGCTGTAGCGAATATTGGAAAGTGTCAGCGCCACCAGTACGGCGGCGACTATGACTGCGAAAAGCGCGAAGCGACGATTCATCGATCACTCACCAGGCAATGCCGCTCGCCTATGGACGGCTGATGCGGGGACCAGCCAACGCGCCGGCTGGTCCAAAGTTTCCGGTTCTTTCAGCGACTTGTCGGCGCACCGAAGGGGGCTACCGGCATGATCTAGGTAGCGCAATCTCTCCTGCAAGCAGCCGGGTGCAGACTTATCCGAGATCGCGCAGCGCGGCCTCGACCACCTGGCGCTGCTCGGCCGTCAGCGCCGCCTGCGGCGGGACGGGATCGCCGACCGCATAGCCCTGGATGTCGAGCCCGGCCTTGATGCAGGCGGCGAGGTTGAAGCGCGCAAAGGCCTCGTTGATGCGCCAGAGCCGGCGCTGCAACTTCATCGCCTCATCCCAGCGCGACGCTTTGCAAAGGTTGTAGAGCTCGACGCTCTGCCGCGGAATGATGCAGGCAGGTCCCGCCATCCACCCGAGGCCGCCGATCAGCATCACCGCCGCCGGAATATGCGCGGATGCGGAGAACACGCGGATATCGTCGCGGCAGCGATTCATGATCGACAGCAGCCGGCCGGTATTGGTGGAGGCGTCCTTGATGTAGCCGATACGCGGGTGGGTCGCGAGCCGCGCGATGACGTCGAGCGTGAGATCGGATCGCTGGAATTGCGGGTTGGTGTAGATCACGACGGGAATATCGACCGCATCGGCAATGGCGCGGAAATAGGATTCGACCTGCGCATCGGCGATCGGGAAATAGGCCTCCATGATCGCGAGGATGCCGTCGGCGCCGAGCTTCTGATGCGCTTTCGCCTGCGCCACCGCGTCCGCCGTCGAGGTCGAGGCAACGCCGGCGATCACGGGAACGCGTCGATCTGCGGCTTCGATCGTCGCTTGCACGACAGCCGCGCGCTGCGCCTGGCTGAGATAGGCGAACTCGCCGGTCGAACCAAGCGGCGTCAGCCCGTGCACGCCTGCCTTGATGAGGTCATCGCACAGGCGGCCCAGCACTTCCGTGCGGATCGCGCCTGAACCATCGACCGGCGAAACGAGATAGGGAAAGACGCCGTGGAAATCAGCCATGAAGGAAGCGTGCCTCAACCGAAAAATGTCCCACCTGCCATCGCTATCGGGAATGCCCCTCCAAGGCAACGCCGTCATCGCGGTGCAGGTCTCCTGTCGAACGGCCCATCTATTTGCACGCAGCGAGCGATGACTGTGGCAACGCTGCGCTGCATTTGTGGCAAACGTGGCATGATAAAGATGTCCACAGATGTCCACAGGTTCTAATGATTTAACTCACGATAATTTCACGACTTTTTTTGCACTGTCGCCGCCGGGGCCAACGGGCGAGACATTGTCAATGGCTGTGCACGACGCTGCTGAAGCATCATCTCTCCGAACTTTCGGGAGTCGCACGCACGGGTGCGTTCAAGCAGGAACAGCACCCGGCTTTCGCCACTTCCTCGGGACTCCCGATCCGTCACAGCGATTCCGCGCGTTCGGCATCGACCCGTTACGTTCGCCTGCAGTGTTGCCGCAACTGCGGAGACTGATGCATCGCCTGTCGCGGCGGATGGATGCAGAGATCAAATGGCCGCCACATGCGGATCGTTCGGCGGAGCACTGGGAAAACCCCTTAATTCCTTCGGGGTACACCTATCTGCTGCAGTTTGTGGCGCACGATCTGGTTCATTCCGCGATTCCGCTTTCGGTTGCGGGAGAACTCGGCGGCGGCACCGCCAACGCGCGCCGCACGCCGCTTCGGCTGGAAACTCTCTACGGCAGCGGCCCGGTCGGCTCGCCACACATCTATGCGCTCGACGCGCCGAGTGACGACCGCCGCACCAAGCTTCGGCTCGGGCGAATGCGCTGGAAGGAGAACGAACCCGTCACCGGCTGCCCGTTTCGCGACATCGCACGGACCCCGGCCGAGAATGTGACGGGGATCGACCGCAGCATCGCAGGGGTGCGGGTTGCCCTCACCGAGGCCCTGGTCGCCGACCCGCGGAATGACGATCACGCCGTGATGTCGCAACTGACCGCGCTGTTCGCGCTGCTGCACAACGCCCTGATCGATCTCATACGCCGGCAGGAACGCAATAGCGGTCCTAACAGCCAGTTCGGCGCCGCCTACAAGCGCTTCCTGTGCGCCCGCGAGGCCGTCACGCTGATTTACCACAACATTCTCCGCAACGATCTGATGCGGCGGGTCATCCACCCGGCGATCCATGCGGCCTATAGCGGGCCCGCTCCCCAGTTCATCGATCGGCCCGATGAAGCCAGCCAGGGGCTTGCGATCGGCGGCTGGGAGATTCCGTTCGAATTCTCGCACGGCGCGTTTCGCTTCGGCCACGCCATGGTGCGACACGAATACTGCATCAATGATCTTTCGATTCAGGACCTCTACAGCACGCTCGAGAAGACTTCCGCAAACGATCCGGTCAACATGCCGCTCGATGAAACCTGGATGGTGCAGTGGTCGCGCTTCTTCGAGATCAATGAAACCAGGCCGAACTTCAGCCGGCGCATCGGGCCATATCTCAGCGACGCGTTGGGCAACGATCAGATCTTTCCGGCGTTCGACGAGACCGAGAGGGTCGGCCTGCTCTACCGTGACCTGCTCGGCGCCGGCATCGCCGGCATGTGGTCGGTGGACGCGCTGATCGCCGAGATACGCAATCGCAGGCCGCATTTCATCGCCGGTTCGCGGCTGCTGGCCGACCGCGCCTATCGCATCGACGAGCTTCGCACATGGCTGGCTGCCGCGCCGGCATATGGCGCGCTGACGACCGAAGACATCGAAACCCTGTCGAACGATCCGCCCCTGCCCTTCTTCGTCCTGTTCGAAGCGATGCAGCAACCGCAGGCGGAGGGCCAGCACCTCGGACCACTCGGCTCGATCATCGTTTCGGAAGTCATATTCGGCGCGCTCGCAAGCGATCCGCGGTCATCCGGCGGCGACGCGCTCGCAGCCCGGCTCGCCGATTTGTCTCGGGAATACTATCCGGCGAATTTTCTCGAGGAAATTCCCGACATCTCGAGCATGGCGCAGTTGGTGAAGTTCACCACAGAAATCGCCCAACTGCAGCAGGCCGTGCCAGCATTTTTGTGAAGCGGAATCATTCCGTCTCACCCAACCCGGAGGAGTAAGACCATGCAGCGCATCGAAAGGCTACAGGTGACCAACCATGAGCGTTGGGGCAAGCTGGTGAAGACCTGGGCGACCGGCACGAACTACCTCGACGACGACAACGTCTATCCGCTGCCGGAGACGATAGACGAGTTCAAGGAGCAACTCGCCAAGGCACAGGTTTTCGCCACCGTGCCGGATCGCTTCAAGCACATCACGTTCGTAAAGCAGGAACAGGACACGATCACGGTAAAGTTGCCGCCGAAGGTGATGATCGAGGATTCCGAGGCGCTGCTCAACCAGCCCGGAGCTACCTATCCGCTTCCGCCGTTCTACAAGCGCCTGTTCAACGGCATGGATCCCGTGATCCCGGAGGGCGAGAAGTTCAAGGTGCATGCCGAACGTATCGGCGACTACACCATCAGCGCCTGCGCCTGAAATCCACCAGCGGCATTGTCACCAGGATACTGGAGCGATGCCTTCGACCGGAAACCCGGCGCCGCGCAAGCTGCGACGCAGGGTTTCCCACCGTGCCCTGATGCTAATGGGGTGCGCTTGCAGGAACCAGCGGGTGATGGCCACATCGGTCGGCGCGTCCGGCCCGATCCAGAACGAGCGAATGCCGTTCAGAAATCGCTGCGCTTCCTCGCGCGCCAACTCGGGCTGCCCCAGTTCGAACAGCGCGGCCGCATGCCATGCGGGCAGCGTCTGAATGACGTTGTAGGAGCGGTCGTAGGCCTCTATGGCGCCCGCATAGTCGCCGCACATGTAGCGATTGATGCAGTGATACCCCCATTCGAGGCGCGAGGGCGCCAGCGAAAGGGCAAGCGACTGGCCGGAGCGTAGCAGGGCTTGTTCGATCGAGCCGCAGAAAGCGGAATAGTGAGCGCTGGACAGCAGCGTCCACGGATCGTTGTCGTTCAGTTCGCAAGCAAGGTCCATGTGCGCCGCCGCCTCGGCCTCGCGCAACGCGAAAGTATAGGACCAACCGCAACAGAGATGCGCCCTTGAGTCGACCGGATCGAGTTCAACGGCGATTTTCGCCAGTTCAAGCGTCGCCTTTGCCTTGTCGAGATTGCGAAGGACCCCGGGATGCACGAGATGCTCGATGTTGTTCATCTGCACAAGGCCGCTGTAGAATGGCGAGAAAGCGGGATTCTCCCGGATCGAGTCGCGAAAGATCACGACCGCCCGCTGCCAGCTCTCCTGGTCGAACTTCGCGATGAGATTCTGGCCGCGCAGCCAGCGGTCGTGAAGATCGAGCGAAAGGTCGGGTTCGCCTGCCAGCCGCATCAGCCGTTCGGTCGACAACTGCACATTCAGCGAGGTCGCAATGCGGCGGATGATGCGCTGTTGTGTTTCGAACCAGTTGGCAAGGCCGAGACGGAAGCTTTCGCTCCAGACATAGATCCCCGTCGTATCGTCCCGCAGCACCATCACGATGTTGATTTCGGCGCCGGCCTGATAGGCGGTGGTCTCGATGCAGTATTGCGCCGCGTCAGGCGTCGGCAGCACGACCGAGGCCGGGGGACGATCGACGACGCTCCATTCGCGGAAACGCACGAGACAGGCGGCAAGGTGTTGCGAGAACCCCGACACGAGATGGTTGTGATCTTCATCGACGCCGTGCATCGCAAAGGGCCGCAGCACCAGGCGGGTCTTGGCAAGCGCGTTGGGCGCAGGCGCCGTCGGGACGAAAGGCTGGAGAACCGCTCCCTTGATCGTCCGGATGGAAAATTCATCGTTCGCCGCGGAGAAATCGAAGCCATCGGAGGCCTGATCGAATACGCCGAGCTTGATGTTGGCGACGAGTTCTTCGGTCTGCGGCGACGGCTCCATGCCGTAATCGCGATCCAGGAGATGCCAGAGCGCCTTGTAGATGCGCAGCGCGCCGGCAGTGTCCCCGTCCTCCGCATGTGCCCGCATCAAATAGCGGCAGGCGTATTCATGAGTCGGATCGAGATTGACGATCGCAGTTGCAACCTTCTTTCTGGTGTCGATGGCAACCTGCGGTGCGCTCAAACCCGCTTCGAGACTCCGCATCAGTCGTTCATGGATGGTTTGACGCTTGGCCAGCACCCAGACGCGGAACGAGGGATCGAGATCGTCCAGTCCTTCGAACAGCCGCTCGTCCAGTTGCCGGACATCGAGCAGCAACGGATGGACGCGTCCGCCTTCGGCCAGTTGAAGCACGCTCTCGATATCGACTTCGATTTGCCCGATGTCGACGCCGACCAGCAGTCGCTCGGCGACGAAGCCGTCAAATCCCGCCTCTTCGAGCACCGAACGAAGTTCGCGAACTACCTGCCGCAACGAGGCACGCGCCTTTTCCTCGTCCGAACGACTCCATAGCAGGCCGACAAGCCGTTCGCGGCTCTCCCGCTTCATCTCCGACAGTGCCAGGTAGCCGAACACGGCGGCGGCCTTGCGGGTTCGCAGTTCGATCGGCCTGCCGTTGAACTTCAAGCCGAAGCGTCCGACCAACGACACCAACAGCCGCGGAGCGGCTTCGGGCTCCGCCGCGGCATTGTCTGCTGTCATGGCGCTCGCGCTTGCCCGCATGCGAAGGTTTCCGGAACCGGTAGTTATTTCCGGTCACCTTACATCAAAGCGACCCCGCCGGTATAGGTTGCGCCGCCGCCGGTTCGCGCAATGGCGTTCTGCAGTCGCGGCGTGACAATCTCGGATGGCTCGAGCTGGAGGCCGGGCGCGATCACGCGGACCACTGAAACGCCGAAGAATCGGCGCGTGAGATCAACGCAGAAGGTCTCGATGCCGAGCGATTTCAAACGTTCTGCGATCAGTGCAAAGATCTCGCTCGCTTCAGTTGCTAAAATTGAAAGATGAGTGGCGCGCTCGGGGATCGGCTGCAGCAATATGCATTGATCGGCATTGATCGTCGCGCGACGCAGGTGGGTGCGATCCTGCGCGTTGAGTGCGGCATCGCCGCGCTCCCTGCGCTTGGTGGCAACGACCGAGTCGGCCAATTCGATTTGGCACATCTCCATGATCGCGGCGCGCACTGCGTCCTCCAGCCTCGGCCGCGCTGCGAGACCGGCGGCAAAACCGCAACCATCGGCCCGGCAGGAGACGGCCGCGACAACGGGGACGCCGACATCCGTCGTGATATCGAGCAACCAGGTCCGGCGCTGCGCCGCCGCTGTGTGCCGGAGCTGACGCAACAGATGTTCTGCTGCGGTCCCGGCTTCGCTCTGCGGCTGAATGGATCGGCCCAACTGACCGCCCCGCCACCACAGTGCGGCCGCGTCGCGCTCGATCAACTCCAGCAGACCGTGCAACGCTGCGGCCTCGCGCGACGGACCGGCCGCCGACCCGATGCTCAAGGGAAACGGCGGGCTGAACTCGCGTTGCGCCGGCGGTCGGCGCAGGCAGATGTCGGCCGGCAGCAGCACTTCGGATCCGTCGGTCGATCTGGTGGCACGAAACCACGAGAGAGCCTTCTCCGGCTGCGTGCGGCGCTCCGACAGGATGGCGACAAGCTCCAGTGCCATCGGACCAAGGCTGCCATCCCAGTCCTCGACGCGCGGCTGGAGCAACTCGTCGCCTGCGGTTTGCAATTGCGAGAGATACTCGATCCCCTCGCCGATGCAGCCCTGAAACGCTTCCTGCAGCGAAAGGCCGACGCCGGAAACGCCGACGAGCTGGCTTCCAGCATGCAACGAATCAGCGAGCGCTGGATCGAATTGCGCGCCAAAGGAGATTAGTCCCGGAGCGTCAGGCGCGGCGAGTTCGAATATCCGTGCGAATCGCGAAGCGGCCGTGAGCAGGCAGGCGCGATTCGCGGTTTGCGGGTCGCGGCGCGACCCGGGTGCCACGGCCGAATAGTCCAGCGCCTGCAACAGATTTTCCGCATCGCGATCGCCGGACGCGCTCAATTCGTCGCCGCGCAACAACGCTGCCGCGCGCGCAAATAGTTTTTCCATCGGGTCTTCAGCGCCGCTCACGATGACCTCACGCCTGACGGGCAGAGTCGGACACGAGGTCGATTCCGCCTCGCCCGGAGGAACTTATGCTTGCGAAAGCCCTAGTCATAGCCATGGCGGCCGATATTGCCCGGTCGGATTATGCCAAGCCAACCTTGATTCGCAGCCGAAGCCGGGAATGGCTGATAGCCTGCCGATGGGGGCCGGAAGGCGAGTATCTTTCGATTGCGACAGCCGGTCCCATCACGGAGCCGCTCGCCCTTGCCGCGCCGCAGGCAATCGCTCCCATACACAGCCTGTTCGGCGTGCTGGTCGCGGAATCGGCAACCCAATCAACCAGCACGTTCCTGCTGGTACGCCAGCTGCCCGGCGCGATCGAGCTTGCCGGCACGTTCTTCCCCGCCGATGGTTACGTGCTGCTGCAGGATCACGACGACATCCACCTCGTCTGCAAGGCGCGCTACTCGCATAGCTGCGGCTGGCAGGACGGCAAGGAGATCCGCAAGGATATTCCCGACCCGGCACCGTCTTCGGCCGAGGCGATGTCATGGCATATCGAGGCGGCCCGCCGCGACTGGATCGGCGAGTTCATTCCCGGCAGCATGCCAAGGCAGCGTGTCCCCGTCCACGCGACCGGCTGACAACGCCAGCCCCGCTTCGATCGGCAGGGCCCGAAACAGCAAGCCTCTGAAACAGCAAGTCTCTGAAACAGCAAGCCTCGAATCAGGCCGGGATCATCCCTGCGCGCGGAAACTCCGGTTGACGGTCTCCGACCTTGCAGTTGGGGCTTTGGCCTCCATTTCACGATCAGCGATGCTTTCAACCAGCTTTGCAATGGACAGGCGTACACGCGGATCGGTCGTTCGCACATAGGCCTTGAGAACGCGCAAGGCGCCTGGCTCGGCAAGCAGATGGACCGGGGAATTCAAGCCGGATGATCCATCCGCAGAGGATTCGAACAATTCGCCGACAGAAATGCCAAGGACCGAAGCGATCTGCGACAGCCGGCTGGCGCCAACCCGGTTCGCGCCTTTCTCGTATTTCTGCACCTGCTGAAAGGTAACGCCGATCCGCTCGGCGAGCACGGTTTGACTCATGCCGCGGTTGATCCGAAACATGCGGATCTTGGCCCCCACCATCGCGTCGAGCGGGCCGGACTTCCTGATCGCCATTGTGTCACTCTCCCAACTTTTTCAAGTTGAGGGAAGCCTAACACAACCTGAGGGCGTTGCAGGTGCTAATTTGCGGTTCCAGGAAGGACCTTCACCCGCTGCTCATCGTCGACGTGTTCGATGGTCAGCCGACCCTGCGGGTCGATGGCCGCCGTCATGGCCGGCGGATGGCCGGCCCGGAGAAATTGCTGCAGGACAGCACGACTATCTTCCGAGAGCGCAAACACCCCCCGCATCAGTTCGAAAAAACCAGGCTCTTCCGCCACATAGAGCAACTCGCGCAGCTCTGCTCCGGTATAATTCCCCAGCGCCGTTACAAGCCATTCGGTTTGGTCATTTGGATCGCTCTCAGGAACGCGATTCAAATAGTAAACTACCGATTCCGCCGTCATTTCTTCCCCCGGGTCCCTCGCGATAGCTCCCAATACCGGACTGCTTTCCGGTAGTTCCCTGGCAGCTAACTCCGAACGCCAAGACTGCGTGGGTCTTCGTGATTTCAGCGTGATCCCGAGCGACGCTTCCGGACCTCATTGCCGGTCCCGTTTTCAGCCGCGCCCCCGCCGGATCGGTACGGACCTGACGGAGCCCGGTCTCAAGCCCGCTGCCGCAGCCGCTCCAACACCCGGGGCCCGTTCAGAATGCCTTCGCGATCGCGCGTTGGGCATCCTGCTGAATGGCCTTGAGATGATCCTGGCCGCGGAAGCTTTCGGCGTAGATCTTGTAGACGTCTTCGGTCCCCGAGGGCCGCGCGGCGAACCATCCCGCCCCGGTTTCGACCTTGATTCCGCCGAAGGGTTGATCGTTGCCCGGGGCGCGGGTTCTGATCGCGCTGACTGATTCGCCGGCGAGCTGGCGCAGGTCGAGTTGCTCCGGTCCGAGCGCCTTCAAGGCATCCTTCTGTTTCGGCGTCGCCGGTACGTCGATCCGCTCGTAAAAGGGAATACCGAGTTCGGCCGTCAGCCCGGCGAACAACTGGCTCGGATCGCGGCCGGTCCGGCCGAGGATTTCGGCCGCGAGCAGGCCCATCACGATGCCGTCCTTGTCGGTCGTCCAAACGGTGCCGTCGCGCTTGAGGAACGATGCGCCGGCGCTCTCCTCCCCGGCAAAACCAAACGCACCGGTACCGAGACCGTCGACGAACCATTTGAAACCGACCGGAGTTTCGACCAGCTTGCGGTTCAGCTTCTTTGCGACACGATCGATGATCGAACTGGAGACGATGGTCTTGCCGATCGCCGCCTCCCTCCCCCATTGCGGCCGGTGCTCGAACAGATAGGCGATTGCGGCGGCGAGGAAGTGGTTCGGGTTCATCAGGCCGCCTGTGCGCGTCACGATTCCGTGCCGGTCAGCATCCGTGTCGTTGGCAAAGGCGACATCAAATTTGTCACGCATCGCAATCAGGCTCGCCATCGCATAGGGCGACGAGCAATCCATCCGGATCTTGCCGTCCCAGTCCGCGGTCATGAAGCGGAATGTCGGATCGACGGCATCGTTCACGATCGTCGCATTGATTCCATAGTGCTCGATCAGCGGCTGCCAGTAATGAACGGCGGCACCGCCCAGCGGATCTATCCCGATTTTCACGCCCGATGATTTGATCAGCGTCATGTCCACGGCGTTGCCGAGGTCGGTGACGTAAGGGCGGATATAGTCGTGCAGGTGCGTCGATGGCGCCTTGCGGGCGCGCTCATGCGGCATCCGCGCAACGCCCGTCATGCCGGCTTCCATGTAGGCGTTCGCCGCCTTCTCGACCTTGCCGGTTACGTCGGTATCGGCCGGGCCGCCATGCGGGGGATTGTATTTGTAGCCGCCATCCTCGGGCGGATTGTGCGACGGTGTGATGACCACACCATCGGCAAGCCCGCTTGTCCGGCCCTTGTTGTAGCTCAGGATCGCATGCGAGATGACGGGGGTCGGCGTGTAGCCGCCGCTTGCGTCGATCATGATGTCGACGCCGTTCGCGGCAAACACCTCCACCGCGCTCGCCAGCGCGGGCTCGGCCAGCGCATGCGTATCGATCCCGACGAACAGCGGTCCCGTCAGTCCCGTTTCGCGGCGGTGATCGCAGATCGCCTGCGTCGTCGCCAGGATGTGGTTTTCGTTGAACGAGTTCTTCAGCGAAGAGCCGCGGTGCCCCGATGTGCCGAAGGCAACGCGCTGTGCGGGATCGGCCGGATCGGGCTTGCCGGTGAAGTACGCCGTTACCAGTTGCGGCACGTTGACGAGAGATGAGGGATCGACCGGTTTGCCTGCGGCGGGATTTTGGACAGTCACGTGACCTCGCGGGGGGTGATTTCGCCGGAACTATAAAGGGAAGCGACCGCATCGGCAAAATTCGATTTGGAGCTTGCGAGGCAGCGGCAACTGGCGACCCGGCCCGGTGGTCTCCTCCCGGCCGGCGCGAAGTACATAGCCATCTCATCGAAGATCAGGCGCCGCCCCACTTGGACGGATCGTTATAGGCAGGAGGATCGTCGTGATAGGTCCGCCAGCCACCCGGAGCGGTGTCGTCGCGGTAGACCCGCGCGCTCCCCGGAACGGGGTAGTTTGGAATCATGCCGAAACTCGAGGTCACACCCTGGGTGGGACGAACGATATGTCGCGACTTGGAATGGTGCCCTCTTTCGGCGGCGTTCGCAGCAGCACAGAGAGCGATCAAAAGACCTACCACCAGGACAGAACGCATTTGACTGTCTCCAAATTGCATTTCACCAATTTGCCGGCACCAATCACAGGTGGTACTCGGGCCGCACGGCGGTAACCCGCAGTTGCCCGCAGATTGCTCAATTCGGAGTGATCACGGGGATGCCCTAATCACCCGCGCCTTGGCGAACGATCCGGTTGCAGCGGTTCGCATTTGAAGTCGCACGGGATAGTGGACATTCGGCGGGAAGGCCGACACATATCACGTCGGCCGGCATGCGCGCGATCAACAGGAGAGCTCCATGAACTTCTCGGGTATTTTTGCGCGAATCGTCGCGCTGATCGGCGGCGCCGCGCTGCTGTGGCGCCGGATGCAGGACGCCGCGCAGAAACCCGCCTGGGGCAATGCGCCTGATATTCCCGAGGCGAAGCCGCAAGGCGCGATCCCGACGCTCAAGATGCCCACGGCGCAGGGCTGGAGCGAGGGGCAGAAGCCAACCGTAGCGCCGGGGCTGAAGGTCAACGCGTTTGCGACGGGCCTCGAGCATCCGCGCTGGATCAACGTGCTGCCCAATGGCGACGTGCTGATCGCCGAATCCAACCAGATCGCGGGTCCGCCCCGAAGCGTGTTTCACTACGCGATGCAGGCGACGATGCGGCGCGCCCGGGCGCTCGGCGTCAGCGCCAACCGCATCACGCTGTTGCGCGACACAGATGGCGACGGCGTCGCCGAAAAACGCGGGATTTTCATGGAAGGGCTGAGCCAGCCCTTCGGCATGGCGCTGGTGGGCGACACCTTCTATGTCGGCAACACCGATGGCGTGGTCGCCTTTCCCTATGTGCAGGGCGCGGACAGCATCACCGCCGAAGGGCGCACACTCGTCACGTTCAAGCCCTCCGGCCATTGGACGCGCAGCCTGCTGCCGAGCACGGATGGCAAGAAGCTGTATGCCGGCGTCGGCTCGCTCAGCAACATCGCCGAGAGCGGCATGGAGGTCGAGGAAGGCCGCGCCGCGATCTACGAGCTCGATCTCGCTGGTGGCACCAACCGCATCTTCGCCAGCGGGCTTCGTAACGCCGTGGGGCTGGCGTGGGAGCCCACAACCTCCGTGCTCTGGACCGTCGTCAACGAGCGCGATGGCCTCGGCGACGAAGTGCCGCCGGATTATCTGACCTCCGTGCGCGACGGCGGTTTCTACGGCTGGCCCTATTGCTACTGGGGACAGACGGTGGACGATCGCGTGCCGCAGGATCCGGCGATGGTCACGAAGGCGATCACGCCGGACTACGCGCTCGGCGGCCACACCGCGTCGCTCGGGCTGTGCTGGATGCCGGCCGGCACCCTGCCCGGTTTTCCCGATGGCATGGTGATCGGCCAGCACGGCTCCTGGAATCGCAGCACGCTGAGCGGCTATGCCGTGGTCTTCGTACCCTTCGAGAACGGACGGCCTTCCGGCCCGGCGCGCGATATCCTGACGGGCTTCCTCGCGCCGGATGAGAAGGTCTCCTATGGACGGCCGGTGGGCGTCGCGCTCGGCCCGGATGGTTCGCTGCTGGTGGCGGATGATGTCGGCGACGTTATCTGGCGGGTGACGGGGGCATAGAAGCTTCGACGCACTCTGCCATGACGCTTTCGATCTCGGAGATCGAGAGCACGCCGATCTCGGCAATGAACACGATCCGTGCCCGCGGCACCCGGGCCGCCAGTGCCCCGGGCGCCGGCGCTTCGCCCGGCGCCAGCGTCGCGCGCCCGCCGGCGAGTTGAAACACGGTCAGCCGCCCCGGCTGCTCCACCGTCTCGAACAAGCCCTTTGCTCGCGCGAGTTTCGGCATCAGCCGGCCGATCGCATGCTGCAATCGCGGCAGCGACACCGGCTGCTCCGACGTCCAGCTCAGCGTTTCGAACCGGTCGGCCGACGGCCGCCGCGGCCCAGGCTCGCGCGGCGCCGGGGCCCGGTCGACGTCAGCGGGAAACAGCAGCGCGGCGGGGACTTCGCCATGCACAGCATCGACCACGACCGCCGCCGGACGCAGCGCGCGAATGACATCGCGCACTTTTGCGAGGCCCGCAGCATCCGCCAGGTCCAGCTTGCTCAGTGCCACCACGTCGGCCATCCGCAACTGGGAGCGCAGCAGCGCGTCATCGAACCGTTCCGCAGGCAGCGTCGCATCCACCACGCACAGCACCGTTTCCAGCGGCGCCTCCCGCCAGATCACCGGGTCCATCAGGTTGCGGACGATATCGGAGGGATCGGCGACGCCGCTGGTTTCGATCACGATGAATTCGGGGCGCGGATCGCGCCGCAGCAGGCTGGCGAGCGTGCGCAGCAGATCGCCTTCGAGCGAACAGCAGATGCAGCCGTTGCTGAGGCTGACCACGCCGTTGCTGGCGCCCGCGATCAGCTCGGCATCGATGTTGATCGCGCCGAAATCATTGACCACGGCGGCGATGCGCCGCCCTTCCGCATGCGCCAGCAGATGGTTCACGACAGTCGTCTTGCCTGCGCCGAGGAAGCCGGTCACCAGCAGGATCGGGACCGGCACGATCAGGCCCCGCCCATCAGGCTTGCGCGACGGGCCGGCGCACCGGCCGGCCGGGCCGCGCCGCCACGTCGAGCACGCCGTCCGATATCAGCGGCGTGCCGCTGACAACGAGATGCCGCACGCCCTCCGACGGGCGGTTCATCGCCGAGAACGTCGCGCGGTCGGCCAGCTTCTCGAAATCGAACACGACGATATCGGCATCGGCGCCCGCCTGCAGCCTGCCCTTGGCGCGCATCGCGGGCGTGCTGCGCGAAAGGATCTCCGCCGGGATCAGCGCGCATTTGCGCACCCCCTCGAGCAGCGACACGGTGCGGCGCTCGCGCACCCACTCGCGGATGAAGCGGGTGAAGCAGCCGGCCGAGCGCGGATGCGAGGTGGCATCATCGGGCAGCGGCCAGGCGTCGCCGGTATAGGCGCTGCCGTCCGACAGCGTCCACGGCATCGCATCGGAGGCGATCGCGCCGCCGGGATACAGCACGGAGATATCCAGGAGATCGCGATGATGCGGATTGTTCTCGGTATCGAGGATATGCCACAGCACCAGCGTCGACGGCTCCTCGGCCTGCGCAGCCAGCAGTTCCTTGCGGTCGCGGAAGCGCCGCCCGTCGGTCACCCGCTGCACCGAATCGTAGCCGAGGCCATTGCGCGCCTCGAACTCGGGATCGCTGAAGAACGCCGCCGCCAGCACCGTCGACCCGGTGCCGTAAGGATAGGCCTCCACCGTGATCGGCAGGCCCTGCGCCTGCGCTTTCGCAATCAGCACCGCGCAACGCTCGACGTCGGTCTTGCTGGAGGAGTTGAAGTGGCAGATATGCATGTGCGCGCCGGTGGCGCCGGCATAGCCGATCAGGCGGATATAGGCTTCCGCGGCGCTCTCCGGATCGATGCGCGACATGTAGGCGACGTGGGTGAAGGTCGCGACGTCATGCGCGGCCGCGAGCTGGCAGACTGCAGTGAGTTCCTGCACGCCGGCGCCCGGGGCATAGGCGTTGAGAATGCCGATGCCGATGCCGCCCTCGTTCAGCCCGTTGGCAAGGCGATCGAGGATGCCGGCCACTTCAGCATCGCTCGCCACGTTGTCGATCCAGCGGCGGTCGCGCATGGCATTGCCGAACGCCTCCAGCGAGCTCTCGGCGTTGGAGCCGGTCATCGCGCCGATGCGGGCAAACGCCCAGTTCGCCGCGGCGCCGTAGTTCAGCACACGGCCCTTGTCGGCCTGCCGCCGATACCAGGATGCGACCGGCAGCACGCCCGCCTCGAGGTCGAGCGTCGTCGTCACCCCGTCGAACGCCTGCATGCGATCGGCCGGGATCGACTGGCCATGCGCGTGCAGATCGATGAAGCCGGGAGCGACCATCAGCCCCGTCGCATCGATCACCCGCTCGGCGCCGCCGAGCCCGGTGCCGACAGCGGCGATCCTGCCATCCACGACAGCTACATCGCCAACGGCATCCATTCCGCTGGCCGGATCCACCACCCGGCCTCCAGAGATGACCAAGCCACTCATGTCATCATTCCCCACGCAAAAGCTTCAGGCCCGGCAAAGCAAGCCGCGGGCCACATAAGACTGTCTCGATTGCAATAGAGGCAGATTTTCGGACCGGCAACCACCTCCGCCGATGCTGGCGCATCATGCATATGGGGCAATGTGGGTGCTGCGGCCTTGTGGATGAGACGGTTTCACCGCTCAAACAGGATCGCCAGCGGGCGAGGAGCAGCGCCCCTCGCCCGCTGATCGCGATCAGCAGCGCGTGACGACCCGGCCATAGGCGTCAACGACCTGGACGCAGCCGGAGCCGTAATACGCACCTGCTGCAGCGCCGGCTGCGGCGGCGCCAGCGCCCACCGCGACGGCGCGGCGCGTGGTCCTTCGCGCAACTCCTGCGTAGCTCATCGGCGTCAGCGGACGCCCGATGCGCGCTTCGGCCGAGGTGACCAGTCCACGATCAAGGCTGGTCTCGCCACTCCAGAACAAGCCACCGGCAAGCGCAAACGCGGCTGCGGCGGGGACGATCAACTTGCGTGACAGGTGAGTCATTTCTTTGCTCCTGCGGGTGTGCCGGGTGGGATTTCGTCGAATTCGATCACGCCGGCGGCTTCAAAGGCGACCTTGGTGGCGTCCGCCGGCGGCTTGAAGGCAAAGTCGGCATCCGCATTGACGTCGGTCTTCCAGTCCCTGATCCGCAATGTGTATTGCGGCGCGCCGGTGATCGTCTTGCTGGTGATGACGTATTTGCGCGGCACCGGCTTTGCGCCGGTCTCGACCCAGATCTGCCAGTCGGTGTCAGGACCGCGGAACGCGAGGTGTTCGCATTCGACACCGTCGACAACCCCCTGGCCGATGTGCTTGGCGTCGATGACATTGGACATCAATTCCTCGTACGAATTCGACAGCAGGAGATCGGCGCCGGGCAGGCCGACACTCGACTTGGTCTGGATCGTGTCGATCATCTGATCGACGGTGCCGGCCATGTCCGACTGCACGTAGAATTTCGCATTGTTGCCATAGAGCGAAACCGTCTTGCCATCATAGGTAAGGTCGACATCGGCATAGCCGCCGGTGCGGCGGACGCGGAGTTTGTCGGGCCGGTTCATCTTCATTTCACCGGAGCTGGTGAACTGTATCTTCTGCAGTTCCGGCGTGACCACCTCGATGTCGCTGTCGAACTTGGCCGAGAGCGTCTTCTGACCCGCCAGGTAGTCGCTCATGGTTTTCAGGACTTTTGCGGCATCATCGGCGCGAGCGCCCTGCGTCGCGGCGACGGAGAGAACGGCGACCGATGCGGCGGTTGCCGCAAATCGGATCGCGGCCGGTAGGTTCGTTCTGAGAGTCATGTTGCTCCTCCATGGATGCATGACGACTCATCGCGCACCCATGGCTGGCCCCCTTTGATTTGAATCAAGGAACACCGGGGCGGGCACGGCGAACGCTCATGTAGTTGTGATTGCAGTGTAACGCCGTGCGCGCTCTCAAAATATCGAAAACAACCCCATGCAAAGTAGCAGGCGGTCGTAGGCGTCAGGCAAGGTAATTTGACACGTCGGGCAAATCAGCGGCACAATGACATCATTCCGCAATCCTCCATGCGCCGTCGCCCCGCAATAGCGGGCACGTCTGAACGATTGCGGCTCAAATCCTCACCCACCACTGGAACTGCACCGGACCGCCGCGGCGAGCGATCGCATCGCGTGGTCGAACCGCGCGAGCGGCAAGCAGCGTAGCCCAGGGAGTCCCGACATGAACGCCGCTCCTGATATCACGATGCCCAGGACGACAGTTGCAACCGACCTGCCCACAGCCGCCGCAACCCCGCGAATAAAGCTGCTGTCGCACGGATTCTCGATCGATCACCCCGATCAGGAACTCGGCGAACAGCTGATGGCGAACGCGCTGGGGGTCGCCGATCGCGACGCGATGGATGGCATTCTCCGGCAACTGGTCAGGGCGAGCGTGAGCGGCGAGAGGCCCGACGAGGTCAACCTGTCCTTCATGATCTCGATGGTGAAAAGCATTCGCCCGCGGGATTCCGTCGAGGCCATGCTGGTGGCGCAGATGGTTTCGGTTCATGTGATGGCGATGCGATGTGCCCAGCACCTCGCCTGTGCCGAAGACATCGCCCGGCACGACAGCGTGGCGCGCGCACTCGGCCGGCTCGCCCGCACGTTCCCCGCGCAGATCGACGCACTCAACCGCTACCGCAGCCATGGCGAGCCCGCCATCACCGTGCAGAACGTGTCGGTCGGCGACGGCGGCAAGGCCATCGTCGGCAACGTCACCCAGCATGCGAGTGTGATCGTATCGGACAAGACGGTATCCGCCGCGCGGAAGGCGCCGAAGGCCACGGGCTCCAGGCGACGACGCGCTCCTGCTGATGCCGGACAAGGACAGGCGTGAGCGATCACATCAGAAACACCGGCCCGATGCTGGCGAGCCCGCGGTGCGGCGCCAAGACCCGGACCTGTGGCGCGTGCCGCTCACCGGCAGTGCGCGGCAGGAAGCGCTGCCGCATGCACGGCGGCGCAATGGGATCCGGCGCACCAAAGGCAAACCGGAACGCGCGCAAGCATGGCCTGTTCAGCAGGGATGCGATCGCGGAGCGAAAGCGGATTCAGGCGTTGTTGGGGGAAGCAAGGAAGCTGTTGGAAGAGATGAAGTGATCGGATTTCGCAAAAGTTGGCTTGGCAAGACGCAAACAGCGATGAATCAGGTGACCATCAAAACGGTAAGCCTTCTTCGCGCGCACTGGCAACCTGCTTTCGATTGTCCCTACGGCTCTTGCGCGCGCCTTTCACCCAGTTCACCAAAATTGACGATGCTCACGCTGCCCTCCGGAAAACGCGCGGTGATTTCCAGCGAGCCGCCTAACGCTTCGATGTAGCGTCGTAGATTGCTGACATACATATCCGCGCGACGTTCCAGCTTTGCGACGGCAGGCTGGCCTACCTTGAGTTCGCGCGCCAACTCTTCCTGCGATCGCTCGCGCGCCTGCCGCAGTTCGTGCAGTGCCATGTCCTTCTTGAGCACATCCACGCGAGCGGCAACGCGTGCCTTGCGCTCCGGCGAAAAGCTCTTGGTCAGTCCCTTGAACGAACGATGTCCAGCCATCAGATCAACCCTTCCTTCCTGAGCTCTTCGAGGTGCACGTCGTAAAGCTTGTCAGCAACAGGCACCATTTCTTCGTAAAACCTGTCCCTGCCGGTCTTGTCTCCGCCGATCAGCAGGATCGCCGAACGGCGAGGTCACCGCAATTGATCGCGGAGCGGAGGCGGATACGGGAGTTGCTGGGGAGGCACGGAGGCTGCCGGAAGAAACAAAGTACGTGAGTTTCGAGCCTCACTCGCTACCTACGCAGCGGTAAACCTGTGAGCCCCTTCGCCCGCACCGGCAACCTGCTTTCGATTGAAAACCCGACATTCAGCGCCCGCATGATGGTGGCAATGGTTTCGAAACGCGGCTTGGCGCCCGGTGCCAGTGTCTTGTAGAGGCTTTCACGGCCAAGACCGGACGCCTTCGCGACCTCCGCCATGCCGCGCGCCTTGGCTACGTCACCAAGCGCCTTGAGCAACACGCCGGGGTTTTCGTCACGGGCTGCGAGCGAAAGATATTCGGCAATCGCTTCCTTGCTATCAAGATAGTCAGCGACCTCGAATGGCGCGTAAGTGACTTTTGCCTTTGCGCTTGCCTTGGCTCCCTTGGCGGCTCCCTTGACTTTGGCCTTCTTCATCGCCCGCTCTCCTTCAATTCCCTCGCCATGCGCTTTGCCCCGGCGATATCGCGGCGCTGGCTGGACTTGTCGCCACCGCAAAGCAGCACATAGACCGCGGCACCATGGCGCACAAAATAGACACGGTATCCCGGACCATGGTGGATGCGCATTTCCGAGACGCCTTCGCCTACCGGCTCGCAATCCCCGAAATTGCCGAGGGAGGCTTGCGACAGCCGGTGCAGAATGCGCGCCTTGGCCTTCTGATCTTTCAAGCTATTCAGCCAATCGGAAAAG
>JAFAGM010000128.1 GCA_023422775.1 Pseudomonadota bacterium
AGCTTGCCGTCGGCTGCGAGTCGGTCAAGGAACTCAAGGGCTGGGTTGCCGACCGCATGGCAACCGCGAAGAAAAAGGGTCTGCCGCTTCGCCACGTCCACGTCACGCGGATGACGCCAAAGCGCGACACCGAGCTGCTGGCCGGCGGATCGCTCTACTGGGTGATCAAGGGCGAAATCGCGGCCCGCGAAAAGATCATCGCGATCGAGCCGTTTCGCGACAAGGACGGCATCGGCCGCTGCCGCCTGGTGATGCAGCCCAAGGTCTTCGCCGTCTCGCCGCGACCGATGCGCCCGTTCCAGGGCTGGCGCTATCTGACCGAGGACGCCGCGCCGCCGGACCTCACCAGGTCCTCTGCCGCCAGCGTGGCGGCGATGCCGGAACCGATGCGCCGCGAATTGCGCGATCTCGGGCTGCTCTGACGGAACTACACTCCGATATTGTCGATCAGGCGTGTCTTGCCGAGCTTGGCGGCGACCAGGATCCGCACCGGGCCGGACTTCATTGACCTAACCGGCGCCAGCGTTTCGGTATGCCGGGCTTCGAAATAATCCAGCACGAAGCCGGCGCTTTCGATTATCTCGCGGCCGACTGCCACGGCGGCCTCGACTTCTTCACCGGCCTTGAGCCGTTTGGCGCTTTCCTTCATGGCGCGGTACAGCGTCGTCGCCGTCTGCCGTTCCTCCGCCGACAGGTAGACGTTGCGCGAGGACATCGCGAGCCCGTCGCGTTCGCGTACCGTGCGCGAGCCGATCACCCTGACGCCGAGGTCGAGATCCCGCGCCATCTGCGTCACCACCCGCAACTGCTGAAAATCCTTCTCGCCGAAGACCGCGACATCCGGCCGGCACTGGGTGAACAGCTTGCCGACCACGGTGGCGACGCCGCCGAAGAAATTCGGCCGGAAGCGGTCTTCGAGACCGGCGGTGGCCGGCCCCTCGGGCACGATCCGGGTGGCGAAGCCGTCCGGGTACATCGCCTTGACGTCCGGATTCCAGATCAGGTCGACCTTCTCGGCGGCGAGTTTGGCGACGTCGGATTTCCAGGTGCGTGGATAGGAGCCAAAATCCTCTGTCGGCGCGAATTGCGTCGGGTTGACGAAGATCGAAACGATGACCTTTTGCGCCCGGCGCCTAGCGAGGCGCACCAGCGACACATGACCGTCGTGAAGCGCTCCCATCGTCGGCACCAGCGCGATGGTGGCCTTTCGGATGCGCAACGCCTCGACGGCGCGGCGCAAGGCTGGAACGGTACGGACGACCATGGGACTTCGCGACATCTGGATTCGATCTCTTGCGGTTTCTGATGGGGAGAGGGCGCTCGCTTCCGGAAATCCCCCGGCAGGCGCGCCGACCTTATAAGGCGAGAGCGTTGCCGCCAAGATAACTCGGCAATGACAAACCTGCGGCAGCTCAACGCTAGTCCGAGCGAGCGCGCCAGGCCGGTTGAACGAGCGGCGGAGCGCCGACGCGGTCGCCGCGCCATCAGCGGATTCAACATGAAGACACGCGATGAAGACACACGCTGCGCGATTTGCGCACGTCATCGCGCATTTCACTTGACCGCAGCTGCGCGTTGATTTGAAGATGACAACGGGGAACGAGTCATGTTGGTTCAGACGAGTCAGGGGCAGTCCGGTTCAGCGCACGTCGTGGTGCTGGGCAACGAGAAGGGCGGATCCGGAAAATCCACCACCGCCCTGCACATCGCCGTCGCCCTGATGAAGGCCGGACAGCGCGTCGCCACCATCGATCTCGACTGCCGTCAGCAAAGTTTCACCCGCTATATCGGCAACCGGAGCGCGTGGGCGCGCCGGACCGGCCTCGATCTCGAAATTCCGGTGCACTACTGCATCAGGCTCGGCGAGACGATGCAGATCGCCGACAACGAAAATTCCGAGTTCCAGCAATTCATGGAGGCGGTGAGCGCGGTCGAACGCGCTTACGATTTCATCGTGATCGACACGCCGGGTTCCGACTCCTACCTGATGCGGCTGGCGCATTCGATGGCCGACACGCTGGTGACCCCGATCAATGACAGCTTCCTCGACGTCGATGTGCTCGGCACCGTCGATCCCGCCACCTATTCCGTGACCGGGGAGAGCCACTACGCGGAGATGGTGCGCGACGTCCGGCGCAAGCGGCGGCAGGTCGATGGCGCGACCACCGACTGGATCGTGGTGCGCAACCGCCTGTCGATGATCGGCTCGCGTAACAAGCAGCTCGTGGCCGAGGGTCTGAAGGAACTCTCGCTGCGGCTCGGGTTCCGTTCGATCGACGGGTTTGCGGAGCGGGTGGTCTATCGCGAATTCTTCCCGCGCGGGCTGACCGCGCTCGACGACATCGACGAGACGACGCTGGGTACGCGGCCGAGCATGGGCCATGTGACGGCGCGCGAGGAAGTGACGAGCCTGTTGCGCCAGCTCAAGCTGCCGCTCGACGAGCGCGGCCGCCGCCGTGCGGCGAACCGCGCCGAATGGTTCACCCAGGTCGACAAGCCGCTGGAAGTCCACGATATCTTCGGCGACATCATCAGCGCCTGAATGCTCCGCCTATCGCGGCTTGACCACGGTCATCCGGAACGGGCCGCTGCAGGCGGTGCGGAGCCCGTTATTGTGCTCGGGTTGGTGCGGTCCGGCGCTGTGCGAACCCTGACCTGCGCCACTCAAACACGCACGCTGGTGCCTTTTTGTGCGGCGCCCACATCGACCCACTTTAGCTGAGCCGAAAAACCGGTTGAAATTGCTCGCCGAATTGCCTGCGCCAAGTTGGCATGAACTTTGAAGTAACGCGGCTATCGGTCGTCATCGATGACGGTCAGCCGCCCGCGGACGGGCTCCCCAAACTCGAAAACCTCTATCCAACCGATCGACGACGCATGTCGCGTCGCCGGGGGATGTCGCAGGCATCATCTGAAAGGCAGTCCATGCTCGAGAAGGTAAGCAAGCAAAAACTGGTGGTCATCGGCAACGGCATGGCCGGCATCAGGACCGTCGAGGCGCTGCTCGAGCGCGCGCCGGATCTCTACGACATCACCGTTTTCGGCTCCGAGCCCTATGGCAACTACAATCGAATTTTGCTGTCGCCGGTGCTCGCCGGCGAGAAGACCGTCGACGACATCATGCTCAACACCGTGCAATGGTACGACGACAACAACATCACGCTGCGCAAGGGCGAAGCGGTTGCCATGATCGACCGTCGCACCTGCGAGGTCGTTACCGAGGCCGGCGAGCGGGTGCCCTATGATCGCCTGCTGATCGCCACCGGCTCCAACCCGATCATGCTGCCGCTGCCGGGCAAGGATCTTCCCGGCGTGATCGGATTCCGCGACATCCATGACGTCGAGCGCATGGTCGAGGCCTCGACCAGCCACCGCAACGCCGTGGTGATCGGCGGCGGGCTGCTCGGCCTGGAGGCCGCCAACGGCCTGATGAAGCGCGGCATGAACGTCACCGTCGTGCATCTGCTCGACACGCTGATGGAGCGCCAGCTCGATCCGGTCGCCGGCGGACTGTTGCGCAAGTCGCTGGAAGAGCGCGGCATGGTGTTCAAGATGCCGGCGCAGACCGAGGCGATCCTGGGCGAGGACCGCGTCACCGGCGTCCGTTTCGGCGATGGTTCGGAACTCGCGGCCGATCTCGTGGTGATGGCGGTCGGCATCCGGCCCAATTTCGAACTCGCCAGAAAGGCGGGGCTGCATTGCGAGCGCGGCATCGTCGTCTCCGACACCATGCAGACCTATGATGGCCGCATCTACGCCGTCGGCGAATGCGTGCAGCACCGCCGCCAGACCTACGGTCTCGTCGCGCCGCTGTTCGACCAGGCCAAGGTCTGCGCCAATCACCTCGCCATGAAGGGGTTTGCCACCTATGACGGCTCGGTGGTCTCGACCAAGCTGAAGGTGACCGGGATCGACCTGTTCTCCGCCGGCGATTTCGCGCCGGGGCCGGACAAGGAGGAGATCGTACTGCAGGACGCCAACCGCGGCGTCTACAAGCGCATCATCCTGCGCGACAAGAAGATCGTCGGCGCCGTGCTCTACGGCGATACCATCGACGGCCCCTGGTACTTCCAGCATCTGCGCGACGGCACCGACGTGTCCGCGATGCGCGAACGGCTGGTGTTCGGCGCCGCCAACCTCGGCGACGGCGGCCACGCCGGCCAGAATTCCGTCGCCGCCATGAGCGACGCCACCGAGATCTGCGGCTGCAACGGCGTCTGCAAGGGCACGATCGTCAAGGCGATCACCGAGAAGAAGCTGTTCACGCTCGACGACGTGCGGGCCCACACCAAGGCGTCGTCCTCTTGCGGTTCCTGCACCGGGCTGGTGGAGCAGGTGCTCGCGTTCACGCTCGGCGGCGACTATTCGACGGCGCCGAAGGTCAAGCCGCTGTGCAAGTGCACCGATCACAGCCACGACGACGTCCGCCGCGTCATTGTCGAGCAGAATCTGAAGACCATCCCCGACGTCATGAAGTTCATGGACTGGAAGACCGACAACGGCTGCCATTCCTGCCGCCCGGCGCTGAACTACTATCTGCTCGCGACCTGGCCCGGCGAATACCGCGATGATCAGCAGTCGCGCTATATCAACGAGCGGGTGCACGCCAACATCCAGAAGGACGGCACCTATTCGGTGGTGCCGCGGATGTGGGGCGGCGTCACGACGCCGAACGAACTGCGCGCCATTGCCGATGTCGCCGACAAATTCAACATCCCGACGGTGAAGGTCACCGGCGGCCAGCGCATCGATCTCCTCGGTGTGAAGAAGGAGGATCTGCCCGCGGTGTGGGCCGACCTCAACGAGGCCGGCATGGTCTCGGGCCACGCCTATGCCAAGGGCTTGCGTACCGTCAAAACCTGTGTCGGGTCGGAATGGTGCCGCTTCGGTACCCAGGATTCGACCGGGCTGGGCGTCAGGATCGAAAAATTCATGTGGGGCTCGTGGACGCCGGCCAAGGTGAAGCTGGCGGTATCCGGTTGTCCGCGCAACTGCGCCGAGGCGACCTGCAAGGATGTCGGCGTGATCTGCGTCGATTCCGGCTATGAGATTCACTTCGCCGGTGCCGCGGGCCTCCATATCAAGGGGACGGAATTCCTGGCCAAGGTTGCGACCGAGGACGAGACGCTGGAAGTGATCGCAGCGGTTACACAGCTTTATCGCGAGCAGGGCTGGTACCTGGAGCGGATGTACAAGTGGTGCGATCGCGTCGGCCTCGATGCCATCCGCCGACAGGTGGTCGACGATGCTGCCAACCGCAAGGCGCTGTTCGAACGCTTCGCCTATTCGCAGCAATTCTCGCAGAGCGACCCCTGGGCGGAGCGCGCCCGGCGCGGCGTCGATCGCAACGAGTTTGCTCCGATTGCTAAACTGGAGCTCGCATGACCCGCTGGATCGAAATCGGAGCCCTGAGCGATATTCCCCGGCTCGGCTCGCGCGTGGTGCGAACGGCCTCGGGAGATATCGCCGTATTTCGTTCGGCGGACGACGACGTGTTCGCGCTCGACGACCGCTGCCCGCACAAGGGCGGGCCGCTGTCGCAGGGCATCGTCCACAACAAGCGCGTCACCTGTCCGCTGCATAACTTCGTCATCGAGCTGGCGAGCGGCGAGGCGGTCGCCCCGGACACGGGATGTACGCGCGTGCATCCCACCCGGGTCGAGAACGGCATGGTGTGGCTGTCGCTGCGCGAGGAAATTCCGGCCGGTTGAGAGGGAGCGGGATACCGGCAGCGGCGAGCGGGCTGGCGGCGCATGGCCCGTTCCGGTATCGTACGGACTTGTCGCGCCGGGCCAGTCGTGGAACAAACCGTTCAGCGAGCGGGTTTCCATAGACTTTTAATGAAACCTCGAACCAAAGCTTCGCTGGAGGCGTCCTAAGGTAAGGAGGCCGGGACACTCCGCCACTGAGCGCCTGCACAATGGATAGGTGCAGCGCACAACGATAAGGCGGTCAATACACAACATTTGGCCTTTATGTCACTCCACCGTGACATATATCATTGAGAAGAGACCGAAGAGTCTCGGACATGGGATGGCCCTGAATTGGGGCCCGAGGACGAAAATGAAACGTGGAATTGTCATTCTGCTTTCACTCACCGTGCTGGTAGCCGTCGGATATTTCACTGCGACCAAATGGGCGATCCGCCACGAGACGATCGCATTCCACGATCCCGCACGCGACAACCGTCTGGTCGCCGTCACGATCGCCGTTCGCCGCGACAAGGAAATGCAGGCCAACGCGGGCCTGATCAAATTGCCCGTCGCAATCCTCAATCACGGCAATACCGTCAAGAGCACCGAGTACTCGTTCCTGTCCAACATCTTCGCGTGGCGCGGCTATCTCGCGATCAGCCCGCAGCACGACCTGCCGACCGATCCGCCCATGGTGACCAAGGTCGGTGAACTCTATGTCGGCCGCCTGCCGCAGATTCAGCGCGGGGTCGCCAACATTCATTTCGCCATCGGGGAAATGAAGAAGGTCCAGCCCAACGCCGACTACGACAAGGTCACGATGGTCGGCCACTCGATGGGCGGCGACATCTCGATGTACTTCGCCAAGGAGTATCCCGACGAGATCAAGAAGGTCGTGACGCTCGACAATCTGCGCGTGCCGTTCCTGACCGACGGCAAGTTCAAGATCCTGTCGTTCCGCTCCAAGGATACGCACTTCAAGGCCGACCCCGGCGTCGTGCCTGACGATGAGCAGTGCGAGGAATCCGGCATCACGGTCGTGAACACCGGCTTCCAGCACAACGACATGCGTGACACCGGACCGGAGGCAGCCAAGACGTCGATCCAGTCGATGCTCGACAAGTTCCTCGACGATGCCGACAAGAGCACGCTGAGGCCGGTGCCGACCAAAGTGCCGGACGTTCTCTCGGCGAGCCCGGGACCGGTGCCGCTGGCCAGCAACAGCGGCGCGGCGCCGAGGAACAAGCCGGTGACCAACTGACGGCCTGCGCCCGCGCGGTCCCGGAGAGATCGCATTTGGACGCATTGACCAGCCTCGGGCGCCGGCCCACATAGAGCCTTCTGCATAATTGCGAGCGCTCATGGCTGGCGAACCCATCAAACCGAAGTCGCAAGGTGACGTCACCTCGGCGCAAAAATCCGAGGCGCGCAACGCGCGCCCGTTGCCGGAGGCAAGGACATCCGCGGCCGAGGATATCGCCGCCTTTGTCGCCAGGGCGCGGGAGATGTCGCCGCACCGCGCGGGCGCGCGGGGAAGGCTGGTGTTTGCGCTCGACGCGACCATGAGCCGGCAGCCGACCTGGGACATGGCCTGCACGCTGCAGGCCGATATGTTCCGCGAGGCGGCGGCGTTGGGCAGTCTCGATATCCGTCTGGTCTATTACCGCGGTCTGAACGAATGCCGGGCCACGGGCTGGATTTCCGACTCCGCGCAACTGGCCCGGCTGATGAGCAGGATTGATTGCCAGGGCGGCAACACGCAGATCGGCAAGGTGCTGTCGGAAGCGCGCCGCGAGGCGGTGGCGTCAGGGGTGCGTGCGGTGGTGTTCGTCGGCGATGCCATGGAGGAGTCCGTCGATGATCTCTGCGCCAAGGCGGGCGAACTCGGCCTCTTGAAGGTGCCGGTCTTCATGTTTCAGGAAGGCCACGATGTCGGCGCCGAACAGGCGTTTCGCGAGATTGCGCGGCTGACGGGCGGCGCTTGGTGCAGGTTCGACCCTGGGGCCGCCGTGCAACTGCGCGAACTGCTGCGCGCCGCCGCAGCCTACGCCGCCGGCGGACGCGAGGCGCTGCTGCGGCTATCGAGAAGCGAAGGCGGCGCGGCCGCGCTGATCGGCCAGATGAAGTGATTACAGCGTCGCCCCGCCACGGTTCGCCCGCGATGCTTTTCAGCGCAGATGCCACTATATTGAGCTCATGCCTACCCTGATCGCCGGCGTCGTCGCCGTTGTCCTGCTTTACCTGCTGCTGCAGATGTTTCGTGCAGCCAATCCGGTCGTGCTTGCGCGCGGCATCAAGATCGCGGGCGGTGTCGTCGCGCTCGCGGTTGCGGCCTTTACCGGCCTGCGCGGCGAACTTGCGGTCGCCATTCCGCTCGGAATCTTCGGCGCCGGGCTGCTCGGCTGGTCGCCGTTCGGGCCGGGCGGCTTCAGCAATATCGGGGGAATCTTCGGCGGCGGTGCGCAGCGCTCGGCGGGACAGGCTTCCCGCGTGCGCTCGCAGTTCCTCGACATGATGCTTGATCACGACAGCGGCGCGCTCTCGGGCCGGATCGTGGACGGACCCAATGCCGGTCGCTCGCTCGACGAATTCGATTTGCCGCAGCTGGTTGCGATGACGGCGGGCTTCGATGCCGAGAGCGTGGCCTTACTTGAAAGCTATCTGGACCGCCGGTTTCCCGCTTGGCGTCAGAACGCGCAGGGTGACGCGGCAGGGGGGCAGCGTCGCACGGCGACGAGCGGTAAAATGACGGACGAGGAAGCCTACCAGATCCTTGGCCTGCAGCCGGGGGCGGGGCGCGACGACATCAGCCGGGCCCACCGTGCCCTGATGAAGAAACTGCATCCCGACCAGGGGGGGTCGACGTATCTCGCCGCCCGTGTAAACGAGGCCAAGGATACTCTGCTTCGCACGCATCTCAGCTAACTCCGGCTCACGCTACCAAACGCGACATACCGAGAGCTGCTTCCTTGTCGGTCTCTGTGTGCAGCCCCGTCATCGCCCGCCGTTGTCCGGCGTGGTCGATCGTTCATGCTGGAAAACTAACCGCAATTTCTTGACGAGAAGTTTTCGCCGGAGCGATTGACCACCGACATCTGAACGGCGTTCGCTGCTGTGGTTTGAAAACAACAAGGCCGGCGCGTTGAGCGTTTTCGAGCGAAAGCCTGCCCCGGACTTGATCCGGGGTGGAAGCCGGTTCGCGTGAAGAAAACGCGTCAAGACAGAAAACTAAAGCCTCCGTTCCGATTCAATCGGAACGGAGGCTCTGGCGCCGGCTTTGTGATGTCGAACCAGATGGCCGATCAGTTGCGAACGGTAATGCAGGAAATATCGGCGCGCTTGAGCGTACGGCAGGCGGCTTCGGCCTGATCGCGCTCGAGGCCGGCGAAACGGGCGCGGTAGAGCGTCTTGTTGTCCTTGGCGACGACCGGCTCGGTGAAGGGGTCGGCCTTGCTGAGCAGGCTGCTGGCCTTGTGCCGGCAAAGGTCGATCCGCTGCTTGGCTTCGCCTTCGCTTTCCAGCGCGCCGACCTGGATGATCCATCCGGTGCGGGTGGTGACCGGGGCGGGCGGCTTGATTGCGCTGTTCTGTTGGGTGGGCTGCTGCTGGTGCGAGGCCTGCTGTTGCATGCCCTGCGGCTGGGCGTGCGGTGTCGGATCGGCAGCGTAGGCCAACGTTTGCGACGGCGCCGCCTGCGTCAGGCTTGAGGCGGGCAACACGCCGAGTATGCCCTGTCCGGTGCCGTGATTGGCCGGCTGCGGCGGCATCGCCACCTTGGGTACGTCGGTCCTGTTGGTCTCCGCGGCCTTGGCCACCACGGCGCTGGACGTTTCGGCGACTTCAGGACGGGTCGGGACGGCATGGGTGACCGTGGGCGCGGACTGCGAGGGGGTCGCGGACGCCAGCTTCATCGGCCCGGCCTTGACCTGGACTGTCTTGACCTTGACCGGCTTCATCGGCTCGACAGAGCCGGGGATCGCGCCGATCTGCTGGGTCTGGATCACGCCGTTGGTCAGCGGGGCGGGCTCGGGCTTGGCCTGCGCTTCGATTTTGGCGGCGGGCGGGGGCAGGGCGGCAGCCGCCGCGGCCATCAGGGACGGCCTGGCGGGCGCTACGGAGCGGGTCGTGGGCGCTGCGACGGGAGCCGGTTCGGCTGCCGCGACGTTGACCTGAGCGGTCTCGGCATCGGCTACCTCGACGCCGCTGTCGCCCGGGTTGCGTTCGGTGATCGCGGCGACGGTGCGCCTGGTGGCACCCTTGTTGAGGTTCTCGGCGAGCAGGTTGCGCATGATGGCGTCGCGCGAGCCACCGCTGCGGCCGCCCATCACCACGCCGACGAGGTGGCGGTTGCCACGACGCATCGAAGTGACGAGGTTGAAGCCGGATGCGCGGGTGTAGCCGGTCTTGATGCCGTCGACGCCTTCGACATTGCCGAGCAGGCGATTGTGGTTACGGATCGACTGGCCGCGATAGGCGAACACGGAGGTCGAGAAGTAGCGGTAGTAGCGCGGGAAGCGATCCTGGATCGCGCGGCCGAGCGTGGCCTGGTCGCGCGCCGTGGTCAGTTGATCGTCGTTGGGCAGGCCGGAAGCGTTGCGATAGGTGGTCCTGCTCATGCCGAGTGCGCGCGCCTTGCGCGTCATCATCCTGGCGAAATCGGCCTCACTGCCGGCAATGGTCTCGGCGATGACGACGGCGGCGTCGTTGGCGGACCGGGTCACTAGACCCTTGATGGCGTCCTCGACCTTGATGGTTTGGCCGGGCCGCAGGCCAAGCTTGGTCGGCGCCTGTTCGGAGGCGAACGCCGACACGCCCATTTCGGTATCGAGCTTCAGCTTGCCGGATTCGAGACGCTCGAACAGCAGATAGAGCGTCATGACCTTGGTCAGCGAAGCGGGACGCCGGATACCGTCGGGATTGTTCGAGGAGAGCACCGCGCCGGAATTGGCGTCGACGATGATCGAGGAGAACTGCGGGCTGTAGCTTTCGCGGACGACGTGATGGCGGCGAGGCTTGGCACGGCGCGCTTCGGCGCTCTCGCTGCTGATCAGGATCGCTGTCGTGATGGTAACCAGCCCCAGCGCGCAAATGCGTAACGCGCGCGAGGAAGCGAAGGTTGTACGAAGCATTTACTTCCCCGTCCCAATTTCTATCTTGATCACCGGCTCGTGAGGCAAAATTGTGCCCAACGACCCCTGGCGTTCCCTGCTCGAAGTGCCGATCCGGCCGTTTTGGGCGGCCCTATCGGCCGATCAGGTCGATGTTCAATCTAAGGCGCTGTTTTGAAACAGCTTTCCTACTGTCTGCCGAACGGCAGACAGGTCCGGGAATCAGGTTAGGCCGAGCGAGTTTCCAAAAGATTAAGCAACCGTTGCCTGACACCCCCTGGTTTTCAGCTAAATCGGCGTATTTGTGCGTCGCACAAAATGCCTTGACATCATTGTGCAGTGCACATATAAAGAGTGAGTCAGGGGGCCGGGACCTCCCGGCGATCGATTGCATTTTCAGTCTGGGAAAAGGACTCCATGATGGTCAAGGTTGAAGACATTCAGAACTACGGCAAAGAGCATCTTGAATCGGCTGCCGCCTCTGCCAGCAACCTGCAGAGCGGCGTTCAGGCGATCGCAACCGCCTATGGCGACTACGCCAAGAAGTCGTTCGAAGACACCAAGTCGTTCGTTGAAAAGCTTTCCGGCGTGAAGTCGCTGGACAAGGCGCTCGAAGCGCAGACCGAGTTTGCGCGTTCGTCCTACGAGACCTTCGTCGCCGAGTCGCAGAAGATCGCCGGTCTCTACACCGATCTCGCCAAGCAGACCTTCAAACCCTATGAAGGTCTGGTCGCGAAGTTCAACCCGGCTGCAAACTAATTCGGACTCGCGTCTTCAAAGTAAAAGCCCGGCCGTTTCGGCCGGGCTTTTTCTTGCGCCTGCGGTCGCGGCCAGCTCTGGAATCCTGTGTCGAGAACCTCGTTCGGGCGGCGCACGCGCAAACCGCAGGTAAAATCGGTTCCAGCGAGCACGACGCGAGCGCAGTAGCGCCGGTCACCCCAAATGCGCCAATGCATCGCACCGCCAATCCGGCGCTCGCGATCCTTTGTCAAACCGCGAAGAAAAGATTAACCTTGCTCTGGATAGCCGAGCCGGGAATCGGGTCGGTCGCAGGTCGCGCCAGCGCTCTCTCTCGACGCTTGCGGCGATCCGGCGGCAGTCCCATATTCCAGTAGCCGGTCCGGTCAACGGATCGGACCGGGAGCGGCGATCTGGAAAGCGTTGCTAGGTATTTTGTGATGGCAGCCGCAAAGCCGGCCGCCAAGCGGGCCAAGATGCGCTGTCCGGTTTCCCTTTCGATTTCGAACGCCTGAGCCATGTTGCAGTTATCATTCACAGCTTGCTCGTCCGTGTCGGCCAGATCAGCCGTTTCCGCTCCCCGAATGAGCAACGACGAGAACCGCAATTCCGGGACCGGTGGGCCGTCGACGTCGGTCATCACCAAGGTCAAGCCGAAGACCAAGCGTCCGAACCTGTATCGCGTCCTGATTCTGAACGACGACTACACGCCGATGGAGTTCGTCGTTCATGTGCTGGAGAAGTTCTTCCAGAAGGACGCCGAGGCGGCCACCAAGATCATGCTCCACGTCCATCATCACGGCATCGGCGAGTGCGGCGTGTTCACCTACGAGATCGCCGAGACCAAGGTCACGCAGGTGATGGATTTTGCGCGCAAGCACCAGCATCCCCTGCAGTGCGTGATGGAAAAGAAGTAACCGCGCTGGCTGCCGGCCCGGCCGAAAGGGAACGGGTCTTGCATCGATCGACTCCGACGGAAGGCGAGCGTTTCCCGGCGGTTTTTCGGGGATGGACGCGCGCCGCGATGGTGGCTGAATTTAGAGGGAAACCACATTTGCGGAACCGGTCTTTCGCCACGATCGTCCATAACTATATCACAAGGAATGACGAAGGTTGTTGTTGCCTGACCGGGTAATGGCGATCATGATGACCCGGGGCCATAGAGGACGCGAATGCCAACTTTTTCCCAAAGCCTTGAACAATCCCTGCATCGTGCGCTGGCGATTGCAAACGAGCGTCATCATCAGTACGCGACGCTCGAACATCTTCTGCTGTCGCTGATCGATGACTCGGATGCGGCGGCGGTGATGCGCGCCTGCAGCGTCGACCTCGACAAGCTGCGCACCAGTCTCGTCAACTATCTCGAAACCGAATTCGAAAACCTGGTGACTGACGGCGCTGACGACGCCAAGCCGACCGCCGGGTTCCAGCGCGTGATCCAGCGCGCGGTGATTCACGTCCAGTCTTCCGGTCGCGAAGAAGTGACCGGCGCCAACGTGCTGATCGCGATCTTCGCGGAGCGCGAAAGTCACGCCGCCTATTTCCTGCAGGAGCAGGACATGACGCGTTACGACGCGGTGAATTACATCAGCCACGGCATCGCCAAGCGGCCGGGCGTCTCCGAGGCGCGGCCGGTGCGCGGCGTCGACGAGGAGACCGAGACCAAGGGCAACGACGACTCCAAGAAGAAGGGGGAGGCGCTCGAGACCTATTGCGTCAACCTCAACAAGAAGGCGCGCGACGGCAAGATCGATCCTGTGATCGGGCGCAATTCCGAAATCAACCGCGCCATCCAGGTGCTGTGCCGCCGCCAGAAGAACAATCCGCTGTTCGTGGGCGAAGCCGGCGTCGGCAAGACCGCGATCGCCGAAGGACTAGCCAAGCGCATCGTCGATTCGGAAGTCCCGGAAGTGCTGGCCGCGGCCACCGTGTTCTCGCTCGACATGGGAACGCTGCTGGCGGGCACGCGCTATCGCGGCGATTTCGAGGAGCGCCTGAAGCAGGTGCTGAAGGAACTGGAGGCGCATCCGAACGCCATTCTGTTCATCGACGAGATCCACACCGTGATCGGCGCGGGCGCCACCTCCGGCGGCGCGATGGATGCGTCCAATCTGCTCAAGCCGGCGCTGGCCTCGGGCACGATCCGCTGTATGGGCTCGACGACCTACAAGGAATACCGTCAGCATTTCGAGAAGGACCGCGCGCTGGTGCGCCGGTTCCAGAAGATCGACGTCAACGAGCCGACGGTTGAAGACGCGATTGCGATCCTCAAGGGCCTGAAGCCCTATTTCGAGGATTACCACCGGCTGAAATACACCAACGAGGCGATCGAGGCGGCGGTGCAACTGTCGTCGCGCTACATCCACGACCGCAAGCTGCCGGACAAGGCGATCGACGTGATCGACGAGTCGGGTGCGGCACAGATGCTGGTGGCCGAGAACAAGCGCAAGAAGACCATCGGCATCAAGGAGATCGAGACCACGATCGCTTCGATGGCGCGCATTCCGCCCAAGAGCGTATCGAAGGACGACGCCGAGGTGCTCAAGCATCTCGAGCAGACGCTCAAGCGCGTGGTGTTCGGCCAGGACAAGGCGATCGAGGCGCTGTCGGCGTCGATCAAGCTGGCGCGTGCCGGCTTGCGCGAACCGGAAAAGCCGATCGGCTCCTACCTGTTCTCGGGTCCTACCGGCGTCGGCAAGACCGAAGTGGCAAAGCAACTCGCGGCCTCGCTCGGCGTCGAGCTGATACGGTTCGACATGTCCGAATATATGGAGCGGCATACGGTGTCGCGCCTGATCGGCGCGCCTCCCGGCTATGTCGGCTTCGACCAGGGCGGCCTGTTGACCGATGGTGTGGACCAGCACCCGCATTGCGTGGTGCTGCTCGACGAAATCGAGAAGGCGCATCCGGATCTCTACAACGTGCTGCTGCAGATCATGGATCACGGCCGGCTCACCGATCACAACGGCAAGCAGGTCAATTTCCGCAACGTGATCCTGATCATGACCACGAACGCGGGCGCGGCCGACCTGGCGCGTCAGGCCTTCGGCTTCACCCGCAACAAGCGGGAAGGCGACGACCACGAGGCGATCAACCGCCAGTTCGCCCCCGAATTCCGCAACCGGCTGGATGCGATCGTTTCGTTCGCCCACCTCAACGCCGACGTCATCGGCATGGTGGTCGAGAAGTTCGTGCTGCAGCTCGAGGCGCAGCTGGCCGACCGCGACGTCACCATCGAATTGTCGGAGCCCGCCAAGGCCTGGCTGATCGAGCACGGCTACGACGAGCAGATGGGCGCCCGGCCGATGTCGCGCATCATCCAGGAGCACATCAAGAAGCCCCTGGCGGATGAAGTGCTGTTCGGCCACCTCAAGGGCGGCGGCCATGTCCGCGTCGTGCTGGTTCCGGACGAAGCCAGCACCGAGGGCAGGAACAAGATCGGCTTCGAGTTCGTCGAAGGTCCGGTTACGCCGAAGCCGGAAAAGTTGCCCGGCGCCCGCAAGCGCTCGACGCCGCGGAAGCCGAAGTCCGGCGGCCCCAACGGTGGCGGCGGCGGAGGTGGTGGGTCCAAGGGACCGGCCTCCAAGGGACCGCTGGTCAAGGTCTGATCCGCGGATCGACCATCGAAAAATGCGAAAAGGCCGGCTCGAGAGCCGGCCTTTTTCTTATGTTGAGCGGGTGTTCGCTGAATAACAGGACATCAGCGATGGCCGAGCAGATCGTCGATCTTGCGCTGGAGCTGGCGCTTCTTGATCTCGCTCTTGCGCAGCCGCTCTTCGAGGTCGGAGACGGGCTCGGTGGGGCTCTCGGCGCGGAAGGCGACGCCAACGAAATTGTCGCGCCACCAGATCGCTTTGGCCATGAAGGAGCGGCCCTTGCGGGCGATGCGCAGCGAAAGCTGCTCCCTTGGAAGCTCGACGACGTTGCTGAACTCGATGGTGGCGCCCTTGTCAGAGAGGTTGCGGACGATGCATTCCCGCGTCGCCCCGTGTTCGCCAATCTCGGCGACGCCGCCATACATTACCTTTTCGCGCACGCTCTCGCGTCGGTCATGCATTGAAAACTCCCCACAAAGAGGGAGACTTTTACGCGGGTTTGTTTCCTGCGGAAGGGCACGTGGGGTAAAATGCGGCGTTAACGTAAACTGACAACGGCGCCGGCGGCCCGGATTTCAGGCGAATATCCGGCAAATTCGGCTGAACCGGCCGGAGATGGATCCGCAAGCAAACCATGATCGTTTGACCGGCGCTGCGACCGCAACGCACAGTCTCTGGCCGTAAACCGCCATGCAAAAAGCTCGGTATCTTCGCGCCTTCTGGTGCACGGTGTCGCTGCTGTGCTCATCGGCGCATGCCATCGCCGAGGACGCAGGCGAGGCCACCCGGTCGACCATCCAGAAGCCGGCCGGAGCGGTGCGCGAAGGCGACACGCGCGAAGCGATGTGCCTGATGATTGAATCGGCGGCCAGGGCCTCGAACCTTCCGCTGGAATTCTTCGCCCGGGTGATCTGGCAGGAGAGCCGCTTCCGTTCGGACGCGGTCGGGCCGGTGACGCGCAGCGGCCAGCGCGCGCAGGGGATCGCGCAGTTCATGCCGGGAACCGCGAGCGAGCGCGGCCTGCTCGATCCCTTCAATCCGGTACAGGCGCTGCCCAAATCGGCGGAGTTTCTGGACGAGCTGCGCACCCAGTTCGGCAATCTGGGACTGGCGGCTGCCGCCTACAATGCCGGCCCGCGGCGCGTCCAGGAGTGGCTTGCCGGCACCGGCGGGATGCCGCAGGAGACGCGGAGCTACGTTATCGCCATCACCGGCGCCACCATCGAGGACTGGGCAAAGGCACAGAAGGGCGGCAGGACGCCGGAGCGGCGACCGACGTCGAACTGCCGCGAGTTGATGGCGCTGCTGAAGCAGGCGCCGAGCCCCTTCATCACCGAACTCGAACAGCGCATTACCTTGAGCGCTGCCAAGTTGTGGGGCGTGCAACTCGCGGCCGGGTTCAGCCGCGACAAGGCGCTGGCGATGTATGCCCGCGCGATGAAACGGCTCAGCGCCGTGATCGGCGACCAGGATCCGAGCCTGCTGTCTTCGATCATACGCAGCCGCGGCACGCGCGCGTTCTACCAGGTGCGGATCGGCGCCGAAACCCGGCCCGCCGCCGACGATCTCTGCAACCGCATCCGCAAGGCGGGCGGCGCGTGCTTCGTGCTGAGGAACAGAGGCGTGCCGGGATGAGTGGTTTAACCGTCATTCCGGGGCGCGAAGCGAACCCGGAATCTCGAGATTCCGGGTTCGATGCTACGCATCGCCCCGGAATGACGCCTGATATTGTCCTCTGCCGCATAGCCCCCTGAGCCCCGCTTGCTTGACGCCGGCTGCATTCGCCAGCCCTATGCCCGCGACGACTCAAATCTCACCTGGTCACCGTGGCGCTTCCCGCTCTCGACTCTCCCCAATGGCAAAGCCCCTTGCGCGCCTTCGCGTGGGGCATGAGTTCGGTCGCATCGACGGTGCTGGCGCTGGTGCTGTTTGCGACCTATCTCGGCATCGGTGCGCTGGCCCATGACAGCCATTTCAGCCTGGGCTGGGTGCTCGGCTCGACGTTGCTGGTCTGGGCGGGGCCGGCGCAGATCATCCTGATCTCGACGCTGGGATCGGGCGCGACCGCGGTACAGGCGGCGATCGCGGTAACGGTGAGCGCGATCCGGCTGTTTCCGATGGTGGTGTCGGTATTGCCGCTTCTGAAAACGCCCAAGACCAAGCGACGCCATCTCGTGCTGGTGACGCATTTCATCGCCGTCACGCTCTGGGTCGAGTGCTACCGGCTGCTGCCGCAGGTGCCGCGCGAGCGGCGCATCGCATTCACGCATGGGCTCGGCTGCGGGCTTGTCACCGTCTGCCTGGTCGCGACCACGCTCGGCTACGGCCTTGCCGCAAACCTGCCGCCGTTGTTCGCGGCTGCGATCCTCTTGCTGACGCCGCTGGCGTTCCTGCTCTCGACCGCGCGCAACTGCCGGCAGATTTCCGATGTGCTGGCGCTGGTGCTCGGGCTCGCGCTGTTCCCGCTGGTGTCGATGCTGCATACCGGCGTCGACATCCTGATCAGCGGCATCGCGGCCGGCACGATTGCCTACGGCGTGCACTGGTGGCGGGAGAGGGCGCGCACATGAGCGAGTTCTTCGGCAGTCCGCACGCGCTGTTGATTCTGGTGCTCGCCGGTTTCCTGCCCAACGAAATCTGGCGCATGGCCGGGCTCTGGTTCGGCAGCGGCATCGACGAGGGCTCGGAAATCCTGGTGTGGGTGAGAGCGGTGGCGACCGCAATCCTTGCCGGCGTCATCGCGCAGATCCTGGTGCAGCCGCCGGGCGCGCTCACCAGCGTGCCGGACTGGCTGCGCTATGGCGCGGTGGCCGCGGGCTTTGCGGCCTTCATGCTGACGCGGCGGTCGATCTTCGTCGGCGTATTCTGCGGCGAGGTCGTCATGCTGGTGGGCAAGTGGTGGCTCGGTTGATTGCAGCCGGCGCATATTCCGCTACCGTGGGCCGCTGTGATAAAAGCACTCAATACTCCACTGGATATCTGGATCAGGCCATGGTTCGAGAAAGCGAAGTCCGCGAGGGCGAACTCACTGTCGACATGCCGCCGGCCCGCGACGCCGGGCTGGTGTTTGTCGGCCGCATCCGCACGCCCTGGAAGTCACGGCTGGAGACGCCGCGGCAGGGCCGTCTCGACGGCCCGGTCTGCCGGCTGGAGATCTTCGAGCCCTGGGTGCCCGCGATCAAGGGTGTCGATTTTTACGAGAGCCTGGAGGTGATCTACTGGCTGCACCAGTCGCGCCGCGACCTGGTGCTGCAGAGCCCGAAGAACAACCAGAAAACCCGCGGCACGTTCTCGCTGCGCTCGCCGGTGCGGCCCAACCCGATCGGCACCTCGATCGTGAAGTTCGTCAAGATCGAGGGCAACGTCATCCTGGTGCGCGGCCTCGACTGTCTCGACGAAACGCCGCTGCTCGACATCAAGCCCGACCGCTGCGAGTTCACGCCGCTGGCACCGCCGCAGCCCGGGGATTTCCAGACGGAGTAGTGTCTGTCATTCTGGGGCGTCGCGTAGCGACGAACCCGGAATCCATCGAGCCGCTTGTGTGTTGCCGAAGCGAATCTACGAACCTTGATGGCAGGACAATCCAACCAGACGCTGTTGCGTTTCGTACTGCAGCGATCTCATCCAGATACGGGTGTTGAGGACGGCGTTTTCGGCGCCGCATACGAACTTCGAGACGGCACTCGTGCGACGGTTCAGGATCGCGAGCTATTGCAGGACTTGCTGTCATGGTTCGAGACCAATCTTGCAATACCTGAACGGTTCAATCGCACCAAATCGAAGGGCTACTACCGTCGAAATACTGCTGGTGTGTCGCGGATTAGGCCTTCGGCTCAAGAGCACATCGCGAAGATGCGGCTTTAGTGCTTATTCTGGAGAATAACGGATACGTCGTGTCGCAGATTACGACGACCAGACCGGGGTACGTCATTTTTCAGGATGACCATCAAGTGATCGCGGAACCGTTTCACGACAGTCGATGACCGTAACATACGGATGATGGGATTCCGGGTTCGCGCCAATTGGCGCGCCCCGGAATGACGGCGAGTTCTACCCCAGCGCCGCCACCAGCCTGGTCGCATTGTCTTCCAGCACCTTCACATCTTCCTTGCGGCTCGCCGGCGGCAATAGCGCGACGCCGTCATGGCGCGGCATCACGTGCATGTGCAGGTGAAAGACGACCTGGCCGCCGGCGGGCTCGTTGAACTGCTGCACGGTGATGCCGTCGGCCTTGAAGGCCTTCATGGCGGCGGCGGCGATCTTGTGTGCGGCGCGGGCGACGTGGGCGTAATCCTCGGGCTTGATGTCGAGGATGTTGCGGGCAGGGGCCTTCGGGATGACAAGCGTATGGCCCGGCGAGCGCGGCATGATGTCGAGGAATGCCAGCACGTGGTCGTCCTCATAGACCTTGTGGCAGGGAAACTCGCCGCGCAGGATTTTTGCGAAGGGGTTGTTGGTGTCATAGGCGGGCATGGCTGCTTCCCTCGAGGTTTGATTTCAATCTCATGTCGGTCGTGCGCGGGGTCAAGCCTCGTCGGCGGCCTTGCGAAACGGGCCGGCCTCGGTCAGCTCGCGGCCGACTTCGGCCACATAGGCGCGCTCGCGCTTCAGGTAATCCGCGATTGCGCGGCGCAGATCGGGATCGGCGATGAAGTGCGCGGAGTAGGTGGTTTGCGGCAGGTAGCCGCGCGCCAGCTTGTGCTCGCCCTGCGCGCCGGCCTCCACGATCTTGAGGCCGCGCTGGATCGCGAAATCGATGGCCTGATAATAGCAGACCTCGAAATGCAGGAAGGGATGATGCTCGACCGCGCCCCAGTTGCGGCCGAATAGCGTGTCCGAGCCGATGAAGTTGATGGCGCCCGCGATCCAGCGGCCGTAGCGCTTGGCCATCACCAGCAGCACGTCGCGGCTCATGCTCTCGCCGATCAGCGAGAAGAATTTGCGGGTCAGGTAAGGTCGGCCCCATTTGCGTGAACCGGTCTCCATGTAGAACGCGAAGAATGCGTCCCAGGCGTCCTCGGTGATGTCACTGCCGGTCAGATGGTGGATCGTGATCCCGGCGGAAATGGCCTCGCGCCGTTCGCGCTTGATCGCCTTGCGGTGGCGCGAATTCAGCGAAGCCAGGAAATCGTCGAAACTGCCATAGCCGTTATTGTGCCAGTGGAATTGCTGGTCGTTCCGCAGCAGAAAGCCGTGGCTGCCTAAAAACTTCGCCTCGCCCTCGCGGGCGAACGTCACGTGCACGGAGGAGGCGTCGGTGGCATTGCACAGCGCCATCAATCCGCCCGCCAGCGCGGTCCCGATCCGGTCGCGGTCGACGCCGTCGCGGATCAGGAGCCGCGGGCCTGTCGCGGGTGTGAACGGCACCGAGGCCTGCAGCTTCGGGTAATAGCGTCCGCCCGCGCGCTCATAGGCATCCGCCCAGCCGCGGTCGAAGACATATTCGCCTTGCGAGTGGGATTTCAGATAGCAGGGCACGATGCCGACGATGTCGCCGCCAAGGCGTGCCAACAGGTGTCGCGCCCCCCAGCCGGTGCGGGGGCAGGCCGAGCCGGAGGCTTCGGCGGCCGCAAAAAATGCGTGGGAAACGAAGGGGTTATAGGCCGGCCTTGAACCGGCGCAGAAGTCGGCTCGGATTCCGTTTGAAGCCAGCGTGTCGAGATTTTCGAGGCTGTTGGGGTCGCCGGCCGGATTGGCGCAGGCATCCCATTCCGCAGCATCGATGTCGCTGGCGGAGGGGATGGCTTCGAGGGTGATTTCGGATGACGCCATCTAGAAAATTCGGACCGGTCCCATGATGCGATCATCCATCCCCATGGTGACCATCCCAAAGATCGTGCATCGGGCGCATCAGTTCAAGGTGGCCCGGCGCGGATCAGGTTCCCGGCAGGAACCCCTCGAAGATCATCTGGTCGGCATAGCGCGCGGCCTGCTGGCGCTGGTCCGGCGTGCGCACGGTCCACGCCAGCAGCGGCAAGCCAAAGATGTTGCGGGCGATCCAGGGTGCCGCCGCGGGCAGTTCGTTGACCCAATAGGCCACGAAATGCGGCCGGCTCCAGAAGGCGTGGCGGAGCTGCGTCATGCCGTGACGCTGTTCCGGCGAAGCCTCCGGCCACTCCTCGGCGGTATATTCGCGCTCGGCCACGATGCCGCGGGCAAGTCCGGGCATCAGTTCGCGCAGCGCCAGCACCTGGTCGGGATCGAAGGACATTCCGACCGCGGGTCCGGAATAGGAAGCAAGTATGTCGGCCATCCGTTTCACCAGCCGGCGGTCGCCGTCGAAATGGCTCTTTACCTCGATCACCAGCGGCACGCGGCCGGCGACGAGGGCGCAGAGATCGCCGAGCGTCATCATCCGTTCCGGCGTGTTCTTGAAATGGATGGTCTTGAGTTCGGCGGCGGTCTTGCCGAGCAACGCGCCGGAGCCTTCCGTGAGCCGGCCGAGTGCGTTGTCGTGATGCACCATCGCCTCACCGTCGGACGAAAGCTGGATGTCGCACTCGATGGCGAAGTTGCCGTCGATGGCCGCGTTCGCTGCCGCCGGCATGTTCTCGACGATGCCGCGCGCGATATCGTGCAGGCCGCGATGCGCGACCGGACGCGCCGTCAGCCAGTCGGGGGCACGCACGAAGCCGAACTCCGTTCAGGATACCTCGAAGATGGCATCGACCTCGACGGCTGCGTCCGAGGGCAGGGAGGCGACGCCGACGGTGGTGCGCGCGTGGCGACCCTTGTCGCCGAAGGCGGTGACCATCAGGTCGGACGCACCGTTCAGCACCTTGGGCCCATCGAGGAAGTCGGGCGCGGAATTGATGAAGCCGCCGAGCCGCACCACGCGCACCACCTTGTCGAGATCGCCGAGCGCGGCCTTCACCTGCGCCAGCAGATTGACCGCGCAACCTTGGGCAGCGGTGTAACCCTGTTCGACGGTAACGCCGGCCCCCAGCTTGCCCTTGGCGATCAGCTTGCCTTCCGCATTGGCGCAGACCTGGCCCGAGACGAACAGCAGGTTTCCGCTGCGCACGAAACCGACATAGTTGGCCATCGGGGTGCGCGGATCGTTCAGGACAATGCCCTGTGCCGCCAGCTTCTGTTCGACTGTACCCGCCATGTTTCCGTCCCCGATTGATTTGACCGTGCCTGATCCGCGGGACCAGGTGCGCATTGTTTCGCGCATCGCGCTTTCCGTTGCAAGCGACCGCAATGGCGCCATGCACGCCGCGAATGAGAACGAAACCTGCCGGAAACCACCGGAAAACGTAGCATTCGGGTCTCAATTTCTGGCGTTTTGGAGGAGCCGCCCTAGTTGCGACGCAATGGAGCCGTCACTAATGTGACGAATCTCCACCCAGGAAATAACTGAACATGGCTAGCTCGTTCCCGATTCCGGTCCGTGCCCTGGTGTTCTCGATTGCCGCCACCCTTGGATCCGGTTTCGTAAACGGACCGGCGCTGGCAGGCGCCAGCGGGCCGTTTCTCGCCCATCAGGCGCTCTATGAACTGAAGCTGGTAAAGGCCCGCGGAACCAACGCGATCAGCGGGGCGCGCGGCCGCATTCTCTACAATTTCTCGGGCAGCGCCTGCGAGGGCTACACGTCCGAATTCCGCCAGGTGTCGGAACTCGACAGCGGCGAGGGCAAGCTGACGCTTAGCGATCTGCGTTCGCATTCCTGGGAAGACGGCGCCGGCAAGAGCTATCGCTTCAAGATCGATACGCGGATGAACGATGCCGCGTCCGCCCCGATCGACGGCATGGCGGAACGGGTCGGCGACCACATCACGGTCAAGCTGAAGCGGCCGGTGGTGAAGACCTTCAATCTCGACGGCAAGACCGTGTTTCCAACCGAGCAGATCCAGCACATCATCGCCGCCGCCCGTGAGGGCAAGTCGGTGCTGGAACTGATGGTCTATGACGGCTCCGACAACGGCGAGAAGGTCTACAATACCCTCTCCATCATTGGGCAGCCGATCCCGGGCACCCGCAGCATCGCCTCGCCCGATCCCTCGACCGACAGCGACCAGATGAAGGCGCTGACACGCTGGCCGGTCACGGTGAGCTATTACGATCGCGACGCCAAGACCAGGGAAGGCGAGCAGACACCGGTCTACGCGATGTCGTTCGAACTGTTCGAGAACGGCGTCTCCCGTGCGCTGGTGCTCGACTACAACGATTTCGTGATTTCGGGCGCGATGGGCAAATTCGACGTCAGGGACACCAAGCCCTGCAAGTGACCGGCGCATTCTCGCGCACACGCCCAGAGCGAGCCTGACCGAGAGAGCCGCGCGTTTGTCATGCCCGGCACAAGGCCGGGCATGACGAGTTCTCGGAAAGAGCCTCTATCCCATAAGCAGTCTGGTCGGACGCACCGGAGGCGGATACGCTTCAGCCCAATCATGAAAGTCAGGGAGGCACAAACATGAGCAAGCTCGACCATCTTCGCCCCAGCGGACTTCACCACAATCCGGCTTACTCCCACGTCGTCGTCGCGTCGGGTGCGCGCACGATCTATATCTCGGGACAGGTGTCCACCGACGATGAGGGGCGGGTGGTCGGCGAGGGCGATCTGGCCGCTCAGACGACGCAGGTGATGCACAATCTTGGCCTGGCGCTGAAAGCCGCCGGTGCGAGCTATTCCAACATCGTGAAGATCACCACGTTCGTTGTCGGCTACAAGCCGGAGCTGCGTCCTATCATCGGCAAGGCGCGCTCGGTGTTCTTTGAAGGCATGGAGCCGCCGGCAAGCACGCTTGTCGGTGTGACGGCGCTTGCGGCCCCGGAATGGCTGATCGAAATCGAGGCCGTTGCCGTAGCGGATTGAGGGGAGCGTCATTGCGAGCGAAGCGAAGCAATCCATAGCTTCACAAGCTGAAAGATGGATTGCTTCGTCGCTTCGCTCCTCGCAATGACGGCGGGGAGAGTTGATTACCCTTCTTCCTCCTCGTCCTCTTCCTTCGCCGGCCCCCTGTACGCGATGCCCCTGATGACAGCGGCGTTGCCGAACTTCTTCCTCAAATCATCCATCGCGCGCTCGGCGTGCGCCGAGCGGCGGTCCAGCATGTCGGTATCGTCGGCCCGCGATCCCTCGCGCAGCGCGCTGACGCCGGTGCCCAGCAGGCGGAAGGCCGTACCGTCGATCTCCCTTGCCAGCATCTCGCGCGATACCGCGAAAATCTTTGCGGCGAGCTGCGTCGGCGCCTGGATCGATTGCGAGCGGGTCCGCTGCCTGAAATCCGCGGTCTTCAGCTTCAGGGTGATGGTGAGGCCCGAGAGATCGCTGTTCTTGAGCCGCGCCGACACTTTTTCGGATAGCCGCCACAGCACCTTTTCCAGCGTGGCAAAATCCTTGATGTCGTTCTCGAACGTGGTCTCGTTGGAAATGGTCTTGGCGCCGCGGTCGGCGACGACGCTGCGGTCGTCGATGCCGCGCGCCAGCCGCCATAGCCGTCGGCCTTCGCCGGCGAACTGCTTCATCAGTTCGACTTCGTCGGCGCGCTGGAGGTCCGCGATGGTGCGAAAGCCGCGCTGCAGCAGCCTTTCTTGGGTCGCAGGGCCGACGCCGTAGATGAAGCCGACCGGCTTGTCGGCCAGCATCTCGCAGGCCTCGTCCTGGTCGAGCGCCGCAAAGCCGCGGGGCTTGTCGAGATCGGAGGCGATCTTGGCCAGGAACTTGTTGCAGGACAGGCCGACGGACACCGTGATCCCGATATCGCGTTCGACGTCGCGGGCAAATCGCGCCAGCACCTTTGCCGGAATCATGCCGTGGACCCGCTCGGTGCCGGAGAGATCGAGGAATGCCTCGTCGATCGAGAGCGGTTCGACCAGCGGCGTCAGCGTCTGCATGGCGCGGCGCACCTCGCGGCCGACACGAACGTATTTGGCCATGTCGGGCGGGATCACGACTGCGGAGGGGCAGAGCGCCAGCGCCTTGAACATCGGCATCGCCGAGCGCACGCCATAGGTCCGCGAGATGTAGCAGGCGGCCGACACCACGCCGCGCTTGCCGCCACCGATGATGACGGGCTTGTCGGCAATGTCGGGGTTGTCGCGCTTCTCGACGGTGGCGTAGAACGCGTCGCAATCGATATGCGCGAGCGTCAGCGACGGCAGGGCGTGGTGGCGAACCAGGCGAGGCGAGCCGCATTCGCCGCATCGCCTGGCCTTGATATCGAGGTCGCCGAGGCAATCCCGGCAGAAGGCGCGCGGACCATGAAGGGCGGGCGCCGGCGCGCTCACGGCACGTCGCGCTCCCATTTGGGGTCGCCCAGTACTTCCCGGGCGGCGGCAATATTGGTCGGATGCAGTTGCGAAGCGCTCGCAAACGCCTTCACGGTGGCGTCGTCGCGCAGCACGAAATCCAGCACCGAGGCCAGAAATTGCGGGTCGGCGGCTGCGTTGCGCAGGGTTTCCGGGCCGATCCCGCTTTCTGCCAGGAACAATCCCAGCCGCTCGGGGTCGCCCGCAATAAAACTCAGCGCCTGAACTGCAACGATTTCAGCCACTTCGCGGGGGTTGTGAACAGGCTTTTTCGACAGCGGATTTGCCTTTCCGTTAACTTCTGGGCTCTACTTTGGGAACCATCATGCCCGAGTCTGCGGAATGGGTTCAAGGAAGTGGAAACCAATCCGCAAAAGTCGGTGCATCAGTTTAACGGGTTAGAGCGAATCCGCCGCTAGTTTAAATTCACTTTTCGACAAGCCGGCGTCGGTAGTGCGTACTGAGTATCAGGGAGGGCGGGATGGCAAAAACCGTCCTGATCGTGGAAGACAACGAGCTCAACATGAAGCTCTTTCGCGACCTTCTGGAAGCGCATGGCTATCAGACGTCTGGCACCAGCAACGGTTTCGAGGCGCTCGACCTTGTCCGCAAGATGCGCCCGGATCTGATCCTGATGGATATCCAGCTTCCGCAAGTCTCCGGTCTCGAAGTGACGCGCTGGATCAAGGACGATCCGGAACTGCGCGCGATACCGGTGGTCGCGGTCACGGCCTTTGCGATGAAGGGCGACGAGGAGCGCATCCGCGAAGGCGGCTGCGAGGCGTATTTGTCCAAACCAATTTCGGTCGGCAAGTTCATTGAAACGGTACGGCGTTTTATCGGGTAGGGGTGAGTTTCGATGTCTGCACGTATTCTTGTCGTCGATGACGTTCCGGCCAACGTCAAGTTGCTGGAAGCCCGTCTGTCGGCCGAATATTTCGACGTGCTGACCGCTTCCAATGGCGCCGAGGCGCTGGAAGTCTGCTCGCGCAACGAATGCGACATCATCCTGCTCGATGTCATGATGCCCGACATGGACGGCTTCGAGGTTTGCCGACGACTGAAGTCCAACCCGGCCACGCATTTCATTCCGGTGGTGATCATCACCGCGCTGGACAGTCCGGCCGACCGCGTCCGCGGGCTCGAAGCCGGCGCCGACGACTTTCTGACCAAGCCGGTATCCGACATCGTCCTGATCGCGCGCGTCCGTTCGCTGACGCGGCTGAAGATGATGACCGACGAATTGCGCATGCGCGCCATCACCTCGCTCGAAATCGGCATGGAGGCGCCCGAGCGCAGCGCCGTCGCCGACAAGGGCCTCGGCGGCCGGATCCTGCTGGTCGACGACCGGCCCTCGTCCTACGAGCGGCTGGCGCCGATCCTTTCCGCCGAGCACACGGTCGATGTCGAAACCAACCCGGCGGAAGCCCTGTTTCACGCCGCCGACGGCAATTACGATCTGCTGATCGTCTCGCTCAGCCTGGATAATTACGACGGCTTGCGGCTGTGCAGCCAGGCGCGCTCGCTGGAGCGTACGCGCCAGGTGCCGATCCTCGCCATCTCGGATGCCGACAACAATGCACGGCTGCTGCGCGGCCTCGAGATCGGCGTCAACGATTACCTGCTGCGGCCGGTCGACAAGAACGAACTGCTGGCGCGCGTACGCACCCAGATCCGCAGGCGGCGCTACACCGATCATCTGCGCGACAATGTGCAGAACTCGATCGAAATGGCCATCACCGACGCGCTGACCGGCCTGCATAACCGCCGCTACATGGAAACCCATCTGGCGACGCTCGCCGAGCAGGCTTCAAGCCGCGGCAAGCCGTTGGCGTTGATGATGCTCGACATCGACTACTTCAAGGCCATCAACGACACCTACGGCCACGACGCCGGCGACGACGTGCTGCGCGAGTTCGCGGTGCGCATCCGCAAGTCGATCCGCGGCATCGATCTCGCCTGCCGCTACGGCGGCGAGGAATTCGTGATCGTGATGCCGGAAACCGACCTCCACGTCGCCGGCATGGTCGCGGAGCGGCTGCGCCGCTCGATCGCCGGCGAAAGCTTTGCCGTCAGCAAGGGCGCCAAGCGCATCGAGGTCACGATCTCGATCGGGCTGTCGACGCTCGACCGCAAGGGCGAGCCCGTCGCCGACGTGCTAAAGCGCGCCGACACGGCGCTGTACCGCGCCAAGAACGACGGGCGAAACCGGGTTGTTTCAGCGGCAGCATAGCTGCCGCCACGCAGCCCGATCGTCATACCCGCGAAGGCGGGTAGTACGCCGTGGCTTCTCGGTTTCCCAATTGACGTCTCTGGAATACTGGATCGTCCGCCTTCGCGGACGATGACAGTCATTATGTGGACGCGCTCGTTTCCACGCGGGCTTGCTTCACCGCGTCATACGCCAGCCGCTTGAACTCGAACGAGAACGGGTGAACGAAGGACATCTGGCGCTGCGCCATCATCACGCCGGCCATGTTGCGCTTCGGCGAGATCCACCATTGCGTGCCGGCGACGCCACCCCAGTAGAATTCGCCTGATGCGTCAGGATGGTCGAACTTCGACGGCGTTTGGATGATGCCGCCGGCAAGCCCGTGCACCTTGCCCGGCTGTTCGCCGAGCAAGGCGAAGCGGATCCATTGCCCATCCGGCAACTGGTTGGTCATCATCTGCGCGATGGTTTCCGGCTTGAGCAGGGTCGGCCCTCCCGGCAGCAGGCTTCGGATCAGCGCCACCATGTCAGGCATCGTTGACACCAGCCCGCCGCCGCCGTTCAGCCGCGCGATTGGCCGCAGATAGGCGCCGGGGAAGGGGGCGTTGTCGGTGCGGGTGAGGCCGGGCTTCATCGGCTCCATCAGGTCGGCGCCGGCGTAATAGGCGACCAGGCGCCCGTGATCCTTTTCCGGCACGACGAAGCCGGTATCGACCATGCCGAGCGGATCGAGAATGCGCGCCTTGATGAACGTGTCGAAGCTCTGGCCGCCGATCACTTCGACCAGTCGCGCCACCACGTCGATGGCGAGCGAATATTCCCACGACGTTCCCGGTTGATAGATCAGCGGCAGGTCGCCCAGCACGTCCACCATCTGCGCAAGCGTCGTCCGGGGATCGTGCACGCCGCGCTCGTTGAGCGCCTTGAAGATGACGGTGCCGGGATCGAAGAAGCCATAGCTGAGCCCGGAACTGTGGCTCAGAAGCTGGCGGATGGTGATCGAGCTCTTCGTGGGCTCGGTGTCATCGAGCGAGGTCGCACCAGGACGCAAAACCCGTCGATTTCCAAGCTGCGGAATGAATTTCTCGATGGGGTCATCGAGCTTCAGTCTGCCTTCTTCGGCCAGCAGCAACGCCGCGCAGGAGGTAATGAGCTTGGTATTGGAGAAGATGCGAAAGATGTGGTCGGTGCGCAGCGGCGTCTGTGCTTCCTTGTCGGCCCAGCCGACGCAGTTCACATCGACGAGATCGCGACCGACCATGACCGCCCAGGAAATGCCGGACAGCAGGTTGTTATCGACGTAGCGCTGCATGGCAGTTTGTGCTGGTTTGAAGTCGTAACCCTTGGCGGTGACTGTCAGGTTTTCCATTTTCACTCCCTCGTACGGCATGTTTCAGCGTCGTCCCGGCGAAGGCCGGGATCCATAACCACCAGCGCTAATTGTTGGATAAGGTAACTACCACATCGCCCAATTCAAAAGCCACGGCGTATGGGTCCCGGCGTTCGCCGGGACGACGGGAGAGAGTGGCTCAAGTAGCAGGTTTTGATCGCGGCTTCTTCGATGGACCACCATCCACCTTCACCCCCGCATTCCGCAACAGCACCGTCGCGGCCTCCTTCGCCGCCCGTGCCATCGACGGATCATTGCGCACCAGATCCTGCGCGATCGAGCCGTCGACCAGCAGCGTGAGCTGGGTTGCCAGCGCTTCCGCCTCGGCGACGCCGAGTTGCACCAAGAGGTCGCGAAACCAGAGGCGGCGGCTTTCCTTGAATTCGACCGCGATTCTGCGCGCGGACTGGTCCTCGCAGCCGAGCTCGGCGACCGCGTTGACGAACGGGCAGCCGCGAAAATCCTCCGCTGAAAAGCGCCGCTCCAGCGAATCGAAGGTGCCGAGAATCTGCTCGACCGGCGGTTTGTCGGAAGCGCGCGGGGCCACGAAGCGGCGAGCCAGATAGGCCGAGATCAGCGCGTCCTTGGACGGAAAATGATTGTAGAGCGTGCGCTTGCTGATGCCGATTTCGGCCGCGATGGTGTCGACACCCACAGCGCGGATCCCCTGCAGATAGAACAGCCTGTCTGCAGTTTCGAGAATCCGGTCCTTCATCGCCGGTTTGGCGGGCAGGGTAGCCATGCGCTGGCGGGATGTCCTTTTGCTTGACAGTTCGCTGCTCCTTATAGACTGATTACACAGGTCTGTGTACCTATTTCAGGCATCGATTGCAGGACGCGGCTTTCGAATCGCGGCCGATCGGGAGAATAAAGCCAATGGCACTGCTGCAAATCCTGCGCCCCACGTTGCCCATCCTGATCGGCGCCTCGATGTTGCTCACCCTGAGCATGGGCCTGCGGCAGAGTTTCGGTATCTTCATGCAGCCGCTGACGCATGACATCGGAATTTCGGTGTCGCAGTTCACGCTGGCGCTGGCGGTGCAGAACCTTGCCTGGGGGTTCCTGCAGCCGCTCGCCGGCGCCCTGACGGTGCGCTACGGCTTCCGTCCGATCATGATCGTGGGCTCGGTGATGTACATCGTGGGCCTGGTGCTGATGGCGACCGCGCACGGGATGATCCCGATCCTGATTGGCGCGGGTGTATTGATTGGCGCCTCGCTGGCCTGCACGGCGAATGCGATTGCGATGTCAGTGTCGGCGCGCGCGGTGCCGGCCACCGTGCGCAGCACCGTGATGGGCATTGTCTCTGCGGCCGGATCGCTCGGCGCTTTGCTGGCTGCGCCGATCGGGCAGATGTTGAACGAGGGTTTTGGCTGGCGCATCGGCGTCGCCGGCTTTGTGATCCTGTCGCTGTTCATGCTGCCGGCGGCCTGGTATGCGGGCAGGGTTGACAAGGTTCCGCTGCCGCTCAAGGCCCCCGACGACATCGGCGACGCTTCGGCTGGAACGGCAGCAAAGCTTGCCTTCGGCAACGCGTCGTTCGTGGTGATGACCTGCGCCTATTTCGTCTGCGGCATGCAGCTTGTGTTCCTGACCACGCATCTGCCGTCCTATCTGTTGATCTGCGGCCTCGATCCGATGCTGAGCGCGCAGACGCTCGGTATGATCGGCGGCTTCAACGTGCTGGGCAGCCTGTTCTTCGGCTGGGCCGGCCAGCGCTGGAACAAGCTGGCGCTGCTCGGGATGATCTACATCCTGCGCTCAATCGCGCTCGCCTGGTACTTCATGCTGCCGGCGACGCCGGCAACCACGCTGCTGTTCGGGGCGATCATGGGCTTCCTCTGGATGGGCGTCGGTCCGCTGGTTGCGGGCGCGGTCGCCGAGATGTTCGGCCTGAAATGGCAGGCGATGATCCAGGGCCTCGCCTTCATGAGCCACCAGATCGGCTCGTTCCTCGGTGCGTACGGAGGCGGGCTGATCTACGACCAGCTCGGCTCCTACACCATGGCGTGGCGCATCGGCGTCGCGCTGGGTCTGGCCGGCGGCATTATCCAGGTCGCGTTCGCGCTGATCCGGCCAAGCCGGCCGCCGCATCTGCAGACGGCGTAGGGCATCGCCCCACCATCAGTCGTCATCACCCGCGAAGGCGGGTGATCCAGTACGCCGCGGCCTGTCGGCTCTATCACCAACGCCTCTGGAATACTGGGTCCCCCGCTTTCGCGGAGGACGACAGTGGAAAGTGCAGCAGGCGTCACGGGCACCGACAAAAACGGGGCCCGAAAGGGCCCCGCTCAAATCCGTCAGCCGTGAGCTTCCGAATTACTTGATCTTCGATTCCTTGAACTCGACGTGCTTGCGCGCGACCGGGTCGTACTTCTTCTTGACCAGCTTGTCGGTCATGGTACGCGAGTTCTTCTTGGCGACGTAGTAGAAGCCGGTATCCGCCGTGGAAACGAGCTTGACCTTGATGGTGACCGCTTTGGCCATGTTCAGAACCTTTGGATAGGGGGATATCAGGCGCCGGCCAAATCGGCCTGCATTTGCCGCGCAACCTAGCCTCGATCCGCCCAAAGTCAAGGTTTTCGGGGTCGAAACCGGTCCAATTCGCGGTGATTAACCCTCAAAGAAGCGGTTTTTCGGCCTTGGCAGCCCCAAATTCTCCCGCAGTGTCCGGCCCTCGTACGCTTTGCGGAAAATCCCGCGCTTCTGCAGTTCCGGGACGACCTTGTCGACGAAATCGTCCAGTCCTGCGGGCAGGAACGGGAACATGATGTTGAAGCCGTCGCTGCCGCGGCTCATCAGCCATTCCTCCATCTGGTCGGCGATGGTTTTGGGCGTGCCGACAAAGGAGAGCCCGCCGTAACCGCCGACGCGCTGGGCGAGCTGGCGCACCGTGAGCTTGTCGCGAGCGGCAACATCGACCAGCCGCTGGCGGCCGCTCTTGCTGGCGTTGGTCTCGGGGATCGGCGGCAACTGGCCGTCGGGATCGAAACCCGAGGCATCGGTGCCGAGCTGCACCGAGAGCGAGGCGATGGCGCTGTCGTAATGCACCATGCTGTCGAGTTTCGCCCGTTTCTCTTTTGCCTCCTCGATGCTGTCACCCACCACCACGAAGGCGCCGGGCAGTATCTTCAGATGCTCCGGGTTGCGACCGATCTTCTCCATGCGGCCCTTGATGTCCGCATAAAGCTTTTGTCCGTCGGCGAGCGAGCCGCCACCGGTGAACACTGCCTCTGCCGTTTCCGCGGCGAGCTGCTTGCCGTCCTCGGATGCACCGGCCTGCACGATCAGCGGCCATCCCTGGACGGGCCGGGCAATGTTGAGCGGTCCGTGCACGGAGAGATATTTTCCCTTGTGATTGAGCACGTGCATTTTCGCGGGATCGAAATAAAGCCCTTGCTCGACATCGCGCACGAAGGCGTCGTCGGCGAAGGAATCCCACAGGCCTGTCACCACGTCATAGAATTCGCGCGCCCGCTGGTAGCGCTCGGCATGCTCCATGTGGTCGTCGAGCCCGAAATTCAGCGCAGCATCTGGATTAGATGTGGTGACGATGTTCCACCCCGCGCGGCCGCCCGAGATGTGGTCGAGCGAAGCAAAACGCCGGGCAACATGGTAGGGCTCGTCGAACGTCGTCGATCCCGTCGCGATCAGGCCGATGTGCTCGGTGGCGCCGGCCAGCGCCGACAGCAGCGTGAACGGCTCGAACGAGGTCACGGTATGGCTGCGCTTGAGCGCGTTGATGGGCATGTTCAGCACGGCCAGGTGATCGGCCATGAAGAAGGCGTCGAACTTGCCGGTCTCCAGTTTCTGGATCAGCTGCTTGATATGCGGGAAATTGAAGTTGGCATCGGGCCACGCGCCGGGATAGCGCCACGCGCCGGTGTGGATGGAGACCGGCCGCATGAACGCGCCGAGCTTGAGTTGCCGCTGTGCCATTGCCCCGTTCCGTAGCTGTTATTGTTGGGGAACAGATAGGGAGGCGATCAGCGCAGCGCCATCAGGCGCCGTCGAGAAGAATGTTGCAAATTGAGGGACGTGCGGAGGATATTTGCCGTGGCGCCAACGCCGTCATTGCGAGCGGAGCGAAGCAATCCATAGCGCGGCATAACCGATAGATGGATTGCTTCGTCGCTTTCGCTCCTCGCAATGACGGGGACAGAGCCGTGGGTCAGGCCCCCAGCACGTCCTTCTGCATCTTGCCGCCGTAGAAATGAAAGAACGGCACCGGCGCGTCGTGGCGGAGCGGGCCGGTGGCCAGCCGGCGGTCGAGTTCGGCGAGCACGTTCTTGGTCATGGCGTGGGCGTCGGCGAGCGGCTGCGAGCCGATCTCGACCCATACCAGTTCGACCAGTTCGGCATCCGCGTGGATCACGCCTTCGACGCGATGGGCGATGCTGGAAGCATCCGCGGTGAAGAAGCGCGTATCGAAACGGCGGACGCGGCCGGGCGGAGTGATCGCGCGCGCGATCAGGAACAGGCTGGACGGATCGGGAAGAAGTCCCGCTTCGGAGAATGGTTGCCAGGCGCCTTCGAGCTTCACCGGCTTGTCGACCTTGCGGCCGAGGCAGAGGCCGGTTTCCTCGCAGGCCTCGCGGATGGCGGCGACCGCGAGCGCACGCGCCCGGGAAGATGCGATCTTCGGACTGCCCTTGAGCAGGTTGGCTTCGAGTTCGCCGGAAATCGGCGCGGCGACGGGAACGCGGTTGTCTGTTTTGTCGACTCGGCCGCCGGGAAAGACATATTTGCCCGGCATGAACACGACCTTGTCGTGGCGCTTGCCGACCAGAACCTTCGGCTTGTAGCCGGAACGATCGATAAGGATCAGCGTCGCGGCGTCCTTCGGCCGGAAATAGGGGTGGTGATCGGCTTCTTTTTCTTCTTTTTCAGCGGTCGCAGCTTCAGTCATTCCATCCCCATGTTTGCTTGTTGTCGATCCCGGTTTAGCTAGACCGGCGGAATGTCGCCAGGGGCATTCTCGTCAAAGCCATGCATGCGTAACGCCCATTGAAGGCCGACGACCGTACCCTTGACCGGCTGCAACAGCACCAGCGACATGAGGAACGTCACCGGCAGGTAGATCGCCAATTGCGCCCACACGGCCGGCGAGTAGTTGGTCTCGATCCACAGCGCCGCCGGTACCACGATGTGGCCGACGATGACGATCACCAGATAGGCCGGCAGGTCGTCGGCGCGGTGCGGCGTGAAATCGAGCCCACAGACCGAGCAGTTGTCGGCGGTCTTCAGGAAGGCGCGAAACATCTTGCCTTCGCCGCAGCGCGGGCAGCGGCAGCGAAAGCCGCGCTTCATCGCGGTCCAGAGGTCGCGCTTCTCGCCCTTGACGGCATCCCGGGTCCAGACTGTCGTCGCGGCGCTCACCGTTTCCATGACTTGCCTCTCTTCGATTTGCCGGGCTTGGCTTTGCCGGACTTGCCCTTGTGGGCCTTGCGAACTTTTTCGCGCGGGCTGCGGCCCGGACGCGCTTTCGACGCCTTTGTCGATGCCTGGGCGCCTTCGCGTTTTCTGCCGCGCGGAATGACCTGACCTTCCGACAGCAGTTCGAAGCGCAGCGCGCCAGCCACCGGCGCAGCTTCTACCAGACGCACGTCGACAACGTCACCCAGCCGGTGCATGGCACCGCTGCGTGAGCCGACGAGCGCATGACGCGTCTCGTCGTAATTGTAGTACTCGGTGCCGAGCGTGCGGATCGGAATCAGCCCGTCGGCGCCGGTATCGGACAACTTCACGAACAGGCCAGCGCGGGTGACGCCGGAAATGCGGCCCTGAAACGTAGCCCCGATGCGGTCGGCGAGGAAATGCGCGATCAGCCGGTCAGCGGTCTCGCGCTCCGCCTTCATCGCGCGCCGCTCGGTCACGGAAATCTGCGCCGCGACTTCGCTTAAGCTCTCCAGCGTCTCGGCTTCCGGCAACGCGCCTTCGCCGAGGCCGAGCGCGCGGATCAGCGCACGATGCACGATCAGGTCTGCGTATCGCCTGATCGGCGAGGTGAAGTGTGCGTAGCGGCGAAGGTTGAGGCCGAAATGGCCGTAATTCTCCGCCGAATATTCCGCCTGCGCCTGCGAGCGCAGCACCACCTCGTTGACGAGCGTTTCGTAATCCTCGCCGCGGACCTGGCCGAGGACGCGATTGAACAGGGAAGGGCGCAAGGCACCACTCTTCGCAAACGGGAGATCGAGCGTTTTCAGGAATTCCTGAAGGTTGTGGACCTTCTCCTGCGACGGCTCGTCATGCACGCGGTAAATAAGCGGCAACGCCTTCTTTTCAAGCGTTTCGGCGGCGGCGACGTTGGCGAGGATCATGAACTCCTCGATCAGGCGGTGCGCGTCGAGCCGTTCGGGGACGATGACGCGATCGACGGTGCCGTCGCGCTTGAGCAGGATTTTTCGCTCGGGCAGATCCAGATCAAGCGGATCGCGCTCGTCGCGCGCGAGCTTGACTTGCGCATAGGCCGCGTAGAGCGGCTTCAGGATCGCCTCCAGCAGCGGCCCGGTGGTGTCGTCCGGGCGGCCATCGACGGCGGCCTGCGCCTGCGCGTAATGCAGCTTGGCGGCCGAGCGCATCAGCACGCGATGGAAGCTGTGCGAGCGCTTGCGGCCGTCGGGTCCGATCACCATCCGCACCGCGAGCGCGCCGCGCGGCTCGCCCGGCACCAGCGAGCAGAGATCGTTGGAGATGCGCTCCGGCAGCATCGGCACCACGCGGTCGGGAAAATACACCGAGTTGCCGCGCGTCAGTGCGTCGCGGTCCAGCGCCGAGCCCGGCCGCACATAGAAGGCGACATCGGCGATGGCGACATGGATGATATAGCCGCCCTTGTTGTTCGGATCGTCATCGGGTGCCGCATGCACCGCGTCGTCATGATCCTTGGCGTCGGGCGGATCGATGGTGACGAGCGGCAGGTCGCGCCAGTCCTCGCGGCCCTTCAGCGTCGCAGGTTGCGCCTGCTCGGCTTCGCGCACGGCGCCGGGCGAAAAGGCCTGTGGAATTTCGTGGGCATGGATCGCGATCAGGCTGATCGCCTTTTCGCTTGAGAGCGAGCCGAGCCGCTCCTTCACCTTGCCTGACGCAAGGCCATAGCCGCGCGTGCGCACGAGATCGACACTGACGAGGTCACCGTCCTCGGCGCCGGCGGTATCCGACGGTGCGATGTTCAATTCGCGCCCGGCCTGCTTCTTGTCGACGGGTACAAGACGCCCCCCGCCGCCGGGCACCTTGCGGAAGATACCGAGCAGCCGCGTGCGGGCGTGATCGAGCACCTTGATGACGCGGCCGCGATAAAGCGCGCTGTCGCCCTCGTCCAGTTTCTCGATGCGCATCAGCGCGCGGTCGCCGACGCCGGCTGCAGTTCCCGGCTGCGGGCGGCGCGGCACGTGAATGCGGATTTTCGGCGCGACGCCGTTTTCCTCGGTGTCCCATTCGGTCGGCGTCGCCAGCAATTCGCCGTCGGTGTCGCGGCCGGTGATGTCGGCGACCACAGTCGGCGGCAGCGTGGCGGGCTCGTGGATCTTCCGTCCGCGTTTGGTAACGGTGCCGTCGTCAGCGAGTTCGCGCAGGATGCGCTTCAGCTCGACGCGGTCGGCATTCTTCAGGCCGAACTCGCGGGCGATTTCCCGCGTGCCGATCTTGCCTGGATTCGCACGGATGAAGGCAACGATGGCGTCCCGGCCCGGAAAACCATTGTCGTGCTTTCTCTTCACTTATCCCCGGGCCTTGCCCGCGCTCTTCTTCGCAGGCGTCTTGGATGCAGTGGGCTTCGCCGCCGATGTCTTGGCGGCGGAGGCGACCGGCGCGCGGGCCTTGCTGACGGCTTCCGATTTCGGCTTCGCGGCCGCCTTCTTCGCCGCCGCCTTCTTGGCGGCCTTGGGTGCGTCGGGATCGGCAGCCTTTGCGGCGGCCTTCTTCGGCGCGGCCTTCTTCGCTGCAGCCTTCTTGGCGCCGCGCTTCGGCTTGCCGCCGCCCTTGGCGGCACGCTCGTCGATCAGCGCGATCGCCTCGGCGAGCGTGATCGTCTCGGGCGTCTTGTCGCTCGGGATCGTGGCGTTGACGCCACCGGCGGTGACGTAGGCGCCGTAGCGGCCGTTCTTGACCGCGACACCGCCAAGGCTCGGATGCTCGCCGAGCGGCTTGCCGGGATCGGCGCCGAAGCGTCGGCCGCTCGGGCCTTTTGCAATTTTCTCCGCGATCAGCGTCACCGCACGGTTGAGGCCGATGTCGAACACCTCATCGCCGGCCTCGAGGCTCGCATAGGTCTTCTCGTGACGAACGAACGGGCCAAAGCGGCCGATGCCGGCGGTGATCGGCTCGCCGGTCTCCGGATGTTTTCCAATCTCGCGTGGCAACGACAACAGCTTCAGCGCCAGCTCCAGTTCCATGTCGCCGGGCGACATGTTCTTCGGGATGCCGGCGCGCTTCGGCTTTTCGCCCTCGGCATAATCCTTCTGCTCGCCGAGCTGAATATAGGGGCCGAAACGTCCGGCCTTCACGGTCACGTCGAGATCGGTTTCGGGGTCCTTGCCGAGGACGCGGTCGGCGCTGGCTTCGCTATCGGCGGCCAGCGGGCGGGTGTAGCGGCATTCCGGATAGTTAGAGCAGCCGACAAAGGCGCCGAACTTTCCGGCCTTCAGGTTGAGCTTGCCGGTGCCGCAGGTCGGGCACTGCCTGACGTCGCCGCCGTCGGCGCGCGGCGGATAGATGTGCGGCCCCAGCATGTCGTCGAGCGCATCCAGCACCTCGGAGACGCGGAGATCCTTGATGTCGCTGACCGCGCCGGCAAAGCCGATCCAGAAATCCTTCAGCACCTGCTGCCAGGAAATCTCGTTGTTGGAGATGCGGTCGAGCTGCTCTTCCAGCCCGGCGGTGAAGTCGTACTCCACATAGCGCGTGAAGAAGTTCTCCAGGAACGCGACCACGACGCGGCCCTTGTCCTCGCCGTGCAGCCGCTTCTTTTCGAGCTTGACGTAACCGCGGTCCTTCAGCACCTGCAGGATCGAGGCGTAGGTCGAGGGTCGGCCGATGCCGAGTTCTTCCATCCGTTTCACCAGCGACGCTTCGGAGAAACGCGGCGGCGGTTCGGTGAAATGCTGCGTGACGGCGAGATCCTGCCGCTTCAGCGGTTCGCCCTCGCTCATGGCGGGCAGGCGGCGGGAATCTTCGTCTTCCTCGTCGTCGCGGCCTTCCTGGTAGAGCGCGAGGAAGCCGTCGAACTTGATGACCTGGCCCGAGGCGCGCAACTCCAGCACGCGAGAGCCCGCCTTCGCCGCGATGTCGACGGTGGTGCGTTCGAGTTCGGCCGATTCCATCTGGCTGGCGATGGTGCGGATCCAGATCAGCTCATAGAGCCTGGCCTGGTCGGTATCGAGACGGCGGCGCATCTCGGCGGGCCGGCGCGACAGGTCGGTCGGACGGATCGCTTCGTGCGCTTCCTGCGCATTCTTGGCCTTGGTCTGGTACTGGCGCGGCGCATCCGGCACGTAGGCATTGCCGTAATCCTCGCCGATCACCTTGCGTGCCTGTGTGATCGCGGAGCCGTCGATCTGCACGCCGTCGGTTCGCATATAGGTGATGAGGCCGGTGGTCTCGCCGCCGATGTCGATGCCCTCGTAAAGCCGCTGCGCGATCCGCATCGTGTGCGCCGGGGCGAAGCCGAGCTTGCGGCTGGCTTCCTGCTGCAGCGTCGAGGTGGTGAAGGGCGCCTGCGGATTGCGCCGCGCGGGCCTGGCTTCCACGGTCGAAACCGTGAAGTTCGCCGCTTCGATGGCCTTCTTGAGGTCTTCGGCTTCCGCGCCGGAGCCGATGTCCAGACGCTGGATCTTCTTGCCGTCAGCGCCGACGAGGCGGGCTTCAAAACTCTCGCCGCGCGGCGTGGTCAGCGTCGCCACCAGCGACCAGTATTCGCGCGGCACGAATTTTTCGATCTCGAGTTCGCGGTCGCAGACCAGCCGCAGCGCGACCGACTGGACCCGGCCCGCCGAGCGCGCGCCCGGCAGTTTGCGCCACAGCACCGGCGAGAGCGTGAAGCCGACCAGATAGTCGAGCGCCCGGCGCGCCATATAGGCGTCGACCAGCGCGCCATCGATCTGGCGCGGCGCCTTCATTGCGTCGGTCACGGCCTGCTTGGTGATGGCGTTGAACACCACGCGCTCGATTTTCTGGTCCTTGAGCGCGCGCTTCTCCTTCATGACCTCCAGAACGTGCCAGGAGATCGCTTCACCCTCACGATCGGGGTCGGTTGCGAGGATCAGGCGGTCGGCGCCCTTCAGGGCCTTGGCGATGTCGTTCAGCCGGCCTGCCGCCTTGGGATCGACCTCCCAGATCATCTGAAAATTGGCTTCCGGATCGACCGATCCGTTCTTGGCGGGGAGGTCGCGGACGTGGCCGAACGAGGCCAGAACCTCGTAGGAGGCGCCTAAATACTTATTGATCGTCTTGGCTTTCGCCGGCGACTCCACGATGACGATATTCATGTCATTCCAATGGCTTACGGGAAAAGATAAGGGCGGGTTCCGCGAGACTCGCGGCCCGCCGTTTCGACCCGAACATGGGTGGTGAGGCGGCCCCTGTCAAATCGGCAGATGTCGGCCACGTAGATTTACGGATCGACTTTATATCTAGGCAGTCGCGAAATGCGTCCTAGAGTTGCGTGCCCAAAGGGATTAATTCTGTGTGATATTGTATGCAATTGGATGCAATTTGTTTGAGCAAGGCTGCGGGCGGCCGGAAGCGGAAGGCTTCGGGCAGAAAGCCGGATTCGCCAACCGAAGAGCGTGCGGAACGGGGTGAGGAGGGTGGCCCGGACGAGGCCGTGGCCTTCATCGCCGAAACTGTTGCCGAATTGGTCAAGCTCGCGGAACGCCACCGGCTTGAGGTGCTCGGTCATCTCCTCGGTATGGCGCAACTCGAGGCGGAAGAGCGGTTGCGGACCCGAAGCAAGCACAAGCTGTCCTGATTGGATCAGCCAGGTTCACGCAGTAGCGCGTGTGCCGCCCGGCCGCGATTTCAGCGCGGTATCGCCTGCATCCAAAAGCCGTCCGTCCTGCGAATAGAGTTCGAGCTTGCGTACCGGCTGGCCGTTTTCTCTGTCGACCAGAATGGTGGCAATCTCTTCCGGACGTTCGTCGAATTCCTCGCTCCATTGCCGCAGGGCGACCAGGATCGGGAATACACCGCGGCCCTTCGGCGTCAGCAGGTATTCCTGATAGGCGCTGCCGTCGGAGGCAGGAGCGGTTTTCAGAATGCCCTGATCTACCAGCGCGCGTAGCCGGACCGTCAGGATGTTCCTGGCCAGCCCGAGCCGCTTCTGGAATTCGCCGAACCTGCAGACCCCGAACAGCGCTTCGCGGATAATCAGCATCGACCACCAGTCGCCGATCGCGTCCAGCGATCGGGCGACCGGGCAGTCGTCGCGTTCAAAGCTCGTCCGTTTCACCATGGGCAGTCTTCCGTTGAAAATGGAGCGATCACGACCTTGTGTAGTTGCAACATTAAACTAGAAGTTCTAGGCAAGCAATCTAGTTTAATAATGCAACCATTGGAGATAGCCATGAGGCTCGCGAAGAAGACGGCGTTGATCACAGGGGGCAACAGCGGCATTGGGCTTGCGACCGCAAAACTGTTCGTCGCCGAAGGGGCCAAGGTGGTCATCACGGGCCGCAATCAAGCGACGCTCGAAGCAGCGGCAAAGGAATTGGGGCCGAACGCACTCGCGCTCGTGGCCGACGCGACCGATATCGCGGCGACCGAAGCCGCGATCGGGAAGGGGGCCGACAAGTTCGGCAAGTACGACATCCTGTTTGCCAATGCCGGCATCGCCGGAGGCACGCCACTCGGCGGAGCCACCGTCGAGACATTCGAAGAAGTCATCAGCACCAACCTCACCGGCGTGTTCTTCACCGTGCAATCCGCGCTGCCGCATCTCAACGACAACGCCTCGATCATCCTCAACGGCTCTGTCATCTCCGTGCTCGGAATCCCCGGCTATTCGGCTTATGGCGCGGCGAAAGCCGGCGTTCGGGCGATGGCGCGGATCATGGCGTCGGAATTGTCGCCGCGCGGCATCCGCGTCAACGTGGTGGCGCCGGGCGCGATCCGCACCCCGATCTGGGGCGCGGCGATCGCAACGCCGGAAGCCGAAAAGGCCTTTGAAAAACGCATCGCGCTGTCGACGCCGCTCGGCCGCATCGGCGAGCCCGACCATATTTCGAAAACGGTCCTGTTCCTCGCCTCGGATGATGCCGCGCATGTGCAGGGCCAGGAATTGTTCGTCGACGGCGGTGCGACGGCATCTCCGAGCGGCGCGCCGATCTATCGGGGGTAGTTCTACTGCGTTACAGCCGTTCAAACCCTCATCCTGAGGAGCCCGCGAGACGCGGGCGTCTCGAAGGATGCAGGCCGCAGACCGGGCCTCATGGTTCTCCGAGGGATGCGAAGCATCGTCCGGAGACGCGTCTTACTTACTTCGCAGCACGTCCTAATTGCGGGATTGAGCTTGGCGCAACTGGCAAGTGCTAGGCATCCCATCACGGCGATAAAGGGGATTCAACACGAGCGGTAGACCGAAGCTACGCTTTGAGACTCCTGCGGGACGAGGAGGAAATGGCTGAGCGCGTTGAACAGTCATGACTGCCGCTCTGTCAAACTCGGGCAATCCGCTGCTCTTGGCGACGCGAACGAAAGTCAACACTCCATCCTTGTCAAAATCAAATCTGACGAAAGCCGTCCGTACCCGGCAATCGGTATTTGCCCGGTTTGGGTAGACTTTGCTTACGTCCAACCTTCGCACAAGCTCCGCCACGTAATCAGCAGGCAGTGTTTGTTTTCTCGCTGCAACTACGTCAGTACATTGAAGCCAAACAAAAGCGATCACCAAAACAGTACCGACAATGCGCATCAATCTAACCCTTAATTCATTCGCTCATACAATCAGAGCTTGCCGAGAGAGGCAAGAGAACCAAGAGAAAAGTGTGCGGCCCTATCGACTTGCTCAGATCGAGAGAGCTCTGACGCTGGACATTTGTGGGCGCGAGAGCCCCCTTCGGGTCAAAAGCGCCGTTCGGAGTGTCCGCCAGCAACTTCCAGTTTACCCCAATTAGGAGACCATTTCAGCGCCTAACTGGACTTCGCGTCAGACCAGCGACACCAGTCCGCCGCCGTGACGCTCCAGCCGTCCGGCGAGTTCGAGTTCGAGCAGCACGGTGCGCACGGTGGCTGGCGAGGCGCCCGACATCCGGATCAGGTCGTCGAGGCTGATCGGGGTCGGCCCCAGCAAATCCACGATTGATGCGCGCTCGCTCGCACCGGTGTCGAAATCGAGCGGCTCTTCGTCGCCCTCGCGCGCACCGAGCATGATCGGCCGCTCCATGATCGGCGCCACGGCGTTGATGACGTCGGAAGCCTCCGTGGTCAGCGTCGCGCCCTGCTTGATCAGGTCGTTGGTGCCGGCGGCGCGCGGATCGAGCGGCGACCCTGGCACCGCAAACACTTCGCGTCCCTGTTCGGCCGCCATCCGCGCCGTGATCAGCGAGCCCGACCGATGTGCGGCCTCTATCACGACGACGCCGAGCGATGCGCCCGAGATCAGGCGGTTGCGGCGGGGAAAATCGCGGGCGCGCGGCGAGTGGCCGAGCGGCATCTCGGAAATCGCGCCGCCCGTTTCGAGCAGCGCGGCCAGCAGATCCTCATGCTCCGCCGGATAGATCCGGTCGTGGCCGCCGGCCAGCACCGCGACCGTGCCGCTTGCGACCGTGGCGCGATGGGCGGCCTGATCGATGCCACGCGCCAGCCCCGAGATCACGAGAAAACCGGCATCGCCGAGATCGCGCGCCAATTGGCTTGCGAATTTCAGGCCGGCGCCCGATGCGTTGCGCGATCCCACGATTGCAATCATCGGCCGCATCAGCGTCTCTGGCGCGCCGCGCACGCCGAGCAGGGGCGGCGCATCGTCGAGCGTCGCCAGCCGCGGCGGATAGGCGGCTTCGCCGGGCGCGACCAGTGCGATGCCCATCCTTCGGGACATAGCGAGTTCGGCCCGCGCTTCTTCCTCGCCGCAGATTCGCCCCGAACGATGGGCGCCGCCACGCCGCGCCAAGTCGGGCAGTCGTTCGAGCGCCATGCGCGCGTCGCCGAAATGGCTGAGCAGCGAGTTGAAGGTTCGCGGTCCGACATTGTCGCTACGGATCAGCCGCAGGCGGTCGAGACGTTCTGCGTCGGAAAGCTGGAGGGTGTTGGGGGGCCGGTCATACATGCGGGTACAGCTTTGCCCAACCTGAGATTGCAAATCAACCTGTTTGATTGGGACGGGTGTCGCGCTTGCTCCATGCCGGGGCGCTTCGTAACCTGCCTCCCCATCACAGGAAGCATCCATGATCTCGCTCGCCGACCTCCAGCGCCGCATCGATGCCGGCGATCTCTCCGCCGCCGCCGCGATCGCGCAATCGCGCGAAGCCATCGCAGCACACGAAAAATCCATCGGCGCCTTCGTCTGCCATGACCCGAATGTCCGCGCGCAAAGCGCCGGATCGCTGCGCGGGATTGCGGTCGGCATCAAGGACATCATGGACACACAGGATTTCCCGACCGAAATGGGCTCGCCGATCTACCGCGGATTTCGGCCGCGCGGCGATGCGGCCGTCGTCATGATGCTGAAGCAGGCCGGCGCGAGCGTCATCGGCAAGACCACGACGACGGCGTTTGCCTCGCTCGATCCGACCGCAACGCTCAATCCGCGCAACCACGGCCACACACCCGGAGGATCGTCGTCCGGCTCCGCCGCCGCGGTGGCCGCCGGCATGATCCCGCTTGCGCTGGGCACGCAGACCGGCGGCTCGGTGATCCGCCCGGCATCGTTCTGCGGCGTGGCCGCGATCAAGCCATCCTACCGCCTGCTGCCGACGGTTGGCGTGAAATGCTATTCGTGGACACTCGATACGGTCGGCCTGTTCGCGGCCGGCGTGGACGACGTCGCGCGCGGGCTTTCCGCCATGACGGGCAGGCCCGAACTGCTGCTGCCGTCCAACATTCCGACACCGCGCGTCGGCATCGTGACGCAGGATTTTGCCGGTGCGCCGGATCTCTCGGGCGCTGAGGCGGTGCAGATCGCTGCGAAGGTGGCGGAACGCGCCGGAGCCCCGGTGCGCACCTTGGCCTTGCCCGAGATCGTCGCCGAAGCGTGGCGCATCCATGCGATCGTGCAGGAATTCGAGGCGCATCGGGCGCTCGCCTGGGAATACCGCGAGAATTACGACGCGATGGCGCCGATAGTGCGCGGAAGGCTGGACGACAGCCGGGGCACGACGCCGACAGCCTATGACGAGGCGATGGCAATAGCTGACCGCGCGAGGCACGCACTGGAAAAAGTGTTCGAAGATGTCGATGTGCTGCTGACCTTGTCGGCGCCCGGCACTGCGCCCAGGGGATTGGCCTCGACCGGCGACGCCCGTTACAACCGGCTATGGACGCTGATGGGCGTACCCTGCGTCAACGTTCCCGCGCTCGTAGCGGACGCCGGATTGCCGGTCGGCGTGCAGGTGATTGCGCGATATGGCGCGGATGCCGAGGCGCTGGCGGCGGCCCGGTTCGTGGAGCAGGCGCTGCGATCGTAGGGCGGATTAGCGCAGCGTAATCCGCCAATCTATCGAACGCGATCGGCGGATTACGGCTTCGGCTAATCCGCCCTACTGCAATGGGCTACTTCGCCCCGATCCGTCCTTCAGTCCCGGCCTGCAGGCGCTTGATGTTTTCGCTGTGCTTCCAGAACAAGAGCAGCGTCAGCACGACGAACAGCAGCGCCAGCGCGGGATGGCCGAACCACCACAGGAACAGCGGCGTGACGAAGGCTGCGATCAGCGCCGAGAGCGACGAGTAGCGCGTGGTGACGGCGGTCGCGAGCCAGATCAGGCAGAACACCACGGCCGCGGGCCAGAACAGCCCGATCAGCACGCCGATATAGGTCGCGACGCCCTTGCCGCCGTTGAACTTGAGCCAGACCGGAAACAGATGGCCGAGGAAGGCGCCGAGCGCCGCCAGCATCGCGGCGTAGGGGCCGCCGAAATAGCCCATGATGACCACGGCGAGCGTGCCTTTGAGCATATCGCCGATCAGCGTCGCCGCAGCGAGGCCCTTGCGGCCGGTGCGCAGCACGTTGGTGGCGCCGATATTTCCGCTTCCGATCGAGCGCAGATCCTGCGTGCCGGCGAGTTTGGTCAGCACCATCCCGAACGGAATCGAGCCGAGCAGATAGCCGACCAGGAACGCGAGCACGAGGAATGCATCCGTCATCACCGTTCCTCCTGCGACAGCGCGTCCCGCGCGCTAGACATGCTCGTAGACGGTTCTTCCGCCCACGATAGTACGGACGACGCGGCCCGAGAAGCGGGCTTCGTCGAACGGCGTGTTCTTGCACTGCGATTTGAGATCGGCGGGATCGAGCACCCACGGCGTGTCGGGATCGATCACGACGACGTCGGCGGGGGAGCCCCCGCGCAGCGTGCCGCCGGGCAGGCCAAGCAGCTCTGCTGGCCGGGTCGACATCGCCCGGATCAGCGTCTTGAAATCCATCTCGCCATTGTGGATCAGGCGCAACGCCGCCGGCAGCATGGTCTGCAACCCGACCGCGCCGGAAGCTGCTTCCGCGAACGGCAGCCGCTTCACCTCGACGTCCTGCGGATTGTGATCGGACATCACGACGTCGATCAGTCCGGAGGCAACGGCCGCAACCAGCGCGAGGCGGTCGTCCTCGGTGCGTAGCGGAGGCGACAGTTTCAGGAAGGTGCGGTAGGGGCCGATATCGTTCTCGTTCAGCGTGACGTGGTTGATCGACACCGAGGCGCTGACGTCGAGGCCGGCATTGCGGGCGCGCTTGAGGATTTCGAGCGACTCGATCGAGGACAGCGACGCGGCGTGATAGCGCCCGCCGGTCAGCGCCACGAGGCGCATGTCGCGCTCCAGCATCACGGATTCGGCGGCATTGGGAATGCCGATCAGGCCGAGTCTCGCGGCGAATTCGCCCTCGTTCATCACGCCTTCGCCGACGAGATCAGGGTCTTCGGTGTGGTGCACGATCAGCGCATCGAAATCGCGGGCATAGGTCAGTGCCCGCCGCATCACCTGCGCGTTGGTGACGCTCTTGTCGCCGTCGGTGAAGGCGACGGCGCCTGCGGCCTTCAACAGCCCGATCTCGGTCATCTCCTGACCGTTCAGGCCCTTCGTCAGCGCCGCCATCGGGTGGATGTTGACGATTGCGGTGTCGCGGGCGCGGCGCAGCACGAAGTCAACCGTTGCCGAATTGTCGATGACGGGCGAGGTGTCCGGCTGGCAGATGATGGTGGTGATGCCGCCGGCAGCGGCCGCCTGGCTCGCGGAGGCAAAGGTTTCGCGGTGGCTGGCGCCGGGCTCGCCGACGAAGGCGCGCATGTCGATCAGCCCGGGGGCGACGATCTTGCCGGCGCAGTTGACGATGTCGGTGCCTTCGGGCACGCCGGCGGCGCCGATGCCGCGCTTGGAGTCGCGAATCATGCCATCGGCAATCAGGACGTCGCCGGGGCCGTCGAAATCCCTCGAGGGATCGACGACGCGAGCGTTGGCGAGCAGGATCGGGCGTCGGTCGGTCAGCATGTTGTTACGCATTCGGCAGGTTGCGGGCGAGCGCTTCGAGCACTGCCATCCGCACCGCCACTCCCATTTCCACCTGTTCACGGATCAGCGATTGCGCACCATCCGCCACGATCGAGTCGATCTCCACGCCACGGTTCATCGGTCCTGGATGCATCACCAGCGCATCCGGCTTGGCGTAGGCGAGCTTCTTCTGGTCGAGGCCGAAATAGTGGAAGTACTCGCCCGATGACGGCACGAAGGAGCCGTTCATCCGCTCGCGCTGCAGCCGCAGCATCATGACGATGTCGGCGCCATTGAGGCCTTCGCGCATGTCGCGCGCCACCTCGACGCCCATCCGCTCGATGCCGCGCGGCAGCAGCGTGGAGGGGGCCACCACGCGGACACGGGCGCCCATGGTGTTGAGCAGCAGGATGTTGGAGCGCGCCACGCGTGAATGCATCACGTCGCCGCAGATCGCGATGACGAGGCCTTCCAGCCGGCCCTTGTTGCGGCGGATGGTCAGGGCGTCGAGTAGCGCCTGCGTCGGATGCTCGTGGCTGCCGTCGCCGGCATTGATCACGGAACCGTCAACCTTGCGCGCCAGCAGTTCCACCGCGCCGGAGGCGTGGTGCCGCACGACCAGGATATCGGGGTGCATGGCGTTGAGCGTCACGGCGGTATCCATCAGCGTCTCGCCCTTGCGGATCGAGGACGAAGATACCGACATGTTCATGACGTCGGCGCCCAGCCGTTTTCCCGCCAGTTCGAACGAGGATTGGGTCCGTGTCGAGGCTTCGAAAAACAGGTTCACCTGGGTACGACCGCGCAAGCTGGTGCGCTTCTTGTCCACCTGGCGGTTGAGCTCGACATATTCCTCGGAAAGGTCGAGCAGGCCGGTAATATCGGCAGCGGAAAGCCCCTCGATTCCCAGCAGATGCCGGTGCCCGAGGACGAAGGTCGATTTCGATGCAGGGGTCATTAAAGCCAGAGCTATAGGCAGAGATGCCCTGCAGGGCAAGCGTCAAATCTCCTGTCCGGACTTATCCACCAGGGCTTCGGCGACAGGGTAAACGGCCCCGCAAGGTATTGCCTGCCGCAGGTTTCGGCTAGGATGCGGCATCGGCGAGCGCTGCATCATCATCAGGCCATGGAACGTGCAGTATTTCATTCAATTCATTCGGGTCCGGTTGGGGACGGCTGGCCAAAGTCACCAAAGTTCGGAACGGTTGCGGGAAGGGCAGCGGAACAAGCGCGCGAAAACTTGTCGACGAAGGCTGCTTGCTGCGATCTGCGCGGTGTGTTGCCTGCCTGGTGTAGCGGCGCACGGGCAAAAAATGCCGGCGGGATTCGTCTACCTGCGCGATGTCGATCCGACCATCATCCAGGACATGCGCTATGCCGGCTCGAACAATTTTATCGGCCGGCCGCTAAGGGGCTATGACGCCGCCGAATGCGTGGTGAAGCGCGAAGTCGGCGCGCTCTTGAAGAGCATTCAGGAAGAGCTCGCGCTGCAGAACCTGTCGCTGAAAATGTTCGATTGTTATCGCCCGACGCGCGCGGTTGCCGATATGGTGGCCTGGTCGCGCGACGGCCGGGAGACGCCAGCGCAGAAGCGCTACAATCCGGCGTTCGGCAAGGCCGACCTGTTTCGCCTGGGCTACATCGCCACCCGTTCCGGCCACTCCACCGGCGCCGCGCTCGACCTCAGCCTGGTCGACCTGAAGGCCGACAATTCGGCGGTGTTCGATGCGGCAAAGGACTATGCCGACTGCACGGGCAACGTGAACCTGCGCGCGCCGGACGGCAGCGTCGACATGGGTACCGGCTACGACTGCGCCGACGTCAAGTCGCACACCTCGTCAAAATCCATCACTCCGGCTCAGCGAAGGTGGCGGGAGAAGCTGGTTGTGGTGATGGCGCGGCGAGGATTTGTAAACTATTCCAAGGAGTGGTGGCATTTTTCGCTGCCGGGCGTGAGCCGGCAGGCCTATGATTTCCCGATCGTGCGGCGCAATTGACGCCGGTTTTTCAGGATCAGCCATGAGCCAGGCACCATTTTCGACCCACGAGGTCTTCAACCAGTCGCCGCTGTTCGAGGATGTCGATCTGTACGGGATCGACCGGCCGCTGATCGAAGCGGTCGCGGCCAACAACGGCGCCTACGCGCAACAGGAATTGTCCGAGTTCGGCAAGCATTGGGGTTCGGCCGCGATGGCGGAGCGGGGCCGTCTCGCCAACGAGAACACGCCAAAGCTTCGCACCTTCGATTCACGCGGCAACCGCCGCGACGAAGTCGAGTTTCATCCCGCCTATCACGAGTTGATGGCGCGCAGTGCGCATGCCGGCGTGCATAACTCGACCTGGAACGCGGCCGGCGCACCGGCCGGCGGCGCGTCCGAGGTGATACGCGCGGCAAAATTCTACATGGCCTCGCAGGTTGAGACCGGGCATCTCTGTCCGATCACCATGACGCGCGCCTCTGTGGCCGCGCTGGCCGAGCAGCCGGATCTCCTGGCCAGGGTGATGCCGGTATTGGGAACACGCGCCTACGATCCCGCGTTCGCACCGTGGTGGACCAAGCGCGGCATGACGCTCGGCATGGGGATGACCGAGAAGCAGGGCGGCACGGATGTTCGCTCCAACATGACCTGGGCGGAGAACGAAGGGGACGGTTATCGCATCACCGGCCACAAATGGTTCATGTCGGCGCCGATGTGCGACGCCTTCCTGGTGCTGGCGCAGGCCGAGGCGGGTTTGAGCTGCTTCTTCATGCCCCGCTTTGCGCCGGACGGGGCGCTCAACGCGATTCGGTTCCAGCGGCTGAAGGACAAGCTCGGCAACCGCTCCAACGCCTCCTCGGAGGTGGAGTTTCACGGTGCCTATGCCGAGCGCGTCGGCGAGGAGGGCAAGGGAATCCGGACCATCATCCAGATGGTGCAGTTGACCCGGCAGGATTGCGCGATCGCGTCCGCAGGCCTGATGCGATCGGGGCTGGCGCATGCGCTGCATCATGCGAGGCATCGCAGCGTGTTCCAGAAGCATCTCGCCGACCAGCCGCTGATGCAGGCGGTGCTTGCCGACATGGCGCTGCATGTCGAGGCCTCGGTCGCGCTCGTCATGCGGCTGTGCCGGTCGTTCGACCGCGCGCCGCAGGACGGCAACGAAGCCGCCTACATGCGGCTCTTGACGCCTGCGATCAAATACTGGGTCTGCAAGAGCGCTCCTGGCTTTCTCTACGAGGCGATGGAGTGCCTGGGCGGCAATGGTTACGTGGAGGAGGGGATCCTCGCGCGGCACTACCGGGAGTCGCCCGTCAACGCGATCTGGGAAGGTTCGGGCAATGTGATGTGCCTCGATGTTCTTCGCGCGCTGGCGCGCGAGGCCGATGCGGCGCTGGCGGTGCTGCGCGGGCTTGCCGAGGAAACGCGCGGTCTGTCCGGAGCCGCCGAAGCGGTCACATCGATCGCAAAGGCCTTCGGCAGGCCGGACACGGAACGTGTGGCGCGGCTGACGGTCGAAAGACTGGCGCTGCTGGCCGCAACCGCCGCGCTCAATGCGGTGTCGCCGCGCCACGCCGAACTGTTCGCAGCTACCCGCCTTGCCGGGAATCACGCCAGCATGTACGGCGCGGTCGATTTCACTAACGAAGACGCAAGGGATTTGCTCCAGCGTGCGTTGCCGTGAACACCGCTGACGACAACGAGAAAGCCAATTGATGGATTCCCTCAATCCCGCCAGTTCTGCCGACGTGCCGCCGGTGATCCCGAAGCCGCAACGGCCGCCGCGGGTCTGGAAGTTCTGGGGTACCGCGCTGTGGGGCCTGTTCATCTTTGCCGGCGTGTTCGTCGGGCAGGTCGCGGTCATCGGCTATTTCGTGCTGCGGCACGGTTCGCTCGACTTCGCCGAGGCGATCCGCGTCATCGGCGGTGGGATGACGATCTCGCTGTCAGTGATCTTCGGACTGCCGGCCGTGCTGGCGGCAACGTGGATCGCGATTCGACCGACAGGCACGCCCTTTGCCGAATACCTGGCGCTGCGCTGGACCTCGTGGCGCAATTTCGCATTCGGTATCGCAGCGCTCGCCTTGCTGGTCGGCTGCTGGGACCTTCTGTCCCGCGCGCTCGGGCGCGAGGTGACGCCGGGCTTCATGGGCGAGGTGATGAAATCGGCCCAGGCCGACGGCGCGCTGTGGCTTCTGGTGATCGCGTTCTGTGTTGCCGCGCCGGTCTGGGAAGAGGTTTTTGCCCGCGGCTTCCTCTATCGCGGCTGGTCGGAATCACGGCTGGGCGTCGCCGGCGCCATCTTCCTGTCGTCGCTGGCCTGGACCTCGCTACATCTGCAGTATGACTGGTTCTTCTTCGGCGAGGTTTTCACCATCGGCCTCCTGCTCGGCTATCTCCGTTATCGCACCGGCTCGACATGGCTGACGATCGTCCTGCATGGCATCAACAATCTGGCCGCGACGATCCAGACCTTTTGGCTGGCGGGGCAGTAGTAAAAGGTCTCCCGTCCATACATGACGCTCAGGCCACCAGCGCAATCGCGATCGGCATCGTGATGGCCGCAAGTATCGTTTGCAACGTGATGATCTGCGCCAGCAGCGGCGCATCGCCGCCCATCTGACGCGCCAGCACGTAGGCCGAGGACGAGGCGGGCACCGCGGCGCAGGCGGTGACGATGGCGAGGTCGGAACCGGCAACGCCGAACCAGAGCGCCAGCGCCACTGCAATAACGGGCATCAGCACCAGCTTGAGGAACACGGCCACCGAGGCGGCGAGGCTCGGGCGGAACATGCCTTCGAGGTGCAGGCCGGCGCCGGTTACCAACAGGCCGATGGCCAGCGAAGAACGCCCGAGCGCGTCCGCAACCTCGTGCCAGAGTTTCGGAAGCGGGACGTGGGTGACGTTGAGCGCGAGCCCGATGGCGCAGGCCCAGATCAGGGGATTGCGCGCGACTGTTATGACGATGGCGCCGGCCGGTTGCTTCTTGGACGAAGCGTAATGGGCCAGCACAGAGACGCTGAACACATTGACCAGTGGGATGATCGCGACCATGGCGACGGAGGCCAGAGCCAGCCCGTGCGTGCCGAAGAGGTTGTCGGAGACGGCGAGCGCCACATAGGTCTGCCAGCGGGTTGCGCCCTGGAAGATCGAGGTGAAGGCGGGGCCATCGATCGCAAAACGGGCGAGCAGGGGCCGCAGCGCGAGGCACAGCAGCGACATCGCAAGCACTGACAGAAGCAGCGCGCCACCGACGCCGGCAACCGGCACCTTGCTCAAATCGGCCTTGACCAGCGTCTGCACCAGCAGAACCGGGAACAGCACGTAATAGGTCAGCCGCTCCAGCCCGTGCCACTGCGTCTCGGGCTGGATCAGGGTCCGCTTCAGGATGAATCCGAGCACGATCAGCAGGAACACCGGCAGCAGCGCCGCAATGACGACCGCCATGCCTAAGCGTCCCCGCGCAGCTTCGAAAGCCGGTCCAGCGCGCCCTGCAGGATGAAGATCGCGGCATGCTCGTCGATCACCTCGGCGCGGCGGGCGCGGCTGACGTCCATGCCGATCAACTCGCGCTCGACCGCTGCGGTTGACAGCCGCTCGTCCCACAGCGCGATCGCAAGCCCGGTGAGACCGGCAAGGTTGCGGGCAAAGGCGCGGGTCGATTGCGCGCGCGGCCCCTCGCTGCCGTCCATGTTGATCGGCAGTCCGAGCACGAATCCTGCGGCATTGCGCTCGCCTGCGATGGCCAGCAGCCGCGCCGCATCGGCCTTGAAGGCCTTGCGCTTGATGGTTTCGACACCTGTCGCCAGCCGCCGATCGGGATCGGACACGGCAACGCCGATGGTCTTGGTACCGAGATCGAGGCCGACCAGCGCGCCGCGTTCGGGCCAGTGCGCGACGGCTTCGATCAGGGGAAGGATGGGGGCGGGCATGGCCCCGCTTTACACGCACCGCGTGGCACAGGCAAAGCCTGTGATGGCGAGGCGTCCATGCGGGAACGCCTCGTCATCTGTTGCTGTGGTCCCTTTACCGGATTGCCACCGGGTTGATCATGCTCTGTACGCCGCCCTTGAACCGCGGCTGGCCGAGCACGAACATGAATTCATAGGCCTTGTCCCTGGCGAGGTCGGCCGTATTCATGTTTTCCAGGATGTAGGTGCCGTTCATCGGCAGCAGGATCTGGTGCACTTCGAAGATGTTCTTGGTCTCGAACGGCACCGCCTCAAGTCCCCAGGTGTCGGCGCCGATCGCAACGACGCCCTTGCCGGTGAGATATTTGGCACCTTCGACGCCGAGGCCCGGTTCGCCCGCGCCGAAGCGCTTGTCATCCTTGCCGATCAGGCTGAGCCAGCCGGTATGGAACAGCACGACGTCGCCCTGGCGGATTTCGACGCCCTGCTTCTTGGCGACTTCCTCGATCTCCTTGGTGTTGAAAGCGGTGCCTTCCTTGACGACGTCGGTGCCGTAATGCGCGGCCATATCGAGCAGCACGCCGCGCGCCACCAACGGTGGAACCTTGTCGATGCCGAGCTTTTTCAGACCGGTCGGCTCGCCGAATTCGAGGATCTTGTTGCCATTATAATAGACGTGCTCGACGCCGATGTGGCCAAGCCCGTCCATCTGGCTACCGACGCCGACCCAACCCTCGATGATGTCGTCATTGTAGGTGGTCTTGCTCGGTCCGAGGCCCGGACTGCCGGCCTGGCCGGGTTGTACGACGGTGATCTTGAAGCCGCGCGGCGGATAGGCGGGAGTCGTGGAATCGACGGGAATGCCGAGCGGGTAGGCCTTGCCGGTCTTGACCAGCCCCGCTGCCTTCACGACGAGTTCAGGTGTCATGTAATTGGCGGCGCCGATCTCGTCATTCGGGCCCCACTTCGATTTCGTCCAGTCTTGAGCACTCGCTGTTCCGACCGCGCCCAACAAGGCAACAGAACAGCTCAATACGAACGCAAGGCGCATCGTAGTCCCTCCCGGATTGACGTTATGGTTTTTGGCAACTAGCGCCTCATACTAACGTAGCAGTGTGCGGCGGCCAGAAAATTTTGAGTTCGATGCTCGCATTGCGATGGATAGCCGCAGCATGGAAACGCGCTGCGCAAATGCATTGTTACAAAAGTATGGCAGAGGCGTTTCGCACGGCGGAACGAAGATGGGATGACGATGGATGCACTGAGCCTGTTCGGTCTGTTCGCGGTGACCGCGATGCTGGTGGCTTACGCGCTGGAGGAGCGCAGCCACTGGTTCATCCTCGCCTTCGCGGCGGCTTGCGCGCTCGGTTCAATTTACGGCTTTCTGCAGGGCGCCTGGCCTTTCGGGCTGGTCGAGGCGATCTGGGCAGGCGTCGCGTTGCGGCGCTGGGATCTCAGGCGGCAATGACCTCGCCGTTGCCGTTCAGGCAATCGGCAAAACCCTTTAGCGCGCTGTATTGATGTGCCGCGCGGCGGGTGATGAAGAGCGTCTCGATCCCGGACTGCGCGGCGTTCAGCGTGTGGATGTTCACGGTCTTGTTCCGGCCGACGACGGCGCGCGGCAGCATCGTCACGCCCATGTCGGCGGCGACGCAGCCGATCATGCCGTCGAACGTGCCCAGTTCGAACCGGGCCGAAGACGGCCAGCCGAACTCCGAGAAAACCTGCTCGAGCCGCTGCCGGTACGTGCAGCCGGTGCGAAACACCAGCGCTGTCGGCCCCGATTCCGGCGTGCCCGCGCGCAAGGAAGCGAGGCTTGACCATCGCCGCGCGGTGACCAGCACGAGTTCTTCCCGGAACGCGACCGTCGCATCCAGTTCGGCATGATCGATCGGGCCCGCGACGAATGCGCCGTCAAACGTGCCGTTGAGCACGCCGGCCACCAACTCTGCCGTCGTCGAGGTCCGCAAACTCAGCCGCACCGCCGGAAAGCGGCGGTGGAATTCGGCGAGCAGGGAAGGGAGGCGAACGGCGGCCGTCGTTTCCATCGATCCGATGGCAAGCGGTCCCTTCGGTTCGCCATCGTCACGCGCGGCGAGCAGCGCCTCGCGCGACAGCGCCGCCATCCGCTGCGCATATGGCAGCAGGCGGCGGCCGGCGCCGGTCAGCGTCATGCCGCGGCTGTGACGCTCGAACAGAGCCGTGCCGATCTCGGCCTCCAACGCCTTGACCCGCTGCGTGACGTTGGACTGCACGGTGTTGAGTTCGTCGGTGGCGCGGGTGATTCCTCCCAGGCGGGCGACGGTCGCAAAGGTCAGGAGATCGCTCAATTCCATTGGATTGCTCCGTTTCCTGGATCAGATGGTAGCGTTCTCCAGTATTCATTATTCAAGAATGCTAGTCCGGCCTACGCTTGCTGTCCAGCCGAGGAGCGAACGCATGCCAATCACGACCGATTTGACGGCCCTTCTGGGCATCCGACATCCGGTCCTGCTGGCACCGATGGACACGATCTCGGGCAGCCGGCTGACCCGGGCGGTCAGTGAAGCCGGCGGCTTCGGCATCCTTGGCGGCGGCTATGGGGATCGCGCCCGGCTCGAAGCGGAGACCGCGAAGCTGAATGATTTCGCCGGACCGTTCGGAATCGGCTTCATCACCTGGAGTCTCGCGAAGAAGCGCGAACTTCTCGACGTCGCGCTCGATGCCGGTCCGCGCGCCATCATGCTCTCGTTCGGCGATCCGGCGCCGTTCGCGCCGAAGATCAAGGCGGCGCGTGCGTTGCTGATCTGTCAGGTGCAGGACGAGAAGATGGCGCGGCAGGCGCTCGATGCCGGCGCCGACGCCCTGATCGCGCAGGGAACCGAAGCGGGTGGGCACGGCGCCTCGCGCACCACGATCGACATCGTGCCCGCGATCGTCGATCTGGTGGCCGGACGCGTACCGGTTGTCGCTGCCGGCGGTCTTGCCGACGGGCGCGGGTTGGCTGCGATGCTGATGCTGGGGGCGTCCGGCGTGCTGATGGGCACGCGCTTCTATGCCAGCATCGAGGCTGACGGCGCCGAGCAAGCGAAGCAATTGATATGTGCGGCCAACAGCGGCGGGACCGTGCGCGGCGTGGTGTTCGACTGGTCGCGCAATCTCATGTGGCCGGCGCCATTCACCGCGCGCACGCTGATCAACGACCATGTGCGGACCTGGACGGGCCGCGAGATCGAACTGATGCAGCGTGCGGATCAGATCGCAGCTGACTATGCCGCCGCGAAAGCGGCCGGCAATTTCGATGTCGCCGCCGTCTTTGCCGGTGAGTCAGCAGGGCTGATCCACGACATTCCGCCGGCGGCCGAGATCGTTGACAGGATCATCACCGAGGCCGACCAGATACTGAGCGGACGGCGTAACTCGTCCGCGGTGTGAACCCAGTCCCATTCAATCAAGCGAGCAGAACCATGTGGCCAGACCGCCGGATCATCGACCTCTTCAAGACCGAATTTCCCATCGTACTGGCGCCGATGGCCGGCATCATGGACGCCGACCTGGTGATCGCGGCGGCGCAGGGCGGGGCGCTCGGCTCGCTGCCGTGCGCGATGCTCTCGGCCGAGAAGGCGCGCGAGCAGGTCAACATCATCCGCCAGCGCGTCTCGGCGCCGGTCAGCATGAACTTCTTCTGCCACACGACGGTCGATGCCGATCCTGCGCGCGAGGCGGGGTGGAAGAGCCGACTCGGCGCTTACTACAAGGAGTACGGCGTCGATCCCGCTGCGCCCATCACCGCTGCCAACCGCGCGCCGTTCGATGAAGCGATGTGCGCGGTGGTGGAGGAACTGAAGCCGGAAGTGGTCAGCTTCCATTTCGGCCTGCCGCATCCGGCGCTGGTCAAGCGCGTCAAGGCGACAGGCGCCATCGTGATGTCGTCGGCGACTATCGTGAAGGAGGCGATCTGGCTGGAGGAGAACGGCGCCGACGTCATCATCGCGCAGGGCGCCGAGGCGGGGGGACACCGCGGCATGTTCCTGACCGACAATATCGCCCAGCAGCCCGGCACCTTTGCGCTGGTGCCGCAGGTGGTCGATGCGGTGAAAGTGCCTGTCATTGCCGCCGGCGGCGTCGCCGACGGGCGCGGCATCGCGGCGGCGTTTGCACTCGGCGCATCCGGCGTACAGATCGGCAGTGCCTATCTGCGCTGTCCGGAATCCAGGGTGACTGCGCCGGCGCGAACGGTGCTGGCCCAGGCGCATGACGATTCCACCGTCATCACCAATGTCATGACCGGGCGACCCGCGCGCGGCGTCGCCAACCGCGTCATGCGTGAGGTCGGCCCGATCTCTCCTGATGCGCCGGCTTTCCCGCACGCCGCCACCGCGCTCGGGTCGCTGAAGGCTGCCGCCGAAAAATTCGGCAAGGTCGACTTCACCAGTCTCTGGGCGGGGCAGGGGGTGCGGATGGGCCGCGAGATGGCAGCTGCGGAACTGACCCGTTCGCTGGCGAGTGATGCGCTGGCGCGATTACGTGCGTTGCGCGGCTAGGGGTGCGCGCGCAAGTCGATGCCGCAGTGCAGGGTGTACGTATGAGTTCGACTCTCCGGTTGGCGCGCTGCGCAACAGCAAGCCTGTCCCCACAGGGCCTTTTTTTCGACAGCATCGGCCACTAGCGAAAATCCCGAGAGCTATCGGCCGATTTCCTGTCAGCCGCAGTAGCGAGCATCGCGTCCGCAATGCGGCGTGACAATCGGCGCGAGGCTGGGGAACCATCTGCCATGGACAACAGTTACCCCGCGACAAAGCGGAGTGGGGCCGCCGGATGTTGATGGCTCGGGGCGGTGCGATGTATCCTTATTTTCCAGACCGCATCATCAGCAGACGCATCATCAGCAGACATGGGGGCGAAGGAAAGGCCGTGCGCGCCTTGATCCTGGCATTGTCCATCCTGGCGATCATCGACAGCGCGCACTTTGCCAGGGCTGGCTTGAGCAGCACGCCCCGCGAAACGTTGGCACCCGCCGATACGGCGATCGCGACCAACGAAGCGACCCAGGAGACCGAGCAACAGATCGGCCTCAGCAAGGCAAAGCGTCGTGCAGTGCAACGCCGGCTAACCAGGCTCGGGTTCGACACCAAAATCAACGGGAAGTTCGATGAATCGACTCGCGCGGCCATCGCGCGCTGGCAGGAGGAGTACGGCTACCCTTCGACGGGCTTCCTCAACGCCGCCCAGCACAAGGTGCTGACGGACGCCGCGAAGGAGGCCGCCAAATCTGACCGTAGGGACCGTCGTCGCGCTGGAGGCCGTGCTCGCTATTCGCGTGGGGTCGGCGGTCCCATCGGCGCGGTCGGCGGCGCGGTGCGCGGCGTAGTTGGCGGCGTGGGGAGCGCAGTGGGCGGACTATTCCGCAGGTGATTAGTCCGGCCTCCGGCTAGTTGGAAGTTCACTGGACCCGGTGCGAGAAGCGGGATCCCTGAACCTAATGCGCCGGTTCGTCCCGCGTCACGTCCAGATGTTCGACAGCCAGCGATCGATAATGCGCGGCCATCTCCTTGTAGTGCTGCCTGGAGATCGGGTCCGTTGCGCTCTCGGCGCGCGCTTCGAACATTTCCGCCTTTTCCCGCAGGATTTTGGCCTGGCTCTTCGACATGGCACTCACTCACGTTTGTCAGGTCAGGCAGCCGAGGTAGACGATCGCAGCGCCGAGTACGGTCCCGACTGACCAGAGGGCGGGATCCCAGCTTTCCGGCCCGGCGCCGCCGTTCTCGATGGGTGTCATGACAGGCCTCCAATGTTCCGGCCCGACTACACCCCCCGACTGTTTCAGGACGACTACGTGGGGCGCGAAAATGGTTTCGTCAGGGGGCGTCGCCCGAGGATTCCATGCCTTGGGCACAAATCCCCGTGAGGCAGCTTACGCGCCGCGCGGAGCATCTTTCGACCCGGAAAGCCCCGATATTCGGGCGGCGCGGCCTGTTCCCGCGGTTGCGGCGCAAAAGCTGGCTCTGCTATACGGCGGATGCGAATTCCCCGTTTGAGGCCTATATATATGTCTGTTGATGCCGCTACCGTTCGCCGCATCGCGCAACTGGCGCGGATTGCGGTTACCGAGGCCGAGGTTCCCCATCTTCAGGGTGAGCTGAACGCCATGCTGGCCTTCGTGGAGCAGCTTTCGGAAGTGGATGTCGACGGCGTCGAACCGATGACCTCGGTGACCCCGATGGAAATGAAGAAACGTGCCGACGTGGTCAATGACGGCGAGATTCCCGACGACATCGTCAGGAATGCGCCGGAAACGCAAAACCATTTCTTCCTGGTGCCGAAGGTTGTTGAATAACCTCTCATTCGTGAGGATCGGAAGTCCGATGTGTCTGCTCTGCGACGACGAAAAGGCCTACCAGGCCTACATGAATTACCTCGACGCGATGGAGCGGCAGGGCAAGGCCGCCGATCCCGACAAGGCGATGGACGTTCTCCTCGATGCGCTCGAGGCCGACGAACGGACGCGGCCGAAGCCGGATGACCCGGCCAACGACAAGACGCTTTCTCCCTTTTTCTGCAGCCCGATCAATAAATGACCGACCTGACATCGCTGACGATCGCCGAGGCCCGGAAAGGCCTCGCGAGCAAGTCTTTCACCTCGCTTGAACTGACGGATGCGCATCTGGCCGCAATCGAAGCGGCACGTTCGCTCAATGCCTTCATCCTGGAGACGCCGGATCAGGCCCGCGACATGGCGCGCGCCGTCGATGCGAAGATCGCCAGGGGCGAGGGCGGTCCGCTCGCGGGCATTCCGCTCGGCATCAAGGACCTGTTCGCGACCAGGGATGTCCGCACCACGGCGTGTTCGAAGATCCTCGGCAATTTCGTGCCGCCTTACGAATCCACCGTGACCTCGCAGCTCTGGCGCGATGGCGCCGTGATGCTGGGCAAGCTCAACAATGACGAGTTCGCGATGGGCTCGTCGAACGAGACGTCGTGCTTCGGCCCGGTGGTCAATCCGTGGCGGCGCGAAGGTTCCAACACCACGCTGGTGCCGGGCGGCTCGTCCGGCGGATCGGCGTCGGCCGTGGCGGCGCTGCTCTGCATGGGCGCGACCGCGACCGATACCGGCGGTTCGATCCGTCAGCCGGCCGCGTTCACCGCGACCGTCGGCGTCAAGCCGACCTACGGGCGCTGTTCGCGCTGGGGTATCGTGGCGTTCGCCTCCTCGCTCGACCAGGCCGGTCCGATCGCACGGACGAACCGCGATGCCGCGATCCTGATGCGCTCGATGGCGGGACACGATGCCAAGGACACCACCTCCGTCGATCGCCCGGTGCCGGACTACGAGGCTGCGATCGGAAAATCCGTCAAGGGCATGAAGATCGGCATCCCCCGGGAGTATCGCCTCGACGGCATGCCCGCGGAAATCGAGAAACTCTGGAGCGAGGGCGCGGCGTGGCTGAAGGCAGCCGGCGCCGAACTGGTCGAGGTGTCGCTGCCGCACACCAAATACGCACTGCCGGCCTATTACATCGTGGCGCCTGCGGAGGCCTCATCGAACCTCGCGCGCTATGACGGCGTGCGGTACGGCCTGCGCGAGCCAGGCCGCTCGATCGGCGAACTCTACGAGAACACCCGCGCCGAGGGCTTTGGCGATGAAGTGCGCCGCCGCGTCATGATCGGCACCTATGTGCTGTCGGCCGGCTATTACGACGCCTATTATCTCCGAGCGCAGAAAGTCCGCACGCTCATCAAGAAGGATTTTGAGGATTGCTTCGCCAGGGGCGTCAACGCGATCCTGACGCCGGCGACGCCGTCGGCCGCCTTCGGGGTCGGCGAGAAGGGCGGCGCCGATCCGGTCGAGATGTACCTCAACGACATTTTTACCGTGACGGTGAACATGGCGGGGCTGCCCGGCATTGCGGTGCCCGCGGGCAAGGATGCGCAGGGCTTGCCGCTCGGCCTGCAACTGATCGGGCGTCCGTTCGATGAAGAGACGCTGTTCTCGCTCGGTGAAATCATCGAGCAGGCGGCCGGACGGTTCACGCCGCCGAAATGGTGGTGAGCGATGGCGGATTTCCGCGCCAGCCTTGCTGACGCTGCGCCGGAACAGGCGCTGTCGCCGCCGCTCGCGGCCATGTGGTGGGCGGCGAAGGGCGACTGGGACCGCGCGCACAGGATCGTGCAGGACGAGAGCGATGCCAACGCCGCCTGGGTGCATGCCTATCTGCATCGCGTCGAGGGCGATCTCGGCAATGCCGGCTACTGGTATCGACAGGCGGGCCAGCCGGTGGCGAAGGATTCTCTGGAAGCCGAATGGGAGCGGATCGTCTCCGCGCTGCTCGGGAGTGGAAAAGCATGAACGCGACTGTGAAACCGGGAAAACTGATCAAGGGCCAGACCGGCGACTGGGAAGTCGTCATCGGGATGGAGGTGCACGCCCAGGTCACCTCGAAGTCAAAGCTGTTCTCGGGCGCCTCGACCGAATTCGGCGGCGAGCCCAACAGCCATGTGTCGCTGGTCGACGCCGCGATGCCGGGCATGCTGCCCGTGATCAACGAGGAATGCGTCAGGCAGGCTGTCAGGACCGGATTGGGCCTCAACGCGCAGATCAACCTGCGCTCGGTGTTCGACCGCAAGAACTATTTCTATCCGGACTCGCCGCAGGGCTACCAGATCAGCCAGTACAAGTCGCCGATCGTGGGCGAGGGCGAGGTGAATGTCGTTTTGCCGGGCGGCGAGGAGATTGCTGTCGGTATTGAGCGCGTCCACCTAGAGCAAGACGCAGGCAAGTCTTTGCACGATCAACATCCTACAATGTCCTACATCGATCTTAATCGTGCGGGCGTGGCTCTAATGGAAATAGTTACGAAGCCCGACTTGCGCTCGTCGATTGAGGCAAAGGCCTTTTTTACAAAGCTGCGTAGTGTTCTCCGTTACCTTGGAACATGCGATGGGGAGATGCAAAAGGGAAGTCTGCGGGCCGACGTGAACGTCTCCGTTCGTAGGCCGGGTGATGCACTAGGTATTCGCTGCGAAATTAAGAATCTAAATTCAATTCGCTTCGTGGGCCAAGCCATTGACTGTGAGGCAAAGCGCCAAATCGACCTTTTGGAGGATGGGAGAGCGATTGAACAAGAGACGAGGTCGTTTGATCCTATTGGGCGTAAAACTCACCCCTTACGTTCCAAGGAAGAGGCCCACGACTATCGCTATTTTCCAGACCCGGACCTCCTCCCGCTAGAGATTTCTCAAGAGTTTGTCGACGATCTCCGATCGCATCTTCCCGAATTACCGGACATGAAAAGGGATAGATATGTCAAACAGTTCGGTCTGCACCGCGATATTGCTGGCGTTCTATGTGCCGAGAAGGAAATTTCGGAGTTTTTCGAAGCGATGCTTGATCGCGGGGCGTCTCCGCAATCGGCTGCCAATTGGATCGTCAACGTCGTTCGAAGCCAATTGAGTAAGTCGGACCCCGAACTAGTCGGCTCTGACATCGATGGCCAGACAGATCCGAGCAGTTCTGTAGATCCTAAGGTCTCTGCCAGTGCCCCACGTCCTCTCGCTCCAACAGGACCAGTTGGTCCAACCGGCGAAGTGGGGATTACAGTTCCATCTTGGTCCGTTCAGGTTATGGGTCCCACCGGACCAGCCGCAAATACTTCGGTTCTTGCGATGGTGTCCTCGAACACGATCTCAAGCACCGGGGCAAAGGCTGTCTTTGAAACGATGTGGGAGCGAGCCCGGTCCACGGGCCCGACGGATGATCCATCGTTGGCCGCGCAAATTGCAAAGGAGTTAGGCGTCGAGCAAGTCACCGACCTCTCCGCAATTGAGAAGGTTGTCGATGAGGTGATTGCGGCGAATCCGGATAAAGTTGACCAAGCCAAGGCTAAGCCTGCAGCTGTTCAATGGTTCGTTGGTCAAGTAATGAAATCGACCGGCGGTAAGGCGGATCCAAAGGCTGTGACAACTCTGCTAAAGTCCAAGCTAGGGCTCTGAAGAAGGCCCGCTTCATCGGGGGCTTCGGACTGTCGCCCTACGACGCCGGCGTGCTGGTCGCCGAGCGCGAGAGCGCGGATTTCTACGAGACTGTGCTGGCCGGGCTCGCCGACAAGGCGCGCGACGGCAAGCTTGCGGCAAACTGGGTGATCAACGAACTGTTCGGCCGTCTCAACAAGGAAGGCCGCGACATTTCGGCCTCGCCGGTCTCGGCGACGCAGCTCGCCGCGATCGTCGATCTGATCGGCGAAGGCACCATCTCCGGGAAAATTGCCAAGGACCTGTTCGAGATCGTCTGGCTCGAGGGCGGCGATCCGCGCGCGCTGGTCGAAGCGCGTGGCATGAAGCAGGTGACCGACCTCGGGGCGATCGAAAAGGTCGTCGACGACATCATCGCCGCCAATCCGGACAAGGTCGCGCAGGCGAAAGCCAAGCCGCAACTCGCCGGCTGGTTTGTCGGCCAGGTGATGAAGTCATCGGGCGGCAAGGCCAACCCGCAAGCGGTCAACGATCTCCTGAAGGCGAAGCTCGGCATCTGAAAGCGTCCCGTTACGGGACGACTCCGTCGTCGGTGACGTCGCGATCGATGTACGCAAGCGCGCGTCGATCGCTCCTCGCGATCCAAAATTTACCATGACGATCTGGAGCGCGCGTCCGAATCGGCGTTCGCGTTTCGCGCGGAAATCCGATTTTGGCGAGTGGTCGATGAGGCGCGAGCGCCGTGACCGTGAAAATTTTTTTATTGCCAAAGCTTGCGACTCAGAGTCCGTGCAAGCGTCGTTTTGACACTCGCGGTGAGTCGCGATGACAGCGATCGAATGTCGATCGTCAATTGCGCAATTCAGGAAAGCACTGCAGCGCAAGCGATTCCTTCAATATTGAGAAGCGACGACGTCGATCGTCGCGACACTTTTCGCATCGGCATGCGAACGCGTTGATGTGTCGCCGATGTCGATGCTTCGCGCGCGCTCGCTTCTGCTCGTCAACACTTCCTTAAGCGGGACGCTGTTTTTTTGAGTGCGTTGGTGTATTCGGGATGTCGTGCATCTCGATTCCCGAATGCACGCAGCGACTAAAGTCATCTCTTTATCAGGAGGGCAACATGGCCAAGAAAGCGAAGAAGGCGAAGAAGGCGAAGAGCGCAGTGAAGAAGACTGCGAAGAAGACCCGCAAGGTCGCCAAGAAGAAGAAGTAAATTCGCTTCTTCAAGAATTGCCGGCGGCTTGATGCCGGCACGTCACACGAGCCCCGGATGAACATCTCCCGGATGAACATCTGAAGGCTCTGGTCGACGAAAGAGGGTGTCGGCGAGACATCAGGTCAACGGCTGGATCGTCTTTCGAGGGAGCCATCTCCTTCCAACCGGTCCGGCAGAAGAAACAAGTTTTCTTCGTTCGGTGCGGACCTCCCAAAGAGATCCGCAATTTCACCGGGCCCAAAAGCCCGGGATGAGATCTGGTCCTGACGTGTTCGCCGACGCCCTCGCTCCCCGGAACCGATAGGTTTCTCGGGAGACCTGTTTCCGGAGTGCTCGCTCCGATCGCCCGCATCCGGCGCCTGACACCAACCCTCCTGAATTAATTCTGACAGTTCGCGGACGTCGACCGATTTTGGGACACCGGTCGCTCATGCGGTTCGCCGTGACCTGCGAGGACGTCAGCCGCGCCGCCAACTCCGATCCTCGACGGAAGCTGCGGATGGTTATCGTTCCGCCAAGCGGCAGGGTAAACCGAACTTCACGAATCGATACTTCCCGCTGTGCCGCAGGCCTTTCTGCGATTCTGTGCCCGGCCGCGCCGTGCGCGCGTTTACACCCCGTTTATCGCGAACCTTAAACTGCCCTTCAAATTTGATCGGCCATGATCCTCCCAACAAGCCGGTAAACGGTATGCGCTCGATCCGATCAGCGGATCGCGCGTCGGGGATGAACAGGCGTTTCAACAGTGGACAGGGGCCGCACTCGGGGGAGGGCGGCAACGATAAAAAGGGGTGCTACAGATGTTTCAGGGGCAATTCGATCTCGATGCGGCGACGCCGGTCGAAGCGACCGCGATACCGGATGTGCTGTTCGAACGTGGCCTGTATTGGGCCAGCGGCCGTTCCGGTGTGGTCAACCTCGTCGCGGCACACAAATGGTTCAACCTGGCGGCGCTGAAGGGACGCGCCGACGCGATCTCCATGCGCCGCGAGGTAGCCGAGATGATGTCGGACGCCGAGATCGCGACCGCACAGCGCGAAGCGCGTGCGTGGATGATCTCGCACTGATCTTCGGAGACGCTCGGTGAGGTGACGGCCGGCGATGGCGGCTGTCGCCGCTCAGTCGAGATTCTTGCGCTTCAACTTCATTTGCGGATCGAACTTGAGGTCGTACTTCTTTCCGTCCGCGCATACGGCGTCATCGACCTCGAACTGCTGATCGTCTTCGTCAAACTCGAACTTGCCACCGGAGCATCCCTCGGCCTGGACCGCAGCGACCAGTTTCGCGCGTTCGTCCTCGGTAACCTGGCGGTCGGCGAGCGCCGGCAAGGTCGACATGGCGAGTATTCCTATCGATATGATCAACCGCATAAGAAAGCTCCGTTCTGGAGACTCGCATCAACGCGTCGAATCGGAACCTGTTCCATCCGAATCGCTCCGACGGCGGCCTGACGTCGGCGCCGCAGCGGACATTGAGCAGATGGCGGAGCCGGAGGGATTCGAACCCTCGATAGGGCTTTACAACCCTATAACGGTTTAGCAAACCGCCGCCTTCAGCCACTCGGCCACAGCTCCATCAGGGCGGATATGCCCGACGCGAGGGCGCGCCGCAAGCGGCAGATTCGGATTGCACAGGGCCATTTGGTGACGGCGCCCGACAAAGGGCGCAGCTCCTCGCAGTCCGAACTCTTCGGCGCGGCCTGGAAGCGGCGGCCGCGAGCCTTACTCACCCGAGTCTTGCTCGTAAGAATCACAAGTATTGAGAGGCTTTGCAGTGTTCCGATCCCGCTGGCTTCGTGGAACCGGGTGAACCCGGAACCGAGCGCGGATGTCGAGGGCGTCAGCACTCTATTATATGCCATTATATGCCGCGGCACATCAGGCGAGGCCCCGCCGCTTGCCGCCTTTATGATGTGGATACCCGGCAGTATGGCGTCCGAATTGGCGGATGCGGATTCGGGGATGTCACGCTCGATTCGATTCGACGAGCCAGCCTGGAGACGTCAGCGGCGTTGCTGCGCTGCCCGCGGCGTCATTCCGGTGTCAAATGGGGCAATTCAAAAATACCAAGCGTAAACAGTGGCTTAGAAAGAAACCTTGATCACGATCGCGTGTTATTTGTGCAACACCCATTGGAAAAGGGGCGGAGCAGGGGGGCTCGGAACGGTTCCTTTGTTGCGTGTGCAGAAGTCCTCGGTAATTGTGATCGGGCGACGGAGGGGGGCATCCCGAGGTCGTCCCGTTTTTAGGTGGTTCGCTTAAGTCCCTCGCGTTCATGCGGGAGTGTCCGAAGGCGCGAAGCGACTAAGCCGGGTTTCAGGGGATCAAGGGAACCAACCTTAGGGTGTCACGCACCCGGCGGATCCGGAACCTTCCCTACAGAGCAACTTGGAGGTTTAACATGAAGATGGTTAAGAGCCTTATTCTCGGCTCAGCGGCGGGTCTGGTCGCCATGAGCGGAGCTCAGGCAGCCGATCTTCCCGTCAAGGCCAAAGCGGTCGAGTACGTGAGGATCTGCTCCCTGTATGGTGCTGGTTTCTTCTACATTCCTGGCACCGACACCTGCATCAAGCTGGGTGGTTACCTGCGCGTTGAAACCGCTTTGAACACGAACGCGGTGTACAACGGTGCTTACTCTTCGGTGGCGGGAGCTCGCAATCGCCTGTCGAACTACTACACCGCTCGTTCCCGTCAGGATCTGACGGTCGATACGCGCACCGCGACCGAGTACGGCGTGGTCCGCACCTTCTTCGATGCGACCTTCAGCTGGACCACGGGTTCGTACGCCGGTGCCGGCACGGGTGGTACTGTGTACAGCGCGGGTGCCGGCCAGGTCGGCAACCCCTCTGACGGCGGCATCGCCGGCGGCTCGGTCGGCGTCTATCACGCGTTCATCCAGTTCGCTGGGTTCACGATGGGTAAGACGATCTCCCCGTTCGATACTCCCTGGGTCAACTATCCCGGCAACAACTTCGACGGTCTCGTCGGCGGCTCCGGCGACGTCACCGCCGTCAACCAGCTGACCTACACCGCTCAGTTCGGCAACGGCGTGTCGGGCAGCATCGCGGTCGTCGATCCGACCGCCTACCATCAGAGCAACCTGTATAACCTGGGTGCTAATGGTGCACTGCTCAGCGGTCCCGCCTTCCAGGGTGGCGCCTACGGCCTCAGCGCCTTGGGCGGCACGAGGGCTCCGGACATCATCGGTGTCTTGAAGGTCGATCAGGCTTGGGGCGTGTTCCAGTTGTCGGCTGCTGCCCACAACAACCACGCAGCCTACTACGGCATCACCGAGGACACTGGTCATCCCGACGACAAGTGGGGTTGGGCCGTGCAGGCCGGCTTGCAGATCAAGAACATCCCGACGGGTGCGGGTGACACGATCAACTTGCAGGCGGTCTACACCGACGGTGCGAGCCGCTACAACTTCCAGAGCTTGGTTGGCCAGAACTTCGTGATGTTCGGCGGCACCAACGTGCCGGGCGCCTACCAGAGCGTTGGTCTCGCTGGCATCGCTGACGGTGTGTACGGAACGGGCACCGGCATTGCCACGGCTCAGACTTGGGGTATGCGCGGCGCGTTCAACCACAACTTCGATCCCTACTGGAGCGGTGCGATCTACGGTGCATACGCTCAGCTGAAGTACGGCAATGGTGGCGCTGCTCTCATCTGCAACGCCATCGCAGGCCTCGGTGCCACAACTGCGGGCATCACCAACTGCGACCCGAACTTCAATATCGGTCAGATCGGTGGCATCATCCGCTGGACCCCGGTGAAGGGTCTGACCTTCTCGGCGGACGTCAACTACACCATGCTTGACCAGAAGTTTGCTGGAACGATTGCGACAGCAGCTCCGATCAATGCGACCGCCAAGCCAGGAACTGTCTACCAGCTGAAGGACCAGGACTCCGTGAGCATGCTCATCCGCGCTCAGCGTAACTTCTGATCCCGGACGGCTTCAACAACCTGGGAAACCCCGGCAGGCAACTGCCGGGGTTTTTCTTTTGTTGGGCTTGAAACTTCAAGCATCCATCCTTCTCAAGTCGTCCACGCGTGATCGTGCTTTGCTCGTTACAGCGATGCCTTGTGGGCAGGCCTCAGCGCCGGAAAAGGGGCATGGGCGGGCATCCGCAGGGAGCCCGGCTGCGGGCTCGAGCGGATTGCCCCATCGCCAGCCATAGACGCTTGAGGTCCTGGTTTGCGCGAGCAATACCTATCGACCGATAGTCGGCGATGTGGACCTGTCGATCCCTTGCCTTGCTGGTGCCAACGGTGCGCAATGCGCCCCTGTGCCTGCTGTCCGATCGGCGCAGGCGGGTAGCAGTGCTAATGCTGAAACCGCCGCTGTCGGTAAACGGGTCCCCGAGGCTTATGAGCAAACGCGTAGTAAGGGTTGGCATAGCACTGAGCTGCGCGGCCAGATGCCGTTGCCTGACACTGAGGCAGTGAAGTGAAACTGCAATCGATGTAGCCGCCTCTCGGCACATACACCTGCAGGCAGACCGGATAGTTTGGATCGTAGGTCTGCGCGTGGGACGGCGCGGCGGCGAAGACCGCTGCGCTGACCAGAATCATCCAGGTCAATTCAGTGCGCATTATAGCCTCCTCGTCTCTTCCAGCGGCAGAGTCGAACATGGTGTTGAATACGGGATACGTCAATCGTCGATTGCTGCAGTTGCTTCTCTGGAAGCCCTCGCGATGGGCTTCAGCTCCGATCAGCGCGCGCCAGGACAGCGAAACTCCGGTCGAGATCCGTTTCCGTCCCGCGCGGTCGCTTCATCAATGAGGGCATAGAAAAACCCCCCGACAGTTGTCTGCCGAGGGGCTCATTGCTCCGATAATCCGGATTAGAAGTTGCGCTGAGCGCGGAGCAGGAAGTTGAAGCTGTCCTGATCCTTCAACTCGTACACGGCGGCCGGCTTGGCGACCGATGCGAGAGTCGGGGCGACAACCGTGCCCGAGTACTTCTGGTCGATTCGGGTCCAGGTGAAGTCACCCGAGAAGGTCAGGTTCTTCACAGGGGTCCAGCGGGTGATGATGCCCGCTTGGCCGATGTTGAAGTCGGGGTTGCAGGTACCAACCAGGGCCAGCAGGGCAACCGCGTTCGCGCAGATGGCAGCCTTGCCGTTGTTCCCGTACTGGATAGAGGCGTAGGCACCGTAGATGCCAGTGTTCCAGTAGGGATTCCAGTTGTGGGTGTAACCACCGCGGAAGCCCCAGGTGGTCACGTTCTCGAGCCCGGTGCCGTTTGCGCCAGAGGTGCCCGTGAATACAGCATCCGGAGCGCTGGCAAAGCCGATGCTCTGGTAAGCACCGAGCGTGCTGGCGCTGCCGAACATCGAGTAGCTGACCGCGGCCAGACTCTGCAGGTTGTATCGGGTTGCACCATCGGTGTAGACGGCCTGCATGTTGATCACATCGCCCGCACCGGTCGGGATGTTCTTGATCTGCAGGGCACCCTGCACGGCCCAGCCCCACTTGTCGTCGGGATGACCAGTGTCCTCGGTGATGCCGTAGTAGGCCGCATGGTTGTTATGGGCAACGGCCGACAGCTGGAACACACCCCAGGCCTGGTCGACCTTGAGTACGCCGACCAGGTCGGGAGCGCGCGTGCCACCGAAATTGTTGAGACCATTCGAGCCGCCCAGTATGCCTGATGCCGTTGCGCGCGTCAGGTTCATTATGCCCGACTGCACGACCGCGCTCTGGTCCTGGGCCGAAAAGCTGGCTGATATGCCGTTGCCGAACTGTGCAGTGTAGGTGAGCTGGTTGATACCATTGGTCGTGCCGCTGCCGCCGACCAGGCCGTCGAAGTTGTTGCCGGGATAGTTGACCCAGGGCGCATCGAACGCGGAGACCGATCTGCCCATCGTGAACCCGGCGAACTGGATGAACGCATAGTTGATGCCAACGGAGCCGCCGGCGATGCCACTGTCGGAGGGGTTGCCAACATTGCCGACAGCCGCGCTGTACGTGGTACCACCCGTGCCGGCGCCGGAGTACGAACCCGACGACCAGGTGAAGTTCGCATCGAAGAACGTGCGGACCACGCCATATTCGGTCGCGGTACGCGTATCGACGGTCAAGTTTTGACGCGCGCGCATGGAGTAATAGTTCGACAGGCGATTGTGAGCGCCCAACGGTCCGGAGAAGGCGCCGTTGTAGTGCGTGCTGTTGAATGCGGTTTCAGCGCGCAGATAACCGCCCAGCTTGATGCAGGTGTCGGTGCCGGGGATATAGAAGAAACCCGCACCATACAGGGAGCAGATCCTCACATACTCGACCGCCTTGGCCTTGACGGGCAGGTCCGCAGCCTGAGCCCCGCCAATGGCGGCCAAACCCGCGGCTGAACCGAGAATAAGGCGCTTAATCATCTTCATTTTAATCCCCAGGTTTGTTCTGTTCTCTAGCGAAAGGTCCGTGCCCCTTGGGCCACTTCCAAGTCCGATTCCGCCGTCTCTTTGAGTTCGCTTCTACGATTCTCGTCTCGGCTTCTTGACGCTACGTCCGAGATTGTTCGCGTCTATCCGACTTTTTTGGAGATCAGATGACATTCGCTGGTCCCGAATACGGGCGCAGCCGGCCTCCACGGGTGTTTTACATCCAAGTTCGTCCGCGAGGAGTGAATTCTTTGAGCAAAATGAATTGACTTGTGCCGGTGATGCCGGTTTGCAACATACGCGTGTGTCGATTTTCGAGGAAGTTGCCATGCGCGCTCTGGCTCTGACGATTATGATGATGGGAATGGCTTGGGCAGCCGCACCAGCCAGGGCTCAGACCTACGACCCGGCTTTCCCCGTTTGCATGCACGTCATTCCCTGGGGCGGCGGCGATTATTACGATTGCAGCTACTACACGATGGCCCAATGCGCGGCGTCAGCTTCCGGCCGCGCTGCGCAGTGCGACCCGAACCCATTTTACGCGGGTGCGGCGGCAACGTCGCCGCGAAGCGGTCGGCGTTATCGCCACGCCCGATCGCTATCGTCGGTTCCCGCTGCGACCCTTCAGGACAGATACTGCCTGCAAGGGCGCGTCTGGGGCTATCCCGGCAACTGCCAGTTCTCCAGCTACGCCCAATGCATGGCTACTGCCAGCGGCACTGACGCCTATTGCGGGATAAATCCCCAATACGCATTCGCGCGTCAGCAGCAGGGTTTCTATCGGCACCGATAACTGGCGGCGAAAAGCAAGTCTGCCGAAACCCGCTATTGGACGACGGCTCCGCGATGCAGGTCGGCTTCGATCTGGAGCCTGGTGCCGCCGCCGAATCGCGCGCGATAGACCTGCAGGTTCTCCATGATTCGCTGTACGTAGTTTCGCGTCTCGGAGAACGGAATCAGTTCCACCCAGTCGACGGCGTCGACCCTGGGGTCGCGCGGGTCGCCGTAGCGTTCGATCCATTTTCTGACGCTGCCGCGGCCGGCATTGTAGCCGGCGAATGTCAGGATGTAGGAGCCGCGGTAATCCTCGATCAGCCCGCCGAGTTCCGCTGCGCCGAGCATGGCGTTGTACACGGAGTCGGTCTTCATCCTGTTGAGGTCGAAGCTGATGCCGGCCCGCTTGCTGACATAGCGTCCGGCGTCCGGCGTCACCTGCATCAGACCGTAGGCCTGCGCGGGCGAGACCACCGCCGGATTGAACGCACTCTCCTGCCGCGCGATCGAGTAGACGATGCTTGGCTCGACCTGCGGGCCGACCTGCTTGAACGAGGGGATGCCGTTGACGGGGTAGGCGTAGAAGTCGAACGGCAGGCCGCGATTGAGCGCGGCCTTTCCCATCAGGAGCATCCCGCGGGCGTCGCTGTAGCGTGAGGTGAGTTCGCCGAGCCCGACCAGGGCGTCGGGATCGCCGTTCTCGCCCATGTCGCTGAAGATCGGCAGCGCGAGCCCGCGTTCGTCGAGTTCGTAGAGCAACTGCACGGCGCGGACGATTTCGAGCCGCTCGACGCCGCGGCCGCGACCGCTCGGGACGCCGTTCAACTCGAGCTGCGGCAGCCCCAGCTTGGCGCGCGCCAGTTGGCCGTAATAGCTGGTGGACTGCTCGGCGGCGCGGCTATAGGCGGCGCGGGCCTCCTGCGTGCGCCCTGCCGCTTCCGCCGCGCGGCCTTGCCAATAGCCGGCGCGCGCCAGCGCGGTCGGATTGGCGCTGCCGACGCCGATGCGGGCGAAATGCTGCGCGGCCACCGCCGGATCCTTCAGGAAGCGAAGCGCGATCCAGCCGGCTGTGAATTCCTGTTCGGTCTTGTAGATGTCGCGCGACGGAAGTGCCGCGTCCCGCGCAATCAGGTAGGCGGTGCGGTGTTCGCCGACATCGATCATCTTGCGCGACAGCAGGCGCCGCTCGATCCACCATTCGTTGAGATTGTGCAGACGATTGGGATCTTTCGGCACCGCCAGCATGAGCTGTGCGGCCTCGTGGAACTTCTCCCCGCGACGGAGCCACTGGATCCTCGCGAGCATGTAGCCGGGGTCGTTGTGCAGCTCGCGCGGGACCGCATCGAGCAGCGCCTTGAGGTTGGATGATTTCTTGTTGGCCGCGATGCGCGCCTTCGCCAGCGCGACATGGCCTGCGCCCAGCCGTTTGGCTGCGCGCATGCCGCCGGCTTCCTGCTCGGTGCTGTAAAGCAGTGTGTCCATCCGCGCCTTGTGGTCGCCCGCCGTCAGCAATGCCCCGAACTGGTTCATCACATTGATTTCGGTATCCTCCGACATGCCGTCGTTGCGCCAGGCCTCGCGGACCAGCCGCTCGGCGTTGGTGCGATCGCCGCGGGCGATCATGGCCTTCGCCAGCGAGAATTTGCCCTTGGCGGAGAGCGGCGACTGGTTTTCAAACCACGCCCGGATCGTGGCATCGTCGCGGCGGTCGTCCCACAGCGCGGCCTCGATGCGCCGGCGCAGGAACGTCTGCGACGGCCAGCTCGGATTGGCGGCGACAAACGCGCGGTAGCGCTCGACCGAAACGCCGTTGTTGTCGCTGCGCAGGATCAGCCATTCCGCAAGCTTGCGGGCAACCGGATCCGAGAGCGCGGCCTGTGCCTGTGTGGCATCGGAGGCTTTCTGCTTGCGCACGAGCCCGATGATGGTTTGCAGAACGTCCTTGTCGGCCTGCGAGGTCGTGGACGTTGCGGCGACCGCCGCCGGCACCACATGCTTGCGCGGAGGCGGCAGGGCGGCGTGCTGGCGGGTCGCGGGGGCCAGTATCGGCGGGGCCGGCGCCGGTGCGGCTGGGGCCGCCGCGACAGGGGAGGCCGTGGTATTCGCGCGCGGGGTCGCTGTCGGATGTGAGTTCACCGTCGTCTTGGGAACCACGCTGCGGGCGATCGGCCGAGGCTTCGGCAATGGAACTTTGGACCTGGCCCAGGCCTCCAGGGGGAGGGCGGGCAGCCCGATCGCCAGCGCAAGGCTCGTGGCCAGTGCGGTCGACCGAAATGTGGCTGCGCGGGCGGAAGGGGTCACGGCTTTCCTCTGCGGCGGCGAATCGTTCAATCGCTCTGGCCCTGCATCTATTTGATTGAATATGTGGACAAATTGCTAAAGCTTCACAGCCTGCACTGTTTGCGCCAACACCACGGCAAAATCGCGGCTGAAGGCATTTCGAGCCTGACGGTATCATTTGAGCCAGGAAAGGGCGTTGAAACAAGGTGCTAGGGCCATGCGCGGCTCTTTCGCCTGATCGCCAGACTCGATATGAATTGAAATCTGGTTTCGGTCGCGCCGTACCTAAAGCGTTTGGAGGAAGTCCATGGCAGCCAAGACAAAGTTTCGGGGATCGCTCACCGCCTTGGTCACGCCATTCAAGAACGGCGCGCTGGATGAGGCGGCCTTCCGGGGTCTCATCAGCTGGCAAATCGAGCAGGGGTCGCACGGCCTCGTTCCCGTGGGCACGACAGGCGAAAGCCCGACGCTGAGCCATGCCGAGCATCATCGGGTCGTCGAGATGTGCATCGATGAGGCGAAAGGACGCGTGCCCGTGATCGCCGGCGCGGGCTCGAATTCGACGCGCGAAGCCATCGATCTGGCCGTTCACGCCGAAAAGGCCGGCGCCGATGCCGTACTGGTCGTGACGCCGTACTACAACAAGCCGACCCAGGAAGGGATGTATCAGCACTTCAAGGCGGTGAACGACGCGATCGGAATCCCGATCATCATCTACAACATCCCGCCGCGTTCGGTCGTCGATATGTCGGTCGAGACCATGACCCGGCTGTTCGAGTTGAAGAACATCGCCGGCGTGAAGGACGCCACCGCCAATCTGGCCCGGGTGTCGCAGCAACGTCATGCGATGGGGCCGGACTTCATCCAGCTGTCCGGCGAAGACATGACCGCGCTGGCCTATATGGCGGCAGGCGGACACGGCTGCATTTCGGTGGTCGCCAACGTGGCGCCAAAACTGTGCGCCGACCTGATGTCAGCCGTCATGCAGGGTGATTATACCACCGGACTGAAGATCCAGGACCGTCTGACCCCGCTGCATGATGCCGTCTTCAAGGAACCCGGCCTTGCGGGCGCCAAGCATGGCCTCAAGCTGCTCGGGCGGCTCGAGGAAGAAGTGCGCCTGCCGTTGATGAATGTTACGCCGCCAACCGGCAAGGTGATCCGCGACGCCATGGTGCATGCCGGCCTGATCAACTAAGGCAGCTATCCGCTTCGCCCCGCGATCGAACAGAGGAAATAAACATGCTGAAGGAATTCCGCGAATTTGCGATGAAGGGCAATGTCGTCGACCTCGCCGTCGGCGTCATCATCGGTGCGGCCTTCGGCGCCATCGTCACCTCGCTGGTCGGCGACATCATCATGCCGGTCATCGGCGCGATCACCGGCGGTCTCGACTTCTCCAACTATTACACGGGCCTGTCGGGTGCGGTGACGGCGACCAATCTGGCCGACGCCAAAAAGCAGGGCGCGGTGTTGGCCTGGGGTAATTTCCTGACGCTGACGCTGAACTTCTTCATCGTCGCCTTCGTGCTGTTCATGGTGATTCGCGCCATGAACCAGCTCAAGCGCAAGGAAGCGGTTGCGCCGAGCGAGCCGCCGAAGCCGACCAAGCAGGAAGAGCTGCTGACCGAGATCCGTGATCTCCTCAAGAAGGCTTGATGTGGCCGAGAAGAACGAGCGCCCGATCAAGGTTGTCGCCGAAAACCGCAAGGCCCGGTTCAATTATGCGATCGACGACACCGTCGAGGCCGGCATTGCACTGACGGGCACGGAAGTGAAGTCGATCCGCAACGGCAAGACCACGATTGCGGAGTCCTATGCGGATTCCAAGAACGGCGAGATATGGCTGATCAACGCCAATATTCCGGAATACCTGCAGGCCAACCGCTTCAACCATGAGCCAAAGCGGCCGCGCAAACTGCTGCTGCACCGAAAGCAGATCAACAAGCTGATGGGCGCCGTCCAGCGCGACGGCTTCACGC